>NZ_JAOWFA010000003.1:0-233 GCF_030333885.1 Citrobacter sp. Cf132
CGGGAGAACGCGGTGCTGAACGAGCGCGTGTCGGACTTGAGCACGCAGGTGCTGAGTTTAAGCGAGCAGCTGCGCCGCTTGTCCGGGAACTGAATGCCATCGAGGAGAAGGCTGCACTGGAGTATCAGCGTCAGAACGAGCTGGAGCTGACGCTCCGACAGAAGCAGAAGAGTTTCGATGGTCCGAAGATGAGGTGACAGCCCGCACGAAGAAGGGCTCATCGCGTTCCTGCT
>NZ_JAOWFA010000004.1:0-819 GCF_030333885.1 Citrobacter sp. Cf132
AGCGAACTGTTACCCTGGCGAATAACCCTGCCAACTGAATAACCCGTTCCCGTCAATACGGTTCTCGCTGTACGCTTACCCTTCTTTGGTGCCAGCTCAATTTGGTATAAAAATTACACGTGAAGATGGTTTTCGTTATGAAGACTCTACTGAATTTAAGACAAAGGTTGCTCGTGGCGAACCCCCCTACCCAGCTAAAAGGCCGTGGTTCCCTTTCACTAAAGATATTTTCAGTGATATCTTGCCTTCAGCACTGGAAGGTTATCCGTATACAGCCGACATTCTGTTGTGGCATATGTGTACACCTTTATACAGCGCTCCAGGCATGGGTAAAGAAGATATTATTCGAGGGATTTGTGACCCAACAAAAATACCATTAATTATTGCCAGTGATATTGTCGTTAGTGATACCAGCATGTATGCAGATTATATTATCCCTGACATTACATATCTGGAACGTTATGTCCAGCATCCGATGCTGGAAGCAACAATGGTCAAGGGGACTGCTGTACGTTATCCCGTTATCGAGCCGTTGACTGGAAAGAATCAAGCGGGACAACATTTTTGTCTTGAGACTTTCTTTATTGATATAGCTTCGAAATTAAACATGGCTGGGTTTGGGAAAAATGCAATTCCTGACAGTAATGGAACTCTATGGCCTCTCGAAAAAATGGAGGATTACTATCTGAAAGGTACTGCAAACGTTGCTTATAGTGGAACACCAGTATCAGATGCAACTGTGACCTGCCCCCACGATTAGATACAACACTCAGTTAGTAACGTCGGAATCTTCATTCTCAGAATGACCCTTTCTCCAGC
>NZ_JAOWFA010000005.1:0-211 GCF_030333885.1 Citrobacter sp. Cf132
TAATAAGTGGCGGAACGGACGGGACTCGAACCCGCGACCCCCTGCGTGACAGGCAGGTATTCTAACCAACTGAACTACCGCTCCACCGAATTTCTTTGTCACTACCCGGATTCTTCATCCCGGTTTACTGCAATTTGATGCCTGGCAGTTCCCTACTCTCGCATGGGGAGACCCCACACTACCATCGGCGCTACGGCGTTTCACTTCTGAG
>NZ_JAOWFA010000006.1:0-281 GCF_030333885.1 Citrobacter sp. Cf132
CACACTACCATCGGCGCTACGGCGTTTCACTTCTGAGTTCGGCATGGGGTCAGGTGGGACCACCGCGCTACAGCCGCCAGACAAATTCTTTTCTAAGTGCCGAACTTTAACCGAAAAACTGGTGCTGATACCCAGAGTCGAACTGGGGACCTCACCCTTACCAAGGGTGCGCTCTACCAACTGAGCCATATCAGCACACTAAATTTGATGCCTGGCAGTTCCCTACTCTCGCATGGGGAGACCCCACACTACCATCGGCGCTACGGCGTTTCACTTCTGAG
>NZ_JAOWFA010000007.1:0-259 GCF_030333885.1 Citrobacter sp. Cf132
ATTCATACAGCGGCCAGCCATCCGTCATCCATATCACCACGTCAAAGGGTGACAGCAGGCTCATAAGACGCCCCAGCGTCGCCATAGTGCGTTCACCGAATACGTGCGCAACAACCGTCTTCCGGAGCCTGTCATACGCGTAAAACAGCCAGCGCTGGCGCGATTTAGCCCCGACATAGCCCCACTGTTCGTCCATTTCCGCGCAGACGATGACGTCACTGCCCGGCTGTATGCGCGAGGTTACCGACTGCGGCCTGAG
>NZ_JAOWFA010000008.1:0-456 GCF_030333885.1 Citrobacter sp. Cf132
AGGTAAGCATAGAAGGGGGCTGGCTATGAAGTTTGGGGTTAGTGAAGAGGATATACAGATCACTATCAATGGTTGATACAGGCTCAACACCCGCTGTTTAAGCATCTTCAGGAATAACGATGCTGCCTTAGGTCTTCACATAAATACACAGGTGTAGAGACAAAAAGCCCCTATGGTTAGGAGCTTTTCTTTACCTAAATGAAATATCGTTTTTAGATATTTTCATAAAATTCATGGACCTGTTTTTCAGGAGCATCCAAGTTCCGTGGGCGGTAAACCACCTCAACTTCTTCAAGATTTACTTTATCTTGAGCACGATATAAACCATATGCTATTTGCATTTTCATCCAAGAGTCAGCAGAACGCCCTAAGGCTTTTGATAGGCGTAATGCCATTTCATAAGAAAGGTCAGCTTTTTGGTTTACTAACCGGCTAACGGTTGATGTATCAACACCA
>NZ_JAOWFA010000009.1:0-206 GCF_030333885.1 Citrobacter sp. Cf132
TATAGCTCAGCTGGGAGAGCGCCTGCCTTGCACGCAGGAGGTCTGCGGTTCGATCCCGCATAGCTCCACCATCTTTACTGCAAAAACACAAGAAAACTTCAGAGTGTACCTGAAAAGGTTCACTGCGAAGTTTTGCTCTTTAAAAATCTGGATCAAGCTGAAAATTGAAACGACACACTGTTTCATTTCTCCGTAATAAGAAATGA
>NZ_JAOWFA010000010.1:0-55300 GCF_030333885.1 Citrobacter sp. Cf132
GCTGGAGAAAGGGTCATTCTGAGAATGAAGATTCCGACGTTACTAACTGAGTGTTGTATCTAATCGTGGGGGCAGGTCAGGGGGAGGCGGTACAACTGGCGCACTCGCTCCCGTCGTCACTGAGTGAGGCATTGCTGACGGCTGCCAGAGAAGCGTTCACCTGGTCACATAGCGTGGCCTTAAGCAGCGCCGGCAGCATGCTTATCGTATTAGCGATAGGAATGTGGTTCAGTCTGGCAAAGGTACAACGTTAATAACTAGTGAGCTAAATGACAGGGGTAATCCATCTCTTCGACTTCTTTCCCACTCAGTCGAGCGTATTGCCCCGTCAATCTCCAGAACGCAGGCTGTGTTTCCGTATAGATTTCTGCCGCTAATATCAGGCGGCGGCGATCTACCTCATTAAGTTCCAGAAGTGTCCACGGAATAAAGTAGCGATCGCTGTCCGTCAACGTAAACCACAGTGGGCATCCGCAACCGGAACAGAAGAACCGTTCACCACGATTTGAGGAAGGAAAGTGCGAAGGTTCTACCGATTCTGGTGACATCAGCGGGTGAGCGCTGGCTTCCAGATACATGGCGATGCCGCCAGACCATTTCTGACACAGCGTACAATGGCAGGCATAGACATCCAGCATTTCGACGTCAACGGTAAAATGACTCTGTCCGCAAAGACAACGACCAGTGAATGTCTGCACGGCATACTCCTTATGACCGAGTCTACATCAAGAGAAAAAGCCAGCCCTTGAAGGACTGGCTTTGTATTCTGACTACAACAAAATTAGAACTGGTAGTTCAGACCAACAGCCACGATGTTGTCGGTGCTTACACCGGCAGCTTTAGTGAAGGCATTGTCATCCAGCAGGTTGATTTTGTAATCAACGAAGGTAGACATGTTTTTGTTGAAGTAGTAGGTAGCACCTAAATCGATGTACTCAACCAGATCCTGGTCGCCATAAGTGGTGTTAAGGTCTTTACCTTTGGATTTCAGGTAAGCGATGGACGGACGCAGACCGAAGTCGAACTGGTACTGAGCAACAGCTTCAAAGTTCTGCGTTTTGTTAGCGATATAATCAGCATCACCAAACACAGTCATGTTGCGGGTTTCAGAGTAGGTGGTTGCCAGGTAGATGTTGTTCGCATCATATTTCAAGCCAGCAGCCCATACTTCAGCGTTTTTACCTTTAGCGTTCAGATTGAGAAGATCTGTGCGGTTTACCTGAGAATCAGTACGGTCAGATTTTGCATAGGTAGCACCTACACCAAAGCCTTCGTACTCATAAGTGGTAGACAGACCAAAACCGTCGCCATTAGCTTCGTTAGGATTACGTTTGTCTTCGTTTTTGCCCTGGTACTGAGCTGCAAAGTTCAGACCTTCAACCAGACCGAAGAAGTCGGTGTTACGGTAGGTTGCAACGCCAGTAGTACGGCCAGTCATGAATACGTCAGTCTGGGTCCAGGTATCGCCACCGAACTCTGGCAGAACGTCGGTCCATGCGCCGATGTCGTAGGCCACGCCGTAGTTACGACCGTAGTCGAAAGAACCGTATTCAGCGAATTTCAGACCAGCGAATGCCAGACGAGTTTTATCTTTGTCGGAACCACCGGTGGATTCAGTACGGTTACCTTTGAATTCATATTCCCACTGACCGAAGCCAACCAGCTGGTCGTTGATCTGAGTTTCGCCTTTGAAGCCCAGACGCGCGTAGGTTTTGTCGCCATCGCTGCTGGTGTCGTCAGAGAAGTAGTGCTGAGCGTGAACTTTACCGTAGATATCCAGTTTGTTTGCGTCTTTGTTATATACCTCAGCTGCGTTTACCGCACCTGCCGCCAACAGGCTAGTCACTGCCACTGCAACTAATTTAAGTTTCATTCTAAATAATCCTTATAATTTTTTCTTGGTGTGTTTCCTAAACCATTGCTAAACGAAGGGGTTCGTCAATGGCAAACTATTTTTAAATGACGCAGTGGTATAAGTTCAATAATAAGTTTCATAATATTGCGAAATATTTGAAGTTGTGTGATCCAGATCTACATAATATGGTTGATTGTATTAATCTTTATATGTGACAAATCTGAATGGGTATATTTACGTAGGGGACTATTGTCAGGGCTATGATTTAAATGGCGTTAGTTTCGCATGTGTAATATATGCATATGAAGGGATATAGATAACCGCATAATATTTTCGTGTGTTAACTAATTACCATATATTTAACATTTAATTAAACAAATACAAACATAAATCGCAAGTGGAATGAACAATTATTATTCATCAATTTGTCTAAAGTATAGCCGGGTTTTATTTGTTTGTGATAAAACCCGGCTTTTTTTCAGGCGCGGCGCGTTGCCAGCCAACAAAGTAGCGATCCCGCGCAGACCATCAGTGCGCCCTGCCAGAAAGATAGCGAAAGCGGTGCACTGAGTAACACAGCAGCCAGTGCAGAAGAGAGCACAGGGGTAAAATAGGATCCTACGGCCATGATGGTCACGTTGCCATGCAAAATGCCAATATTCCACGCCGCATAGGCAAATCCTAACGTTAATGCCGCTGAGAACATTTTAATAGTCACCGAAGTGCTGAAAATCATTTCTGGTTGCGGAGTCATAAAATAGTAAATCCACAAACTTGCGGCTGTTAGTAAAACGAACACGGTGATGCCGTTAAAGCCTTTTGCATATTTATTGGTCACCGTGCAATACGTTGCCCAGATAAAAGCGCCGAGAAAGGCGAGAAAATAGCTCAGCGGACTGCTGGCAACATTGCTGATAATTTCATCAAGGTTAAGACCGTTTTCACCACCCAATACCCAACAAACCCCGGTCAATGCGATAATTAATCCAGGGATCACCAGCCAGGTTGTTTTTTGACCATTAAATAAAATAGCAAACAATATCGTCAAACTCGGCCAGAGATAATTGACCATACCGACTTCAATAGCCTGGTGACGAGTAGCCGCATAACCGAGAGCCAGCGCTAAACATATTTCATAAGTAACAAAAAGCACGCTACCAGCGATTAAATAGCGCACAGGAATTTTTCTGATATTCGGAAAGCCGACGGTAAAAATCAGCAACAGACCACTTAACGAAAAAATCATTGCTGTGCCGCCCGCAGGACCCAGTCCTTCACTTACCCCACGCATGAGTCCGACCATCGTACTCCAGAGCACGATGGCAATGAGCCCAATTAACGTTGCCTTTTGTTTTGTCATTCTGATTGTCTGTCCATGGTACTGGCAAAAATTTAAGCTGAAATTTATAGCACTTTTATACCGTAGCGCGCTAATTAATTGCCTTTCCCATACTCCCTTATGGGTACAAGGGTTAAACAAAGTGCACTATTTAGTAGCGGAACCGTTTCGTTATTGATTTGACGCAAAAAAAATATGGATATAGCTGATAGTTTCGTCGCGAAGTTGTACATGGCATCTTTCAGACTGCTGCGCTGGCGCAATTTGAGAGATTTCATGTACGAACCCCTGCAAAAAAGAGGAAAGCAATGGACGTCAGCCGCAGACAATTTTTTAAAATCTGCGCGGGCGGTATGGCGGGAACAACAGTGGCCGCTTTGGGTTTTGCACCCAAAATGGCACTGGCTCAGGCGCGAAACTATAAGCTGTTACGCGCCAAAGAGATCCGAAACACCTGCACATACTGTTCCGTAGGTTGCGGGCTATTAATGTATAGCCTGGGAGATGGAGCAAAAAACGCCAAAGAGTCGATTTACCATATTGAAGGGGATCCGGATCATCCGGTGAGCCGCGGGGCATTATGTCCTAAGGGCGCAGGATTACTGGATTACGTGCACAGTGAAAACCGTCTGCGTTACCCGGAATATCGCGCCCCTGGTTCCGACAAATGGCAGCGTATCAGCTGGGATGAAGCATTCACCCGTATCGCGAAGCTGATGAAAACTGACCGTGACGCCAACTTTATCGAGAAGAATGAGCAGGGCGTAACGGTAAACCGCTGGCTTTCAACTGGGATGTTGTGTGCATCGGCGGCAAGTAATGAAACCGGTATGCTGACGCAAAAATTTGTGCGCTCACTCGGCATGCTGGCAGTAGACAACCAGGCGCGCGTCTGACACGGACCAACGGTAGCAAGTCTTGCTCCAACATTTGGTCGCGGTGCGATGACCAACCACTGGGTTGATATTAAAAATGCTAACGTCGTGATGGTGATGGGCGGTAACGCCGCTGAAGCACATCCGGTGGGATTCCGCTGGGCGATGGAAGCAAAAAACAACAATGATGCCACGCTGATTGTTGTTGACCCTCGTTTTACACGTACAGCTTCGGTGGCGGATATCTATGCGCCAATTCGTTCCGGCACGGACATTACGTTCCTGTCCGGCGTCTTGCTGTACCTGATTGAAAACAACAAAATCAACGCTGAATACGTTAAGCATTACACCAACGCCAGCCTGCTGGTGCGGGATGACTTTGCTTTCGAAGACGGTCTGTTCAGCGGTTATGACGCAAACAAACGCCAATATGATAAATCGTCCTGGAACTACCAGTTCGATGAAAACGGCTACGCGAAACGCGATGAAACGTTAAGCCATCCTCGCTGTGTCTGGAACCTGCTAAAACAGCACGTTTCCCGCTACACGCCGGATGTGGTGGAAAACATTTGTGGTACGCCGAAAGAAGACTTCCTGAAAGTCTGCGAAGTGCTGGCTTCCACCAGCGCAGCCGATCGCACCACCACGTTCCTGTATGCGTTGGGTTGGACTCAGCATACCGTCGGGGCACAGAACATCCGCACCATGGCGATGATCCAGTTGCTGCTCGGCAACATGGGGATGGCAGGTGGCGGTGTCAACGCCTTACGCGGTCACTCCAACATTCAGGGGTTAACCGATTTAGGTCTGCTCTCTACCAGCCTGCCGGGCTACCTGACGCTGCCGTCAGAGAAACAGACAGATCTGCAAACCTATCTGGCCGCGAACACGCCAAAAGCGACATTGGCCGATCAGGTTAACTACTGGGGCAACTATCCGAAGTTCTTCGTCAGCTTGATGAAATCTTTCTACGGTAATGCTGCACAGAAAGAAAACGACTGGGGCTTTGAGTGGCTGCCGAAGTGGGATCAGTCCTACGACGTCATCAAATACTTCAACATGATGGATAGCGGAAAAGTCACCGGCTACATCTGTCAGGGCTTTAACCCTGTTGCGTCCTTCCCGGACAAAAACAAAGTGGTGCAGAGCCTCAGCAAACTGAAGTATCTGGTGGTTATCGATCCGCTGGTGACCGAAACCTCAACGTTCTGGCAGAACCACGGCGAGTCAAACGACGTTGATCCTGCGTCGATTCAGACCGAAGTCTTCCGTTTGCCTTCTACCTGCTTTGCGGAAGAGGACGGCTCCATCGCCAACTCCGGCCGTTGGCTGCAGTGGCACTGGAAAGGTCAGGACGCACCGGGCGAAGCTCGCAACGACGGCGAAATTCTGGCCGGTATTTACCACCGCCTGCGAGAAATGTATCGCACTGAAGGCGGTAAAGCTGTAGAACCCGTTCTGAAAATGAGCTGGAACTATAAGCAGCCGGACGAACCGCACTCAGAGGAAGTGGCGAAAGAGAACAACGGCTATGCGCTGGAAGATCTCTATGATGCCAACGGTGTACTGGTTGCGAAGAAAGGTCAGTTGCTCAACAGCTTTGCGTTGCTGCGCGATGATGGTTCTACGTCATCATCCTGCTGGATTTATACCGGTAGCTGGACCGAGCAGGGCAACCAGATGGCCAATCGCGATAACGCCGATCCGTCAGGTCTGGGTAATACGCTGGGCTGGGCCTGGGCATGGCCGCTGAACCGTCGCGTGCTGTATAACCGCGCTTCGGCGGATCCACAGGGTAAACCGTGGGATCCAAAACGCATGCTTATCCAGTGGAACGGTACGAAGTGGACGGGTAACGATATCCCGGACTTCAATACCGCGGCACCGGGCAGTGGCACCAATCCATTTATCATGCAGCCGGAAGGGCTGGGGCGTCTGTTTGCTATCGATAAGATGGCGGAAGGTCCGTTCCCGGAACACTACGAGCCGATGGAAACGCCGCTGGGTACTAACCCGCTGCACCCGAATGTGATCTCCAACCCGGCAGCGCGTCTGTACGAGGCGGATAAACTCCGTATGGGCACGAAACAGGACTTCCCGTACGTCGGGACGACCTATCGTCTGACCGAACATTTCCATACCTGGACCAAGCACGCATTGCTGAATGCGATTGCCCAGCCAGAGCAGTTTGTGGAAATCAGCGAAACGCTGGCGGCAGCGAAAGGGATCAACAACGGCGATCACGTGAAAGTTAGCAGTAAACGTGGATTTATTCGCGCAGTTGCCGTGGTGACCCGTCGTCTGCGTACCCTGAACGTCAACGGTCAGCAGGTTGAAACGGTTGGGATCCCAATCCACTGGGGCTTTGAAGGAGTCGCGCGTAAAGGCTTTATCGCCAACACCCTGACGCCGAATGTCGGTGATGCAAACTCGCAAACGCCGGAATACAAAGCGTTTTTAGTTAACATCGAGAAGGCGTAAGGGAGGCGAACATATGTCTATGGAAACGCAGGACATCATCAAACGGTCCGCAACAAACTCCATCACGCCGCCACCTCAGGCCCGTGATTACAAAGCCGAGGTCGCGAAACTGATCGACGTTTCCACCTGTATAGGCTGCAAGGCCTGTCAGGTGGCATGCTCAGAGTGGAACGATATCCGCGATGAAGTTGGCCACTGCGTCGGGGTGTATGACAACCCCGCCGATCTCAGCGCCAAGTCCTGGACGGTGATGCGGTTTACCGAAACCGAACAGAACGGCAAGCTGGAATGGCTGATTCGTAAAGACGGCTGTATGCACTGTGAAGATCCGGGCTGCCTGAAGGCATGCCCGTCTGCCGGGGCAATCATCCAGTACGCCAACGGGATTGTCGATTTCCAGTCAGAACACTGTATTGGCTGCGGCTACTGTATTGCCGGGTGTCCATTTAATATTCCGCGCCTCAATAAAGAGGATAACCGCGTGTATAAATGTACGCTGTGTGTCGACCGGGTCAGCGTCGGGCAGGAACCAGCCTGCGTGAAGACCTGTCCGACCGGGGCAATACATTTCGGTACCAAGCAGGAAATGCTGGAAATGGGCGAACAGCGCGTGGCAAAACTGAAAGCACGCGGTTTCGAACACGCCGGTCTCTACAACCCGGAAGGTGTGGGTGGTACGCACGTTATGTACGTTCTGCATCATGCCAACCAGCCGGAGCTGTATCACGGCCTGCCGAAAGATCCGCAGATCGATACCTCTATCAATCTGTGGAAAGGGGCGCTGAAACCGCTGGCCGCTGCCGGATTTATCGCCACCTTCGCCGGGCTGATTTACCACTACATTGGTATCGGTCCGAATAAGGAAGTGGACGACGAGGAGGAGGATCATCATGAGTAAGTCGAAAATGATTGTGCGCACGAAGTTTATCGACCGCGCCTGTCACTGGACGGTGGTGATCTGCTTCTTCCTGGTGGCGCTGTCGGGGATTTCGTTCTTCTTCCCGACTCTGCAATGGCTGACGCAAACCTTCGGTACGCCGCAGATGGGACGCATTTTGCACCCGTTCTTCGGCATACTGATCTTCGTCGCGCTAATGTTCATGTTTGTGCGCTTTGTGCACCACAACATCCCGGATAAAAAAGATATTCCGTGGCTGAAAAACATTGTGGAAGTGCTGAAAGGCAATGAACACAAAGTGGCGGATGTGGGCAAGTACAACGCCGGGCAGAAAATGATGTTCTGGTCGATCATGAGCATGATTTTCGTGCTGCTGATTACCGGTATTATTATCTGGCGTCCATACTTTGCACAGTTCTTCCCAATGCAGGTCGTGCGCTATAGCCTGCTGATCCATGCGGCGGCGGGGATTATCCTGATGCACGCCATCCTCATCCATATGTATATGGCATTCTGGGTGAAAGGTTCGATTAAAGGCATGGTTGAAGGGAAGGTGAGCCGTCGCTGGGCGAAGAAACATCACCCACGTTGGTATCGCGAAGTTGAAAGACAAGAAGCGAAAAAAGAGAGCGAGGAAGGGGTTAACTAATCCCTGATGTTCCCTCTACGCAATGGCGCTACATCGGTAGCGCCATTTTTTTGCCAAAAAAACGTCATGTTTCTGTCATCTGCTGAACGTAAGGTGTTGTCTTTCCAATAATAGAAGAGTTAAAAGACAATGCATCTGGTGAAAAAACTACTCGCAGTCAGCGTATTTCTTTGTGCTTCAGTTCAGGCGCAGAACATCCTCGAATTTCCTCAACCGGAGAACAACCCGGAAGAGTTTTATGCCGTAACCGAAATCCCGGCAGGTGGAATGATTAAATATGAAACCGACGCCAAAACCGGGTTTATCGTTGCCGATCGCTTCCAGTCAATGCCGGTTGCCTATCCCGCCAACTACGGTTCACTCACCCAGTCTTTAGCCGGTGACGGCGACCCGCTGGATGTTATCTTTTATACTCGTGCGCCGCTGGCTCCAGGGACGTTAATTAAGCTGCGCGCAATAGGCGTCCTGAAGATGATCGACGGCGGTGAAAAGGACGACAAAATTGTCGCCGTGCCAGCCAGTAAAATTGACCCCACTTATGACAACATCAAAGAATTGAGCGATCTGCCCAAGATTGAAGTTCAACGTCTGGAATCTTTCTTCCGCGTGTACAAAGATCTGCCGGAAGGGCGCAAGAAGGTCGAATTAAACGGTTTCAACGACGCCGCCACGGCAAAGCAAGAGATCAAACAGGCCTGGGATGCCTGGAAAGAGAAAAAACCGCAGCAATAAATGGTATGCCGGATGGCAGGCCTACACGCGCATTTTGCTGGTGTAGGCCGGATAAGCTTGCGCCATCCGGCAAAAAAGATTACTCCAGTTGTGAGTTCAGACGCTCAATCTCTTTACGCCATTGCGCCTGTAACAGCGGTTTTTGATGTTTCGGCTTGCGGGCGAGATCGTCGGCCAGACGCTGTTCCAGATCGAGGAGTTGTTCCAGCAATCCATCGCTGTCACAGCTTATTTCAACTTTCGCTTCGACCACCGTTTTGGGAACGGTTATCTCCGCGGACGTTTCCCTAATACGTGCATTAACCGCCTCCAGATCGTGCCATTCACTGAGTTCGCCATTGTCGATTAACCAGAACCGGTTACAGCTTTGGCTGATAAGCTGCCGGTCGTGACTGACCAGCAACACGCCGCCGTTATAGCTTTGTAGCGTTTCTGCCAGCGCCTCTTTACCTTCCATATCCAGATGGTTGGTCGGTTCATCGAGCATCAGCAGACTGTAGCGCGCAAGCGTCAGCCCCACAAACAGCAGCCGGGAGCGCTCACCGCCGCTTAATGTATTGACCCTCTGCGTATGACGAATCCACGGAAAACCCGCGCTAATCAGCGCCATCTTGCGAATCTCTGGCTGCGGGGCAAACGCTTCCAGCGCGTCAAACAATGAATCGTTATCGGCAAGCTGATGCAGCGTCTGATCGTAATAGCCCAGCGTAACGCGCGGGTGCAACACCAGTGAAGTCGATGCCAGCGGTGACTGAAACTGTTGCCAGATAAGCCTTAACAGCGATGATTTACCGCAACCATTACGCCCGACAATTGCCACGCGATCGCCGCTTTTTAACCGGATACCGGCAATGGAAAACAGTGTATCTGCGTCGGGAGCAGGGGCTACAGACAGATTGGTCATCTCCAGCAAACGATCTGCACGCAGGGAATCACCCCGCAATGTTAGTGTCCACTGACTTCCTGCCGTCACTTCTGTCTGCACCTCTTTCAGGCGCTGCACCTGTTTTTCCATCTGCTTGGCCTTGCGGGAGAGATCTTCGTTGTCGTAGACCCGCCCCCAGGTTGCCAGCCGTTTGCTGCTGGCGGTAACCCGGTCTATCTCTTTTTGCTCAGCCTTGTGGCGCAGAGCATCGCTGACGTCTCTTTCTGCCAGCGCCTGACGTGCCGCGCTACAGGGCAGATCAAAGGCATGGAGAGTGCGATCGCGCAGGATCCACGTTCCGTGAGTCACCGCGTCCAGCAACTGCGGGTCGTGGGAAACCACCACAAAACTGCCAGACCAGTTCTGTAAGAACTGCTCCAGCCACAGTAATGTTGGCAAATCCAGATGGTTACCCGGTTCATCCAGCAGCAGCAGGTCAGGATTACGCATCAGCGCCCGCGCTAATAGCAAGCGTGTGTGCTGGCCACCGCTCAACGTTTGCGCTGTCAGAGATAAGTTCTCTGGCGTGAAACCCATTTCGGCAAGCAGCGCTTCAACCCGCCATTGTTGAGCCGCACGCTCATGCTCAGGAAGTTGAGCGAGAACGGCTTCCTGCAGCGTAAGAGGCAGTATATCGTCAGGTAGATGTTGTTCTACACGCGCGAGATGGCAGTGATTCGCTTGCGCGATTGCTCCACTGGTGGGCGACATCGTGCCATCGAGCAGTTTTAACAGCGTGCTTTTGCCGCAGCCGTTGTAACCGATAAGCCCGATGCGGTCGCCTTTTTTCAGGGTAAAGGAAAGATCGTCGAATAGCGTGCCGAATGCCGTATCAACGTGTAAGGATTGTGCGGTTAGTAATGTGCTCATTGTTGCTTACTCAAGAGTTACAGGCGTGAAAACGCCTCGTCAAACATCGCTGACGATAACCCGGTAAGCCCGAGAGAAGGGGATTTAGAAGTTAGCTTCGCTCAAGCAGAAGTTATCGCAGCACGATACCGATAACGCTTGAGCACTGGCGATCGCCAAAAGCATGTGAAACGATAAAACGTTCACAGTACAGCATAAGTATCCTCCTTTTGTTTTTCAGAGTGTTGATCGGTAGCGAAAGTGTAATCGCAAATTACACTTTCGCGCAAACTTTGCACGCCCGGCAGCAATGTGCCGCCGGGCAAACCGTCAGATAGAAGTACGACGGTAGTCGCGATATTCCGCCTGCCAGAAATTATCGTCAATAGCCTGTTGCAGCGCTTCAGCGGAGGTTTTCACCGCCACACCTTGCTGCTGGGCCATTTTACCGACGGCAAAGGCAATGGCACGAGAAACCGTCTGAATATCTTTCAGTTCCGGTAGCACCAGTCCTTCACCGTTGAGCACCAGCGGTGAATACTGTGCCAGCGTTTCACTGGCCGACATCAGCATTTCATCAGTGATGCGCGACGCGCCAGAAGCAATCACGCCAAGGCCAATACCCGGGAAGATGTACGCATTATTACACTGGGCGATCGGGTAAGTTTTCTCTTTCCACAGTACCGGTGCAAACGGGCTACCGGTCGCAACCAGCGCGTTACCTTCGGTCCAGGCGATGATATCCTGCGGCGTGGCTTCTACGCGAGAAGTCGGGTTAGACAGCGGCATGACAATCGGACGCGGACAATGCTTATGCATTTCGCGGATGATCTCTTCGGTAAACAGACCAACCTGTCCGGAAACCCCGATCAGGATGTCAGGTTTAACGTTGCGAACCACATCGAGCAACGACAGGACATCTTCTTGTGTATCCCAGTGCTGCAGATTTTCGCGTTTTTGCACCAGTTTGGTCTGGAAGGAGAGCAGGTTCGGCATTTTGTCGGTTAACAGGCCAAAGCGATCGACCATGAATACGCGTTGACGCGCCGCTTCTTCGCTTAAACCTTCTCGCTGGATTTGCGCAATGATCTGCTCGGCGATCCCGCATCCTGCGGAACCCGCGCCGAGGAAGACGATGTTTTGTTCGCTCAGCTGGCTTCCGGCCGCGCGGCTAGCCGCAATCAGCGTACCGACGGTAACCGCCGCGGTGCCCTGAATATCGTCGTTAAATGAGCAAATTTCATCGCGATAACGGGTCAGCAGTGGCATAGCGTTTTTCTGGGCGAAATCTTCAAACTGCAACAGCACGTCCGGCCAGCGATGCTTCACGGCCTGGATGAATTCATCAACGAATTCGTAGTATTCATCATCAGTGATACGCGGATTGCGCCAGCCCATATACAGCGGATCGTTCAGCAGTTGCTGGTTGTTGGTCCCCACGTCCAGTACCACCGGAAGTGTATAGGCCGGGCTAATTCCGCCACATGCGGTATACAGCGACAGTTTACCGATTGGAATGCCCATCCCGCCGATCCCCTGATCGCCAAGACCTAAAATACGTTCGCCATCGGTGACAACGATGACCTTGATATTGTGGTTAGGGACGTTTTGCAGGATATCGTCCATATTGTGGCGGTTCTGATAAGAGATAAACACGCCGCGCGCACGACGATAAATCTCAGAGAAACGCTCACAGGCTGCGCCGACCGTTGGGGTATAGATAACTGGCATCATCTCATCCAGGTGATTATGCACCAGTCGGTAAAACAGGGTTTCGTTGGTGTCCTGGATGTTGCGCAGGTAAATATGCTTGTCGATTTCGGTTTTGAAGCCCTGATATTGGATCCAGGCGCGTTCAGCCTGTTCTTCAATCGTTTCGACGACTTCCGGCAGTAACCCCAGCAGGTTGAAGTTACGGCGTTCTTCCACACTGAAGGCGCTCCCTTTATTCAGTAAAGGGAATTCCAGCAGTACCGGGCCAGCGTAAGGGATGTAAAGGGAACGCAGTTTTTTAGTTTCGTTTTCCATGTCACTCACTCTTTTTTGAATAACCGTCCCTGGCGCTCTTTATGATCGTATGTGGCCTGTTCGCCAGGGAAACGGGCGAAGTATAAAGCATTGTGAATGGGTTAAGGGGTTTTATAAGCAAAAACACCACTGCGGTTGCAATGGTGTTTATCTCGTTACTCAGTCAGACGTGCGAAAGGCTACTTGCCGTCAGCGCGGCGCTTTCTTCCAGTAGGATTGTTGACCACGTTGGTTTTGTCACCTTCGGTCACGATTTTACGTTGATTTGAGATTTTGTGGTCCAGTCCGAGAATATGACGGGCCTGACGGTTCGATTTCATTCTAACTCCTTAATCCTGTTACTGGTTTCAAGGGCGAGCCCGTATGAGAACGGACGAAATACAACCTGATATAAAGCCGATGTTCAACATAACGGCTTTCTGGATGGTCGGTCATTTTATCTGAAAGGTCAATGCTTAAGCGGCAAATGAGAACTATCCCGTATGTAACATACTTTTCCCCGGGCGTCCTATACTAGTAACTCCGACGACAACACAGGAGAGCGATAATGACTATCCATAAGAAAGGTCAGGCACACTGGGAAGGCGACATTAAGCGCGGCAAAGGCACTGTGTCGACCGAAAGTGGCGTGTTGAATCAGCAACCGTATGGGTTTAATACACGATTTGAAGGTGAGAAAGGTACCAATCCTGAAGAGTTGATTGGCGCGGCCCATGCAGCCTGCTTCTCGATGGCGCTTTCACTGATGCTGGGTGAAGCAGGGTTTACCCCAGATGCCATTGATACCACTGCCGATGTTTCTCTGGATAAGGTAGATGCCGGGTTTGCGATCACTAAAGTCGCGTTGCATAGCCAGGTGAGCGTGCCGGGGATAGACGCCGCCACGTTTGACGGCATCATCCAGAAAGCAAAAGCCGGATGCCCGGTATCTCAGGTTCTGAAAGCGGAAATAACGCTGGATTACAAACTGAAGTCTTAATAAAGTCGTGCCGGATGTGACCAGTTCTTATCCGGCACCTGATGATGTTATTGCGCTACCCAACCGCCATCCATATTCCACGCTACGCCACGCACTTGCGCCGCACCGTCTGAACATAAGAATAACGCGAGATTCCCTAACTGCTCTGGAGTAACGAATTCGCGCGACGGCTGCTTTTCAGCCAGCAGGGCGTCACGGGCTGCCTCAGGATCTGCGCCTTCGGCAATACGCTTATCGACCTGCTGCTGGACCAGCGGCGTTAGCACCCAGCCGGGACACAGCGCATTGCAGGTGATTTCCGTCTGCGCGGTTTCCAGCGCGATGGTCTTGGTTAATCCCACCACACCGTGCTTCGCTGCTACGTACGCAGATTTCTCTTTTGAAGCCACCAGGCCGTGAACAGAAGCGATATTAATGATGCGCCCCCAGTTTCGCGCGCGCATACCGGGAAGCGCCAGACGCGTGGTGTGAAAAACGGAGGAGAGGTTAATCGCGATAATCGCGTTCCATTTATCAACCGGGAAGGTTTCTATCGGTGAAACATGCTGGATCCCAGCGTTATTGATAAGAATATCCACACCGCCGAATTCGCTCTCTGCATAGCGCATCATGTCGGCAATTTGCGCTTCATCGCTCAGATCCGCGCCATGATAGCCTGGCGTTTTGCCATACTGCGCAACAGCGTCTTTGGCGGCATCAACATCACCAAACCCGTTGAGGATCAGGGTGGCGCCAGCTTGCGCCAGCACCTGTGCGATACCTAATCCGATACCGCTGGTCGAGCCGGTAACCAGGGCGGTTTTTCCCGTTAAGTTCATGATGATTCTCCTTAAACAATTCCGGTGGTGTAGAAGACGCCGATGACAAACAGTACGGCCAGACTTTTAATGATGGTAATAGCGAAAATTCCGCCATACGCCTGACGATGACTAAGGCCGGTGATAGCCAATAAGGTAATGACCGCGCCGTTATGCGGTAGGGTGTCCATACCGCCGCTGGCCATAGATGCCACGCGGTGGAAGACTTCAAGTGGGATATTGGCGGCATGTGCGGCAGCGATGAAAGTGTCAGACATGGCGGCAAGCGCAATACTCATCCCGCCAGACGCCGAACCGGTGATCCCGGCAAGCGTGGTAATGCTGATAGCCTCATTGAGCAGCGGGTCAGGAATAGCCGCCAGCGCTTTTGAAAGCACGAGGAAGCCCGGCAGGGCGGCGATCACTGCGCCAAAACCGTACTCTGACGCGGTGTTCATCGCCGCGAGGATCGCGCCGCCAACCGCCGTTCTGCTGCCTTCCGCCAGGCGACCTTTAATGTTGCGGTAGCCGAAGAGCACCACCAGCAGGATCCCAGAAATCAGCGCCGCTTCCACTGCCCAGATAGCGGTGATTTTACCGACTTCGGTGGTAATCGGTTTGGCAAGACCCGGAAGTTCAAGTTGATGCGTGGCGCCGTACCACTGTGGGATCCAGCGGGTAAACAGCAGGTTAAATACCCCAACCAGGATCAGCGGAGAGATCGCGATGATCGGGTTCGGCAGATTAATGTTATCCGGCGTTTCCGGCTCGTTTAACAGTTCAGTGCCATAGCCTTCATTCTTTGCCTGCGCTTTACGACGCTGACGTTCGAGATAAACCAGACCGACGAAAATAATAAACAGCGAGCCTATCAGCCCCAGCCACGGCGCGGCCCAGGCGTTAGTCCCAAAGAAGCTGGTCGGAATAATGTTCTGGATCTGCGGCGTGCCTGGCAGAGCGTCCATCGTGAAGGAGAACGCGCCCAGCGCAACGGTGGCCGGGATCAGGCGCTTAGGAATATTACTCTGGCGGAACAGCTCCGCCGCAAATGGATACACCGCAAACGCCACGACGAACAGCGAAACCCCGCCGTAGGTTAACAGCGCGCACACCAGCACGATCACCGGAATAGCGTGACGACGGCCGAGGATGTTGATAGCGGCGGCAACAATGGAACGTGAGAATCCAGATAACTCGATTAACTTGCCAAACACTGCACCCAGCAAGAACACCGGGAAGTAAAGCTTCACAAAACCGACCATTTTTTCCATAAACAGGCCGGTGAAAGCAGGGCCGACGGCGCTGGGTTCAGTGAGTAATACAGCACCTAATGCCGCGATGGGGGCAAACAGAATGACGCTGTATCCGCGATAGGCTGCAAGCATCAGCAGGCCCAGCGCTGCCAGGGCGATTAATACACTCATCATGACTCCTTATTATTATATTGGGGTACAGAAAGAGACGTTATGGTTTCAGGGCAAAACGCAGTTGATGCTCTCTGCGTTGCTGGATGTACTCCTTGCGCGAATCATCCCAGCGATAAAATCCCTGACCGCTGCGTAAACCGGTATCACCGTTGGCTACCTTGTCAGCGACCAACGACATCATCTCGCTGCCGGTTGCCAGTTCCGTGAGCAGATGCCGACAAATATCCTGCACCGTAGAGAGTCCGGTCATATCTGCCGCTTCCAGCGGGCCAACCATCGCATAGCGACGTCCGAGCGAGGCGCGCATGACCTGATCCACCACCTCTGCGCTGGCGATGCCGCTTTTAACGATATGAAGCGCTTCACGCAGCAAAGCAAACTGCAGTCGATTGCCGACAAACCCTGGTGCGGCGCGATCGAGCACGACGGCTTCCAGTTGCATCGAGAGCAGCAACTGTTGCAGCTCACGCAGGTATTCCGCTTTGGTGGCGGTGCCGGGGACAATTTCGACCAGCGGAATAAAATGTGGCGGGTGCCAGAAATGGGCGATGAGCAGCCGCTCAGGATGGACGAGCTTTTCTGCCAGCGCATCCGGCGGCAGGCCGCTGGTATTACTGGCAATGACGGCCTCAGGCGCGATCAGATCTTCCAGTTGCGCATACAACGCGTGCTTGAGCTCGAGCCGCTCCGGGATCGCTTCAATCAGTAACCCGCACGCAGCAATCTCCGGTAGCGAAGTCGTACCGTGCAGACGACTCACAACCTGTTCTTTTTCGTCTGCGGCAAACTGTTCGGCGGTAATCAGCTCATCCAGAATACCGCTGGCAACGGCGCTAATTTCTGCAATTCGGCTGCTATCGGTGTCGTACAGCCAGATATCGTGACCATAACGGGCGAAGTGGGTGGCAATACCGACCCCCATTAACCCCGCCCCCAGAACGCAGACAGGCTTACTTTGCATGAGAGACCTCCTGCAAACGCTCTACCGCCAGCGCTACGCCCTGACCGCCGCCTACGCACAGCGTAGCCAGCCCTTTGGTCGCGTTACTGCGGGCCATTTCGTGCAACAGTGTCACCAGGATTCGGCAACCAGATGCACCGATGGGATGGCCCAGCGCAATCGCGCCGCCATTTACGTTCACCCGGTCGTTGTCCCAGTTCAGGGATTCGCCAACCGCCAGCGCTTGTGCGGCAAAGGCTTCGTTGGCCTCAATGAGATCGACATCATTCAACGTCCAGCCCGCTCGCTTCAGGCACTGGAGTGACGCTTCTACCGGCCCAAGGCCCATAATGGCGGGATCGACACCAGAAACCGCGTAGCCTGTTACCCGGGCAAGCACTGGCAAATTGAGTTCTGCGGCTTTGCCGGCGCTCATCAACATCACCGCGGCGGCACCATCATTGATGGATGATGCATTTCCGGCGGTCACCGTGCCGTTTCCTGGTCGAAATGCTGGTTTAAGTTGCGCCAGCTTGTCGGCCTGAGTATCCGGGCGAGGCTGTTCGTCACGGTCCACCACACGTGGCGGCTTTTTGCCTTGTGGGACGCTAACCGGCGTGATTTCCGCGCTAAAACGACCCGCTTCAATGGCAGCGGCGGCTTTTTGCTGGGAGCGCAGGGCAAAAGCGTCCTGCTGCTCACGACTGATTACGAACTTATCCGCCAGATTTTCGGCAGTAATACCCATGTGATAGTCGTTGAACGCATCCCACAGGCCGTCATGCACCACGCTGTCTTTCATACTGGCATGACCTAACCGCAGACCAGCCCGCGCGCCGTCGAGAAAATAGGGCGCATTGCTCATGCTCTCCTGGCCTCCGGCAATCACGATTTGCGCATCGCCACAGCGAATTGCCTGTACCGCCTGATGCACCGCCTTCAGGCCAGAACCGCACACAAGATTAATAGTTAACGCCGGTGTGGTTGACGGCAGTCCTGCGCGTAACGCCGTTTGTCTGGCCGGATTCTGGCCGCAGCCTGCCGTCAGAACCTGACCTAAAATCACTTCATCAATTTGTTCAGGCGCCACAGCCGTTTTTTCCAGCAGCGAACGGACAACCGCTGTACCTAACTCCACGGCGGAAAGTGGTGCCAGCGCACCATGAAAACTGCCAATCGGGGTGCGCGTTGCCGCGACAATTACAACATCCTGCATGGTCAGCTCCTCAGTTAAATTGCATTTCGGGGACAGTTTCGGGCACGATCAGCTTGCCGGCGGTTCTGGCGACGATTTCATCCACACTGATACCCGGGGCGCGTTCACGCAGAATGAACGCCCCGTCGGCAATTTCCAGCAGAGCCAGGTCGGTAAGCACGCGTTTGATGCAGGCCACGCCGGTCAACGGCAGGGTGCAGGCGGGAAGCAGTTTGGACTCACCGCTTTTGGAAGCATGGGTCATTACCACGATGATGTTGTCGGCTCCGGCAACCAGGTCCATCGCGCCGCCCATGCCTTTCACCATTTTTCCGGGGATCATCCATGAGGCGATATTGCCGTTAACATCGACTTCAAACGCACCGAGCACCGTCAGATCAACGTGGCCGCCGCGGATCATGGCGAAGGATTGCGCAGAGTCGAAAATCGCCGCGCCTTTGCGCGCTGTCACGGTCTGTTTCCCGGCGTTAATCATGTCGGCATCAATTTCGTCTTCTGTGGGAAACGGCCCCATACCCAGCAAACCGTTCTCTGATTGCAGCATCACGTCCATGCCATCAGGGATATAATTTGCCACCAGAGTGGGAATGCCGATCCCAAGGTTGACGTAATAACCGTCGCGCAGCTCTCGGGCGACGCGCATCGCCATTTGTTCACGCGTTAACATGGTCAGGCTCCTTTCTGGCGCAGGGTGCGTTGTTCAATACGTTTTTCAAACTGCCCCTGAATAATGCGGTTAACGAAAATTCCGGGAGTGTGAATCGCTGCAGGGTCCAGTTCTCCGGGAGGGACAATCTCTTCGACTTCCACGACGGTAATGCGCCCGGCGGCAGCCATCAGCGGATTAAAGTTCTGTGCGGTGTGGCGATAGATGACGTTGCCGTACCAGTCGGCTTTCCAGCCTTTAACCAATGCAAAATCACCGGTTATCGCCTGTTCAAGGATGTAAGGGCGTCCGGCAAACTCGCGAACCTCTTTCCCTTCCGCCACGGGGGTTCCATATCCGGTCGCGGTAAAAAATGCCGGGATCCCTGCGCCGCCCGCGCGCAACTGCTCTGCCAGCGTACCCTGTGGCGTCAGGATGGCTTCCAGTTCGCCGCTAAGCACCTGCTTCTCAAACAGGGCGTTTTCCCCTACATAGGACGCGACCACTTTGCGCACCTGGCGCGTTTCCAGCAGTACGCCAAGGCCAAAGCCATCCACGCCACAGTTGTTTGATACAACGGTAAGTCCCTGTACTTCTCGACGGCGTACTTCGGTAATCAGGTTTTCAGGGATCCCACATAAACCAAAACCGCCCGCCAGCAGCGTCATGTTGTCGGTCAGTCCTTCCAGCGCCTCTTGATAAGTGGCAACACGTTTATCCAGTCCAGCCATACACTTGCCTCCCCAGTTGTCCTTGCCGACATCATTGGGGGTGAAAAATGATTTGTTAATTTTAAATTTGTGACTCACTCATTGGGTTTTTTTATCAATTTAATGTTAATTAAAGGTATTCAACAAGTTAAAGGAATGCGAAATGGGAATGAGCATCAAACAGTTACGCGCGTTTTTAGCGGTAGCTCACACTCTGAATTTTGCTCATGCCAGTGAAAGACTGAACATGTCGCAACCCGCATTAAGCCTGGCGATTAAAGGACTGGAAGATTCGCTGGGCGGGGCGTTACTGTTGAGAACCACCCGCAAAGTGACTCTGACGCAGGAGGGAGAAACGCTGCTGAATATGGGGAGACAGCTGCTGGCGGACTGGGAGAATACTGAAGAAGCCATGCGCCAACGCTTTACGCTACAGCGCGGTAAAATCTCGATCGCCGCCATGCCCTCATTTGCCGCTAACGTCCTGCCATCGGTACTGAAAACGTTTCGTGATTCTTATTCTGGTATCAACGTAACGGTTCATGATGTGATCAATGAACACGTGATTGAAATGGTCAGTGAAGGGCGGGTCGAGATGGGCATAGCCTTCGAGCCGGACTATTCGGGACATCTGCATTTCACGCCGCTCGGCGTGGATCGTTTTATCGCGATTGTGCCGCCAACCTGTCGGCTGGCAGACAGGGATCGTATTGCATGGCGCGAACTGCTAACGCTGGATTTCATCACCTTGCAACGTCCGTCAGCCGTGCGGCTGATGCTGGAAGAACAACTGGTGCAAAGCGGACATACGCTGGAAGTAGCGCTGGAGAGCCATCAATTAGTAACCGTTGGCCGTCTGGTGGCTAACGGTCTGGGCGGTAGCGCCGTACCTGCACTATGCCGCACGCAAATGACAGAGTTAGGCGCAACCTGTATCGATCTGGATACTCCGGTGATCCAGCGTCGGATCGGGGTTTTGCGTTCAGCACATCATAAATTATCTACTGCTTCCGAGGTGCTGGTGGATTCACTGAAAAAGGCGTATCGCACCTGACTTTTCTCAACGGCTCAGGTCATGTAACCGCCCGCCAGCATCGAACATCACATCCGGTATCACTTTTCAGTAATGCCTGTTTTTTCTCACAACCGTGGGTTGCCAATGGACATCTGTCACGGAAAAAGCATCCCTGAGGCAACGTTCGGTTTCCCGGTAGCTCGGTTTTACGTAACACCAAATCTTCCGTCAGTGGCGCGCCCGTTTTAGGGACAGAGTCCAGCAATAACCGTGTGTACGGATGGGCGGGATGAGTGAGAACGTGTTGAGCGTCGCCCAGCTCAACAATTTGCCCGAGGTACATCACCGCCACACGGTCGCTCATATGGCGGACCACCGACACGTTATGCGATATCAATACGTAGGTCAGATTTCTGCGCGCCTGAAGTGACACCAGAAGATTGAGAATTTGCGCCTGCACAGAGATATCCAGTGCTGAAGTGGGCTCATCGAGGACGATAACATCCGGTTCTGACGATAGTGCCCGGGCGATGGCGATACGCTGGCGTTGTCCACCGGAAAACGCATGCGGCAGACGGTCGAGATATTCCGGACGGATGCCTACCTGTTGGGCCAAATCTTCAGCAAGCATACGGCGCTCACGTTCCGGACTTCGTTTTTGGATCCATACCGGCTCAGTGATCGTGCGCCATACCGGTAAGCGAGGATCCAGCGATGAAAGAGGGTCCTGAAAGACCATTTGCATACCGTTATGCTGTTTATCACCACGGCGAGAATAGCTTCCCTGGCTGGGTTTCAGCATGCCCATCAGCAGTTGCGCCAGCGTACTTTTTCCACAACCGGATTCGCCAACAATCCCCAGCGTTTCACCCTGGCGAATCTGTAAATCCAGACCGTTGAGCGCATGCACCCGTTCCGTAACCTTGCCAAGCCAGTTTTTACGCGCAGGAAAGTTGACATGAACATCCTGCAGCGCCAGTAAAAAATCAGACATGTGTTGTCTCCAGTTGTGGATACCAGCAGGCAGATTGTTGATCTACGCCTCCCTGACTACTTAACGCAGGCGTTTCTTCACAACGAGGACCAGCGGCAAAGCAGCGCTCACGAAATGCGCATCCGGCAGGTAAGCAGGTTAGGTTCGGCACGGTGCCGGGGATCGCAGGTAACAATGCGCGCGGCTCGCCGTGTTCCGGCGCGCATTTCAGCAAGCCGATGGAATAGGGATGCGTCGGACGTTGAATAACGGTTTGCGTCGGGCCACTCTCAATCACGCTCCCGGCATACATGACGTACAACCGGTCGCATAACTGTGAAACCACCGCCATATCATGACTGATAAATAACACGGCTGTTCCGCTGGCCCGTGCTTTTAACTTCAGCAAACGCAGCACCTGCAGTTGCACCGTGACGTCCAGCGCGGTGGTCGGTTCATCGGCAATAATAAGCTCTGGCTCGCACGAAAAGGCCAGCGCAATCATCACGCGTTGGCGCATCCCGCCGGAAAGCTCAAACGGAAATCGTTTCATGACCTCCGGCGCGTCCGGGATTTGCATCTCTTCGAGTAGAGCGACGGCTTTATGACGGGCATCCGTGCGGCTTAACGCCTGGTGATGGCGGATCACCTCCACCATTTGCTGGCCGATACGCCGGGTCGGATTCAGTGCCGTCATGGGCTCCTGAAAGATCATCGCGACGCGTGCGCCGCGCCATTGGCGCATTTGTTTCTCACTGGCGTTGAGCACATCTTCACCCAGCAGTGAAACGCGTCCCTGGTGAATACGATAGCTTCCCTCCGGAAGCAGGCGCATGGTGAGCATGGCGGTCACGGACTTACCGGAACCGGATTCACCCACCACACCAACGATTTCTCCACGGTTGATGTGCAGTGATACATGGTTCAGCGCATGCACATCAGCTTTATAGCCGGGGAAACTCAGATGTAAATCTTCGATTTCCAGTACGGGTTGTGTCATGACTGTTTTCCTCCGGCTTTCGGATCAAGCAGATCGCGAATACCATCGCCAAAGAGATTAAAGCCCACGGCGGTAATCAGAATGGCGGCGCCGGGAAAAGCACAATACCACCACTGATCAAGCACGTAATTGCGGCCAATTGCGACCATCGCGCCCCATTCAGCGCTGGGTTGCTGTGCGCCCAGACCGATAAACCCGAGCGTGGCAGCCATCAGGATCGCACTGCCGATATCCAGCGATGCCTGCACAATGAGTGGTGGCAGAGAATTGCGTAAAATGTGCCAGCTAATCAGATGCCAGCGTGAAGCGCCGTAGGTCCGGGCAGCCTGTACATAGCTAAACTGGCGCACCACTAACGTCTGACCGCGGGCGAGGCGCACATAGAAAGGGATACGGACGATGGCAATCGCCAGCATAGCGTTAAACAGGCTGGGGCCCAGCGCGGCGGCCAACGCCATCGTCAGCACCAGCGAAGGAATGGACAGCATAATGTCCATCATCCGCATAATTATCGCGTCGGCGCGCCCGCCCATGACACCCGACAAGCAGCCCAGCAGTGATCCCAATCCCCCGGCGATACCCACCACCACCAGACCCGCAACGACCGACTGCTGACTTCCTACCAGAACGCGACTGAACAGATCGCGACCGACTTCATCGGTACCAAACCAGTGAGCGGCTGACGGGGGCAGCAGGCGCGCACTCAAATTGATGGCATTAGGATCGTGTGGCGTTATCCACGGCGACAGCACCATCAGCAGCAGTATCAATACGATGATGACCCCGCCAACCAGCGTCAGCGGGCTACTTTTCATCATCCAGAACAGTTTGGCCCAGTCCGTGCGGCGGCGTGCTGTCTGAGGGGCGGTCGGCGTTTCTTGTGTGAGCATCATTCAGCACCTCCATGTCCAATTCGAGGATCTACCCACAAATAGAGCAAATCCACCACCAGGTTGACCAGCACATAGGCGAACGAGACCACCACGGCAAATCCCATTACCGCCGGGAAGTCGAGCGCCTGAATTGAGGTCACTACCCAAGCGCCCATACCTGGCCAGGCAAAGACCGTTTCGGTCAATACCGCACCGTAGAGCAGATCGCCCAGCGCCAGGCCGAGGACGGTGATTGATGGGATGAGTGCGTTAGGCAATGCATAGCACAGCACGATGTACCAGCCCGGTAACCCGCTGGCGCGGGCGGTACGAATGTAATCTTCACTCAGTTGCTCCAGCATGGCGGAACGAATCTGGCGGGCAACGATCCCAAGATGTACAAAAGCCAGTGTCAACGACGGTAAAATCAGGTGCTGAAGCGCATTGAAAAAGACTTCGCCGTTGCCTTCCAGCAGTGCATCAATCAGGTAGAACCCGGTGACGTGAGCAGGTGGATCCAGCCAGTCGTCTAAACGTCCACCGCCGGGTAAAATTTGCAGATGACCGTAAAACAGCACTATAACCCCCAGCCCCAGCCAGAATGCTGGCGTGGAGATACCGGTAATTGCCATTAGCCGAACAAGGTGATCAAGCCAGCGGTTACGCCAGACCGCAGATAAAATACCCAGCGGGATACCTATCACCAGCGCCAGCAACAAAGAGCAGAAAGCCAGCTCAAGGGTAGCGGGGAAGAAAATGCGCAGTTCATCCAGTACCGGACGCCCGGTGCGAATGGAGGTGCCTAAATCGCCGTGAAAAATGTCGCTGACATAGCGAAAAAACTGGACATACAGCGGTTGATTCAGCCCCAGCTGTTGGCGAATATTTTCGACAATTTCATCGCTGGCGCGGTCGCCCGCCAACAGCCGTGCGGGGTCGCCAGGTATCAGATGTGAAATAATAAAGGTGATTACGCAAACACCGATAACCACCAGAATAAGTCCCCAGCATCGCTGGCGCAAAATACTCCAGAACGTCATTAGCTTCCCCTTGCGGAGCCAGAGCGGCTCCGCGTAAACGTGGCTTATTTACCCATGGTGGAGATATTGAAGACCTGTTCCAGCATGGGGTTGAATACAAATCCTTTGACGTCTTTGTTCATCGCCAACTGATAGTTTTTCTGGAATAAATAGACGTAGGCCGCTTCATCAATCACGATGGTTTGCGCCTGCTGGTAGTCATTGGTTCTGGCCACCTGATCGGTCGTGGCCAGCGCGCTACGCAGCAGCTTATCGACCTCACTGTTTTCATAGAACGAACGGTTACCCGGCAAGCCTTTCTTATCTGACTCAAACCAGTAGTTCATAAACATGTACGGGTCGGCAAAATCCGGACTCCAGTTGCCAATGGCAATGTCGTAATCGCCTTTGCCCACGCGGTCACGCATGGTGGCGTTCGCCAGTTTTTCCAGCTTCACCTTAATGCCCAGTTTGCCAAGGCTTGCCTGGGTAGCGAGCGCGATAGGTTCCCAGTTAGGATCATTATCTGAGTACAGGAAGCTCAGGCTTTCAGGTTTGGTGGCAACTTTGTCCCACGCTGCTTGGGCTTTGGCTTCATCGAAGCTGTACTGCATGGCCTTATCGTCAAAACCCCACATACCTTCGGGGATTGGGCCACGCATTTGCTTTCCATTGCCGCTCAGGATCCCGTTGACCATGCCTTTATAATCGGTGGCCCACGAGATAGCGCGGCGTAAATCCACCTGATTGAGCGGGGCCTTACTGTTGTTGAGATACAGATAAGTCACGCGCAATGAGGGATAATCCGCCACGTTCACTTTGCCTTCCTGTTTTAAAGCAGCAAGCTGGTCAACAGGAAGCGCATCGGCAATGTCGATATCGCCACGCGACAGTTGCAGGCGACGGGAGGCGCTTTCACCAATGATTTTGACTGAGACGCGCTTAAACGTCGGTTTTGTACCGGCATAATGCGGGTTTGGCACCAGCACCAGTTGTTGTCCCTTTTGCCAACTCTTCAGCATGAAGGGACCAGATCCTGCCGTGTTCTGCGCCAGGAATCCGCGGGCGTCGTCTGCGGCATGCTCTTTTAAGATGGCCGGGTTAATGATTGAGGCACCGTCATTTGCCAGCGTATACAGAAACGGAGCAAACGGCTGGCTGAGGGTAAACTTCACCGTGGTGTTATCAATAGCCTCAACCTTCAGATCTTTCGGGAAAGCCTCCGCAGGTCCCTGACCAATCTTGAGCAAACGTTCGAAGGATTGCTTTACCGCATCAGCCGTCACCGGTGTTCCGTCGGCGAATTTGGCATCGTTTTTCAGGGTAAACGTCCACTCTTTCTGGTCGTCCGAGGCTTTCCAGCCGCTGGCTAAATCGCCTTCAACTTCCGTGGAACCTTTACCACCATCGGTTTTGTACTGAACCAACCGCTGGTAAGAGGGATAGGTGACCGTCCAGTCATTGTTATCTATGGTCACAGCGGGATCGAGCGTCTGCGGATCGGCGGCTTTACCAATCACTAACATATCTTTGGGAACGGCAGCCTGCGCGGCGGGCAGGGCAACCGCTAACGCAACGGCTATCAGAGCGGGGCGGAAAAAAGCGTTTAACGCAGGTGTAGTCTTCATAACCAGGCTCCAGAATTAAAGGGGATGTTGTGTTGTTATAGACGTGACAGTGTAACAATCAATTTGATCGTCAAGCAGCGGGTAACGGGCGGCATCAGGTAATTCAAAATGCCACCATTCGCTGTTAATACCGACAAAACCACCACCAAACATAATGGCATTGAGCAGCAGGCGGTTACGCTGCGCTGCCGGAGGAACAGATGGATGCCAGGCATGGGAACGGTCGTGCATTTCATCAAAACCGGCACCCATATCAAGGAGATGGCCGCGATCGTCCATCAACGTGACGTCAATGGCCGTACCCCGACTGTGATTGGAACCAATCGCGACATCGACAACATATTGCGGGTCGGGACAGGCATTCCACAGTATCGCCTGCGCCTGCTGGGGGCGATACGCGTCGTACACTACCAGCGACAAGCCCGCCAGTTGCGCAATGCTGATGCTTTTTGCCAGCGCGGTTACCGCCTCGGTGTGCAACAGGCAACGCGCTTCCCTGTAGATAGGTGCGCCGGTAATGTTGTCGGCAGTAGCGTATTTAAGATCGATATGCAGCGACGGAAATATCACCGACAAATCGACCAGTTCTGGGAGTTCTGACATAGCACGTTTCCTGTTTATTGTTCAAATTGACCAAATTGTTGTTGTAACTGGCGATTAGTTTGCAGGCGTCCTGCGAGGGCGTCACCCAGTTGCGCCACCACCGCAGAAAGTAATAAGTTGAACAGACAGCTCACCGGTGCCAGTGAGTCCCAGAAATGTCCGGTGTCGGTTTTTACCTGAAGCAAATCAATGGAATAATCCCTGGCCCATGGGCACCACACATCGGTAATTAGCGCCAGCGGAATGCAGCGTTCAGTGGCGACACGGCAATATTGTCGCGAAATAGCGGAGTAGGCGCGCATATCGGTAATAACCACGTAAGGCTGGCTGAATCCCGAGTTCAGCGACTCTACCCAACTGCCGGAAAGGCCTTCGGAGTAGCTGACTTTAGGTCGCAGATATTCCAGGTGACTAAAAAAGGCGTTAGCGATCCCGCGTGTGGACTGGATCCCGAGGATGTACACGGCTTCCGCATGCGCCAACTGCTGTGCAATGCGTAGAAACGTCTCACCCTGAGCAAGTTGGTAGACGTGGGTAATGGCGTCGATTTCCAGTAACAGCGACTGGTGCGCCCGATCTGGCAGGCTTTGTTGCTGGTGCCAGGAATCCAGTCGTTCATTCATTCCCCAGGGCTGATACGGAACTACAGGCAGCTCGCGCAGACTGGCTTTTGCATCCTCCAGGTTACGAAAGCCCAGTTTACGCAGATAACGTCCGACGGTAATGCCGCTGGTTCCGGTTGCTTTCGCGATGCCATCCGCGGTTTCAAATGGGATCTGCACAGCATGGGCTAACAGCCACCCAGCCACGCGCTTTTCGCTGGGCGTCAGCTGGCTAAAGGTTTGCTCTATGCGGGTAAATAACTCTGGTTTGGCTGTCATTACCTTCTCGCTGTTAGTTGTCTGTCAGATTCCGTATCTCTGTTAGCGAATTAACAATGCACGACGCGTGCCATGTCAGTAACAGCGGCATGTCGGCTGTTTTTGTTAAAACTCAGCTCAAATTTGTTAACTAATGATCAACATTTGTGCAGCGTAGTTCAGTTTTGGTGCAACGGCAGAGGAAGCGGGGTATGAATCTGTTGATTTCGTCGGAACGATCACATTGTGGGCAACATTTATCCCTAAGACATAAGAATCAGTAATTGAAAATATAAATTTCAGCCATATCAATAACACCAATCTTTATTCTTATGACGATAGGGGTATTATTTTCGCGAGCTACATTAACGGTGTTAAGCGCAAGTGTAGATATTATTTATATTATACATGGAGTACTACAATGAATAAATTCTCCCTTTCTACAGCAGGTATTCTGGTCGCAGCGCTGTTAACCAGTGTCAGCGTCAATGCAGCAACAGATAACGCTAAAACTGAAGTGACTCCGAAAGGCATGAACTGTCAAGAGTTTATTGATTTGAACCCACAAACTATGGCTCCGGTGGCCTTCTGGGTGCTCAATGAAGACGAAGACTTCAAAGGTGGCGATTACGTAGACTATAACGAAACCGTTACGACTGCAGTTCCTCTGACCGTTGAACTTTGTAAGAAACATCCGCAGAGCGAATTAAGTAAAATAAAAGACGAAATCAAAAAAGAATTATCTAAATAAAATTAATCCGTTATTAAAACCCAGCCAAAGTGCTGGGTTTTGTTACTTGTGACATTGTCACTTTTTTCTTTTGCAATACTTAAGAAATCTTTATAAAGATATAAACGCCTGTGCCGATACTGGATAAAAGTTAGCCTTTTGCAGAAGGAGTTTGTATGGCCTGGTATCCTACTCGTATTTCAACGCGTTTAACCATCGGCGGCATTCTGCTGCTTGCAGTAACGACTATTGTTATCGTGGTGATTATGCTCTGGCGTGGTCAGCCGCGCGTCGTTGAAATCAACACCGCCCTGATCGAAGAAACAGGGCAAGGTTTAACCCGTCAGTTGAGTACCGTATTGTCCCGAATTGAAGGTGAGACAGTCAGCCTGTCGCGACTGGCTGAAGTGTTGCCTAACGATGAATCTCTGTATCAAAGCGTCGTTCCGCATCTGATTGGTGAAGGTAAAGACTCGATTATTACCGGCGGTGGTATCTGGCCAGAACCAAACGCCTTCACCGCAGGTGTGGAGAAAAGAAGCTTTTTCTGGGCGCGTAATGCCGAAGGAAAGCTTGTCTATTCCAACGATTATAACGTCGAAGGATCAAGCGGATACCACAATGAAAGCTGGTATCAGCACGCCAAAGGGCAATCACAAAACAACTGCCTATGGTCTGATGTTTACCAGGATGCCAGTTCAGGCGTCAACATGGTGACATGCAGCGTGCCTTATCAGCAGGCGGGCAAGTTTGCCGGTGTCGCTACCACCGATATCCGTCTGGATAACGTCGCTACTTTCATGCAGCAGCAGGGCAACAGCACTGGCGGTTACGCGTTTGTGGTAGACAAGCAGGGACAAATTCTCTATTTCCCGCAGGCCGACCTGGCCAAACATAAAACCATTAACGATCTGGCGCAAAGCGCGCAGTGGCTTATCCCGGTGCAGAACGGTCTGAAATCTTTGCGCCCGACAGATGGGGTGAAGACCATAACGCTGGAAAATGATCTCGTCCTGAATACAGCGTCACAGGTCATGCTGTTCCCGATGCCAGATACCGGCTGGGTCGTAGGGCTTGTGACACCAGAATCACGTATTGTCGGTCTTGCCAAAGTGATGATGCAGGACGTTCTGGAGGTATTGATCCCTATCATGACGCTGTTGCTGGTGGGATCATGGCTGGTGGTTCGTCGACTAATTTCACGTCTCGATGATACCCGTCAGGCACTTGATGACATCGCGCAGGGAGAAGGCGATCTTACCCGTCGTCTGGATGTTCGCGGCAAAGATGAGATTTCGGCTATCGCCGAGGCGTTTAACCTGTTCGTCGATAAAATCTCGGCCATCCTGATCACCGTCAGAAGCAGTAGCACAGTGGTGGCGAATAACGCCGTTAGCCTGGCTGATAGTAATATGGAGCTTTCATCTCGCGTAACGCAGCAGGCCGCTGCGCTGGAAGAGAGTTCAGCGGCTATGGAGCAGTTAAATGCGACCGTTCATCAAAACGCCAGTAATACACAGTTGGCGGATGAGCTATCCGATAACACAGCGCAAACGGCCAACCGTTGCGGTGATGTGATGCAAGGCGTTATCTCTACGATGGATAACGTCAGCGCCTCATCCGGCAGAATGGTGGAAATTGTCGCTGTCATCGACAGCATTGCGTTCCAGACCAATATTCTCGCCCTGAATGCCGCGGTTGAAGCCGCCAGAGCGGGTGATGCTGGCAGAGGGTTTGCCGTCGTGGCCTCCGAAGTGCGCACGCTGGCTCAGCGCAGTGCCACCGCTGCCCAGGAAATTAAAGCGTTGATTGATGAATCCGTTTCTCATGTTGGTAGCGGAAGTCAGCAAATTCACACTGCCGGCGAACGTCTGGGAGAACTGGTCAGCAATGTGCGTCAGGTACGCCAGTTGATGGGGGAAATACGCGTTGCTGGTGAAGAACAGCGTAAAGGTGTTTCCGAAGTTACGCTCGCCGTTACCGAAATGGACAGCACCGTTCAGCAAAACGCATCATTAATTGATGATGCCGCCGCACGTACACAGGCATTGAAAGAGGAGGCGGAGCAGTTGGCGTTGCTGGTCTCGTCATTCAGATTGCCTGAGCCTTCAGTGGCCTGATAACGACACGATATCCGGGTGCAAACATTGTGCCCGGATAACTCCAGTATAATGGCGCTTAACCACGATTTATCGATTTAACTCCTCTTTATTGTGCCTTACAAAACTTTGAATCATTCCCCGCTTAACTCTATAATATTGGGTGTAAAGTCGTTTTTATTCCAATAAGAGCCAATATTATGGATTTAACGCTCAATACAGCAGCCGATATCGTCAAACTACTTTGCGACAGATTGCGTAAGGAACGGCTCGCGCAGCAAATGACGCAGGCAGATGTTGCCGCGCGTTCAGGTGTCGGTGTGAATACCGTTTCGAATCTGGAAGCAGGTAAAAATGTAGGATTTGAGAATCTGGTCAAAGTCGCGATGGTGTTAGGCTATGGTGACGCGCTGGAGGGCTTATTCAAACCCAGGATCGACAGTCTGGATGATATTTTGCGTTACGAGAAGAGCGCGGCACGTCAGCGGGTGAAAAGGAAAAATACTGATGCCTGAGCAAGTCGATATCTTTTATGAAGGCTGGGGTGAAAAATGGTTGTGGGGAAAACTGGTGTCTTCCTCAGCCCTGACCGGACGCCCGTTGATCGCCTTTGAATACAGTGAAGACGCTATACGTAAGGGGCTGGAGCTGTCCCGGCTAAGGTTACCACTGAACGGTCCTCGTTTACGCAGGGATTTCCCGGCTCATCAGTTGGGATTACCAGGACCCGTGTACGATTCGCTACCTGATGGTTGGGGTATGCTGTTGATGGATCGTTTATTTAAACGCCGTGGACTCAACGCAGCGCGCATAGGACCTCTGGAGAGATTAACCTGGGTCGGCAATAACGCAATGGGCGCCATGACGTTCCGGCCCGTTCAGTCAGATGCCGAGACGCTTTCAAAAGAGGATGTTCCTCTCGAACAACTGGCATCTGAGGTTCAGGAAGTCCTGAGCGGCGAAGGCGGGGAATTCTTGCAAAAACTGCTCCAGATGGGCGGTTCACCGCAAGGGGCCAGGCCAAAAGCGTTACTTTATCGTGACAGTGTCACGTCAAAGTTCACCACTGCGCCTCTCCCGGGGAGCGAAAGCTGGTTGATTAAATTTCCTGCCAGGCATGAGCATGCTGAGGTATGTGCCATCGAAGCGGTGTATGCTGAATGTTTGCGGCAATGTGGGATCACTACGCCTGATACCGCGTATTTTAATCTGCCTGACGGGCAGGCGGCATTTGCTACCCGCCGTTTCGACCGTGACCAATCGGTCCGTATTCCTATGCAGAGCCTGGCGGCATTTACCGGTGCAAATTACCAGATACCCGGTGCTTTAGATTACCGGGATTTTCTGCGCGCCACACAGATTTGTACCAATGATGTCAGAGAAAAAGCGAAAGCGTTCGAACGCGTGGTTTTCAACGTGGCATTTAACAACCGCGATGACCATCCCAAAAACTTTGCCTATTTAATGTCAGCCGCAGGAAACTGGACTTTGGCTCCGGCTTACGACGTGACCTGGTGCGAAGGACCCGGCGGGTATCACCAAATGGACGTGCTGGGAGAAGCGCTGGATATCGAAAGAAAGCACCTGCAGCAGCTTGGCGTACAGGAAGCTGAGCTATCAGCTGAGCATGTAAACGCTATAATCGATAAGATCTGCCACCATGCAACAGCGCTAAGCGTTACAGCCAAAGACAAATACGCCGATCAGATAACACAAACTACGCTGAATACGATACAGAAACAGATTAATGATAATGTCCGCCGGTTAATGTCCCTGTGATGCAGAGACAGCCGCTACACTTAGCGAAGAATTAAATCTGAGCGAGGCAACGTTATGGCTGAATTTGTCGTGAATATGCTGAAAAACACGCCAGTTTGGGTGTATCTGCTGTTTGCCTTTCTACTGTATCGAGGGATTAAAGCCAGAACACCTGCCACTGTCACGCTGGAAAAGCTGGCGCTGATCCCCGCTATTTTTTTAGTCTGGGATATCTACGATTTAATCACTTATCGCGACCCGACCCTCATTACGTATATTCAGTGGGCGATAGGTATCCTCAGCGGCGCAATCATTGGCTACATATTAATTAACCCCGGCCGTTTGAGCCGCAGTAGCGCACCACGGAGTATTCACCGTCCGGCAGATTATTCCGCATTGCCATTTATGCTGATGGCATTCGGCGTTAAGTACGTACTTGGCGTACTTAACGCCATTTCCCCCGACGTTTTACGTCAACCCGCAATGAGCGCCCTGGCTATCATTACTGGCGGTATGTTCGCCGGAATTTTTGTGGGGAAATTTACCCGCTACGTGAGCGTCTGGCTCAGGCTTCCCGCTCAGAACAACCATTAACGTCCCCAACGATTGCGAATATAGGCCACAGCTTCCTGCGTTTGCGGTTGATTAAGATAATCTTCGCGAAACAGGATCGTGCCGTTAATGTACGGTTCGGTCTCGTTTAGATCGATCTGCTTTTTCAGTTCCGGCACACCGCCTTTGACCGTCCAGTCTGGCTCTTTTCTCGATGGTTCACCAACTTTATACAGCGCTACACCAATGTAGAGGCGAGTGTTGGTTGATTTCACGACATCTGCCCACCATTTTGCCAGTACATCGTAGCGCGCTGCATCGCGGGCAAAAGGCCAGTAGAGTTGCGGTGCGATGTAATCCAGCAAGCCTTGTTGCACCCAACGGCGGGTGTCGGCATAAGACTCATCATACGCTGCCGCACCGCGCGTGTCGGAGCCCGCTGGATCGTGCGAACGGTTGCGCCATACGCCCGCAGGGCTGACACCGAATTCAACCTCAGGCTTGAGTTTCTTGATAGTCCGTGATACCTGGGCAATCAGCCGTTGCGTGTTATCGCGGCGCCAGTCAGCTTTGGAAGCGAATCCCTGGCCGTATCTTCTGAACGTCTGGCTGTCATTGAGCGCAGAGCCAGGAGACTCGGTATAGAAGTAATCATCAAACTGCACACCGTCAACAGGGTAATTCTCAACCACTTCCGCCACGATGCTGGTTATCCAGTCACGCACTTCGGGAATACCGGGGTCTAACACAAAACGCTCGCCCGCGGTGCGGATCCAGTCCCGATGCAGAACGTATACGCTGGACGGTGTTTGTGACAGCGTGCTGTTTAATTCAGTGACCGTCGAAGGTTTGGTGTTTACAGACACGCGATAGGGGTTAAGCCAGGCATGAACTTTCATTCCACGCTTATGCGCTTCATCGAGCATAAACTGCAGCGGATCGTAACCCGGATCCTGGCCAATCGTGCCGGTCAGGGTATCTGACCACGGCAGAATCTTTGACTTCCACAATGCGGTCCCATCGGGCTTAACCTGGAAAAAAACGGTGTTAATACCAAGTCGTTTCAGGTTGTCCAGCTTATCCGTCAGCGCTTTTTGCTGCAGACTGATGCGTACAGCAGGTGAACTGATGTTCACGGATGAGATCGGCGGCCAGTCAAGACGTGAAACCGTCGCCAGCCAGATCCCACGCACTGGCTCCTTACTCTGCTGAGGTTTGCTCACCGGAGGTTGCGGAGTGGTTTTGGGGCCGGGCGGTTGTGAAGAACAGCTGCCAAGTAACAACATACTGCCCACAAGTACAGCAAACCATTTCATGTTGGTCAGCGGTAGTCTGGCACGAGAACGGGCGATAATCTTCGCCAGTTTTTTCTGATAATTTCCTGAAAAGAAACCGGATGCTGCCATCTGATTTTGCTCTTATTTCTTCTTATTGCGGCTGTTAGCCCAGGGATCGAAGGCCGGTTCGGGAGTGTTATTTGAGGCCTGGTCATGTAGAGAGTCCAGGTACAGTGCTTCTACTTCTGCCCGTGCCCACGGCGTACGGCGCAGAAACTTCAAACTGGATTTAACGCTCGGTTCATTTTTAAAGCAGTTGATATTAATGCGTTGCGCCAGCTCAGCCCAACCATAACGTTCAACCAGGGCATTGACCTGCATTTCTAGCGTCACGCCATGTAAAGGGTCTTTAGAATTATGAGCATTCATATGAAGTCCAGTTCAGTGGTTCCAGATTTTGTCAGTAGTGAGACGGGAAGAAGGTTACAAGAAAGCAAAGCTGCCAGCAACGGCAGAAAGCGGTATGGCGCGACAAGCCGTACGTCATACCGGCAATGGATGGATCAATACTCTTTAAAAGCCAGTTCCAGACGGGCAATCAACGGTTTAAACAGATAACTCATCAGGGTTCGTTCACCGGTCTTGATCGTCACGCTGGCGGGCATTCCCGCTTTAATTTTGTAATCGCCCAGCAAACGCGCGCCCTCTGCTGAAACCTGTACTTCCGCAAGGTAGTAAGGCTGCTGAGTGGCTTCATCAACTAAGCGGTCCGCAGAGATAGTCAGAACCTGGGCCGGAACCGACGGTAACAGCGCATGGTTAAGGGCAGGGAACAGCACATCAACGGTTAAACCGGGGACCAGTTTATCAATGGCATGTACGGGTATTTTGGCATCAATTTGCATCGGTTGTCCGGCGGCGACGATATCCATCAAATGTTCTCCAGGCTGAATGACGCCGCCCACGGTACTGACTTTAACATCCAGCACAATACCGTTAATCGGTGAGCGGATCTCGGTGTTATCCAGCTCATGACGCGTTGATACCAATTCATCCTCCAGCATTGCCACTTCTTTTTGGTTTTCCGTCAGTTCAGACTCAACTTCACGTAAATATTGATGACGCACCTGGTAGGCTTTAATTTTTAATTCGTTCTGCTGCGATTTCAGTTTGGCAATGTTAAGAATATCTTCTGAAACGCTGCCAGATATTTCTGCTGCCTCGCGCTCCAGCACCAGTAATTGTGCTTTGGGGTAATAGTTTTTTTCACTCAGCGCCCGAATAGCCCCTAACTCCCGGTTAATCAGAGAAAACTGGTGGTCGCGATAGCCTTTTATTTTATTGAGATTATCCGTCTGTCCAACCAGACCATCGAGCGTCTCCTGAATCATCGACAGTTCATCCTGAATCGTTTTGCGACGGGTATCGAAAAGTTTAGCCTGCAGATTTCTGACTTCTGATAGCCGTTTATTGCCAGAGAATTGCTGCGTCAGCGTAGTATTAAAGCGGATCACATCCAGGTCATCGCGTTCTGCTAACAGGCGATCTTCGATACTTTTTGCAGAAATATACTGGGCATTCAACGCGCTGAAACGCATTTCAAGCTGCATTTTATCCAACCGGACGAGGACCTGATTTTTCTTCACGAAGTCGCCTTCTTTGATAAAGATATCGGTTACCCGACCGCCGCTCAGATGCTGAATGGTTTTGCGGTTACTCGATACGGTTACCGTACCATCGGCGACCACGCCCGCATCTAACGGAGCTTGCACTGCCCAGAGGATAAAACTACCGACACCAAGCACAATGACGATCACGCCCCGGATAATCGGCGACCAGATATTGGTATCTACGCCAGCAGAGGCCGTGTTGTGGGGGTTCTTTTTCATCATCAAGCCTCACGTTGCTGTTCAGTCGTGGATGGAGAAGGCGTAGCCACCGGTTTCAGTACGTTGGCCTGACGCAAATGGGCAAAAACCTGATCGCGGGTACCAAACTCCTGTATAACGCCATCGTTAAGCAACAAAACCTTATTGACCACGCCGAGCAGCGTCGGGCGGTGTGAGATAATGACTGTGGTTTGTCCCTGGGTACGCAGGGCATTGATGGCTTTAACGAGTGCAAATTCGCCCGCGTCGTCAAGATTGGCATTCGGTTCATCAAGCACGATAAACGCAGGATTGTTATACACGGCGCGCGCCAGCCCGATGCGCTGCCGCTGCCCACCGGAGAGCTGGTATCCACCTGCGCCCAGTAGTGTGTCGTAACCTTGCGGCAAGCGCAGGATCATCTCATGAACGCCTGCCAGTAATGCGGCGGCGACGATAAGCTCACTGTCATTCTGCGCGAAGCGGGCAATGTTTTGTGCGATGGTACCGTCAAACAGTTCCACATCCTGCGGCAGATAGCCAATAGACGGGCCCAGCAGCGCTTTATCCCACTGGCATATATCTGCGCCATCTAATCTGACTTTCCCTGATAACGGTTTCCAGACACCAACCAGAACCTTTGCCAGCGAGGTTTTTCCTGAGGCTGAAGGGCCGATAATCCCCAGCACTTCACCTTGCTCCAGCTGGAATGAGATATTACGCAGTAGCGGGGAAGGCTGGCCGGGGGCTGCAGCGAAGACGCTTTCGACGCTGATGTTGCCATTCGGACGCGGCAGGGTCAGTACCTCTTTCGGCGCCGGATACTCCTTCAGCAAGGTTGAGAGCTGATGCCACGCGCTACGAAACTGCACGAACTGCTTCCAGCTGCCAATGACTTGCTCTACCGGGTTGAGGACGCGGCCAAGAATGATCGAGGCGGCAATCATCAAGCCCGGGGTAATATGGCCGCCGATCACCAGTAAAGCCCCGGCGCCCAGCGCAATCGACTGCAGCAATACCCGCACAAAGCGGCTGAGACTGCTTAACCCGGCCGTTTTGTCGGCAATCTGTGTTTGTAGCGCCAGCACTTTGTTATGTTGCTCCTGCCAGTTGGACTTCAGGGTCGAAAGCATCCCCATCGCTTCAATGGCATCGGCGTTTTGCAGCTGTTTATTCAGTTTGCTGGCATTGTTAATGGTTAAGGCGTGCGCTTGCTGAATCGGGCGCTTGGTAGAGATTTCAGATACCAGCGTCAGAATAAATAATAATGTTATTCCGCCGAGAGAAAGATATCCCAGCAGGGGATGGACCAAAAAGGCGATGAACAGATATATCGGCGTCCAGGGAATATCCAGTAAGGCGAACAGACTATTCCCGGAAAGAAACTGACGGATCTGATCCAGTTCGGCTAAAGATTGCGCCGGGTTGTTATCACCGGTAACCATCTTTCTTTTAAAGGCCGCGTTAAAGACCAACTGACTTAGCTTTATATCCAGCCTGTTGCCAAGCCTGACCATAACCTGCGCGCGGGCAGATTCAATCATGGCAATAACGATGTACAAGCCGACAATCAATAAGGTTAACATTAACAGCGTGGTGGTATTTTTACTGACCAGCACACGATCGTAAACCTGTAGCATATAAATTGCCGGCGCCAGCATAAGCATATTAATCACACAACTAAAAAACAACAGCATCAGAAAAGTGGGTTTCGTTCCCTTTAATGCATCATTCAGTTCTGTTGGCGTATGCTGGCGCGACATAGTCTTCTCCTTATACGATCAATGAACTATTGCCATTGTTGCTGGCAAGGGTAGTGGGCATTTCCAGATAAAAGTCACCAATATTCACGGTGGTCGAATTGACGCCCACCAATGTGATGGTGTCTGTACCGATAGTCACAATGGTGTTGCCATTGTTTCCGGTGATAGACACGTTGCTGGCAAAATTACCCGCATTGATACCTAACAAGACGAGATCAAGGAAGTCCTGCCCGCCGTTGGGGTTACTGTCAAAACCGGTAATTCGGTCCTGCCCAAAGTTGGCCCCAAAGGCGAAGATGTCGCTCCCGGTACCACCGTCCAGAATGTCGTTACCTTCCTGACCATTGAGAATATCGTCCCCACTACCGCCGGAGAGGGTATCCGCGCCCGCACCGCCAATCATGACATCGTTGCCAACACCACCTTGCAGGTTATCAACGCCATCTCCGCCATCGAGGAAGTCATTCCCGATACCACCAAACAACTGGTCGTTACCGCCCATACCAAACAAATAGTCGTTACCAGAACCGCCCGTAATGGTATTTGCAATGGCATTACCGGTACCAATAAAACTGCCGTTGCCGGTAAATACCAGTTCTTCCACGTTATCGGTGAGGTCGTAGCTGCTGAGGCTGGTTCGGACAACGTCCGTGCCGCCATTCACACCTTCGATAACCACATCACCGAAATCATCAACGATGTAGGTATCATCGCCCGCGCCGCCGGTCATACTGTCGGCACCAAGCCCGCCATCAAGCGTGTCGTTACCGGCATCACCTTGCAGAATATCTTGTCCCGCCTGACCAGAGAGATTGTCGTTTCCAGCACCGCCGATGAGCAGATCGTCACCTGCACCGCCAAGTAAGGTGTCATTACCGCCTTCACCGCGCAGGATATCGCTCCAGGCAGTACCGACGAGGGTGTTAGCCCCGTTGGTACCAACAATCAGATCGCCTACAGGCTGGGTGGTGGTCGACGTCAGGACAACAGGGGGGTTGCCTTCATCGTCGACGACGGTAACGACCACCTGCAACGTTCTGCCGACCATAGCCTGGCCCGGCGTATAGGTAGCGGATGTCGCACCGTTAATGTTGACGAATCCGGTTGGCGAACTCATTCTCCATTGATAAGTGAAATTACCGCCGCTCAGACCATCAGCGTCAGCAATACCTGAAACCACCGCGGTCAGCGTCAGGCTTTCAGTTGGGGTGAGGTCGTTAATTACTGGCACACCGGTCGTGGCCTGATTGCGCGGGAGGATTGCCTGAGTTTGTGCCGACACCAGGGTTTCAGCGTCACCCATGCGGTCGTTAAAACTGGCGACCACACGCAACGGTGCGCCCTGAATAGCGCCAGGCACTCTGAACTCAACGCCTGTTGCCTGATCTCGCCATTGGCCGTTGACGAATGCCTGCCAGGTCATAGTGATGACCACATCCGCCGCCAGCCCGTTACCATCCAGCAAGTTCGCCACGTTGACGCGCAGCAGGTCACCCACCGAAGGATTAGGATTGCTGATGGTCAGATCGCCCGTCGCTTGTTGCCCCGTCACCCACAGCTGCTTCCCATCGCCAAACTCCAGTTTTTCGATGTTCAACAGACGATCGATGCCATCATTCAGGTTCAGCGCGGCATCCGGCGTAGCGTGATCGACGCGCAGGCTACCGTCCGCCATACGGGTAAAGACATAGTTGCTGCTGACATCACGGTACACCGCGACGTCAGTTTCCGTGCCGTTACCTTCATGCAGAATTTCGCGCACAATCGACAATTGATTCGGTTTCAGCGTGCCGGCCAGCATGTACGATTTCAGTTCGGCCATACCTTCGGCGCTGGTGAGTCCCGCCATACCCGTAACGGCAATACGGACGTTGAGCCACGCATCACCATCAATGATATCGTTACCAGCTTTACCCATGATGCGGTCGCTACCACCACCGCCGAGTAAAATATCGCTACCATCATCAGGATTCAGTAGCACCGCGTCCGGATTTGTAGAACGCTCTACACCGAGAATAGCCTGTAGACCGTTGATCCGGTCCGCACCTTCCTGGGTCAGGTTGTTAGAGAGGGGAACGCCCTGAACAGGCGCAGTACCTATCGGCTGTTCTGTTCCGGTCAGGATATCGTCGTGTTTCCAGCCCGACAGCCCTTCAACAAGATCAAAACGGTCGCGTAGAATAAACTCCTGCTGGTTGACGAAAATAGGGATCCCAAGGTCAGAGTTAGCGCCATTTGGGTCTCCTTTATGGATAGCCCAGTCGAAACCGGCCATGCCATTATTGCGCTGGATCCCCGCGCCCTGAACCATGATGTCGTCACCGGCTTCGCCATCGTAGTCGGTGTCGTTACCCTGACCGTTGAGGACATCGTGACCGATAATGGTACTGTTGAAGAACAACTCAGAGTTGTCACCCGCCAGCGTGTCAAACCCGTCGCCGCCTTCCAGCCAGTCATCGCCTTCGTTGCCCATCAGGAAATCACCACCCGAGCCGCCAAGCGCAAAGTCGTTATCCTGACCCGAGAAGACCTCCTGCGCATCTTCGCCGACCACCACGAAGTCGCTGCCGCTGCCACCAAAGACCAGATCGTTTCCGTTACCAGAGAAGATAACGTCATGTCCGGCATCGCCATGCAGGAAGTCCGCATCACCAACAGGCGTTCCGGTATCGGTAATAATGTCATCACCGTCACCGCCATGGACCACATCTGCTTCGTCACCGCCGTCCAGTCGGTCATCTCCGCCATCGCCCCACAGGCTGTCTATCCCTTTACCGCCGATTAACGTATCGTTGCCTGCCGTCCCACCAAGCACCACATGCCCATCGCCGGTATATTTCAGATACCCACCATCGGCAAAACTATCGCCGTCAACATCCACCCCTGGGTCGCGACGCACCAACAACGGCGAGAGCAGATCCTTCAGCGGATTACCCCATTTCGGGTCGATTTCCGTTTGCAGCACGCGGTTCACTTCAAAAATATGGTCCGGTGTCTGGAACAGATTAGCGGGCAGGTGGGAGGAACCCTCATCACCAAGATCGCTGTTACGCATTACCAGCGCGGAAAACGAGTTGGCCTCCAGTTCATTGAGTAAGTTCAGCCCCTGAACGCGGCTCAGATAGTAGAAACGATCACCGTCCTGAAGCATTTCCATTTGTGTTTCGAAAACAAAGTTGAAGGTTGAGCCGAGCATGCCGCCAAATTCATTTTTGCGCTCAGCCAGCCCGCCAATCCAGAAATCGACCATATTCAGACCGGTCTCTTTGGTTGCCCACGCTCCGGTACTGTTAAAGAAATCCATCGCATCCGCAGGCGGGGAATTGTTAGCATCACCAAACAACAGGAAGTTAACCGCTGCGCGCTTACCTTCAAGGCTGGTAGCGTTGAGGATCAGTTCGTGCTGGCCATAGGCGGCCATAAAGTTAATGATTGAAGCGGGATTTTTCAGGTAGGTACTGGTATAAGGCTTCAGTTGGCTATCGCCGCTTAAAGCAAAAAACTGCTCGCGGGCCTGGTTCAGCGTCGGCATTGCGGTGTCACGACCGCGGGCTATATTAAGCGCGCCTAAATCCAGGGGCAGGCCGATGAGATTATTACGCAGAGCATCGGTAATAAATTCATCAATTTCATTACCCACCTGACGCGTCATACCACGCACGATTGCGCCAATAGCCTGATCGTCCGTAACGGTGGCCCCGTTTATTTGATTAAATGCTACCGGATTCAGGAATGCTGAAATCAGGTCAATATCACCGTTTTGCATATCAATGTCGGTACGCGCCACAGTTTCTGTCAGCATTGAATGCCCAAAACGGTAAACAACATGCGCAAACTCTGCAAAGATCAGCGGGTTGATATCCGCCGTGTTGGAGAAGACAAACGGATCGACGGCAGGTTGTACGGTACGGGCAAACTCCTCGAATACGAGGTGCTGATATTGCATTTCCGTGGAGAAGCGGCCTGCCTGGAATAAGTACTCACCGTTCCATACCAGAGTATTGGTATCGGCAGGTAATTCCGTGATTTGGTGGTTGGGCATCAACCACTGGTTAATGAGGTCGATATCGCCGGTTTCCAGCAGAGTGGTTTTATACTGCTCAACCAGGCGGTTATGCTCGCTGTGAAAAACGGCGTGCACCGCGGTTAAACCTATATTTTCGTTCCCGCGCCCGTCACCGGTGATAAAGTGGCGATCGAGCAGTTCGTTATCATAGGTTCCTGCCGGTTGCGGTCCTTCTCCGCCGATGGCGCTGTCATCATCTGCCAGCAGACCAGCTTTTGGCACGGCAGTATGAGCGATGTCATCCAGAAACGCATGACCTGTGCGGAACGTCTCCGCGGGTAACAGGCCTCCGTTGGCTTCAACCAGCCCCCCGGTGGTAACAATCTGTACCTTTCCGTTTTCACTTAAAATCAAATTACCGTAGCGATCCGTTGCCAGCAGGGGAACATTAAACACGTCATGATCGGTGAGTTTAATGCCAAGCAGGGTTTCAGCCTGGTTTTTAACGTCAGCCCAGGTCGCCAGTCCACCGTTTGCACCACCCAATAAATTCCCGGTAGGCTCAGGTTTCCCATCAATAATGACGTATTCGCGGATGAAAATTTGATGTGAAGGATGGGAGGTGTAGGTTTGGTTTTGGTCGATGAAGGGGGTCGTCAGGTTTACTGTCTCTCGGTTTTCATCCACCGTTGCCCGGGTTAATAACATAAAGTTTGTCGACGACCCTTCAACATATAAAGGGTCATCGGGCTGGAGCGGAATGAAAACGATACCGTTGCCTCCTTTCGGAATCAGATCCAGACCATGGTCGAAAAACTGGCCAAAGAAGGTCATCCAGCCGTTAAACGCAGGGGAGAGCCCAATATCGGGAGACTGATTGGGGATGGATAAGTTGCCATCCCCAGTAACAGTCCCGCCGCCGGGCGCATCTTTTAATGCGTTAAAAGCCTCCAGCGCGGCCGGGTTTGAGGCCGTCTGGTCTGAAATTAAATTGCTAATTATTCGTGGGTCGGCATCAATGACCGTACCGCCAATCTGGATATAGCTGGTCATTTGATCCGCATCCTGCCAGTTTAATGCGGTTAATCTCGGCATTGTCTGATCGGCAGAGCCGTATAATTCCTGACCTGGTAAAAGGTTATTCCATGAACCATCTACCGTGCGAAGTCCATAGGGCAAGAGTGGGCTGGAGACTAATTCCCGAAGCATTTCAGCATTAACGCTCCCGTCTGGGTTAGTTGCCGCTTCGGATATTTTGATCTGCTTAAGAATAAAAGCAAGATCGTGGAGGGTGACAGTAAAGTCATATTGTGAGGCCATAAGTCATTACCCCTATCTTTACTTGTATTGGCTATCACCACTCTTTTCTTCTGCTTACAAAAGCAGACAGAAGAATGAGTCGTATAAGATACCTGATGGTTATTACATGTTTTGACTCCATGTTTTAAAATATTGAAGATATCCACAACCGGGTTAGCGTTGTTCTCCAGTGTATTACTTAGTGAAAATAAGAGTCAGACCTTATTTATTCGATTTTGCGACCCGGAGTGGGACCGCGTACATATTAAGGGCACGCGGTTTTGAGAAGACTGAGTCTTCTCAAGGTCACAGGCGTCGTTTTTTTAACCTCGTATTACATTTTTGTTATGATCATAACTATGGTTTTTCCTTTGCCGACTTCACTCATACTTTTCTATGAATAAGATTGTATTTTCATTTCTTTACATTTCAAAAGATGTCATTTTGTTTTAATAAAAACAGTAACAATATCAGTTGATTAACGTATCGGGTGAGGTTCCTTGTTGTGGCTCTCGTAACCAGAATGATACAACTAATGAAGCGAGCCCCAGGAATAAAATAAAATAAAACACCGAATGAATTCCTGATGATAAGGCGAAAATCTCAGGTGTACTGGCTTTCCCATTCATCGCTCTTGCGGTAAAAGATGACATCAGGCTGATTGCGATCGAGGCTCCGGCGGCACCGGAGATTTGATACAACGTATTCCAGACAGATGTACCATCAGAATATAAAGATTTAGGCAAAGAACTCAAAGCTGCTGTTTGTACCGGCATGATAATGCACGTTACACCAAAGCATAACAACATAAACGCGGCGGCAATCGCCCATTGCTCTGCGAATCCATGAGTAATTATAAGGAATATCGTTGCACTCAATGCGAGGCACAGAGAACCAAGGACAATAAAAGGTCTCATCGCATAGCGGTTATAGAGGGCACCAATCAGCGGGGAAAAGAGAACATTCACGATGTTACCCGGCAGTAAAATCAGACCGGCCATAGCAGGTTGCATTACCAGGACATCAATAAAATAGATGGGCAATATAATCGCGGTGGCAAGTACGCTCATTATGCTCATCATCATGATAAGCGAGCCGACTGTAAATATCGGGCATGAGAATATTTTTGTGTTGATCAATGGATAACGAATTCTGGTTTGTCGCCAGAACAATGCGATAAGGCACAGAATTCCCATCAGGAAAACGCCCCAGAAGTGGACTGATGACGCAGGATTTTCAGACAACGCAGCCAACCCGCAGATGATGCCGCCAAACCCGATGGATGATAATAATAGCGATATCACATCAATGCGCGGATGAGTAATATCCCCAACATTTTCTGCTGCAACAATGGCCAGTAGTAATGCTGCGATATACATTGAAGCACATATAAAAAATATCGCCCGCCAGTTCAGCACGGTAATAATTAATCCTGATATTGTTGGTCCTAACGCGGGCGCCAGAGTAATAGAAACACCTACTACTCCCATTATTTTTCCACATTGATGCAACGGAAAAATAAGTAAGGCCGCGCTCATCAGCACGGGTAGCAGTATCGCGGTGCCAATAGCCTGAACAATACGCCCGGTCATTAACATCATCATGTTTTCTGAGACACCTGAAATCAGGCACCCCAGAAAAGAGAGTGAAATCGCAATGATGATTAATGACCGGGTACTGAACCACTTCATCAATATGATTGATGCCGGCATGAATACGGCCAGCGTCAATAAATACCCTGTAACCAACCATTGCGCAACGCCTGCAACCACGGAAAATTCATGCATCAATTGGGTTAATGCCATGTTTAGCGCAGTTTCACTGAATAATCCTGTAAATACGCCAAGCATCAGGGTACTCAACATCAGTACTGGTGAGTGCACTTCTTTTTCTGGTCTTCTTAATTTCATTGTTTTCACATTTATTCAGAAAGTCATCAATAGATATAAAATAACGCCATCCGAATACACGAATGGCGTGAAAGCAGGGTGAATTATTAATTCAATGTACGATCAAAATACTCTTTACTGTAAGCCTGTGCGAAATGATACGATGCTTTACGCTCAGCCAGTCGGAAAAATTTCTCAATATCACTGGCCGCCAGCGTATTAAAAGATTTCGATTTTTTGGCAAGGCTATCAAATGCGCTTTGTGCAAGCGTTTCAACTTTTGCCAGGTCGTAACCACATAGTTTTCCGTGACGTTTACGAATAACGCCATCGGCAATGACAGTATCAACATCGTTGCTGTGGGTCATTTGTACGACACCGCCAGCATAATTCATCATCGGAACAAAACCTTCCCTATGGCGAATGATAATTAGATCTGCCTTCTTACCGACGCTCAGCGAGCCAATCTCATCAGCAAGCCCCATCACTTTTGCGCCCCCCATCGTTGCCCAGTAAAGCGCATCACGAACGGTCGGGGTGATCTCAAAAGGCATACTGTCACGCTGGTGAATTTGGTCATTCGCCAGAGCACGTTCAATTTGGAGTGCAATATTCATTTGTGTAAACAGATCATCAGTTGTAACGCCCGTGAGATCCGTGCCAAGACCGAAGGGGATATCATGTTCAACGCATGCCCGGTATGGTAAAAAACCCATGCCCATTTGCAGTTCGCTTGATGGCGTACTGACCACGTATCCGCCGGTTTGGGCAATCAGTTTCCAGTCCTCGCCTGTTAAACCATTACTGTGAGCGTGCAGATGGCCGGGGCGTAATAAACCATGATCATCCAACTCTCTCAAACCGCGTAACAGAATTGAGGTTTTGGCTGCGCCAGTATGAGAAACACATTTGATTCCCAACTCATCAGTGAGCCTGATTTGCTGGGCCGAATGAGCAAACGGGACTGTGCCGAGGTCGGAAATCAACATCCCCATGCCAAGACGATCCTGTCTGTTGAATTGCGTACAGGATAGGTGCCTGGCCATGTCGAGACGATCTTCCTGAGATTTAAAACCGGACGGTTCAAAGTTATAGACCTGCATACCATAGGCATAGATGCCACGAATTCCGCTGTCCTTCATCCCCTGAATAGCATTAAAAGCATGGTCAGGCGTATTCACACAATCGTTAATTTCATAGACTGTTGTGGTACCTGCGTTAATAGCATTGATATTTCCTGATAATACTGCCGCATACATATTTGAGGCAGTAAATACCCCTCCAAACGCGTAGAATGTATTGATTAAAAAGGCAGGTAATGACTCTTCTGTAGAAACACCACGGAAAAGCGACATCCAGTTATGTCGATGTGCATCAACCATGCCCGGCATAACGATAGCGCCATGTGCGTCTATAAACTCAGCATCCTGATGATGATCAAAAGCATGTTCAGAGTGGCTAATTTCTTTGATGATATTCCCCTCAAGCAATACAGCTCCATTCTTAATATCACCAATATTCGCATCCATTGTAATATAAATACCACCACGAATAACTTTCTTGTGCAACTCCATTTTTCCTCCTGACTTATAAAAATAACCATAACAATAAAAACTCACATTACTTAAAACGAGGAGTTTTTATTGCAATAGATAATATGTGTGCTGGGTTTATATTCAGCAATGTAAAATGAAGGGGGGGGTTATCATGTATAAATACAGATAATCATCGTTAGTATTCGTAAAAACCACCTGCAGGAATATTTAAAGGTGAATGAATATCAGCCATCCTTTCAGCCATAAATCGACGAGGAGGTGTGCCGGTTGCTTTACGAAACATTGTGACAAAAGCTCCGGAGCTTTCATAACCCAGTTGATCCGCGATCACCTGTATCGATAGCCCTTGCGCCAGTAATGGCAATGCTTTCACAATGTGCATCTGACGGCGCCAGCGATTTATACTAAATCCCGTTTCTTTGGCAAAAAGCCGGGATAAGTTCCTTTCGCTCATATTCAACCGACAAGCCCATTGCGCAAGCGTTATCCGCTCAGAGGGTAATGACAGCATAGTATTTGCCAGCGCCAGCAAGCGTGTGTCAGTTGGCATAGGAAGATGAAGCCATTCCAACGGCGCTGCAATGATCTCATCTAACAGAACGGCTATCAGACGCGATGCCGCGCTCTCATGCGAATAATTTTGCGGCAGCGCGGCAGTTCGCTCAAGCAAGGCGCGTAGAAAGGGGGACACCGACATTGTGCAGCATGTTTCAGGTAAATTCTCCACCGTACCAGGCTCTATGAACACCACAAATCCACGAGGGTTTCCGCTACATTTTGCCCGATGCCTGAGTCCACCAGGTATCCATACGGCCCCCTGAGGCGGGACGATCCACAAATCATGTTCAGTTTCTAAGGTGATAAGCCCGGTATCAGCAAATAAAAGTTCAGCTTTGTTATGACTGTGAAACGGCAATTCCCATTGTTCCGTCACCATACCGAGACCAATTACCACGACTGGCTGCACTAACTCTTCCACGTACGTTGGCTCAACCTTAAATATAAACATCAGTATTCCTTAGCAGAGAAGGGCGTTAGCTTTCTCTCTGGCCTCGTTTTCAGTGGCAACAATAAACATAGGATACCCCCAGAATCTTTCGAAGGTTACTGAAAAGCTTTCCAGTTCTGTGCGCTTAGTAGTCTCTGGAATGATATGAATATGGCCTTTAATCAGTTGGCCAATAGCAGCTTTATTGTCCTTCATCCAGGTAGTAATCTTGCGGCGTTCATTAACATCATCATTTTCTTTATTGCTTTCAGTCGGTAATCCGCTACAGATAAAAACAAAGGGCTGTTTTTTTTGTAAAAGTTTTGAAATTGCAATCAGAATGTCATTTGAAGACGCATCTGACTCTATTGAATAATCCATTCTGACTCGCGGGAAATCATCGGTGTTAATTTTCATGTTAGGTCCTGAAATGTTTCGTTAGTGATGATGTAATCATAGATACCTGCCACGACAAAATCATTAGAGAGAAGGGACAAAAAATTCTTCAGTCAAGCCAGAAATGTTGCTTTAGGTGCGTAGGGGAAGAGGAAAATCTGTGAATTCATCTGCTTTCACGCATTTAAGAAAAATTTCCTTAATCACACCATGATCGAATTAACTTAATAAAAACAATAAGATATAAAGATTTTATGGTTTGTTTTTCTTACTTAAGATTGACTTGATATGATTTGAGAAAACAAAGGTTTTAATCTCTGGGATTATTCTTAAACTAGCAATCATCGTAGGGTTAATCCTACGGAGTCATAAGACATTACTGGCGTCGCTGTATCCCTCAATAAATACTCCGCTCTCAGCGGAGAGGGACTATTGAATTATTTATTACGATACCGATGTATTTATTAATTAAGGACAGACAATATGAAAATCAATAATCCTCATACCAGTTACATATTTGCAGCTGGTGGCCTTGCGTTATTGTTTGCGCAGATAGCGTATGCTGATTCAGCAAATACCATCACCTTTAAAGGCGAAGTGACCGAACAAACTTGCGAAGTCACAGTTAACGGTGTAAATGCACGACCGGTAGTATTACTGCCGTCTGTTGCGAAAAGCGATCTCGCGGCAGCAGCATCTTCAGCAGGCCTGACAACATTCACCCTCGGCGTTACTGGTTGTACTGTTGATTCTAATGCGTTGGATATTAAAACCGTCTTCGTTGCAAATAATATGACCGAGCGTGGAAACCTGGCTAATACGGGTACAGCGCAAAATGTTGAATTACAACTGCTGACCGATAGCGCGGGCACTACGCCGATTGATTTGCGTACTGGAACTCCAGTTGCAGGAATCACCGTTGCGGCCGGAAATACGTCCGGTGAGCACGACTTTGCCGTGCAGTATTTTAGCCCGAACGGTGGGGCAACCGCCGGGACAGTTGTCGGCACTGTGCAATACGCCATTTCCTATTTGTAAGCGAGATCTGCGTGATGAAAGGATTGGCTATTGGTTTAGCTGGAATGATGATGTGCTTCTGCGTGCAGGCAAGCATAGTGATGACTGGCAACCGGATAATCTATCCGGCAGACAGCCGGGAAGTCAGTGTGCAATTAACTAATCGCGGCGACGTCCCTGGTGTCGTTCAGGTTTGGCTTGATGATGGCGATGCACAATCAGTACCACAAACTGCGGCCGCTCCTTTTGTCACCACGCCACCGGTCTTTCGGATGGCGGCCCACGCGGGGCAAACTGTGCGGCTGCGTTACATCGGCAAACCCGTTGCACAGGACAGGGAATCGCTATGGTGGTTTAACTTCATTCAGATCCCGCCCATAAGCAAGGATGCGCAAAACGATAACCAGCTTCTGGTGCTGGTACGTAGTCGCGTAAAAGTATTGGTCAGACCCACAGGGCTGGTGGGTTCGCCGCTGGAGATGGCGAACACCAGCCGGGTCTGGCTGCAGAATGGCAAGCTGCATTTACGCAATAACAGTGGTTTCTATCTTGCGCTCTCGTCACTTGACGTCAGCGGTGCGGGAAAAAAACAGCGCATTCAGAGCGAAACGATCGCACCGTGGGCGACAATGTCGTGGCCTGCAAAAATTCCGCAATTGAACGACGCGCAAATGCGCTGGATTAACGATCAGGGAGCCTCATTAAGCGGGCGCGTGGCATTGGAGAAACAGGACAATGTCCGAAACTAATCCACGCTGGTGGTGGCTTTTTTTGCCCGCTGCGATGCCTGTTTTTGCCAGCAATTACACCTTTGACGAAACATTGTTGCTTGGGAGTGGTTACGAAAAAAGCCTGGCAATGCTCAACGATCCGGATGCGGTGGTCGCGGGACGTTATAGCGTGGATATCTGGCTCAATGGACGGTATGTAGGGCGGGATGATGTGTTGTTTCGCCAGAATACAGCAGGGCGTACCGAACCCTGTCTTCCGGCGAAATTCTGGGATGAACAGGGCGTAACAGCAGCGTCGGAACAAGCGCAGGATTGCTTCGCCCCTGAAGCTCGGATCAGCGGTGGACGCTGGGATTTTGACCAGAGCTTATTGCGTCTGAATCTCAGCGTTCCTCAAGCGGCATTAAAACGTACCCCCATGGATTATGTACCGCCGTCGCAGTGGCAAAGCGGCGAGAGCGTGTTGTTCAGTAACTACAATCTGCACGCCTATCACAATAAAAATAACGGTCAGCAAAGTGATTACGGTTGGCTGGGACTGAGCAGCGGATTCAACATGGGGAGTTGGCAATTTCGCCAACAGTCGTCTGCCAACTGGCGGCGCGATGGCGATCGAGAAAGCCAACGCTGGGATGCGCTGCAAACCTGGCTTCAACACCCTGTCGCATCTCTGGAAAGTTTACTGACGGTAGGCGAAAGCTACACCTCGGGAAATCTGCTTGGCAGTATGGCGTTTACAGGTGTCAAACTGGAAACCGATCAACGAATGTGGCCACAGTCGCGACGCGGCTACGCCCCAGAAATTCGTGGTACGGCATCTACACCTTCACGCGTTGTGGTCAAGCAGAATGGTCGAACGCTTTACGAAACCAGCGTACCACAAGGCCCTTTTGTACTTGATGATTTGCCGAATACAGCCTGGGACGGTGATTTACAAGTTGAAATCACCGGCGCCGATAACAAAAAGAGTAGCTATACCGTGCCATATGCCAGCGTACCTTTATCACTGCGTCCCGGCGTCTGGCGCTACGGTCTGGTGGCAGGTAAGACCCGGGATTACAGCGCCGCCGATGGTCTGTTTACCGATTTCACGCTTGAGCGCGGGATGACGAATCTCCTGACCGCTAATGGCGCTTTGCGGATCGGCGACGACTATCAGGCACTCCTGATGGGAGGCGTTCTGGCAACGTCGATGGGCGCTTTTGGTGTCGATGTTACCGGTTCGCGGGCCCGGATTGCTTCTCAAACCATGAGTGGCTGGCGGCTGCAAACCAACTGGAGCAAAACGTTCACTCCGATAGGAACTCACGTCGCGCTGGCGGGTTATCGCTATTCCACAGAAGGGTATCGTGACTACGGTGACGTTCTGGGTGAGCGAAGCGTCAGCGGAAGCAATGCGCAATGGCGCTCGGATACGCTGCGTCAAAAAAACCAGTTTACCGTTACGGTGAACCAAACGTTGAGCAGCTACGGAAACCTATGGCTGTCGGGATCAATGATGGATTACTACAGTGACCGTGGCAGCAGCACTCAGTTGCAGGCTGGGTATAACACCACCTTTGGACGAATGACGTTAGGTATGTCATTCAGCCGACAGGACACCTGGTGGCGTAACGGCGACCGTTCACAAGTGCAAAAAGAAAACATGGCAACGCTTACCCTCTCAATGCCTTTGGGTATAGGTGAACGTGAGCATACGCTGGCGCTGTCGGCGAGTCAGGCTCAACAGGCTGGGCGCAATGCACAGTTGGCATTGTCTGGTGCGCTTGATCAGGATGAAACCCTTAATTACGCGCTGTCCACTGGCTGGCAACAGGGGCAAGGTGAGTCAAACAGCGTGACCGACTGGGGTGGTTCACTGCAAAAAAATACGGCTTTCGGCACGCTAAACGGCAGCGTCTCACAGTCACAAAACTATCAGCAATGGTCTGCAGGGGTACGCGGGGCGCTCGTTGTACATCGCCATGGCATTGTTGCCGGCCCGTGGGTTGGCGACACATTTGCCCTGGTGGAAGCGCCAGGCGCTGCGGGAGCCAGAGTCGGGGGCGGCCAGGGTGCAACTGTGAACAGTGGGGGTTATGCGCTGGTCCCCTCATTGACACCTTATCGCTTTAACAATGTGACTCTCGACGGTAGCGGAATGAACACCAACGCAGAGCTTCAGGAGAGTCAACGGCGCATTGCGCCAATGGCGGGGGCCGCAGTAAAACTGCGTTTTGCAACGCTCTCTGGCTATCCGTTACTCATCACTGTGAAGAGTGACGTGACGTTACCGATGGGAGCGGCTGTGACCAACGGTCGAGGTCGTGTAGTCGGGATGGTTGCCCAGGCGAACCAGGTATATGCCCGCGTTGAAGAAGAAGAGGGACTATTGATGCTGGAAAGCAGTGATTGTTCGTTGCCGTGGAAACTTAACCAACAACAACGTACAGAACCGTTAATTGCATTAACGGTAGCTTGCGTAACAAAAGGGCGCTCATGAGACTATTTTTTCTGGTTCTGGCGCTGTTTTCTTGTCAGATACAGGCCGCCTGTGAATACATTATTTATCCATATAAATCAGGAAGTAGTGGCGCACAAGGTACGCACAGGCTTAGTGCAAGTACGGACGGCATTGCCAATGACTGGCGCTCCGGCGGCGGCAACGATGCCTGGAACGGGCTATTGCCGGGATTGAGTAAGTCTGTCGATATCACCAGTAATAGCAGTTTTCAGCCGGCAGGGACGATCCTGACCTCCAGCGGCGGGATCCCTTTTACCACTTATGCTCATAAAGGCGGCGGTTACGATCCTGAGCAGGTATTTTTCCGTTGTACACCGGACACCGCCGGGCAACTCTATGAAGCCTGGTCAACTAACGGCGATGACACCGTGGCTGGCTGGTATGAAGCAACGGATGTACCTGGCGCGTATCTGACCATCATGAAAAACGTCGTATTACGCTTGACGCACGATGCGACAGGCAGCGTCTTTACCGACAGCTGGCAGCAACGCCCACTGGAAAACCTGGATCTTGACACCAATGGCAACTTCCTGATTAAGGCCAAGAACTTCTCGACGATAAGTGCCGAGTTGATTAAAACGCTGGATACACGCTACTACGCCAACCAGGCGCAGTCTGCTACTTACAATAGTTATGTGAATCCCAATGCTTACGTGGTTTTTCGTGGGCCTGGTACAACTTCGTGGGGTATCAAGATAGGTCAGCCGCACCGTGGAGGAAACTGGGCTGGCTGGGCGAATGACTGGCCGTCAGTGATTAGCCTGTACAATAACGGGATCTTCGTCAAACGTGCAGCAATGTGTCAGGTTACCGATTTTACGCCCGTTGTGCATCTGCCGCCAATTTCCGTGGCCCAGCTCAAGCAGGGGGAGTATTCATCAGCGCCCTTCCAGATAGGATTTGCCTGCGAATCAACGGTGGTTTCCGGTGTGGCGACCGGGAAGAGCAATGTCGCAATGGGGCTGCTTGCACCGGAAAGCAGCGTCAACAGCGCCTGGGGTTTTAATTTGATTACTGGTAAAACCGTAACCTGGCTATTAGATACGCAATATGGCGCTCCCGGGCGGGCTCGCGGCGTTGGCGTGCGTGTTTACCGTGCGGGTAATCCGGTGAATTTTATGGCGGTATCAACTGTCGGCAGCGGTAGCGAAGGCGGCTGGATGCCAGTCATTGGCAGCAATACGCAGCAAAATGGCAGCCAGGATGGCATCAATTACTACAGCGAAAGCTTCGAAGCTCGTCTGGCAAGTTTTGGTGCAGATACGTTAACGGCGGGGGGCTACCAGTCACATGTACAAGTTTTATTGCGTATTCAGTAGCCTCTGGATGCTGGCATTTGGCCTACATGCGGCGGTTAACATCAGTACTACTCGGGTCATTTTCAACCACGGAGAGACTCAACGCTCGGTGATGTTAGTCAACGATGGTAATTATCCCGTGGTGGTTCAAAGTTGGGTAGATGACGGCACGCCAGAGAAAGGGCCATCACAGGCCAGTTCGCCTTTTATCGTGCTTCCCCCGGTGCTAAAAATTCTCCCCGGTGAACAACGCGAGATAAAGGTGATGACGACTGGGGCGGGGCTTGCCAACGATTATGAGTCGTTATTCTGGCTCAACGTGTACCAGGTTCCAGCGGAGTTGAAAAATAGCTCAACTGGTGAAAAAGTGCGCTTAACGTTAAGAAATCAGCTAAAAGTCCTATGGAGACCGAAAAACACAGGCGTGTTGACTGAAAAAAGCATCAATCTTCTGAGTTTTCACCATGAAAACGGGGGGATTTACGCTGTTAATCAGAGTTCCTGGAACATATCTCTGGCTAATGTAGCTTCAGGAGACTATTCCATAACTGGAATAGTGGTTTCACCGCGTTCCCGGCAGGTAATTTTTAAGTCAGCACCTCCTGAAATGCTGAATAATAAGATAAACTTTACTGTGATTAACGATGAAGGAAATCGTTGGGGATTTTCAACTGTCGTAAATTAACGCTGGCAGTGCTCGCTCTAGCTAAATTGACAAAAATCCATATTCAGGGAACATAATGGCACACGTGTTTTTGCTTAACAGTACCGTTGTATTCTGGCCAGAGCGGAACGTACTCTACGCGAAATCGGATGAGACCAAACGTATAACATTAAGCAATCCGGCAACCCGTTGTTTACTATTATTAATTCAACAACAGGGGCAGGTTATTGAACGTGATTATTTCTTTGAACATGTCTGGTATATTAACGGTGCGCAGGTCACCAATAATACGTTCTATCAGAATATTTCCTTGCTTCGTCGCGCGTTTAAAGAACTTAGCCTGAATGAAGAACTTATCGTAACCGTACCGAAAGTCGGGATCCGCCTGGAGCCACAACTGGAAGTGCTGGAACAGAAGATTGAAGAACCGCTTAGCGAGCTCTCTGTCACGCCATCGGTAACGTCGGTAAATACAGTGACAAAATCACTGCGTATGCGCTCACTGTGCTGGATTCTGGCGGGTGTTGTGTGCTGCGTTATAGCCGCAATAGTGACCTGGGAGGCACAGTTTGATCCCAGACTCAGTCGTTATGTGTCTTTAGGCGTAGGGGAGGGATGCCACTGGTACGCCAATCAGGATGTGCTTAAATTTGATCAGCACCAGCAGTTTATCAAAACAAGTACGCTGGATTGTCAAAGCTATCCCTGGGTTTATCTCACGCTGTATCCTAATTTCCCGCGGATCTCCGCATTAACTTGTCGAAAGCAATTTAGCCGCTGGCAGGATAATGATTGTGTGACCCATTATTATTTCGCGGAGTCCAGACATGTGGGGACGTAATATAAAATGGTGTGTTGGCATCATCTTAGCAGTAGCGTTAACAATTACTGTCACGATGACGTTACAAAACTGGCAGCGGTCACATTTTGATTGCTCCGGAGAATTAGTAATGGAGTATCCAGATATTCGTGGTGATATTTCAGTCAGGTACGTTTTTAATGGCAGCAATGGGGTAGCTATTTTACGCGGAAAAATCACTGATAATAACGGTGAAAAGCTGGCGGTAAATCAAAATGTCTGGTTTACCTTTACTCGCAAGGATGATGATTACTTTATGGAGTCCGGAAATGTCGCTTCAAGTTCCGGTGGCACTAACATTCATCCATTGTTAGCGAGAACGTTGCCAGATTTTTTCCTTAAACCCAAAGAACCATTTTATTTCAGCATATTGCGACTCAATAGCAGTACATGGCAGTTCTATACCAGCCGTTCGCCGTCGGTGTTTTGTCAGCGTTAAACCGTTGAGATTGCACTCTGTATAGCGTTTGCATACAGAGTGCTTGTGCTCAAAGCATCTCAACTGCAGGAGCGAACTTTGTTGCTCAGACCTTCATGATTGGTTATTCGACAGAGAAAGCAGAAGGGGTGAAGACTGAACTTGTCCATGGGATTAGAAGCCTGGTACAGTTCAAATTCAATTTAACATAATATACATTATGCGCACTGACGTTGTAATGGCTCAATAGTAATGTCCGCCTGTGGCTCAATTCAGATGTCCGCGCTATGGTAAGCTTCACTGGTCCGTTTAA
>NZ_JAOWFA010000011.1:0-978 GCF_030333885.1 Citrobacter sp. Cf132
TCCGCTACTCCTGTTTCAGGCGGATCCAGGTCGTCCCGTCGTAGGGGATGGCTTCGGCTTGCATCCCCGGCGGCAGGATAAGGAACCTCCGTCCGTCGTTGCTCTCCTGATAGCGTACTCCCCACGTCCGGGCGGTCATTTTCGCCAGGGTATCTTCCTGCTGACGAAGATGTGTGTAATTGTCGGTTATCTGCCGTCCCTGCCACCACAGAATGCTCCCGCTCGTGGCGATCAGCAGCGCTGACACCATCAGGATGGTGAGCCATGTCCTCCCGGCCGTCAGCAACACGCTCCGCCGGTTTTTCTCCATCGCCTCGCTCATACTCTGCTCGTGGGCGCTGATGGCGTCGCTGATTCTCCTCGCGCTTGCGTTCAGTTCCGCTCTGACAGACTGCTCGTGCTCGCTGAATGCGGCTTTCAGCATCTCGCCGGTACTCTTCTGCTGCGCTTTCGATTGCTGCTCTAAGTCCTTCGCCAGCGTTAAAAGACTGCTCATAGATGGCTCCCTTCAGTCGGATGTTTCGCCCCCCGTCAGGGTCGGCAATGCTGATACTGCTTTTCGTTGTACGCACCACCTCAAAACCTGCACCTTCAAGAGCCTCAGTGACGTCCTGACGGCTTTTCAGCTCCCCGGACGAGGCTAAGCTCAGCAGTCCACGGGTGATGGCTTCTGCGGCTTCCTGCTTCGTTTTCGGCAGTCCGGCCGGCGTGACCAGCGCCCGGCGGTTTTCCGGCGCGTTCGGGTCATGCAGCCCCAGTCTGCCGTTCACGATGGTCTGCCAGGCATCGATACGCGGCCGGTCGGCGCGGTCGTAGTACGGCTGGAGCCGCCTGCCGGTCAGCAGCTCGGTATTGGGGATCAGAAAGTTCAGCTCCAGACGCCCCTTGTCCTCGTGCTCCACCCACAGAATGCTGTACTGATCTTTATCAAGTCCGGGCATCAGAACCCGCTCGAAGCTGGCCATCAGTTTTTCCCGC
>NZ_JAOWFA010000012.1:0-268 GCF_030333885.1 Citrobacter sp. Cf132
GCTTGTAGCTCAGGTGGTTAGAGCGCACCCCTGATAAGGGTGAGGTCGGTGGTTCAAGTCCACTCAGGCCTACCAAATTCGCCTCCGTGCTGTGTTACGGCGATGCTCGCATACTTCAGTATGCTTCGCACCACCGCGCCTTGCCCGGAAACGAATTAGGGTACAGAGATTAGCATTTACGATGGGGTTATAGCTCAGCTGGGAGAGCGCCTGCCTTGCACGCAGGAGGTCTGCGGTTCGATCCCGCATAGCTCCACCATCTTTACTG
>NZ_JAOWFA010000013.1:0-216 GCF_030333885.1 Citrobacter sp. Cf132
AAAACTTACCTTCGGGTGACGTTTGAGATATTTGCTCTTTAAAAATCTGGATCAAGCTGAAAATTGAAACGACACACTGTGTCTGTTCTCCGTAATAAGAACAGATAAATGGTGTGTTCGAGTCTCTCAAATTTTTGCAACACGGTGGTGTTTTACGAAACATCTTCGGGTTGTGAGGTTAAGCGACTAAGCGTACACGGTGGATGCCCTGGCAGT
>NZ_JAOWFA010000014.1:0-248 GCF_030333885.1 Citrobacter sp. Cf132
CCATGCCGAACTCAGAAGTGAAACGCCGTAGCGCCGATGGTAGTGTGGGGTCTCCCCATGCGAGAGTAGGGAACTGCCAGACATCAAATAAAAACAAAAGGCTCAGTCGAAAGACTGGGCCTTTTGTTTTATCTGTTGTTTGTCGGCGAGCGCTCTCCTGAGGAGGATAAATCCGCCGGGAGCGGATTTGAACGTTGCGCAGCAACGGCCCGGAGGGTGGCGGGCAGGACGCCCGCCATAAACTGCCA
>NZ_JAOWFA010000001.1:0-264 GCF_030333885.1 Citrobacter sp. Cf132
GGAGGATTCGAACCTCCGACCGCTCGGTTCGTAGCCGAGTACTCTATCCAGCTGAGCTACGGATGCATCGGGAATTGCTGATTACTACTGATACTGCAAAGAAGATGGTGCATCCGGGAGGATTACTCGGCTGCGCCTCGCCCTGCGGGCCGTTGCTGAAGCAACGTTATTCTCCCTGGTACTGGCGATTATCTCGCAGACCATGAAACAACAGTTTTGCTGCTATCTCGGAGAAGATGGTGCATCCGGGAGGATTCGAACCTC
>NZ_JAOWFA010000015.1:0-248 GCF_030333885.1 Citrobacter sp. Cf132
ACTCCAACTTATTGATAGTGTTTTATGTTCAGATAATGCCCGATGACTTTGTCATGCAGCTCCACCGATTTTGAGAACGACAGCGACTTCCGTCCCAGCCGTGCCAGGTGCTGCCTCAGATTCAGGTTATGCCGCTCAATTCGCTGCGTATATCGCTTGCTGATTACGTGCAGCTTTCCCTTCAGGCGGGATTCATACAGCGGCCAGCCATCCGTCATCCATATCACCACGTCAAAGGGTGACAGCAG
>NZ_JAOWFA010000016.1:0-248 GCF_030333885.1 Citrobacter sp. Cf132
CTCAGGCCGCAGTCGGTAACCTCGCGCATACAGCCGGGCAGTGACGTCATCGTCTGCGCGGAAATGGACGAACAGTGGGGATACGTCGGGGCTAAATCGCGCCAGCGCTGGCTGTTTTACGCGTATGACAGGCTCCGGAAGACGGTTGTGGCGCACGTATTCGGTGAAGACGCTGGGGCGTCTTATGAGCCTGCTGTCACCCTTTGACGTGGTGATATGGATGACGGATGGCTGGCCGCTGTATGAAT
>NZ_JAOWFA010000017.1:0-230 GCF_030333885.1 Citrobacter sp. Cf132
GTCAGCCTGAAATAACTCCCTATAATGCGCCTCCACTGACACGGAACAACGGATTACAAGCCGCCGGGTCAGCGGGGTTCTCCTGAGAATCTCGTAGAGAAAAGCAAAAATAAATGCTTGACTCTGAATGAGGAAAACGTAATATACGGGACCTCGCGACAGAGCGCTAAAGCGCGTCGCAACTGCTCTTTAACAATTTATCAGACAATCTGTGTGGGCACTCGAAGATA
>NZ_JAOWFA010000018.1:0-55920 GCF_030333885.1 Citrobacter sp. Cf132
CCCCGCTGACCCGGCGGCTTGTAATCCGTTGTTCCGTGTCAGTGGAGGCGCATTATAGGGAGTTATTTCAGGCTGACAAGTTAAAAATATAAAAAACTTATCAAGCGATTACTTTTCAATCAATACGTCTATTTTCGCCTGAATTTTAAACAAAAACGAGCCCCGCAGGGCCCGTTTATTGTTGTTTTGTGACTTACTGCACTGCCACGATGCGATCGTCATTCACTTCCAGACGAATCGTTTTGCCCGGAATCAGTTCACCAGACAGAATTTGCTGCGCCAGCGGGTTTTCGATCTGCTGCTGGATAGCACGTTTCAATGGACGTGCGCCATACACCGGATCGTAACCATTCGCACTCAGCAGTTTAAGCGCCTCGTCAGAAATGTGGATTTCATAGCCACGCTCTTCCAGACGTTTGTACAGACGCTGCAGCTGGATCTGAGCAATAGAAGCAATGTGCTGCTCACCCAACGGATGGAATACAACAACCTCATCTATACGGTTGATGAATTCCGGGCGGAAGTTATGGCTCACGACGCCCAGCACCATATCTTTCATGTGGCCGTAATCCAGCTCACCAAAGCGTTCCTGGATTAGATCGGACCCCAGGTTTGAGGTCATGATGACAACCGTATTACGGAAGTCGACCGTTCTTCCCTGTCCGTCAGTCAGACGACCATCGTCAAGCACCTGCAGCAGAATGTTGAACACATCCGGGTGCGCTTTTTCCACTTCATCCAGCAGGATGACAGAGTAAGGACGACGACGTACTGCTTCCGTCAGATACCCACCTTCTTCATAACCGACATATCCCGGAGGTGCCCCAACCAAGCGAGACACCGAGTGTTTCTCCATAAACTCGGACATATCGATACGCACCATTGCGTCGTCACTGTCGAACATAAAGTTTGCCAGCGCTTTGCACAGTTCGGTTTTACCGACCCCGGTTGGACCAAGGAACAAGAATGAACCAATCGGACGATTCGGATCGGACAAGCCCGCGCGGCTACGACGGATGGCGTTAGAAACGGCTTCCACCGCTTCGTTCTGACCAATCACACGGCTGTGCAGCTCCTGTTCCATACGCAACAGTTTTTCCCGTTCGCCTTCCAGCATGCGAGCAACCGGGATCCCGGTCCAGCGCGCCAGCACCTCAGCAATTTCTGCATCCGTGACTTTATTACGCAGCAGACGCATGGTTTTGCCTTCAGACTGGGTGGCTGCTTCCAGCTGTTTTTCCAGTTCAGGAATTTTGCCGTACTGCAGTTCAGACATCCGCGCCAGGTCGCCAACGCGGCGCGCCTGTTCGATGGCGATTTTTGCCTGCTCCAGCTCAGCCTTGATAGTTTGCGTTCCCGAGAGGGAGGCTTTTTCAGCTTTCCACTCTTCCTCTAACTCAGAATACTGGCGCTCTTTGTCGTCCAGCTCTTCGTTGAGCATATCGAGACGTTTTTTACTTGCCTCATCAGACTCTTTCATTAATGCCTGCTGTTCCAGTTTGAGCTGGATAATACGGCGGTCGAGTCTGTCGAGTTCCTCCGGCTTGGAGTCAATCTGCATACGAATGCTGGATGCCGCTTCGTCAATAAGGTCGATAGCTTTATCCGGTAACTGACGATCGGCAATATAACGATGAGACAACGTAGCTGCCGCAACAATCGCCGGGTCAGTAATCTGCACATGATGGTGCAGCTCATAACGTTCTTTCAGGCCACGCAAGATTGCGATGGTGTCTTCCACTGAAGGTTCAGCCACAAACACTTTCTGGAAACGACGTTCCAGCGCCGCATCTTTTTCGATGTACTGGCGATATTCATCAAGCGTTGTGGCACCTACGCAGTGCAGTTCCCCGCGAGCCAGCGCTGGTTTCAGCATGTTCCCGGCGTCCATCGCGCCATCGGCTTTACCCGCCCCAACCATGGTATGCAATTCGTCGATAAACAGAATGACGTTGCCTTCCTGTTTCGAGAGATCGTTCAGCACACCTTTTAAGCGCTCTTCAAACTCACCGCGATATTTGGCCCCAGCCACCAGCGCGCCCATATCCAGCGCCAGTACACGACGGCCTTTTAAGCCCTCCGGCACTTCACCATTGATGATGCGTTGGGCCAGCCCTTCAACAATGGCTGTTTTACCGACACCGGGTTCACCGATTAACACTGGGTTATTTTTAGTACGACGTTGCAGCACCTGAATGGTACGGCGAATTTCTTCATCACGGCCGATAACTGGATCGAGTTTGCCCTGTTCAGCACGTTCAGTCAGATCGACGGTATATTTTTTCAAGGCCTGACGTTGGTCTTCAGCCCCCTGGTCATTCACGCTTTCACCTCCACGCATTTGTTCAATTGCCTGAGTGATATTGGCGGTCGTCGCCCCTGCTGATTTTAATAAGTCGGTCAGCGTACCGCGTGACTCAAGCACCGCCAGAACGAACAGTTCTGACGAAATAAAGTTGTCCCCACGTTTTTGCGCCAGCTTGTCGCAAAGATTCAGTACACGCACCAGTTCCTGAGAAGGCTGCACATCACCGCCGGTACCTTCTACCTGCGGCAAGCGGCTCAACGCCTGGTCAATGGCTGTACGTAACTGGCCAGCATTAATGCCAGCAGACGTTAATAAAGGACGTACCGATCCCCCTTCCTGATTCAGCAAGGCGCTCATTAGATGAAGTGGTTCGATGAATTGATTGTCGTGCCCCAATGCGAGTGACTGGGCATCGGCAAGAGCAAGCTGGAATTTATTGGTAAGACGATCCAGACGCATAACTCCTCCCATAACAGGTCAAAATTGCTACTGGAGATTAAATGAGGTCATCCCTCAATTATTCAAGGTGAATGACCTGAATTATGTGAAAAGAAAATTACACGTACCGGATCGTCTTGATTCTTTAGGTTATATCAGCCAAATAAAACTTGCCATACGACCCGTGGTATTGTCGCGACGATAAGAGAAGAACGTCTCACTTTCACTAAAGGTGCAACGGTCGCCGCCGTGGATGTTCTCCACGCCGACATTTGCCAGCCGCTGACGGGCAAGCTGGTAGATATCCGCCAGATACTTGTCGCCGCGCGGTACAAATGCGAGGTCCGCTTGCGGATCTTTCGTCATGGATGCCTCGCGAACTTCTGCTCCCACTTCAAAGGCGTTTGGGCCTATCGCCGGTCCTAGCCAGGCAATAATGTTTTCAGGTTCGTCGGCAAAACACGCCACCGTCTCTTCCAGCACGCCAGCGCATAATCCTCGCCAACCCGCATGGGCCGCAGCCACTTCCGTCCCGGCGCGATTGCAAAACAGCACCGGCAGACAATCAGCGGTCATTACCGCACACACTGTGCCCGGCGTGTTGCTATACGACGCATCTGCGCGTTTGGAGGCGTAAGGCCCGCCTGTCAGTTTCAGGACATCCTTACCGTGGACCTGCTCCAGCCAGACCGGCTTTGACGGCAGATTGCCCGCAGCAAACAGTCGTTTGCGGTTCTCTTCAACATGCTCCGGGTTATCGCCGCAATGGGCGCCCAGATTCAGCGAATCGTAAGGCGGCATACTGACTCCGCCAATACGGGTAGAACTACACGCCGCGACACCTTGAGGTATCGGCCACTGCGGAACAATTAGCTTACTCATAGCCAGGCAATATCATCCTTATGTTCTTCGAAATCAGCGCGCATCACTTCAATCAATTGCACCATATCTTGTGGGATCGGCGCATGCCATTCCATTTCGATACCGGAAATCGGGTGATACAAACGCAGCATGGTCGCATGTAGCGCTTGGCGGTCGAACTTACGCAGTACGGAGATAAATTCGTCAGAAGCGCCTTTCGGTGGACGTGGACGACCGCCGTAGACCTGATCGCCCACCAGCGGATGAGTGATATGTGCCATGTGCACGCGGATCTGATGCGTACGTCCGGTTTCCAGACGCAACCGCAGACGCGTGTGCACACGGAAGTGTTCCATAATGCGATAGTGCGTTACCGCCGGTTTCCCCATTGGGTGTACCGCCATGTGCGTACGCTTGGTCGGGTGACGGCTAATCGGTTCCTCAACGGTTCCGCCAGCAGTCATGTGACCAATTGCTACGGCTTCGTACTCACGGGTAATTTCGCGCAGCTGCAATGACTCAACCAGACGTGTTTGTGCCGGAACAGTTTTTGCCACCACCATTAATCCGGTCGTGTCTTTATCCAGACGGTGTACGATACCGGCACGAGGAACATCCGCGATTGGCGGGTAGTAATGCAGTAACGCATTCAATACCGTACCATCAGGATTCCCGGCGCCCGGATGCACTACAAGGTCACGGGGTTTGTTGATGACAAGAATATCATCATCTTCATAAACGATATCCAGTGGGATATCCTGAGGTTCAAAACGAACCTCTTCATCAATTTCTGCATTGATGGAGACACGCTCTCCACCCAACACTTTTTCTTTCGGTTTATCGCAAAGATTGCCATTTACCAGCACGCGCTGGTCGAGGATCCATTCTTTTATGCGCGATCGCGAATAATCAGGGAACAATTCGGCCAAAGCCTGATCTAAGCGTTGACCGAGCTGATTTTCGGAGACTGTTGCGGTGAGTTCTACTCGTTGTGCCATAAACTGCTTCTTCGTTTAACGTTGGGTTTTACGGCTTTGCCGTTTAATATAGTGTGCTATTGTAGCTGGTCTTAACCGGGAGCAGGAACAGAGAATCTCCCGTATTACATTTTGAGGAAAGTCAAAACGTCATGACGCGCATGAAATATCTGGTGGCAGCAGCCACGTTGAGCCTGTTTTTGGCGGGTTGCTCTGGTTCAAAGGAAGAGGTGCCCGATAATCCGCCAAATGAAATCTACGCGACTGCTCAGCAAAAGCTGCAGGACGGTAACTGGAAACAGGCAATAACGCAATTGGAAGCGTTGGATAACCGTTATCCATTTGGACCGTATTCTCAGCAGGTGCAATTAGATCTCATCTACGCCTACTACAAAAACGCCGATCTGCCACTTGCTCAGGCTGCTATCGATCGTTTTATCCGTCTTAACCCGACACACCCTAACATTGATTATGTCATGTATATGCGTGGCCTGACCAATATGGCGTTGGATGATAGCGCACTGCAAGGATTCTTTGGTGTTGATCGCAGCGATCGCGATCCGCAACACGCCCGAGCTGCGTTTAATGACTTTTCCAAACTGGTACGTGGCTATCCGAACAGCCAGTACACCACTGATGCCACCAAACGTCTGGTGTTCCTGAAAGATCGTCTGGCGAAGTATGAATATTCCGTTGCGGAATACTACACTGCCCGCGGTGCATGGGTTGCCGTGGTAAACCGTGTGGAAGGTATGCTACGCGACTACCCTGATACTCAGGCAACACGTGATGCTCTGCCGTTAATGGAAAAAGCTTATCGCCAGATGCAGATGAATGCGCAGGCAGAAAAAGTAGCGAAAATCATTGCCGCCAACAGCAGCAATACCTGATTTACCTCAGAATGCAAAACGGCAGCCCAAGGGCTGCCGTTTTTTTATCCGTTAACGCTACAACTGAAGCGGTTTAGCTCCGACGCATCCTATCAAATATGGCCTGCTTTCAGGTATTCCTCAAGTAAAAAATCGCCTGTTCCTGCGGTGCCTCACAAAAAGGTTTTCTTGACAAAAAGCGACAAAAAAATGTGATTTAGATCACGCATTTTGACATTGGGAACGGTATGCTGGAATCACCAAGACGGGAAAGACAAGAGGTAAAATTTATGACAATGAACATTACCAGTAAACAAATGGAAATTACTCCGGCAATTCGCCAGCATGTCGCAGACCGTCTCGCCAAACTAGAAAAATGGCAAACTCATCTGATTAATCCACATATCATTCTGTCTAAGGAGCCACAGGGTTTCATTGCTGATGCCACCATCAATACACCGAACGGACATCTGGTCGCCAGCGCAAAACACGAGGATATGTACACCGCAATTAACGATTTGATCAACAAGCTGGAACGGCAGCTCAATAAAGTGCAGCACAAAGGCGAAGCCCGTCGTGCAACAACTTCAGTCAAAGACGCCAACTTCGTCGAAGCAGAAGAAGAGTAGTCCCTTACATTGAGTGTATCGCCAACGCGCCTTCGGGCGCGTTTTTTGTTGACAGGGTGAAAACAGTACGGGTACTTTACTGACGTAGCCAAAGGAAAATTACATGAAACTTGTCCCGTTCTTCTTCGCATTCTTTTTTACCTTCCCCTGAATGGGAGGCGTTTCGTCGTGTGATAAAGAATGCGAAGACGAACAATAAGGCCTCCCACAACGGGGGGCCTTTTTTATTGATAACAAGAAAGGCAACACTATGACATCGGAAAACCCATTGTTGGCGCTGCGCGATAAGATCAGCACGCTGGATGAAAAATTACTGGCCCTGCTGGCTGAGCGACGTGGACTGGCCGTAGAAGTTGGTAAAGCCAAACTGCTTTCACATCGTCCGGTACGAGATATCGACCGTGAACGTGACCTGTTGGACCGTCTGATTCAGTTGGGCAAAGCACATCATCTCGATGCTCACTACATTACCCGCCTGTTCCAGCTCATAATCGAAGACTCCGTCCTGACTCAACAGGCTCTGCTCCAGCAGCACCTGAACAAAATTAACCCACACTCCGCGCGCGTGGCCTTCCTTGGGCCAAAAGGATCATATTCCCATCTGGCAGCACGTCAGTACGCCGCCCGCCATTTTGAACAATTTATTGAAAGCGGCTGCGCAAAATTTGCCGATATCTTTAATCAGGTCGAAACCGGACAGGCTGACTATGCTGTGGTTCCGATTGAAAACACCAGCTCCGGTGGGATTAACGACGTTTACGACCTGCTACAGCACACCAGCCTGTCTATTGTTGGCGAGATGACCATTACGATAGACCACTGTGTACTGGTGTCCGGCACGACGGATCTTGAGACCATTGAAACGGTATACAGCCATCCACAGCCGTTCCAGCAGTGCAGCAAGTTCCTGAATCGCTACCCGCACTGGAAGATTGAGTACACTGAAAGCACCTCTGCGGCAATGGAAAAAGTTGCGCAGGCTAACTCGCCGCGCGTGGCGGCCCTGGGGAGCGAAGCCGGAGGCGTACTGTATGGTTTGCAGGTTCTCGAGCATATTGAGGCTAACCAGTCGCAAAACATCACCCGCTTCGTGGTGCTGGCACGTAAAGCAATCAATGTATCCGACCAGGTTCCGGCAAAAACCACGTTGCTGATGGCAACAGGACAACAGGCCGGTGCGCTGGTAGAAGCATTGCTGGTGCTGCGTAACCATAATCTGATTATGACTAAACTGGAGTCACGCCCGATTCACGGCAATCCGTGGGAAGAGATGTTTTATCTTGATATCCAGGCCAATCTGGAATCGCCCCAAATGCAAAAAGCATTGAAAGAGCTGGGTGAGATTACACGTTCGATGAAAGTACTGGGATGCTATCCGAGTGAGAACGTGGTGCCGGTCGATCCGAGCTAACGTTTGACAGTGCCGGATGGCACTACGCTTATCCGGCCTACAATTCATGCGATTTTTGTAGGCCGGATAAGACGAAGCCGCCATCCGGCATCTTAATTAAGGACGGCTGTCATTCGCCTGGCGTAACAAAGTACGGCTTTCACTCTGGAAGCGTTTCGCATAATCGCCAAACCAATGCTCGACCTTACGGAAACTGTCGATAAACGCTTGCTTATCGCCCTGTTCCAGTAAACCAATCGCCTCACCAAAACGTTGGTAGTAGCGTTTGATCAGCGCAAGGTTGCTCTCAGAAGACATAATAATATCGGCATAGAGCTGCGGATCCTGGGCAAACAGACGGCCAACCATCGCCAGTTCAAGACGGTAAATCGGCGAAGAGAGCGCCAGCAGCTGCTCCAGTTGAACATTCTCTTCCGCTAAATGCAGACCGTAAGCAAAGGTCGCAAAGTGACGCAATGCCTGAATAAACGCCATGTTCTGATCGTGTTCAACGGCGCTGATCCGATGTAGTCGTGCACCCCATACCTGAATCTGTTCCAGAAACCACTGATAGGCTTCCGGCTGACGTCCATCACACCAAACGACGACCTGCTTTGCCAGGCTGCCACTGTCCGGACCAAACATTGGGTGTAACCCCACCACCGGGCCATCATGTGCAGCCAGCATCGCCTGCAAAGGACCATTTTTCACTGAAGCCAGATCCACCAGGATGCAGTCAGACGGCAGACGCGGTAGTTTGGCGATCACCTGCTCGGTGATGTGGATCGGCACACTGACGATCACCATCCCAGCATCAGAGACGATCTCCGGCGCGCGATCCCAATCCTGCTGTTCCAGGATCCGCACCTGGTAACCTGACAGGGTGAGCATTTTTTCAAACAGACGCCCCATCTGACCGCCGCCACCGACGATCACTACCGGCCGCAGAGAAGGACAAAGCGTTTTAAACCCTTTGTCGTTCTCACTGGAATAGGACTCACGCATAACGCGGCGTAGCACATCTTCAATCAGATCCGGCGGCACGCCAAGGGCTTCCGCTTCTGCCCGGCGAGAGGCAAGCATAGAGGCTTCCCGTTCCGGCACGTAAATCGGCAACCCAAAACGGCTTTTTACTTCACCAACTTCGGCAACCAGCTCCAGGCGGCGTGCCAGTAAATCCAGCAGCGCCTTGTCGACTTCATCAATTTGATCGCGTAATGCGGTCAATTCAGCAACCATAACCAACCTCTTATGCTACACGCGCCGACAGCTGACCGTTTAAATCTTGACTAATTTCACGCAGCAGCGCATCCGTCATTTCCCAGCTAATGCAGGCATCGGTTACGGACACGCCGTATTTCATTTCGCTGCGCGGCTGTTCAGAAGACTGGTTGCCTTCGTGAATATTACTTTCAATCATCAAACCAATGATCGAGCGATTGCCATCTTTGATTTGTGCAATTACGGATTCAGCCACGGCAGGCTGACGGCGGTAATCTTTATTGGAATTACCATGACTGCAATCTACCATCAGAGAAGGTCGTAGTCCCGCCTGCTCCATCTCTTTTTCGCACTGGGCGACATCTGCCGGGCTGTAGTTCGGCGCTTTACCCCCGCGCAGGATCACGTGGCCGTCCGGGTTCCCCTGAGTTTGCAACAGCGCAACCTGCCCGGCCTGATTAATACCAACAAAGCGGTGCGACTGCGCAGCCGCACGCATGGCGTTAATGGCGGTCGCCAGGCTACCGTCAGTACCATTCTTAAAGCCGACCGGCATGGAAAGACCGGAAGCCATTTCGCGGTGTGTCTGCGATTCCGTGGTACGGGCTCCGATTGCAGACCAGCTAAACAGATCGCCCAGGTATTGCGGGCTATTTGGATCCAGCGCTTCAGTTGCCAGCGGCAGTCCCATATTTACCAGTTCAAGCAGCAGCTGACGCGCAATTTTCAGACCTGCTTCAACATCAAAAGAGCCATCCATATGAGGATCATTAATTAACCCTTTCCAGCCAACGGTGGTACGGGGTTTTTCAAAATAGACGCGCATCACCAGGTAGAGGCTATCGCTGACCTCTGCGGCAAGGGCTTTAAATCGACGAGCATACTCAATAGCCATTTCAGGATCGTGAATGGAGCATGGGCCACATACGACCAGCAGGCGCGGATCGCGACCGGAGATAATATCTGAGATGGTTTTACGCGACTGGGCGATTTGCGCCTCTTGCTCCTGGCTCAGCGGAAATTCAGCTTTCAGCTGCTCCGGGGTCATCAGAACCTGTTCGTCGGTAATATGTACGTTGTTCAGCGCGTCTTTTTGCATGATGGTGATCCTGTTTAGCTCGTTTGCGATAGTTGATCCTCAGCGAGGAGGAAATAACGATACCACAACAGGTAAAGATTTCAATCCACAATCCGTAAATTTTAATTTACACGGCGTTATTTTAAGGCAAAAACAGCTCTTATATGTGTACATTTAAATTTACACCACGAATTTTCAGATCCGCTATGCTTAAAAAACAAGGGAGCACAGGCAATGAAGCAACCCATCAGCATCTTATTTCTATTCCTTCTTAGCGGATGTCAGATAGATCCCTATACCCATGCCCCCACCTGGACTGGTACTGACTGGTATGACGCCGGGATACAAGATGCCATTTCGGGCTATGCCGTTAAAGATAATGAAACTCTTGCCGACAACTTCAATGATCCCGAAGTCGATCGTACGAAATATCTTAAGGGTTACGCCGAAGGACAACGCAAAATCTGCCAGCAAGATTTTGTTTACGCCAGAGGTCTGGCCGGGAAAACCTTTCCTGCAAGTTGTGATACGGTCGAAAATATTGACCAGTTACACGATGCCTGGAAAAAAGGAGCAAACGAAGGTACTGCCTCAATAAGATTAAACTAAACAATGGCTTAAATTTTACAGCCAACTAGGATTTAACTTAAATCGCCATCAGCTTTACCCCTGGAATAATGACGACTTAGGAAAATAATGTTATTTTGTCTTAAACAATCTTGAATGTATTTCGACGCTTTACGGCAAACGCTGGTAGGTAACTATTCATGAGCTATTCTTACCGACTCATACTTCTACTGGCACTGCTCCTGACCGGGTTACCGCTGTACGCCCAAAGCGTTACAGAAGAAGCAAAATCTGTACGTGCTATGGTTTCCGGCATCGTCAGTTATACACGCTGGCCTGCACTTTCCGGGCCACCCAAACTGTGTATTTTCTCTTCATCGCGTTTTTCCAGTGTTCTGGAAGATACCAGTACTGGGGCATTACCCTATCTTCCCGTCATCATTCGTACGGAACAAGAAATATTAGTTTCGCAATGTGACGGTTTTTATTTTGGAAAAGAATCACCTACTTATCAGGTGGAATTAAAGAATAAATATCCGACTAAGGCATTGCTATTAATTGCAGAACAAAATCCCGAATGCGTTATTGGCAGCGCCTTTTGCCTCATAATTAAAGATGAAGATGTGAGATTTTCCGTAAATATGGATTCCCTTTCACGCAGCGGCGTAAGGGTCAGTCCTGACGTATTGATGCTTGCACGGAATAATAAGCATGGATAAGGGCCATTTTCCTGTAACACGCCCAACGTTTAAACGGACATTACGGCGTATCAGCATAATCAGTGTCCTGGTGACGATGACGTTGATCTGGCTGCTGCTCAGCATTTCTTCCGTGCTGGCATTAAGACAGTATGCGCAAAAGAATCTGGATCTGACTGCCGCTACCATGACCCGCACGCTTGAAGCTGCATTAGTCTTTTCTGATAGTGTTGCAGCAACTGAAACACTGGCGGCACTGGGCCAGCAAGGGCAATTTTCCGTTGCGGAAGTTCGTAATAAACACCAGAAGGTGATCGCCACCTGGCGCTATAACGCGCAAGACACCACGGAGAAGATCAGCGGACTGATCAGCCACTGGCTATTCCCACAACCGGTCACTCAGCCTATTTTGCATAATGGCAACGTCATCGGCGAAGTACGATTGACTGCACGCGATAGCGTTATCAGCCGTTTCATCTATTTGTCGCTGGCCGTTCTTACCGGGTGCATTTTGTTGGCATCAGGCATAGCATTAATGCTCACCCGCTATTTACACAATGGCGTCGTGGAAGCCCTGCAAAATATAACCGAGGTGGTACATGATGTACGTACCAACCGTAACTTTTCGCGACGCGTTTCCGAGGAACGCATTGAGGAGTTTCATCTTTTTGCCCAGGACTTTAATAGTCTGCTGGACGAGATGGAGGAGTGGCAACTTCGGCTGCAGGCAAAGAACGCTCAACTTTTGCGTACCGCGCTACATGATCCTCTGACGGGCCTGGCAAATCGCGCCGCTTTTCGTAGCAGTATTAACGCGCTGATGAATGACGATGCCGCCCACAGCAGCTCCGCTTTGTTATTCCTTGATGGTGATAATTTTAAATTTATCAATGATACCTGGGGCCACGCTGCGGGGGATCGGGTTCTGATTGAAGTCGCTAAAAGGCTGTCCGAATTTGGCGGTAATCGACATTCGCCATACAGACTTGGCGGCGACGAGTTCGCGATGGTGCTGTATAGCGTTCATTCTGAATATGAGGTTCAGCGAATCTGCGCGGCACTGTCACAAGAGTTTAACCGACCTTTTGACCTGCATAATGGTCATCTGGCAAGCATGACACTCAGCATTGGGTTTGCGCTGACGTGGGAACATGCCTCTGCCGAAAAATTACAAGAACTTGCCGATCAAAATATGTATCAGGCTAAACATTTGCGTTCTGAACGCATTATTAAAAAATAAGGAATTACACACATGCTAAAACGTTTATTATCCCCGTTTCTTCTGCTTTTACTGATTCTGGCAGGCTGTCAGGCACCTCAGGGGAAATTTACCCCAGAGCAAATTGCAGCCATGAAATCATACGGATTTACTGAAGCATCAGGAGACTGGTCTCTGGGCCTGTCTGATAACATCCTGTTTGATAAAAACGACTACAAGCTCCGCCCCGAAAGCGAAAAGCAGATCAAGGAAATGGCATCCAAACTGGCAGCTACCGGGCTAAATCATGCTCGCCTGGATGGTCATACTGATAACTACGGTGAAGACAGCTATAACGAAGCTCTGTCGCTCAAACGCGCGAATGTGGTTGCCGATGCCTGGGCGCAGGGCGCCAACATTCCCCGCACCAACCTGACGACTCAGGGACTCGGGAAGAAATATCCCATTGCCAGCAACCAGACATCAAAAGGTCGTGCTGAAAATCGTCGCGTGGCGGTAGTGATCACGACGCCATAATTATCCCCCAACTGGCTGCGCGCCGCGCAGTCATTCCATTGCCATAAAGAACAACAGAGCAAACGTCGGGATAAAAAAAGGGCCAGCCTTTCGGCCAGCCCTTTTCTAACAGGATGTCGCTTGCGCGAATCTTAGTTAAGACGCTCTTTGATACGAGCAGACTTACCAGTGCGCTCACGCAGGTAGTACAGTTTAGCTTTACGAACAGCACCACGACGTTTAACAGCAATGCTGTCAACTACCGGAGAGTGAGTCTGGAAGACACGCTCAACGCCTTCGCCGTTGGAAATTTTACGAACAGTGAATGCAGAGTGCAGACCGCGGTTACGAATAGCGATAACCACGCCCTCGAATGCCTGCAGACGTTTTTTGGAACCTTCAACAACCCATACTTTCACTTCCACGGTATCACCCGGACGGAAGGAAGGTACGTCCTGCTTCATCTGTTCTTGTTCAAGTTGCTTAATAATGTTGCTCATAATTTAATCTCTTATCCTGGGTAAACTGATATTGGGGGCTTACGCCTGCCCATCATGTTTATGTTGCTGTTGTGCGTGTTCCTTTTTGAACTCCGCCAGCAACCTTGCTTGCTCTTCAGTCAGAGCCAGGTTTTCCAGAAGTTCAGGTCTTCTAAGCCAGGTCCGGCCCAGCGACTGTTTCAAACGCCAGCGACGTATCTCAGCGTGGTTTCCTGACAGTAACACTGCCGGTACTTCCATCTGCTCTAACACTTCAGGTCGGGTATAGTGCGGGCAATCCAGCAATCCATCAGCAAACGAATCTTCGATTGCTGAAGCTTCATGACCCAAAACTCCCGGAATAAATCGGGAAACGGAGTCGATCAGCGTCATTGCCGGTAACTCACCACCGCTGAGTACGTAATCGCCGATTGACCATTCTTCGTCAATTTCGGTTTGAATCACGCGCTCATCTATTCCTTCATAGCGACCACATACCAGAATCAGCTTTTGATTCGTGGCCAGTTCGCTAACGCCCGCTTGATCAAGCTTGCGTCCCTGAGGTGAAAGATAAATCACCTTTGCGCCTTCACCAGCCGCAGCTTTTGCTGCATGAATGGCGTCCCGTAAAGGTTGCACCATCATTAACATCCCCGGTCCGCCGCCGTACGGACGATCGTCCACGGTACGGTGCCGGTCATGAGTAAAGTCACGAGGACTCCAACTCTGGATGTTCAGCAGGCCATTTTTTACTGCCCGGCCAGTTACCCCGTAATCGGTAATTGCGCGGAACATTTCTGGAAACAGGCTAACGATACCTATAAACACAAGCCAATCCCCATAACGCCGACTTTTACCGTTTATCCGGTGGTTTAAAAACCAGGATCCCAATCTACTTCGATAGTACGAGTAGCGAGATCGACTTTCTTGATAACCTGCCCATCGAGGAACGGCACAAGACGTTCCTTGATACCAAACGCATCTTTCAGGTTTGCCTTGATGACGATGACGTCATTCGAACCGGTTTCCATCATATCGACGACTTTACCGAGATCGTAGCCTTCAGTGGTCACTACCTGGCAGCCCATAAGGTCTTTCCAGTAGTAGGAACCATCTTCCAGCGCTGGCAACTGCGAGGAATCCACGATAATTTCGCAATTAGTCAGTAGATTCGCCGAATCACGATCGTCAACGCCTTTCAGCTTGATGATCAGATCCTGATTGTGGTGCTTCCAGCTTTCCAGCTGTACTTGCTGCCACTGACCCGCCTTCTGGATAAACCAGGGCTGATAGTCAAAAATGCTTTCGGCGTCTTCAGTGGAAGAAAACACTCTGAGCCAACCACGGATACCGTAAGAAGACCCCATTTTCCCCAAAACGATGGGTTCTACAGGAGCCTGTGCGGCGAGTTGCTTGCTCATCATGACCACCGTGACAGATTAAGCTGCTTTGTTTGCTGCTTTGATCAGCGTAGCTACGCGATCAGAAATAGTCGCGCCCTGGCCAACCCAGTGAGCGATGCGATCCAGATCCAGGCGAGTGCCTTCTTCTTTTTCGCTAGCGATTGGGTTAAAGAAGCCAACGCGCTCGATGAAGCGACCGTTGCGTGCATTACGGCTGTCGGTAACAACAACCTGGTAGAACGGACGCTTTTTAGCGCCGTGACGAGCTAAACGAATAGTAACCATAACATCCTCTTGTGTGAATAAAACACCCAGGCCCCATCGAGGAACGGAGCCCGGGTGTCATATTAAAAGCCCGAAAATTTTACTGATTTCTGGGGAAAATGCAATCAGCAGTTGATAACTCTGCTATAAAAGGCCGTCGGCGGTGCCGTCAGTTCGGTGCCGGTGTGTGCGCAGCCACCGGAGCGTACACGCAGTACGTGAGGATGGCGAGCACACCCCAGTGCCGAAATGGCAAACAAGCCAGGCCGATTAGCGGCCAGGGAAGCCGGGCGGCATCATCCCCTTCATACCACGCATCATCTTCGCCATACCGCCCTTCTTCATTTTCTTCATCATGCGCTGCATGTCGTCGAACTGTTTCAGAAGGCGGTTTACGTCCTGTACCTGCATACCGCAACCGGCAGCGATACGGCGTTTACGGGAACCTTTGATAATTTCCGGCTTAGCGCGTTCTTTCATCGTCATCGAATTGATGATGGCTTCCATACGCACCAGAACTTTATCGTCCATCTGCGATTTCACATTGTCAGGGATCTGACCCATGCCCGGCAGCTTGCCCATCAGGCTTGCCATACCGCCCATGTTTTTCATCTGGTTAAGCTGTTCAAGGAAATCATTGAGATCGAAGCCATCGCCTTTTTTCAGCTTGCTGGCTAATTTTTCTGCCTGCGCGCGGTCAACCTTGCTTTCGATATCTTCGATCAGCGACAGCACGTCGCCCATGCCGAGAATACGCGAAGCAATCCTGTCCGGGTGGAACGGCTCCAGCGCTTCGGTTTTCTCGCCGACGCCGAGGAATTTAATCGGCTTACCGGTAATATGACGAATAGAAAGCGCCGCACCGCCACGGGCATCACCATCAACTTTTGTCAGTACTACACCGGTTAACGGTAGCGCTTCGTTAAAGGCTTTTGCGGTATTCGCGGCATCCTGACCGGTCATGGCGTCGACCACAAACAGCGTTTCTACCGGTTTGATAGAAGCGTGGACCTGTTTGATTTCGTCCATCATCGCTTCGTCAACGTGCAGACGACCGGCGGTATCCACCAGCAGCACGTCATAGAATTTGAGTTTGGCTTCTTTCAGCGCGGCGTTAACGATATCGACCGGCTTCTGGCCAACATCCGACGGGAAGAAGTCCACGCCGACCTGCTCGGCCAGAGTCTCCAACTGTTTGATCGCCGCCGGGCGATAAACGTCCGCGGAGACCACCAGCACTTTTTTCTTGTGCTTCTCGCGCAGGAATTTACCCAGCTTACCGACGCTGGTCGTTTTACCCGCACCCTGCAGGCCCGCCATAAGCACCACGGCTGGCGGCTGTGCAGCCAGATTCAGGGTCTGGTTTTCTTCGCCCATTGCCGCAACCAGTTCGTTACGGACAATCTTGACGAATTCCTGACCCGGCGTCAGGCTTTTGTTAACTTCATGACCAACCGCTTTCTCTTTTACGCGATTGATAAACTCACGCACTACCGGCAGCGCTACGTCAGCCTCCAGCAGCGCCATGCGCACTTCGCGCAGCGTCTCTTTAACGTTGTCTTCAGTAAGGCGTCCACGGCCACTGATATTGCGCAGCGTGCGCGACAAACGATCGGTTAAATTATCAAACATTGTCTCTCGCCTGGGGTGGAAACGGTCGGTCGCGACAGCGACACATCAACAGAAATTTGTCGCAGTATAACATGAAGCCGCCTTTGTTGTTATGCAACGGTTGGAGCAGCGGTCACGTAACGCTATACTGCTTTTCTTTATCACTGGCCAACTGTCGACACCTATATGCCCGTTTTTGCTCTGCTCGCCCTTGTCGCCTACTCAGTCAGCCTCGCGCTGATTATTCCCGCTCTGCTGCAAAAAAACAGCGGCTGGCGGCGTATGGCTATTCTCTCTGCGGTTGTCGCGCTGGTAAGCCATGCTATCGCCCTGGAAGCGCGTATTCTGCCCGGCGGTGAAAGCGGACAAAACCTGAGTCTGTTGAACGTCGGCTCGCTGGTGAGCCTGATGATCTGTACGGTAATGACCATTGTCGCTTCCCGCAATCGAGGCTGGCTATTGCTGCCCATTGTCTACGCCTTTGCGCTGATAAACCTGGCCTTCGCCACGTTTATGCCTAACGAGTTCATCACCCATCTCGAAGCTACGCCGGGCATGATGATCCATATCGGGCTTTCGCTTTTCGCTTACGCCACGCTGATTATCGCCGCACTCTATGCGCTACAGCTTGCATGGATTGACTACCAACTGAAAAACAAAAAACTGGCTTTCAGCAATGAGATGCCGCCGTTGATGAGTATTGAGCGGAAAATGTTTCATATCACCCAAATTGGCGTGGTTCTGCTGACACTCACCCTGTGCACAGGCCTGTTTTACATGCATAACCTGTTCAGTACCGAGAACATTGATAAAGCCGTTCTCTCTATCGTGGCATGGTTTGTCTATATCGTTCTGTTGTGGGGGCATTACCATGAAGGTTGGCGCGGACGTCGCGTCGTATGGTTTAACGTCGCAGGCGCAGGCATTCTGACACTGGCCTATTTCGGCAGTCGTATCCTGCAGCAGTTCGTGAGTTAAATCTTTAAGGAATCCTACGTGGAACACATCTCCACCACCACGCTCATTGTCACGCTCCTCATCATGGTGGTCATTTCCGCCTATTTTTCCGGTTCTGAAACCGGAATGATGACCCTGAATCGCTATCGTCTACGTCATCGGGCCAAGCAGGGAAATCGACAGGCAAAACGCGTTGAAAAGTTACTTCGCAAGCCGGATCGCCTGATAAGCCTGGTGCTCATCGGCAATAATCTGGTGAATATTCTGGCCTCCGCGCTCGGTACTATTGTCGGTATGCGCCTGTATGGCGATGCGGGCGTCGCCATTGCCACTGGGGTACTGACGTTTGTGGTACTGGTTTTTGCCGAAGTACTGCCAAAGACGATTGCCGCACTATATCCGGAAAAAGTCGCCTATCCGAGCAGTGTCCTGCTGGCTCCCCTGCAGATTCTGATGATGCCGTTGGTATGGTTACTCAACACCATCACGCGGCTGCTGATGCGCATGATGGGCATCAAAACGGATATCGTAGTGAGCGGTTCGCTGAGTAAAGATGAACTGCGAACGCTGGTGAATGAATCGCGCTCGCAAATCTCACGCCGTAACCAGGATATGCTGCTGTCAGTGCTGGATCTGGAAAAAGTCAGCGTCGATGACATCATGATCCCGCGTAATGAAATTATCGGCATTGATATCAACGATGACTGGAAATCAATTGTGCGTCAGCTTTCGCACTCTCCGCACGGTCGTATTGTGCTGTATCGTGACTCGCTGGACGACGCTATCAGTATGCTACGCGTACGTGAAGCCTGGCGATTGATGGCCGAGAAAAAAGAGTTCACCAAAGAGACCATGTTACGCGCCGCCGACGAAATTTATTACGTTCCGGAAGGCACGCCACTCAGCACCCAGCTCATTAAATTTCAGCGTAATAAGAAGAAAGTGGGCCTGGTCGTCAATGAATATGGTGATATTCAGGGACTGGTTACGGTCGAGGATATCCTGGAAGAGATTGTTGGTGACTTCACGACCTCAATGTCACCGACGCTTGCCGAAGAAGTCACACCACAGAATGACGGTTCGGTGATCATTGACGGTAGCGCCAACGTTCGTGAAATCAATAAGGCGTTTAACTGGCACCTGCCGGAAGATGATGCACGTACCGTGAACGGTATTATTCTTGAAGCGCTGGAAGAAATCCCGGTTGCCGGCACACGTGTGCGTATTGGGCAGTACGATATCGATATTCTCGACGTGCAGGACAATATGATTAAACAGGTGCAGGTGTTGCCCGTCAAACCGCTGCGGGAAAGCGTATCGGACCAGTGAGAGTAATCCAGACCGGGTAGCGCATCAGCATTACCCGGTCTGAGGCTGATTAGCCTTTGGCTTTCGCCACAGAGACCATCGCCGCACGGATGGTACGTCCGTTCAGGGTATAGCCTTTCTGCATAACCATCAGCACATTACCGGCAGCAACGTCGTCAGACTCTACCATGGCAATCGCCTGATGCACGTTCGGGTCCATCGGCACGTCGATATCCGCAACCACTTGTACGCCAAACTTCGCCACAACATCCAGCATTGACTTACGGGTCAGCTCAATACCTTCAACCATCGCCGCCATAGCGTCATTGTCTTTGTCCGCAACTTCCAGCGCACGGTCCAGGCTATCCAGCACCGGCAGCAGCTCGTTGACGAATTTTTCCAGTGCAAACTTATGCGCTTTTTCTACGTCCAGTTCGGTACGACGACGCAGGTTTTCCATTTCCGCTTTGATACGCAACACGCTGTCGCGCTCGCGAGTTTCGGCTTCAGCAAGCTGAGCTTCCAGATTCGCAATTTTTTCATCGCGCGGATCCACCTGCTCAGCAGAAGCGTCTGATTCAACCGCCTCAACTTCTTCGTGCTGATCCATGATAATTTCTTCCGGGGCTTGCCCCTCAGGCGTTTTCTGTTCTTTACTACTCATGAATTTCTCCGCGTTTTTTTCGCATTCATCTCGCTAACCTGGATTATTATGGGGATAAGATTCAGGGTTTCAAGGGAAGTACTCACATTGTCACTAATCTTCGTTACAAGGACCTCGAGAAAATGAACAAACATTTCAAGTGTATTGGCATTGTGGGGCATCCACGTCACCCCACTGCACTGACCACACATGAAATGCTCTACCGTTGGCTGTGCGCCAAAGGTTATGAGGTAATCGTTGAGCAACAAATCGCCCACGAGCTGCAGCTGAAAAATGTAAAAACCGGTACGCTCGCAGAGATTGGCCAGCAGGCAGACCTCGCCGTAGTTGTCGGTGGCGACGGCAATATGCTGGGCGCCGCACGCACCCTGGCACGTTATGACATCAAGGTTATTGGCATTAACCGCGGTAACCTCGGTTTCCTGACCGACCTTGACCCAGACAATGCACAACAACAGTTAGCTGACGTGCTGGAAGGCCACTACATCAGCGAAAAGCGCTTTTTACTCGAAGCCCAGGTGTGCCAACTGGACTGCCAGAAGCGTATTAGCACTGCGATCAATGAAGTCGTGTTGCACCCCGGAAAAGTGGCGCACATGATTGAATTTGAAGTCTATATCGATGAAATTTTTGCCTTCTCCCAGCGTTCGGACGGCTTGATTATTTCCACACCGACCGGCTCTACCGCCTACTCACTCTCTGCCGGAGGCCCGATACTGACGCCTTCGCTGGATGCCATTACGCTAGTCCCGATGTTCCCACATACGCTCTCCGCACGACCGCTGGTGATCAACAGTAGCAGCACCATTCGCCTGCGCTTCTCTCATCGCCGTAACGATCTGGAAATCAGTTGCGACAGCCAGATCGCCCTGCCTATACAGGAAGGTGAAGACGTATTAATTCGCCGCTGTGATTATCATCTGAACCTGATACACCCAAAAGATTACAGCTATTTCAACACATTAAGCACTAAGTTAGGCTGGTCAAAAAAATTATTCTAATTTAACGCCAACCTCTTTACTGTATAAAAAACCAGTTTATACTGTATGTAATTACAGTTATGGTTTTTCATACAGGAAAACAGCTATGTTGGCACAACTGACCATCAGCAATTTTGCTATCGTTCGTGAACTTGAGATCGATTTCCAGAACGGAATGACCGTTATTACCGGTGAAACCGGTGCGGGTAAGTCCATTGCCATTGATGCTCTCGGTTTGTGCCTGGGCGGACGCGCAGACGCCGACATGGTACGTGCAGGCGCCACGCGAGCCGACCTCTGCGCCCGCTTCGCCTTAAAAGACACCCCCGCGGCCCTGCGCTGGCTGGAAGAAAACCAGCTTGAGGAAGGCCGTGAGTGTTTGCTACGTCGCGTTATCAGCAGCGACGGACGTTCACGTGGCTTCATTAACGGCACTGCCGTACCGCTGTCACAGCTGCGCGAGTTGGGCCAGTTGCTTATTCAAATCCACGGTCAGCATGCGCATCAGCTCCTGACAAAATCAGAACACCAAAAATCCCTGCTTGATGGCTACGCCAATGAAGCATCCCTGACTCAGGAAATGGCTGTGCGCTACCAACTGTGGCACCAAAGCTGCCGTGACCTGGCACATCATCAACAACAGAGTCAGGAACGCGCAGCCCGGGCAGAGCTATTGCAATACCAGTTAAAAGAACTGAACGAATTCAACCCGCAGCCAGGTGAATTTGAGCAAATTGATGAAGAGTACAAGCGTCTGGCTAACAGCGGGCAATTGCTCACCACCAGCCAACAGGCACTGGCTATCATGGCAGACGGCGAAGACGTTAATCTGCAAAGCCAGCTGTACACGGCAAAACAGTTGGTTAGTGAACTGGCAGGAATGGACGGTAAGCTCTCCGGTATTCTGGACATGCTGGAAGAGGCCACTATCCAGCTCAGCGAAGCCAGCGACGAGCTGCGCCACTATTGCGATCGTCTGGATTTAGACCCTAACCGTTTGTTCGAACTTGAGCAGCGTATTTCCAAACAAATCTCATTGGCGCGAAAGCATCATGTTGCCCCTGAAGCGCTGCCACAGTTCTATCAGTCATTGCTGGATGAACAACAGCAGTTAGACGATCAGGCCGACTCTCTCGAAACCTTAACCCTGGCGGTGAACAATCACCACCAGCAGGCACTGGAAACGGCAAAAATGCTGCACCAACAGCGCCAGCATTATGCTCAGGAACTGGGACAACTTATTACAGAGAGCATGCATACTCTCTCAATGCCGCACGGTGTCTTTTGCATTGATGTGAAATTTGAGGAACATCATTTGAGCTCAGACGGTGCTGATCGCGTAGAGTTTAAAGTGACCACTAACCCAGGCCAGCCGTTGCAGCCGATTGCGAAAGTCGCTTCCGGTGGGGAACTGTCGCGCATTGCGCTGGCTATTCAGGTTATTACCGCACGTAAAATGGAAACACCGGCGCTGATTTTCGATGAAGTAGATGTCGGCATCAGCGGCCCGACCGCTGCAGTGGTGGGAAAAATGCTGCGTCAGTTGGGCGAGTCAACCCAGGTAATGTGTGTGACTCACCTGCCGCAGGTTGCTGGCTGTGGTCATCAACATTTCTATGTCAGCAAAGAAACTGACGGCGCGATGACCGAAACACACATGCAACCACTTGATAAACGCGCTCGTCTGCAGGAATTAGCCCGCTTACTCGGAGGTAGCGAAGTAACGCGCAATACCCTCGCAAATGCAAAAGAACTGCTGGCGGCATAAACTTTTTTACCTTGTTAAGGTCTGAGTTCAACATAAAATCGCCGACCGACCCGACAGCAAAAGGTTTTAAAGTGGTGAAAGGTCTATTATCATCGGCATATTACATATGAGCCGCGTACTGCTCGGGCCCGAAAAGGAATCAAATCACTATGCGCTGTAAAACGCTGACTGCTGCTGCAGCAGTACTACTGATGTTGACTGCAGGCTGTTCCACTCTGGAGCGAGTGGTTTACCGCCCTGACATCAACCAGGGAAATTATCTGACACCTACCGATGTCGCCAAAGTGCGCACGGGTATGACGCAACAGCAGGTTGCTTATGCTCTGGGTACACCAATGATGTCCGATCCTTTTGGCACTAACACCTGGTTTTATGTGTTCCGTCAGCAACCTGGTCATGAAGGCGTAACCCAGCAAACACTGACGCTGACTTTTAACAGCAGCGGCGTTTTGACCAACATTGATAATAAACCTACGTTGACCGACAACAAGTAGGATTAACAGATCAAAAAAAGGTGCTCAATGAGCACCTTTTTTATTGTCTGCTATTTTTTAGCGGATTTCTCTGCTCGCTGTCTGCGCAGCTCTTTCGGATCAGCAATCAGTGGCCGGTATATTTCCACCCGATCGCCGTCTTGCAGAACATCAGCAAGCTTTACCGGACGGCTGTATATCCCGACTTTATTTTTGTTGAGATCGATATCGGTACGTAATTCCAGCAGCCCGGAAGCGCGGATAGCCTCTTCCACCGTAGCACCCTGTTGCAGCGTTACACGCTGTAGATACTGTTTCTCGGGCAGCGCATACGCCACTTCAACGACAATTTTAGCCGACGCTGACACTGTAAACCTCTTTCGCGCGAACCGTGAAGGCCTGCACCATGTTTGAAGCCAGTTCTTTAAAGATACGACCAAACGCCAGCTCGATTAACTTATTGGTAAACTCAAAATCGAGATGAAATTCAATACGACATGCTTCATGACTCAGTGGCGTAAACTTCCATCCGCCAATGAGTTTCTTGAACGGGCCGTCGACCAGATGCATCAGGATGCTCTGGTTACTGGTCAATTGATTGCGCGTGGTGAACGTTTTGCTAATCCCTGCTTTCGAGACATCCACAGCCGCGGTCATCTGTCCCGGAGTTGACTCCAGCACACGGCTACCGGTGCAACCCGGTAAAAACTGGGGATAGGATTTAACATCATTCACTAGCTGATACATCTGTTCCGCACTGTAAGGTACTAAAGCGGTCCGGCTAATCTGAGGCATAACAATTTCCATCAATATCAATCACACAAATAATACCATTTATCCCCCGCTAAAAAAAACGCTATAGCCTAACTCGTGCTAAGATAGCGCCTTGCGCCCCGCTGGATGAAATGGGGTGTTTTTCGATTCCAGATTACCTATACTGAGCGGCATTATGACGAAGAAAAAAGCACACAAACCTGGCTCAGCCACAATCGCGCTTAACAAGCGCGCACGACACGAATACTTTATTGAAGAAGAGTTCGAAGCAGGACTCGCTCTGCAAGGTTGGGAAGTCAAATCTCTGCGCGCAGGTAAAGCTAACATCGGCGATAGCTATGTCATCCTTAAAGACGGCGAAGCGTTCCTGTTTGGCGCCAACTTCACGCCAATGGCTGTTGCCTCAACGCATGTGGTATGTGATCCCACCCGTACCCGTAAGCTGTTGTTAAACCAGCGTGAACTCGACTCCCTGTATGGTCGTATGAATCGTGACGGTTATACCGTCGTTGCGCTTTCACTGTACTGGAAAAATGCCTGGTGCAAAGTGAAAATTGGCGTCGCAAAAGGTAAGAAACAGCACGACAAGCGCTCCGATGTGAAAGAACGCGAATGGCAGTTAGATAAAGCGCGTATTATGAAAAATGCTGGTCGCTAAACGCTACTCCTCTGTGACCAGTCTCTCACCCTGAGACTGGTTCTTATTTTTTAGTTATTGAAACCCACCCAATACATTCATCAAATTTATGGTTTATTTGTGCTGAATCGTTCAGGTATGAAATAAACTCCCATGGCATTACCGTAGCGACCCATAGTCTAATAAAATAAAACTTCAAGACCATATTGCCTATATTTAGGTTTATTTTATAACACTATTATTACTGTTGTTTATTATATACCCCTCATTTCAATTTAAATAAAAAACATTAAAATACAATAAGTTAACCAAAAACAAATCATTAAATACGCACCGGAAAGTATCCTTTTCAATTAGCCAAATATATTTTTAATATGGATAAGTTGCAGAATACTTTCTTTCTGACTATATCATCTAATACGAAAGAACTATTCAGTCGGCAGGTCCCGAACGTATTTACTAAGTAAACGAACATCTGCATGACCTAATCAATGTAATTACATGTGTAAATTCATCTTTATGATGAACGGGGCCCCTGTCTGCTCATTTTCCCAGCGCGCTGTTGCGGATTAATACTCCCGACATGCCATCAGGAGTGAACATATGCGTCTACTCGCCGTTGTATCAAAATTAACTGGCGTTTCCACAAATGTTGAATCCTCTGAAGTTACGCTCAGTTCGCCTTCTATCGTGAAACTGTCGGTGTCGCGTGAGGAGGTAAGTCAACTAACACGCGTTAATCAGGATCTGGTTGTCACACTCCGCTCGGGTGAAACCATCACCATTAAAAACTTCTACGTCGGAAAAGGTGATGCGCAAAACCAGCTTGTTCTGGAAGACAGCAATGGCGCGCTGTGGTGGGTTCAGGATACTGATGGAGCGTTCCACTTCCAGCATTTAGACGATCTCACTCCGCTAATGACTGCCGAGGGAAGCCATGAAGGCGGCGCCGTCTGGCCGTGGGTTCTTGGCGGGATCGCGGTTGCTGGCGGAATTGGCCTTGCCGCAGGTGGCGGCGGCGGCGGTGGCGGTGGGAGCGATAACAACGCCGGAAGCGGTAATGGCAACGGTAACGGTAACGGCGATGGTGGTGGAAACGGTAATGGCGATGGCGATGGTGGCGATCCGCCAACGACAACACCTAACGCACCAGATGTGCCGGTTATTACCAGTGTAATCGATGACCAGGAGCTAATTACTGGTCCTGTTAATCAGCAGGAATCCACCAACGATAATACGCCCACTCTCCAGGGTACCGGCCCCGCAAATGCTACATTGCATATTTTTGATAACGGCGTAGAAATCGGCCAGGTCGCTATCGATGCCAACGGCAACTGGTCGTTTACGCCATCCTCTCCACTCGCAGACGGTACCCACAAGTTTACCGTCAGTGCATCAGACGGTACAGGCAGCAGCGGCATGTCAGACAGTTGGGAGATTATTGTCGATACGCTTGCCCCCGACGCCCCTGTGGTCACAGAAGTAACTGACGATTCCGGTTCCATTAAAGGCTTGATCGGTATTAACGGCGTAACCGACGATGCCACGCCAACGCTCACAGGCACTGGCGAAGCCGGTTCTTACATCAGCATTTCTGATAACGGCATTCTGATTGGTATGGTCCAGGTGGATGACAATGGCAACTGGACGTTTACACCGGACACACCGCTTAGCGACGGTGTTCACAATCTGACGCTGACGCAAACTGACGATGCGGGTAACGTGAGCGCGGAAACGAGCGTACCTACATTCACCGTCGATACTACCCCGCCTGAAGGCGCGGTCATTTCCTCCGTTAATCCGGAAGGCACTGAGGTAACCGGTAGTGCTGAGGCTGGAAGCCTGGTGATGATCATCGGTAGCAATAATCAGGTTCTGGGTTCAATAACGGTCGGCCAAACCGGCAATTTCGTCATCGCGATTTCACCTTCACAGACGCACGGTGAAGCGCTAATCGCGAAGATTCAGGACCAGGCCGGTAACATCGGGCCAGATACCCCATTCAATGCGACGAACTCGGGCTATCCTGGCGTACCGGTTATCGTCAGCGTGATGGATGACTTCTCCCCATCAACCGGGCCATTGAGCAACAATCAGGCCACCAACGATAATACCCCCACGCTCTCTGGCACTGCCGATGCCAACAGCACAGTGACTATTTACGACAACGGCACAATTATCGTCAGCGTACTGGCTGACGGTAACGGTAACTGGACATGGACTTCCAGCTCCCCGTTATCAGATGAGTTACACGCCTTCACCGCCACCGCGACAAACCAGTCAGGTACAGGAGGCATGTCACCAGCGTTCAATATCAACATCGACACCCAGCCACCGTCGCCACCTGATGATCTCAACGTATCTGCAGATGGGACTGTCGTCACCGGAACGACCGAGCCAGGCAATACCGTAGTTATCACCAGCAGCAGCGGAACTCAGATCGGCAGCGGAGTCGCCGGGCCGGATGGCTCATTTACCATCACCATTAACCCACCACAGACCAATGGCGAAACCATTGAAGCCATCGCAACCGATCCGGCAGGAAACCCAAGCCTGCCAGAAACTGCGCTTGCACCAGACATTACCGCGCCACAGCCCCCAACAAACCTGCTAGTTAATGGCACTGGAGACCAGGTCACCGGCAAGGCCGAACCCAACAGTACGGTCAATATTCTGGATCCGGATGGCAATATCATTGGAACAGCAACTGCCGATACAAATGGGGATTTCACCGCAACGCTGGTTCCGCCACAAACCAACGGCGAGACCCTTACGGCAAATGCGACCGACACCGCAGGCAACAAGGGCGACAACGCCTCTGTCAACGCACCGGACACCACCGCACCTGATGCGCCGACAGGTGTCACAGTTGCAGGAAATGGTGGAGCGGTTAGCGGTCACGCCGAAGCCGGAAGTACCGTCACCGTCAAAGACAGCAACGGGGCTCCTATTGGCGTGGGTCAGGCTGACAGCGGCGGCAATTTCACCGTCCAGATCACCCCGTCGAAAATCAACAATGAAACAGTAAACGTCACCGCAACGGACAGCACTGGTAACGAAAGCCTGCCAACTTCGGCTGTTGCCCCGGATCTCACCGCGCCAAACCAACCCGTTATCATTGCCGTTACTGATGACGTCGCCGATATCACAGGCCCCATCAATAACAATGGGTTAACCAACGACGATAAACCGAAAATTGAGGGCAAAGCTGAGGCCGGCTCTCAGGTCAAAATTTACGATAACGGAACTCTGCTTACGACCATTACCGCTGATATCAACGGTAACTGGAACTATACGCCCACCTCAGCATTGGGCCAGGGGGCACATGTATTTACAGTGACGGCAACCGATGCCGCTAATAACACCAGCGCCGCCGCCAGTTGGAAAATCATTGTCGACAGCATCGCCCCCAGCGTACCGGTTATTACGCTTATCTACGATGACGTTGGCAGCATCACCGGCAACGTCGCGAACAACGGATTCACCAATGACAAAACGCCAACAATCTCAGGAACCGGTGAACCCGGTTCGCTGGTGACGCTGTATGATAATGGTCTGCAAATGGCAGTCTTTTTTATCGACAGAACAGGCACCTGGAGCCATAACGTTACAACCGATGAGGCCCTCGCCGAAGGCACTCACCGTTTTACGGTGACCGCAACGGATGCCGCCGGGAACGTCGTCACTTCCCCCAATCCTGTCATCGTGACCGTTGATACCCAGGCACCCGCAGCGCCCGTTATTGTGAGCGCCACGGACGACGTCGGGAATGCACCAACCGATCTGCCCACCGGTAGCCGTTCAAACGATACCCTGCCGCTGCTGAAGGGGACCGGGACCGTCGACTCCACCATCACTATCTATGATGGCGCCACACCAATAGGCACCACCACGGTCCTGGCCGGGGGCACCTGGAGCTTCCAGGTCACTCAACCGCTGAGTGAAGGTCCACATGCGCTGTCGGCTATCGCAACCGACGCGGCGGGTAACGCCAGCAGCGCCGGGAGCTTCACGCTGACCATCGATACCACCCCACCCGCCGCCCCTGTCATCTCATCGGCGGAAGGCCTGGTTGGCAGCAGCACACAAACGCTGATTAACGGTGGCAGCACGAAAAGCGCCGAACCCACACTGTCGGGAACCGGTGAACCGGGTGCGACTATTACTATTTATGATAACAGCGCCCCGATTGGCAGCGCCCTCGTACAGCCAAATGGGACCTGGACATTTATCCCAGACACTCCGCTTCTGGATGGCCCGCACAAATTCACCGCCACGGCGACTGACGTAGCAGGCAACGTGGGGATCCCATCCGCTGGCTTTACGCTGACGGTGGATAATCTACCACCAGTGAAACCCGAACCACCAACCATCACTGACGACGCCAATCCGATCACGGGGATCGTCACTAACGGTATCACCAACGATACCACGCCAACCTTTAGCGGCACGGGAAGCGCCGGCGATCTGATTACCATTTATCTTAGCGGTACTCCACCATTGCAAGGTACGGCAACGGTTGGCGCAGACGGCACCTGGAGCTTTACGCCACCCGCCCCTGTCGCCCCAGGCAGTTACCAGATAACCGTCACCGCAACCGATCCGGCTGGCAACGTTAGCCAGCCATCAGTGGCGACTAACCTGGAAATCGACACTACGCCATCTGCTCCTCCGGTTATTATCGCCGCCAATGATAACGTCGGCGGTTTCCAGGGCGACCTCGCCCCCAACGCGGTAACCGACGACACAACCCCGACTATTCGCGGAACCGGCACAGACGGCGATACCATCACCCTGTACAACGGCAGTACGGTGATCGGCACCACAACGGTCGTTGGCGGCGTCTGGAGTATTACTCCCGGAACGGCGCTGGCAAACGGCAGCTACACGCTGACCGCCACCGCCACCGATCCGGCAGGTAATACCAGCGGTAGCTCAAACAGCGTCTCGTTTACGGTTAACACCACAACGCTGACCCAGCCGCAGGTAACGGATATTCAGGATAACGTCGGGATCATTACCGGCTCACTGACCAACAACAGCGTGACGGACGATACCACCCCGACGATAAGCGGGACCGGCACGCCAGGCAGTACCGTGCTCATTTATGAGGGTGGCAATCCTGTTGCAATTGCCACGGCCACCGTTGCCGCGAACGGCACCTGGAGTGTGGATGTTCCTCTGACACCAAATGCCACCCATACGCTAACGTTCGGTGCCAAAGATGCCGCGGGTAACGTGCTGGCGGCAGGCAATCCGGTGATATTGAAGATTGATACGCTGCCTCCCGGCGACCCAATTGTTACTAGCGTTAACCCTGATGGCACACAGGTTAGTGGTACGGCCGAAGAAGGCAGCACCGTCATTATTCGCAGCGGAACAACGGTTCTCGGTCAGGGGATCGCAGACAGTTCAGGAAATTACGTCATCACAATTTCACCAGCGCAAACGGCTGGTCAGGCACTGAATGCCATCGCCCAGGATCCCGCGGGTAACCAGAGCAATCCCACCCCGTTTACCGCTGCCACCTCCAGCGTTCCACATCCGCCAACTCTTGAGATCGTTGATGACGTAGCCCCCGGCATGGGCGAAATCGGCAGCGGAAAAACCACCAACGACACTTTACCGCGGTTGCAAGGAACCGCCACGGCTGGGGCTACAGTGACTATCTATCAAAATGGCGCGTCTATCGCCACGGTCACCGCCGATGCGGTTTCCGGCGCCTGGAGTTATCAGTTGCTCACCCCGCTAACTAACGGCACAACCTATAACTTCGCAGTGTCACAAACCGTCAACTCAATACCCAGCGGGCAGTCACCCAATTATGCCATTACCATCGACACCACCGCGCCGCTGGCACCGCTCATCACCAGCATTATCGATGACGTTTCGCCCGGCAGTGGGCCGCTGGATAAAGGGCAAATGACCAATGACTCACGCCCGACCTTAAACGGAACCGGCGAAGCGGGAGCAACCATCACCCTCTACGATAACGGTATCGCTTATGCCACAACCACGGTAAACAGCAGCGGATTCTGGAGCTTTACTCCGATAGACGCGCTGGGAGAAGGCAATCACCTCTTTACCGCTCGCGCAACCGATGCTGCTGGCAACCAAGGCGATGCCTCCGCTGATTTTCTGATCATTGTTGATACTTTAATTCCGAATGCCCCCTCCATTGTCACAGTCACAGACAACGTTGGCACCATTCAAAACCTGACGTCCGGACAGTCAACCAACGATAACACCCCGACGCTTGCTGGCGTCACTGAAGCGGACTCTGTGGTCACTATTCGCGATAATGGCGCGGTGATCGGCACGACGATCAGCGACGGAAGTGGCAACTGGAGCTTTACGCCAGCTCCTGCGCTCAGTGAAGGCAGCCACTCGCTAACTGCAACCGTCACGGATGGCGCAGGTAACATCAGCCCTGCGACACCACCGTTCACACTGGTCGTCGATACGCTACCGCCCGCTGCCCCGGTCATCACCTCAGTCATTGACGATCAGCCAGGCAATACATCGCTGGCAAACGGGCAACTGACCAACGACGCGCAGCCTACGCTGAACGGCACAGGGGAAGTGGGTGCCATCATCACCATTAAAGATAAAGGTGTCGACATCGGTACTGCGCAAGTAGATGGCTCAGGCAACTGGGCCTTTACACCGGGAAGCGCACTAGGCCAGGGTCAGCATGTCTTTACTGCGGTGGCTACTGACCAGGCCGGTAACACCGGGGGAGCCTCTTCATCCTTTACCCTCGAACTGGATTCTATTGCTCCCGTAGCGCCGGTCATCAGTACGGTGCAAGACAACACGGCTCCCACCACCGGGCCGATCGGTAACGGTCAGACGACGAACGAAACCCGCCCGGCACTGAGCGGCAGCGGTGAAGTTGGCGCAACCATCACCGTTCTGAGTGACGGCTTGCCGATTGGCACCACCACCGTCGGCGCTGGCGGCACCTGGAGTTTTACCCCAACGGATGCGCTGGGTAACGGTACGCATACGCTGACCGTCACCGCCACCGACAGCGCGGGCAATACCAGCCCTGCTTCCAACGGCTTTACGCTCACGGTTGATACCGTATCGCCGAACGCACCGCTCATCACTCAGGTCACCGATGATGTCGGCCCGCTGACCGGAAATCTGAACAACGGCCAGGCGACAAACGATGCGCGCCCTACCCTCAGCGGCACGGCAGAGGCCAATTCAACGGTTAAAATTTACGACAACGGCACGCTGATCGATACCGTTTCGGCAGACGGGGGCGGTGCATGGATTTTCACGCCGGGAACAGCGCTGAGCAACGGCAACCACACGCTGACGGTGACAGCAACCGACGCAGCCGGAAACGTTAGCTCAACGTCCGCTGGATTTAACATCGTTGTTGATACTGTTGCCCCGCTTGCGCCAACGATTATCCAGGCTTTTGATGACGTGGTGCCGGGAACCGGAACGCTGTCGAACGGCGCTTACACCAATGATACTCGCCCCGTACTGAACGGCTCGGCGGAAGCCGGTGCCCGGGTAGCCATCTACGATAATGGCACGCTGCTGGCGACGGTGACAGCGGCAATAGATGGCACCTGGGAATATCTGCCTGCCACACTGGGCAACGGCCCGCATGTCTTTACCGCCATCGCCACGGATGCCGCCGGGAACGTCAGCCCCACCTCAAGCGAATTTATTATCAACGTTGACACGATCGCGCCGTCAGCGCCGCTCCTGACCTCGGTGGTGGATGACGTCGCAGGCGGTGTGTTCAACGCGGGACTTAGCAACGGGCAACTGACTAACGATGCCCGACCAACGCTCAACGGTACCGCCGAAGCAGGCAGCACCGTCAGCATTTATGACGGCAGCACCCTGTTGGGTACCACGCTGGTGCAAAGCAATAACAGTTGGTCGTTTACCCCAACCACGCCGCTGGCGAATGGATCGCACACCTTTACCGTCACCGCCACCGATGCGGCGGGCAACACCAGCGGCGCAACGGCAGGCTTTAGCGTAGTGGTCGACACCACGGCACCAACGCAGCCTTCAATTAGCAGTATTGTTGATGATGTCGGACCAAACACCGGGGTGATTGGCAATAATCAGCCAACCAACGACGCACGCCCAACGTTAAACGGCACCACGGAAGCCAACGCTCGGGTCGATATTTATGATAACGGCACCTTTGTAACCAGCGTAACGGCGGACGGCAGCGGCAGCTGGAATTACACGCCACCTACGGCGTTGGGTCAGGGGACGCATTCCTTCACCATCACAGCAACAGACACCGCAGGTAATACCAGCGGGCTATCGTCTGCCTCAGCAATTGTGGTCGATACCGTCGCACCGGGTATTCCAACCGGTCTGGCGGTCAACGCCAACGGCACCACGCTGACCGGCGCTGCCGAAGCGAACAGTACGGTGATCATCACCTCCAGCAGCGGAACCGTACTTGGTACCGCAACAGCCAACGCCTCCGGTAATTTCACCTTCACGCTGAGCCCACCGCAAATCAGTGGGCAAACGCTGCTGGTCAGCGCACAGGATGCCGCAGGCAACATCGGCACAGCGGGTAACGTGCTGGCACCGTTTACTGGCGTACCGCCTGCGCCGGTTATTGCCAGCGTATTTGACGACGTGGGCACAATTACAGGTCTGGTCGCGGCAGGTAAAACCACCAATGATACCCGTCCAGCCCTTAGCGGAACGGCGCAGGCTAACGCCATCATCAATCTGTACAACAACGGCGTACCCATGGGTAGTACGACCGCAGATAGTAACGGGCTCTGGAACTTTACCCCATCCGGCGCGCTCAGCGAAGGTAACCACGCGTTTACCGCCACGGCAACAAACGCCAACGGCGTAAGCGGGGTGTCCGGCTCGTTCAGCGTGATTGTGGATACCACGCCGCCGACCGCACCAACGATACTGATCAGCGCCGATGGCGGTACCATCAGCGGCGTCGCCGAAGCGGGAAGCACGGTTACCATCTCTCTGCCCGGCGGCACCAGCGTGACGGCAATCGCCAACAGCAGCGGTGTCTACAGCATCAACCTGCCGGTTCGCCAGATTGAGGGGCAGTCGCTGTCCGCCACGGCGACCGATGCGGCGGGAAATACCTCATTGCCAACAAGCGCTATCGCGCCGGTATTGCCGCTGCTGGCTGAAGACAATGTCACCAGTCTGCCTCTACAAACCGATATCACCGTCAGCACCGAGCATCAAAGCGATTATGGTTTCCTGTTGGTCAATGCGCTGGGAAATGTCGCCAACGTGCTGGGGAACGATACAGCAAGCGTCAATTTCAGCATCGCTTCTGGCGGCAGCGGATCCATTACAATCAATGCCGCAGCGACCGGCGTGGTGCTGTCGCTGTTAAACACGCTTGAAGTCGTCATCCAGCGCTTTGACACCGGGCTGAATGCCTGGGTAACGGTGGTGGATACCGGGAAACCAGACTTTGCCAGCCTGCTCACCCTGGGCGCCTCGGGCGTAACGCTCAATTACAGCGGACTGACTGGCGGGGATTACCGCGTGGTCAGCTACAACACCAACCTACTGGCGACAGGGGCATACACCAGCCTGGATGTCTCGGTGGTAAAAGCCAGCGCAGGGACCATCACCGGTGGTACTACCGAGTCTGGCAATATCATCACCGATACCGATCCCGCCAATGGGCAGGATAACGCCCCTTCCGGCACGCTGGTCACCACCATCACTGACGGTAACGGCAACGTGGTGAACATCCCGGCGGGCGGCATTGATGTGCAGGGTAAATACGGCACCCTGCATATCAATCAGAATGGTAGCTACACCTATACTCTGACCAATACGTCAATCTCAGTGTATGGACGTTCCGAAAGCTTTACCTACACGCTAACGCATGGCAGCGATCACTCCTCGGCAAAACTGGTGGTCACGCTGGGTCAGGCCCCAACCACCAGCACGGTAACGGCGGCAGACGATGTGGCTGCGCTGACTTACGGGACGCAGGTCATCGCAGTCGACAACCATCCATCACAACAAACCGGCTTCACGCTCGCCAGCGTTGGTTTGGGACAATTGTTGGATGTCAGCCTGGTCAACGGTTTGACCAACCCGATTAAATTCAACGTTGATGACGGCGCGACGCGAACGATCACGGTTCAGGCCAACGTACTTGGCGTAACGCTGGGCGGCTTTGATCTCTATGTCTACCGCTTCAACGAGTCTATTCAGCAGTATGAGCAGTACCGGGTACAGCCGAACTGGGTCACCGCCCTGCTGGGCGGCAGCTCACCGGCGTATACCATTACACTGCCGGGCGGTGACTATCTGTTCCTGCTTAACGCTTCCGGCGGCCTGACGCTGTTAACCAGCTATACCCTGAATATTCAGGCCGATCACACCTACGCCGTCGACAGCCTGAGTGCAGCAACCAATGGAAATCTGCTGGCCAACGACTCGGCTCCGGCTAATACCGTTATCACCGAAGTTAACGGTGTCACCGTTAACACAACAGGCACTACCACCATTAACGGACAGTACGGCACACTGACTATTGATGCGAAAGGGAACTATACCTACACGCTGAGAAGCGGACTGGGCGCAGACGGTATCAATACGCCGGATAGCTTCGTGTATAAGGTCAAAGCACCAAACGGCGATACCGGTAGCGCGTCGCTGAACATTACGGCAACCCCACAGGCGCTGGATGCCGTAAACGACATCAGCAGCCAGATGGCGGTCACCACCCAGGCCGATACATCCAGGTCGTTTACCGACAACAGCGTTGGCAACGCCAGCTGGAGCGCCCAACTCCTTTCACCCACCTCACAAAATGGTACTGGCGTCATTGAAGTCGCGACGGGAACGGCGGTGCAAAACGCCATACTGCATTTTAACGTCGCTTCAGGTCTGACGCTGGGCGGACTGACCGTCACCTGGGCGCTGTATGACAGCAACAACGTCAAGATTGCCGGTAACTCATTCAATGGCGGATTGCTGATTGGCGGCAATATTGATATTGCCCTCAGCGGGGTAGTACTGCACCCCGGCAACTATCGCCTCGACTATACCGGCAGCGTCGGGGCTCTGGGGCTGGGGAATATCACCATCACCCCCAGCGTGAAAGGCACGATAATCGACCTGCAAAACTTCGAGACTTCCACAGCGAATAGCGTCACCGGCAATATTTATGACGGAGACCATATTGCCAGCGTGCATACCTTGCTAACGGTGAATGGCACGGGCGGCAGCGCCGCCACGCTGGATCCGCTGAGCAGCACGACCAGCGCCATCATTAACGGGTTGTACGGCAAACTGACCATTGGCATTGATGGTCATTACACCTATGCCCTCAACAGCGATGTCTCGCTCTCCACCATCGTCACCAAAGAGACATTTACCTACACCCTTAACGACCTGAATGGCCATACCGATACCGCTACGCTGACCATCAATATGAATCCGCAAGTGGTGAGTACCGTCGATGCCGATCGCCTGACTGGCAGCGCCTACGGCGATACGCTGATTTATCACCTGCTCAATGCCAACGACGCTACCGGCGGTAACGGAACAGCGGACACCTGGACCAACTTCTCGCTGGCCCAGGGTGACAAAATCGATATCGGTGACCTGCTGGTGGGCTGGAACGGGCAGAACGCGACGCTCGGCAACTACCTCACCGTTACAACCAGCGGTAACAACACGGTTATTGCCATCGACCGTGACGGTACGGGCAACACTTATCACTCAACCAATCTCATCACGCTGGAGAACGTACACACCACGCTCGACGAGCTGGTGCAACAAAATCACATTGTGCCCTGAAGTGAACATATAGCGTTAAAGCGCCATAACTACAGCCCCGGATGCGATGACATCCGGGGCAATAACAGTCGTCGCTGCCGTATTTTGTAAGGGATAATCTATGAGAAATGTCGCGCCTGTTGCCTTACTGCTGGCATTAACGCTCTGTACCCTGCGGGTGAATGCCGAAGATGAACCGCAAATTATTACGCCGGAAGGACTGGCCACTAGCCAGATGCTTCCCTCGCTGGACGGCGCGGTTGCCGATCTGCCGCTGAGCGCTGCCGCTCCCGGTAGCCTGACGCTCAACGACGCGGTGAGTCGTGCCGTGAGCTGGCATCCTTCTATTCGTGAATCCATCGGCAAACTGCTCTCACAAAACGAGCAAATCGACGTGGCGAAGTCAAAATATTACCCGCAGGTTTCTGCCGGAATGAACAACGGTTACAGCAATACCTACACCGACCACGGCTTTAGCCCGGCGCTGGTGATTTCGGTATCGCAAATGCTGTACGACTTCGGCAAAGTGGCAAGCCAGGTCCGCGCCGAGACCGCCGGAGCCGCGCAACAGCAGGCGAATGTGTTACTCAGTATTGATACCATCGCCCACGCCACCGCCAACGCGATAGTCCAGGTGCAGACGTGGCAGCAAATGGTGGACGCCGCCGAAGAGCAGCTCACCGCCTTAAACGGCATTGGTCGACTGACCCGTCAACGCAATGATGAAGGGGCAACCTCGCTGTCAGACGTGGTGCAAACCGATGCGCGTATCGAGTCTGCACGTTCTCAGTTGGCGCAGTATCAGGCCAATCTCGACAGCAGCAAGGCAACGCTGATGAGCTTCCTCGGCTGGAACTCGCTTAACAGCATCAGCAATGAATTCCCGGTCAAACTGGACAGCAGCTGTGATGTGGTCAAACCGGACGATAAACTGGTTCCCGCGGTCCTGGCGGCATGGGCGCAGGCGAATGTAGCGCAGGCAAATCTCGACTACGCCAACGCGCAGATGACGCCCACCATCTCTCTGGAACCGTCGGTTCAGCACTATCTCAACGACAAATACCCCAGCCATGAGGTACTCGACAAAACCCAGTATTCTGCATGGGTAAAAGTTGAAATGCCGCTGTATCAGGGGGGCGGACTCACCGCCAGACGCAACGCCGCCAGCCATGCGGTAGAATCTGCACAATACTCCATCCAGCGCACCCGACTCGAAGTACGGCAGAAATTACTGGAGTCCCGCAGCCAGGCGATGAGCCTCGCCACCGCCCTGCAAATTCTACGTCGCCAACAGCGGTTGAGCGAACAAACGCGCGAGCTTTATCAACAGCAATATCTTGACCTTGGCTCGCGCCCGCTGCTCGACGTGCTTAACGCCGAGCAAGAGGTGTATCAGGCCCGTTTTGCTGAACTCCAGACTCAAAACCAGCTGCGCCAGCTCCAGTTGAACTGTCTCTATAACACCGGCTCGCTTCGCCAGGCGTTCGCCTTAAATAATCGCAGCATTCAATCGGTGGAGATCAAGCTATGAGCAACCTCGATTCACATGCGGATGATGTAATTGGCGAACACGCCCTGAGCCAGTGGGCGCAGGCGATGACGCATATTGCCAATCACTATCGCGTGGCCTGTTCTCCTGGCGCAATCCAGGCCAACGCCCCATGGTTTGCGGGAAAAAGCCGGGCCACGGCCCTGTCGCAACTGGCGCGTCAGGCGGGACTGTCATTTCATGCGCTGAATACCGCCACGCAGACGTTCGGTCAATGGCGCCTGCCGGTGGTGGCGGAACTGCGCGACGGCCAGTTGATGGTGATAGAACATTTCAACGGTGAAGATACCCTGGATGTTTTTATCATCGCCGAAGAGGGCCAGCGTAACCGACTCACGGTTGCAGAACTTTTGCCAGAAATCGTAAGCATTACCGCGCTGCGCCCGCTGTCGGCGCTGAAGGACAGTCGGGTAGATCGCTATATTTCGCGCTTCAAGCCCGACTGGATGCGCGAACTGGTGTTAAAGGACATCCGCCCTTACCTGCCGGTCATGATTGCCGCCTTTCTGATTAACGTCCTGTCGCTCGCCGGGATTATCTTTTCCATGCAGGTCTATGACCGGGTGATCCCCGCCCAGTCTTATCCGACGCTGTATGTTCTCTCTACCGGTGTTCTGGTGGCGGTGCTGTTTGGCTTTTTGCTGCGCGAAGCGCGTACCCACATTATGGACCTGCTCGGCAAACGCGCCGATATGCGTATTTCCGATCGCGTGTTTAGCCACGCATTGCGGCTGCGCAACAGCGCCGTCCCCCGCTCGACGGGGAGCTTTATTTCTCAACTGCGCGAGCTGGAACAAGTTCGCGAGATGATCACCTCTTCGACCATGTCGACCATTGTCGATCTGCCGTTTTTCTTTTTGTTTATCGTGGTGCTGGCATTTATCGCCCCACCGCTGGCGTGGATTGCCCCCGTCGCGGCCCTGCTGATGATCCTGCCTGGCTTGCTGTTACAGAAGAAGCTGGCGGTGCTCGCCAACCAGGCTGCCCATGAATCCACCCTGCGCAACGCGGTGCTGGTCGAAAGCGTCCAGGGGCTGGAAGACATCAAGCTGATGCAGGCCGAAAACCGCTTTTTACAGCAGTGGAACAGCTATATCCGCATTACCGGAGAGTCCGGGCTGCGCACGCGCAGGCTGACTCAAGGGCTGATTGGCTGGGGCATGTCGGTACAAAGCCTGGTCTACGCCGCCATCATTATGTTCGGCGCGCCGATGGTCATTGAAGGCACGATGACCACCGGCGCCGTGGTGGCGGCTTCAATGCTCGGTTCCAGAATGATTGCCCCGATGGCTAATCTGTGCGGCGTGCTGGCCCGCTGGCAACAGGTTAAGGCGGCGAAGATGGGATTAGACAGCATCATGCAGCTTCCCACCGAAACGCAGTACGACGAAGACCGGGTGCATCAGGAGATTTTTCACGGCCATTATCTTTTTGAAAACGCACACTTTCGCTACCACAGCGACGATCAGCGCGTTCCACTGCGGATCACGCGTCTGGAGGTCATGCCCGGCGAACGGGTGGCGATCCTCGGGCGTAACGGTGCCGGAAAATCAACGCTGCTACAGGCCATGGCCGGCGGCGTGGAGATTATCCAGGGCGATGTCCGGCTCGATAACCTGAGTCTGGCGCAAATTGATATGGCCGATTTACGCCGCAATATCGGTTTTCTCAGCCAGAATGCGCGACTGTTTTTCGGCACCCTACGCGAGAACCTGACCCTCGGCGCACCGCACGCCAGCGACGCGCAGATCTTCGAAGCGCTGGAGGTCAGCGGCTCAGCAGCTTTCGTTAAACAGCTCGCCAAAGGGCTGGCGCATCCCATTATGGAAGGCGGCAACGGTTTGTCCGGTGGACAACGACAGTCGATCCTGCTGGCAAGAATGCTGCTGCGATCGCCCAATATCGTGCTGCTCGACGAACCCAGCGCCTCGCTGGATGAACATACCGAGCGGGAGTTTATTCAGCGCCTCAACCAGTGGTTGGGTAACCGCACATTGATTGTCGCCACCCATCGCGTACCGGTTCTGGAACTGGTCGAACGCGTGGTGGTGTTGAAAGAAGGTCAACTGGTCATGGATGCCCCAAAAGCGCAGGCGTTGAATGCGAGCCGGGCACCTGCCCCAACTCACGGTCGGGAGTGGAAAAATGAAAACCAATCCGCATGACGCCGCCATGGACGACCTCGATATTCGCCGCGAGCACCGTTTTTCCGGGGCCAGCCGCATTATTCTGCTCAGCACAATGCTGTTTGCCGTCCTGGGTATCTGGGCATATTTCGGCAAGCTGGATGAAGTCTCAACCGGCAGCGGGAAAGTGATCCCCAGCTCGCGTGAACAAGTCTTGCAATCACTGGATGGCGGTATTCTCGCCGAACTGACGGTCCGCGAGGGAGATAAAGTCCAGGCTAATCAAATTGTTGCTCGCCTCGACCCTACCCGTTCAGAGTCCAACGTTGGGGAGAGCGCCGCCCGTTATCGCGCCTCACTGGCCTCCAGCGCAAGGCTCAATGCCGAAGTTAACGATCTGCCGCTGGTCTTTCCCGATTCACTGCGCGCCTGGCCGGATCTCATCGCCTCCGAAACTCGCCTGTATAAAAGCCGCCGCGCACAGCTTGCGGATTCAATGGCGGAACTGCAGGATGCGCTGGTCTCGGTAAATAAAGAATTGGCCATTACTCAGCGACTGGAGAAAAGCGGTGCCGCCAGCCACGTAGAAGTGCTGCGCCTGCAACGCCAAAAAAGCGATCTGGGATTAAAAATCACCGACCTGCGCTCGCAATATTTCGTGCAGGCGCGGGAAGCGCTGTCAAAAGCCAACGCCGAAGTGGATATGCTGGCGGCTATTTTAAAAGGACGCGAGGATTCCGTCACCCGCCTGACCGTACGCGCGCCGATGCGCGGTATTGTGAAAAATATCCAGGTCACCACCATTGGCGGCGTTATTCCGCCTAATGGCGAGATGATGGAGATTGTACCGCTGGACGATCATCTGCTGATAGAAACCCGCCTGTCGCCGCGTGATATCGCGTTCATCCATCCCGGCCAGCGGGCGCTGGTGAAGATAACCGCCTATGACTACGCCATTTACGGCGGTCTGGAAGGCGTAGTCGAAACCATCTCACCGGACACCATTCAGGATAAAGTGAAACCGGAAATCTTCTATTACCGCGTGTTTATCCGCACCCATCAGGACTTCTTACAGAACAAACTGGGACGCCATTTCTCCATCGTACCGGGCATGATTGCAACAGTGGATATAAAAACAGGTGAAAAAACCATCGTCGACTATTTAATCAAACCGTTTAATCGCGCAAAAGAAGCGCTGCGTGAGCGCTAAATCCTTGAGGATTAGGGGTTGCGGGGGCTGGTCACGCGTGTCACAAGTCTGTTATACTTGTCCTAACACATTGGGGCTGATTCTGGATTCGACGGGATTCGCGAAACCCAAGGTGCATGCCGAGGGGCGGTTGGCCTCGTAAAAAGCCGCAAAAAAATAGTCGCAAACGACGAAAACTACGCTTTAGCAGCTTAATAACCTGCTCTGAGCCCTCTCTCCCTAGCTTCCGCTCTTAAGACGGGGGATCAAAGAGAGGTCAAACCCAAAAGAGATCGCGTGGAGGCCCTGCCTGGGGTTGAAGCGTTAAATCTAATCAGGCTAGTCTGGTAGTGGCGTGTCTGTCCGCAGGTGCCAGGCGAATGTAAAGACTGACTAAGCATGTAGTACCGAGGATGTAGGAATTTCGGACGCGGGTTCAACTCCCGCCAGCTCCACCAAATATTGATGTACTGAAGTTCAGTAAAGTCTACTAAGCCCGCACAGCACAAGCTCTGCGGGCTTTTTTACGTCTATTGTAGTCTAGCGAGAATTGCTGAGAACTACGAGTTATGGCACCCTGAATGGGACCCACTAAGAAGGGTCCAAAAACCGAGGGTCCCAAAATGGCAAAAATCGCTAAGAAGCTCACTGACACTGAAATCAAAAGCACCAAGCCAGCCGACAAAGAAATCAACTTGTTTGACGGTGATGGTTTGATCCTGCGAATCGCTCCTCTCGCAAAAGGAGGGAAGAAGAATTGGTATTTCAGATATGCGGTGCCAGTGAGTAAGAAAAGAACCAAAATGAGCCTTGGGACCTACCCTCACCTCACTCTGGCAAGAGCAAGAGCCTTGCGAGATGAATACCTTTCCTTGCTTGCCAATCGCATTGATCCTCAAGTCCATAACAACAATAAAGCTAATGCCTTAAAGAATGCTACTGAACACACTCTCCAAACCGTGGCAAGGAAATGGTTAGATGAGAAGGTAAAGACCTCAGGTATCTCACAAGACCATGCAGAAGACATCTGGCGAAGCCTGGAGAGAAATATCTTTCCCGGCTTGGGTAATGTTCCTATCAATGAGATCCGCCCCAAACTCTTAAAGCAACATCTCGATCCTATTGAGCAAAGAGGAGTCCTCGAAACTTTACGGCGAATCATTTCCCGATTAAATGAAATTTTTCGTTATGCTGCAACTGAGGAACTTATCGAGTTCAATCCTGCTGATAACCTTGGGCAACGGTTCAGTAAGCCGAAGAAACAGAACATGCCAGCATTACCCCCTTCCGAACTCCCCCGCTTCCTGGTTGCTCTAAACAATGCTTCTATCCGTTTAGAAACAAGGCTACTGATTGAGTGGCAACTTCTCACATGGGTTCGCCCTGGTGAAGCTGTTCGCACAAGATGGTCAGATATTGATATAGAAACCGGCATGTGGAACATACCATCCGATTTTATGAAAATGAAGAAGCCACATAAGGTCCCATTAAGTAAAGAAGCTTTGCGAATATTGGATTCAATGAAAGCCATCAGTGGGCACAGAGAGTGGGTTTTCCCCAGTATCAAAGCTCCACTCAATCATATGCATGAACAAACAGCGAATGCGGCCATAATCCGTATGGGCTTTGGTGGAGAGCTTGTAGCCCATGGAATGAGATCTATTGCACGAACGGCCGCAGAGGAGTCGGGTAAGTTCAGGACAGATGTCTTAGAAGCGGCCCTTGCTCACTCGAAGAAAGATGAAATAATTGCCGCATATAATCGCGCAGATTATCTCGCAGAACGAGTGGTTCTCATGCAATGGTGGAGCGGCTATGTGCAAGCTCAAAGGTTAAAAGCTTATGCTGCCTAAACAATTGACAAAGCAGAAAAGAAAATAAGTACTATATTTGCCCGTAGCAATAATACCAAAGTTATTGCTACCAAAGGGTACTTAAAGCTGTGGAGTGACCTGATATGGATAACCTTTTTGTGTCTTATGACCGCTTTCAGATATCAAATATAAATGTTTTTTTGCACGAGACCCTATGACATATAAGAGCCTGCGAGCCACATAATTTTGATGTGCAGGGCTACAATCTATAATGTCATTCCAATTTGGTATTTTTCCATTTAATAGCCCGGTGCAAATAATGACATCGTACTCATCTCCTTTTGTCGAATGACAAGTCGTAATTTTAACTCCGCTTTTAAAATTAAAAAAAGAATGAAGATCATTTGCCCTATAGTTCATACTATATTTAGCCATTCGTTTTTTAGTAGCATCTATCAAGCAGATCATTTCTTTATAAGCATAGCTTTGATTATTAACATCCAATCCTAATGAACTACAGAAGTTAGTTATAAGATTTTTTATCCAAATATCTATTTCACAATTATAATCCAATGCAAATTCTATTTTATTTATTTCTTTTATGATTTGCTTTGGAGATAAGAATTTTGTATATGACTCTAAATCATTTAATTCTTTGAGTAAATCTCGCAAAAGTTTTTTCCTAACAAGATAATTAGATGGATTCTTTTCAATTAAAGCAAGCTTTACAAGATTGAGCCACAAGTTTTCATTATTTTTAGGTATGGGAGAAACCATGATACCATCGATATCCAGATCAGAATTTAGTGATATAATTTCATTGGATAATTTTATTACATCAAACCAACTTGGGCATAGAACAGCAATTTCACCAGGAGAAATACCTTGTTCTAAGTGAGTTCTTATTATTCCTGAAACATAAACAGACAACTGGGTGATATCAACACTATTTTCCTTGAGTATCACAGAAGGAAATGTCTTCAGTTCTGACAATGAATTAATATAATAGGCATCATCTTTATATTTGCTATAAAAATCTATGATCGATTGACTACTACGGAAACAACCGGTTAACCTCATTTCTTCTAATTCTTCAAGGTTGAAGTAATCGAACAACTCTTCTCTATTTTTAACAACCGCTCCCAATCCAGTATATATTGCTTGTTCTTTATCACCAATAAAAGTAACCAAGGAATTTCTTTTACTTACTATCAGCCTTAGTATTTCATATTGAATATGAGAGGTATCTTGATATTCATCGACTAAAATATATCGCATAATTAAAGATAGTCTTTCACATAGCACATCATTCTTCAATAATAAATTGCACGTTAAATTCAAAATCAAATCAAAATCGATTAATCGATTCTCATACAAATAGGAGTGATAGGCTTTTACCACTGAATATTCAGCAGTATTTCGAGAATATACCGGAGTAAAACTTAAGTCTAAAAGCGTATCTATTTTATCGTAAGGAGATAAGTTATAACGTTCTCTCAGATCATTTAATATAAATTCTTTTTCATACTCATCAATTACATTAAAACCTTTGCTGAGCCTTGGAATTCTATCAATGTTAGGCTTTATAATCCAATTTAAACAAAAACTATGTATTGTTCCAATCCACAATGAATCGCTATTTATACCATATGAAATAATTCTTTCGAGAATAGTATCTGCTGCAACATTAGTGTATGTCAATGCCACAATTTTTTTCTTACCTATATCAAACAACTCCTTATTTTCAAGGATAAAACAAAGTTTGGAAACCAATGTTTTTGTTTTTCCTGAACCTGGACAAGCTGTAAGTAATAGATTGCCATCAAATTTTACAGCATCTAGTTGTTCAGATGTCAAATTTCTATATGGCATAATTACAACTCCCAAAATCTAGAAAAGCTATCATTGAAATGTTTCCTATACTCTTGCATCTTTTTATCAAAATCAGGTTCAGAATTAATCTTGTTGCATACATCATCCCAGTGAGTTCCCATTAAAGACATATTATAGGCAAGCATTTTAGTAAGCACAGCATTCAGTTCTCTATCTTTAAGTGCAAAATGAATCGCTTTTAATATATAGTCAGGAACACGATTCTCATTATGGAGATACTCTACCATTTCAGTAGCTAACCACCCTTTACCTATTTTATTGGCGAAAAAAAGAGCAGTTCTAAATCTTACCCGTAAATCATCGGAATTAATACCTGCAACAACTCGCTCAATATCACCTGATCTTTTATATGTTGTCCTAATGACACTGTTGAAAAGATCGGAATTTTCATCATACCGAACAAGCTCTGTTTCAAACGTATTCTCTGCATAAAAAACGGAGACAAATTGATTGCCTTCTACATACTCTGCCAACTCTCGTTCTCTGCGTAAACCGTCAGTCTCAGCGTTTTTCAAAGATTCAACGAAATCAGCATCAAATAGTTCATCCGGTTCTTGCACATATGCCAAATCTTTATCAGTTAAAATTGCGCAATAGCGTTTTAATCTATTACTATGAAAAAGATTTGAAATATGCTTAAATACAGTCCCATCCAATTTTATTAAGCTAATACCTAATTCATCCAAGCTAATACCTAAAGTGACCTTTATAAGTTCTGGGATTATTATTAATTCAGCATCACCCTCTACGAGAATTACACTTTTAGCAAACAACACATCACTACGGATTGCATCAAGATATCTTTCAATTGACGAAATTTCTTTTGGCTGTAGTCCGTTGGAAGGCTGATAGATATCTGTATATCCTCGTTGCCGAGCCAAAATATTCATCGACGAGATTTTAGAAACAGAGCTTATTTGGGTTGAATGAGTCGAAACGAAGACTTGAGTATTTTGAAAATTAAAATTGTCAAATAAAGTTTTCTGGATATGATTATGTATATGAGCCTCTGGTTCTTCAATCAATAGGAAATGAGTTATATGCTCTTCAGCATCTCTAATTTCTTCATACTCATATAATTTTAAAGCCAAATATATTAAATTTGCCCCCCCAAGACTTAAATCATCAATTCTTCCTGAACCGTCATAATCTAAAGAATCCTCGACTACTAATCCAAGTGATTGGATTAATTCAGTAAAATCTTCGGGTAGTTGTGATGAAACCAATATTTTTGGCGAATATGTTGAGCCAACCGTATTAAGTAAAGATGTTGATATTTTATTACTTAGTCGAGCAATTTCAGGAATTGCTGAAATTTGTTCATTAATGTTCTTAACATTCTCAGAAATATCTTTTCTATCATCAATTTGTTTGCTTTTTAAAGTGAGCAATTTATACAGTGGATTAGTTTTATAATACTTTAAATCAGCTACCACGTTGCGAAGAGCCTTGACATAAGTACAAGCAACTTCACTACCTAAGGCGAAGTATGGCGGTTTTTTTACACCAATGACTGTAGCATCATCTTCATTGGGATTTGAAAAAATGTAATTTTCAAAATCCCCAACTACTTGCTTATAAACTTCGTCATTATTAAAATCAACTTTTGTTCTAACAAAAGCGACAGCCTCGTAAGTCTCTTTGGATATTATACAAGTTGATTTCAACTCTGTAAAAGCCTCTAATCTTGATTCTAAATCTTTATTATCTACAGTTAACTCGTATAGCTTTTGCCTAATATGAAATCTTGGGCGATATATAAATGTATAATTTCCTTCTTTTAATGCCTCTTCGTTACCATTATTTATTGTATAGTTCGCAATAACCTGTTCTTCTTCAGATTCACTTAAATCATCAAAATACATTGTGATAATAATCCAGTGCCCGAAGGGGTCATTTAAGCCACGATAAAAATCTTCACCTGATAGAACTCTTGAATTCATTGGAAGTGAGTCATCAAGAATCAATCGCATAGCATTAAACAAATTTGTTTTACCTGAAGCATTCTCACCGATAATTGTATTCACTGAGTTTTTAACAAAGCAGAAATTTGAGCTTCGAAAGTTTTTATAATTTCTAATAGCTAATTTATTGATATACATAGTAATCGATTGGTTCCTTAGCATAGTTTTATTACACATTAGATTACTCCATAGCCACAAGAAGCACAAAGCTATCGAGTACAAAAGTCTGACTAAGTCAAGTAAAAGCAAGGTAATTTACAAGAAAGACTAAAAGAAATGATATAATACCATATGTAAATTACATTATGAAAACCAATGCGGTGATTAAACTACTTTTAAATCAATACCTTATATTCAATAAAAATTAATATTGACGATGAAACATAACTATCGGATATTAAGTAAACAAAAAAATTCAGATACATCCTAACAATGATCTTGATACTTACTGACAGTAACGATGTTCATGCAGACATAGTTTCGATGAAACTCGGTGATAACTATTTCCGTTTGAATTTAGATATAGAAGCCCTTAAAGATACAAAAATTAGCTTTGATGGCTCTGAATGGACTATCTCCCAGAACGGAAAAACAATCAAAAATTCATCCGTAAAATGTGTTTGGCCAAGGCGGGTATCTGTTCAAGTCAATTCTGAACAACAGCAAGATCAAAGTAATGGTTTCAGATTATGGCGATCTGAATGGAATAAAAGCCTTTTTGGTCTATATAATGCATTATCTGAAAGTTGCTGGTTTAATCATGTAAGAGATGCAACTCTCGCTGATAACAAGTATTTTCAACACAAAATAGCTAATGAAGTTGGGCTAAATAATCCACTATTTATAACTTCAAACTCCAAAGAAGACCTCAAAAATTTCTTAACTACTTACCCTGATTCGGTTCTTAAATTCATGTCTCAAGATATGTATATCTCTGAATCAGGTGAGTTATTAGGTCTATATGTAAACAAAATAACTTTAGAACAATTAGAAAGTTTTGCAAACTATTCAGAAAATCCAATTACTCTTCAAAAATATGTTAATAAAAAATTTGAAGTTAGATACACAGTAATTGAAGATGAACATTTTGCTTGTGCTATAGACTCTCAGCATTCAAACAAGGCAAAAATAGATTGGCGTAGATACGATATACCTAATACACCGCACTGGAAAATTGATGCCCCCACTTCGGTGAAGGAAAAAATAAATTCCTTAATGTCTAAGTTAAACCTTCGATATGGGGCTTTAGATTTCATCGTTGATGAAAATAATGACTGGTGGTTCTTAGAGGTGAATTCTGCTGGTCAATGGTTGTGGATCGAAGATTTATCCGGCATGGATATTTCCGGGTCCATTGCAAATTGGTTAACTTCAAATAGCAGGTGAACTATGAATGTATTTGGTTTAAATTTTCTTGAAAAAATGGAATCGGAACAAAAAGTAGATGTTTCAAACTGGGCTTGGAAACCAGAAAATAGTGAAGCTCAGAAGATCTACGGCTCAGGGATGTCTACTAAGTCACGTGAATCTACTTATGCTGCTGAAAAAGATAGCAGAGAAGATTCAGATCGCCCCAATGAAGGTCTGGCAGCCTAACCACTAGAGCCAGCCACTGCTGGCTCAATTAAAAATGAATAAAATTATGAAAAAAATTCCAAAACCGCTGATAGACACGTACAAAAAAAGCATAAAATTATTATTTGTTCTCATAATATTATTTTTTTTCTTTGACCTTAGCTCACCATATTTATTAGTTTTTCCAATTTGTATTGTTATCCCTTTCTTTTATCGTTTGGTAGAATTAAAAAATAAAACTGAACGTGATCTGATTAAATCAGCAAATGATACTGTTTTATTTTCAGTAAGTGCTCTAACAACTGCCTTACTAACTTTAAAAACATTACCCAATACGTCTATAGACTTTTTTGATAAATTCATGATAAATAACATTGGTTATCTTGTCATTTGCCTCTATACCATATTACTAATAGTAAAAGCTATCGTTGCACGATTTGAATATAAAGAAAATATGTTAAAATATAAATCTGAAAAATGAAGAATTCTATTTTTCACTGTTAATAGCATCCGATATCATAAATAATAATGGTGAAAAAAACAATGAAACCGCTACATAGGTAGTGATGACTTTTTCTTTTAAACCTGACAATTCGAAATACCTCATCGAGAAAGTGTCCGATAAGTTTAAATAAATTAAGGATGCTAAAATTGAGGCGATATAAATTATCACAATATACGTCATTATTTTTTTATTCATAAAACCCTCCTACAATTAACATATATTAACTAACATCCTTTTATGTTTTGTCAACTCAAGCAAGGGCTAACTCTGCGAAGCCGCTGCGCTTGCTTCTTCGAGTTCCCCTTGCTTTTCTGCCCTTCGGTTAGAAAAGAAACCAAACCGCTACCAACCTTGAATATCTATATTTTTGAATAGATACCCCCCTCCTTAACTACCACTATCAAAAATAGAAAAATCATCTTACAAATAACCCACACACATTATTTTAGATTGCTACCTTATTAAATTAAAGATTCAACCTTAGATGGAATTTAATGTACAAGGAATGTCCTACTGTAACGGAGAATTTTAAACATCAAAAATTATAACTATGGTTTGTCATAACCTGTACATCTATTCACCTCATGCATATGCACTAAGAAAGTTTTTTTGAATACTGGAGTTGCCCCTGCTAAAACGGACACGGCTAATTAACTGCTAATATGGCATCAAGATATTCGCGTGGCGATTTCATGTTCAACCCCTTGTGTGGATGCAGATTATTATAATCCTCTATCCATTCTGCCATTTTGTCCATCACTGAGACTGCATCCGGCAGATCATTTACTTACACGTAATCCCGCTTGAACGTCTTTACAAACGATTCTTCCATGCCGTTACTTTACTGATGCGTACTGGTGTAGTACACACGATGAACCCCAGTGAACTGGCGAATGTGCGCGTGGCGTCGGCTATGCAGCAATTATGCCAATGACAGTGGCTCCATTGACGGCAATGACCTGACATCTACAATCCCGCTACAATGCACTTACTCCATGAGTCATTGCACTTGCTGAGCTAAACAAACACACTAAAACAGATAAAAAATTAATCGCTTTATAAGCTCGTAACAACCGGAACTTTAAGGCAAAATAGGGCGATTTTCCTTATTCATGAAGTTACGCTAATGGCCAGAAAACCTAAAGAAATCAAAACAGACCCGTTAGAGGTCATCCTGTGGAAAGCGGCTGATAAGCTACGTAAAAACATTGATGCCGCAGAGTACAAGCACGTGGTACTGGGCTTGATTTTTCTTAAATACATTTCAGATTCTTTTGAATCACATTACGAACAGCTAAAAGCCGGAGAAGGTGAATTTGCAGGAGCCGATCCGGAAGACAAAGACGAATATACCGCCTATAACGTGTTCTATGTTCCTGAACTGGCGCGATGGAGTTACCTGATATCTAAGGCCAAGCTACCGGAAATCGGTAAGCTGGTTGATGATGCGATGGAGTTTATCGAAGCGGGTAACCCACAGCTAAAAGGAGTCTTGCCGAAAGTCTATGCTCGCCAGAATCTTGATGCCACAGTGCTGGGGGAACTGATAGATTTGATTGGCAACATTGCTTTGGGAGATGCCAAAGCGCGTTCTGCTGACGTTTTAGGCCACGTATTCGAATACTTTCTTGGTGAATTTGCACTGGCAGAAGGCAAACAAGGCGGTCAGTTCTATACACCTAAATCTATTGTAAGCCTGCTGGTCAACATGCTGGAACCCTACAAAGGCCGTGTGTTTGACCCCTGTTGCGGTTCTGGTGGTATGTTTGTTCAGTCAGAGAAATTCGTTGAAGCTCATCAGGGTAATATCGACGATATTTCGATTTACGGTCAGGAATCCAACCAGACGACCTGGCGACTGGCAAAAATGAACCTTGCTATTCGTGGTATCAACTCAGAACACGTCCGCTGGAACAGTGAAGGCTCATTCCTGAACGATGCCCATAAAGATTTAAAATCTGATTTTATCATTGCTAACCCACCGTTTAACGTTTCCGACTGGTCAGGTGAACAACTTCGGAGTGATGCCCGTTGGCAATACGGTATCCCTCCTGCTGGCAACGCTAACTTTGCCTGGATGCAACATTTTCTGTATCACCTGTCACCAAAAGGTCAGGCTGGGGTTGTGCTGGCAAAAGGGGCTTTGACTTCGAAAAGTTCTGGTGAAGGTGATATCCGTGCGGCGCTGGTTAAAGATGCAAATGTTATTGACTGTATCGTTAACTTACCCGCAAAACTGTTCCTGAATACCCAGATCCCTGCCGCATTATGGTTTATGCGCCGTGATCGTGAAAACAGCAGCCAGTATCGTGATCGCAGTAAAGAAATTCTGTTTATTGATGCCCGTAATCTTGGTCATTTGATTAATCGTCGTACCAAAGTGCTTTCTGACGACGATATCAAGACCATTGCTGATACCTACCATAACTGGCGTAATAAAGGTGGTGACTATGAGGACGTTGCTGGTTTCTGTGCTTCCGTAGACATTGATGAAGTGGCTAAACTCGATTATGTGCTGACACCGGGTCGTTATGTCGGTCTCGCTGACGAAGAAGACGATTTCGACTTTAAAGAACGTTTTACGGCACTTAAAGCGGAGTTTGAAGCGCAACTGGAAGAAGAAGCGCGTCTGAATAAAGCTATCACTGATAATCTGGCGAAGGTGGTATTATGAGTGAGTGGAAGAAAGTTTTATTAACGGACGTATCAGTTAAAATTGGTGATGGTTTACACGGAACCCCAACTTACGATGAAAGCGGCGACTATCACTTCATAAATGGTAATAATTTACTCAATGGTAAGATTTCTATAAAACCTGACACAAAAAAGATTAATAAGACTGAGTTTGATAAAATAAAAAAGGATTTAGACAGCTCAACCATTTTACTATCAATTAATGGCACTATTGGCAATGTATCAAAATATACATACGAAAAATGTGCTCTCGGTAAAAGTGTTTGCTATATAAATTTGGATGAGAATATTATCCTTAGAGACTACTTCTACTACGAGTGCTTATCATATAATTTCCAATCCTATCTGGATAACATAGCTACTGGAACAACTATACCTAACGTTCCTTTGAAAGGGTTACGTTCTTATGAGTTTAGAATCCCACCGATCACAGAACAAAAAGCCATCACCTCTGTGCTGTCCTCTCTTGATGACAAAATAGATCTGCTTCATCGCCAGAATAAAACTCTGGAATCTATGGCTGAAACCCTGTTCAGGCAGTGGTTTATTGAAGAAGCACAAGATGAATGGCCTGAAAAAAGCCTCAATCAATATGTTGAGCTAAATAAATCATCAATAAGTAAAAAGTATGATTTCAAAGAGATTCAATACTTGGATACAGGTTCTCTAACCAAAGGGAAAATATCTGAACTTCAAACCATGCTGTTATCAGAGGCACCAAGTCGAGCTAAAAGATTAGTCAATGAGTTTGACATAATAATATCAACAGTACGCCCAGATCAGTGTCATTATGGTATTTGCATTGATCCACCGTCAAATCTCGTTGTTTCAACAGGTTTTTGCGTCATTTCTGGCAAATCAATTAGCCCATTTTTTATTTACTATCTTTTAACTTCTGAGGATATGACCGAATATCTGCACTCAATAGCAGAAGGTTCTACGTCAACCTATCCTTCTTTAAAACCAGAAGACATTGGCAATGTTTTATTCCTCTATCCAGGTGAGGAAAAATTAAAAAACTTTCATAAACTTGTTGGCTCTTACTGGAACAAGATTCATAACAACTACAAAAAAATACAGACCCTAGAAACCCTCCGAGATACTCTCTTACCGAAGCTGATGAGCGGTGAAGTACGGGTTCAGTATGCAGAACAAGCAATCGCGTCAGTAGCATAAAATAATTAAGCGGATACACAGCCCGTTCTCTGGGTAAGCAATAAGGACAATACGCATGGCAAAGATGACCGAATCCGATATTGAAGTAATGGCGATTGAGCACCTGCAAGGTCTGGGCTATGAGTATGTTTACGGCCCGGACATTGAACCCAGTGGCATCAATCCGTTACGTAGCTATCAGCAGGTTATCCTTGAAGATAAAGTGCGTACTGCCCTGCAACGTCTGAACCCGCACCTTAGCGAACAGAAGTGTGAGGAAGCCCTGAAACAGGTGATGCAGATCAGCACACCTGACCTGATGGCAAACAATCTGGCTTTTCATCGCCTGTTGACCGAAGGAATTAATATCGAAGTCAGTAAGGATGGTAATACACAAGGAGAGCTGGCCTGCCTGATCGACTTTAACGATCCCACGAATAATGAATTTCTGGTCATTAATCAGCTCACCATCAAAGAAGGCAACCATACCCGTAGACCGGATCTTATTTTGTTCATCAACGGTCTGCCATTAGTCGTTATCGAACTTAAAAATGCCGCTGACGAAAATGCAACGGTTGCAGGTGCTTATAACCAGATTAAAACCTATCAGAACCAAATCCCCAGCCTGTTTACCTACAATACATTTAATGTGATATCTGACGGGCTGGAAGCCAAAGCGGGGACGGTTTCTGCCGATTTCAGTCGTTATATGACATGGAAAACATCAAACGGCAAAACGCAAGCCACCAGTACCCAGCCAATGCTCGAAGTCCTGTTACAGGGGTTGCTTAATCCTGTAACACTGCTGGATATGATCCGCCACTTTATCGTGTTTGAGGCCAGCAAACATGAAGACAGCAAAGGGATTATCAGTATCCGTACTGTTAAAAAAATGGCGGCTTATCATCAATACTACGCTGTCAATGCGGCGGTACTTTCCACTATCCGTGCCTCGGCGGTGAATGCGGACTCCCCCTCTGCCGAAGTAGCAGTACGCCAGCAGGGGCGTAACAGTAAAGATCTCGTTAATGCGCAAAAAACCGGGGACCGCAAAGCGGGCGTAGTCTGGCATACCCAAGGTTCCGGTAAATCGCTTTCGATGGTGTTTTATACCGGGAAAATTGTACTGGCGCTGGATAATCCGACCGTGGTTGTGATCACTGACCGTAACGACCTTGATGATCAGCTATTCGGTACGTTTTCTTCTGCTACACAGCTACTACGTCAGACACCTAAACAGGCTGATAACCGGGAAGAACTCAAAGAATATTTGCGCGTCGCGTCTGGTGGTGTGGTGTTTACCACTATTCAAAAATTTCAACCTGATGATGGCAGTAATATCTATGAGTTGCTGTCTGACAGAACTAATATTGTCGTTATTGCAGATGAAGCTCACCGTTCACAATACGGTTTCAGCGCCAAAGAAGTTGACGTGAAAGACAGCGAAGGCAACGTAACAGGTAAACGTACTGTTTATGGCTTTGCCAAATATATGCGTGATGCCCTGCCCAATGCTACCTATCTGGGTTTTACCGGAACCCCCATAGAAAAAACGGACGTTAACACACCTGCTGTTTTCGGTAACTACGTTGATATCTACGATATCTCACAGGCCGTTGAAGACGGTGCAACCGTGCGTATTTTCTATGAAAGCCGTCTGGCGAAAATTGCCATCAGTGATGAAGGCCGACAGCTTATTGAAGAGTTTGACGATGAGTTTAACGAAGACGAACTGACGCTTACCCAGAAAGAACGTTCTAAATGGGCCAGAATCGAAGGTCTGATTGGCAGTTCAAAACGTATTAAAGCCATTGCGGCGGATATGGTTCAACACTTTGAACAGCGCTTAAAATCTAATGCCTATCATGGCAAGGGCATGATTGTTACCATGTCCCGACGTATTGCTGCTGAACTATATAAAGAAATCATAGCCTTAAAGCCTGAATGGCACAGCGATGATTTAAATGACGGTATAATAAAAGTCGTCATGACCTCTTCTGCTGCTGACGGGCCAGAAATCGCTAAACACCACACCACAAAAAAAGAACGTCAGGTTCTGGCTAACCGCATGAAGGATGACGACGACAAGCTGAAACTGGTGATAGTGCGTGATATGTGGTTAACCGGCTTCGACGCTCCCAGCATGCATACGCTGTATATCGACAAACCAATGAAAGGCCACAACCTCATGCAGGCAATTGCCCGTGTGAACCGTGTGTATAAAGATAAGATAGGCGGTCTGGTTGTTGACTATCTGGGCATTGCCTCTGATTTAAAAGAAGCCCTCTCCTTTTACTCTGATGCAGGTGGACGTGGAGATCCTGCTGAGGTTCAGGAAGAAGCCGTAACGCTCATGCAGGAAAAGCTGGAAATCCTAGAAGGAATGATGTATGGCTACGATTACAAAGCTTACTTTGCCGCAACTACCTCACAACGCCTGACAATTATTCTTGAATCAGAAAACCATGTTTTAGGGCTGGATAACGGTAAAGGTAAAATGCGTTTCCTCGCTGCGGTTGCAGCCTTATCGCAGGCATTTGCATTGGCGACACCGCACGATAAAGCAATGGAAGCGGCACCCGAAGTAGCATTCTTCCAGGCAGTAAAAGCCAGACTGAATAAATTTACTGAAAACTCAGACGGATCAGAAGAAGAACACAATGACAGTCTCGAAGTTCGGGTAAAACAGACTATCGATCAGGCTCTGGTTACCGATAAAGTTGTTGATATTTTTGACGCTGCTGGGATACAAAAACCTGATATTTCCGTTCTTTCTGAAGAATTCCTTCAGGAAATGAAGGATTACCAACACAGAAATATTGCTTTGGAAACGCTTAAAAAACTGCTTTCTGACGAGATCAAGGTTCGCTCGAATCAAAGTATCACCCAAGGCAAAAAACTGATTGATATGCTGACCTCTGCAATCAATGGCTACCAGAACAAGGTACTGACCGCAGCGGAGGTAATTGATGAGCTAATCAAGCTTGCCAAGACTATCCAGGAATCTGACAGCCTTGCCAGCCAGTTAAACCTCAGCGCTTATGAATATGCCTTCTATTCTGCTGTTGCAGATAACGACAGTGCTCGCGAGTTAATGGAAAAGGAAAAACTACGAGAACTGGCAGTCGTACTTACGGAGGCTATCCGCAACAATGTCAGTCTTGACTGGACAGTGAAAGAAGCAGCAAGAGCAAAAATTCGCGTGGTGGTAAAACGTCTGCTCAAAAAATATGGTTATCCGCCTGATATGTCATTGCTCGCCACAGAGACTGTTTTGAAGCAGGCTGAACTTTTAGCTGGAGAATTAGGAAAATGATTCCCTAAATTTTTAGCATATAAACTATTTGGTAATGGTCCCAACTTATTGATAGTGTTTTATGTTCAGATAATGCCCGATTACTTTGTCATGCAGCTCCACCGATTTTGAGAACGACAGCGACTTCCGTCCCAGCCGTGCCAGATGCTGCCTCAGATTCAGGTTATGCCGCTCAATTCGCTGCGTATATCGCTTGCTGATTACATGCAGCTTTCCCTTCAGGCGGGATTCATACAGCGGCCAGCCATCCGTCATCCATATCACCACGTCAAAGGGTGACAGCAG
>NZ_JAOWFA010000019.1:0-927 GCF_030333885.1 Citrobacter sp. Cf132
GAAAAAAATCGGCCCAGATCCGCGAAATTTTAATCAGCGAGTCAGCTTGGGAAGAAATGACCTGCTTATTCGCACCTTCCATAGCGATCGATCACGCCAACCAGATAGTGGTCGGTTTGCTGCATGTTGATGCCCGCTTTTTTAGCGCTGCGGACTTCATCCAGAATGATTTGCAACAGCGTCCCGTCCACGATTTCCTCTTTTCTGTATCGCTTCAGGAAGTTAATCGCTGACTTATCGTTTGCTGCCTGGGCGTCTTCCGTCAAAGAGGTCAGCGCATTAATGCGCTTCTGGTAATCGCTTACCGTCTGCTCAAACAGATCTTCCAGCGTGGAAAATTCACCGCACCGGGCGTGTTGCTCCTGTAACACCGGCGTGGCGCCGCTCTGTTTGATGTATTCGTACATGCGCATCATTTGCGTCACCGTATTTTGCGCCTGATGACGCAAAAATAGTGCGGTGCCATTAAGGCTATTCTCGCTGCACCTCTGGCTGAGCTGAAGATACAAATTTGAGGTATAAAACTCCTGATTCATTTGCGCATTCAGTTTTTGAACTATTCCGCTAGCGATCATAGGACTTCCTTATTTCTTGTCATCTCAGAAAACGGTCACTCTTCGAAAAAACAACCAGAATAAAAGCGATTCTTTCGCTTTTTTTATTGCGCCTGGTTACGCAGTCATATTCATTTTAAGTCGGGATGCTCCTTATTTAAATATCCAACCCTACTATCGCATTTCTATCTGGCATTATTCTGTGATGGTGTTTCGATATTCACACTCCCTGTGCCAATCCTTTCTTATCGACAGTAGGAAACTTCCTCCGGCTATTCTGCTGAACACGATTAGGGGCACTGTTGCAAAGTTAGCGATGAGGCAGCCTTTTGTCTTATTCAAAGGCCTTACATTTCAAAAACTCTGCTTACCA
>NZ_JAOWFA010000020.1:0-570 GCF_030333885.1 Citrobacter sp. Cf132
CGAGGGAGCCACCAGGGGGAAACGCCTGGTATCTTTATAGTCCTGTCGGGTTTCGCCACCACTGATTTGAGCGTCAGATTTCGTGATGCTTGTCAGGGGGGCGGAGCCTATGGAAAAACGGCTTCGCCGCGGCCTTATCGCTTCCCTGTTAAGCTTCTTTCTGGCATCTCCCAGGAAATTTCCGCCCCGCCTGTAAGCCGGTACCGCTCGCCGCAGCCGAACGACCGAGCGCAGCGAGTCAGTGAGCGAGGAAGCGGAATATATCCTGTATCGCATATTCTGCTGACGCTCCGCTGCTGCATTTTTCTCCTGCCACATGAAGCACTTCACTGATATTCGCATCCGTGCCAACATAGTAAGCCAGTATACACTCCGCTAGCGCTACGTGACTGGTTCAGGGCTGCGCCCCGAAACCCGCTAACAGCCACTGACGCGCCTGCGGCTTGTCCAACCCCGCGCCGACCGGGAAAGGTTTTCCCGCCCGTCCCGGGGTTATCAGGAGACTGTTTTGTCAGAGAAACGGAACAAGATGCTCACCATGTGGGTGACGGAGGATGAGCACAGGCGGCT
>NZ_JAOWFA010000021.1:0-265 GCF_030333885.1 Citrobacter sp. Cf132
GCTTGTAGCTCAGGTGGTTAGAGCGCACCCCTGATAAGGGTGAGGTCGGTGGTTCAAGTCCACTCAGGCCTACCAAATTCTTTCTGATACCGCGTTGTGAAACGACTCGCATACTTCAGTATGCTTCGCCGCTCCACGCCTTGTCTCAGCAGGAATTAAGGTGAATGAGATAACTACGATGGGGCTATAGCTCAGCTGGGAGAGCGCCTGCCTTGCACGCAGGAGGTCTGCGGTTCGATCCCGCATAGCTCCACCATCTTTACTG
>NZ_JAOWFA010000022.1:0-1368 GCF_030333885.1 Citrobacter sp. Cf132
TGTTCAGCCCGCTAAAGATGGCGGGTTTTTTACGCGTGAAATCCGGAGCCGGACATCATGCCGGCATGGCTGAAGAGCGGGCTTTTTCCCGCCCTGTCGCAGTAATATATAACGCTACATAAGGAGTAGCCGATAACCATGGCAGTACTTACATTATCCGGGCAATCTGATTCATATGTTTTCACTTAAAAATATGTTCTCCCTGAACCTCCAGCGATCAGCCATTTCGTATGACGCAATTTGTCAGAATAAGCCTGTCATTGAGTTCAGTCCGGAGGGGGTGATAAATAAAGCCAGCCCGCTTTTTCTCTCCACTATGGGGTACAGGGCTGATGAAATAATCGGTCACCACCATCGTATATTCTGCCCGCCCTCGCTGGTAAGTTCACCGGAATACAGCCAGTTCTGGCAGCGCCTTGCCAGGGGAGAAAGCTTTAGTGGCAAGTACCTGCGGCTGGCAAAGGGAAATCGTTCCGTATGGCTTGAAGCCAGTTATATCCCCGTTTCTGACAGGCGCGGCCGTGTTATCAGAGTCATTAAAATTGCTGCCGATATTTCTGAGCGCGTGCATTCTGCTCTTGAGCAGGAAGCAGTCGTAAATGCCATAAACCGTTCTATGGCCATCATCACCTTCAATCCTGAAGGGATCGTGCTTGAAGCAAATGAAAATTTCGTCAATGCCACTGGCTATAAGCGGGATGAAATCATAGGTAAGCATCATCGTCTGTTCTGTGCCGAGACGCTTTACAAAAGTGATGAATACCGACATTTCTGGGAGAGTCTGAATCAAGGTGAGTTTTTTTCTGGTCTGTTTCCACGCCTTAACCGTCAGGGAGACCCTCTGTGGTTCCGTGCAACTTATAACCCTGTCTTTAACAGTGATGGGCAGCTTTATAAAATTGTGAAATTCGCTACAGATGTTACGGCTGATGTCCTGCGAAACCAGAGAGAGCAAGAGGCTGCTGTGCATGCATGGGATATGGCCGTGCAGACCCGAGAAAGTGCGCAGAACGGTGCCAATGTTATTGAAAATAGCATCCTTATGATTGACAGAATTGCGCAGGGGATGGGGGCTGTCTCCACCGATATCTCACGGCTCAACAATCAGTCTGAAAGTATTGACGATATGGTGGAAACCATCCGGAAGTTTGCCATGCAGACAAGACTTATTGCACTGAATGCCGCGATTGAAGCAGCAAGGGCTGGCGCATCCGGAAGAAGTTTTGCGGTTGTTGCCGCAGAAGTGCGTAATCTTGCGGCGAGCGTCAGTAGCGCGACTGAAGAAATTGAGCAAGTCGTGGCCAGCAATAGTCAACTGGCCAAGGATGTTCTCTGTGGCATTGAAAACAGCCTGATGAACACTCGGGA
>NZ_JAOWFA010000023.1:0-122990 GCF_030333885.1 Citrobacter sp. Cf132
GTCAGTGGAGGCGCATTATAGGGAGTTATTTCAGGCTGACAAGGGGAAATTTAAAATAATCTTCCGAGTGCGTATTTTTTCATCAAAACCACTTAAACTGACAGTTTTTCGAGCGTTTTAAAGCCATAGCGCTGTAGCACGGGCAATAGTTGTTCGGCTTCTGTCGTCATTGCCATACAAAATGCAACGTTCTCATCGGTTGATTTCGCATCTGGCGCTTCATGTTCTAATAACCAGGCCGTGCGGCGCGCAATCGCGGCACCAGAATCCACCAGCCGCGTCCCCTCGGGCAGGACCTGTAAAAGCTCTTCCTGTAATAGAGGGAAATGAGTGCACCCGAGCACTACCGTATCGGGTGGTTCCGACATCCGCAGCCACGGACGCAGAATACGCCGCAGATCTTCCAGAGAAACTGTTTCACCGTGCAGCTTCGCTTCCGCCAGTTCCACCAGCTCAGCAGAACCCAACATTGCAATTTGGCATTCGTTAGCAAACCGCGCAATCAGCTCATGGGTATACGAGCGCTTCACCGTTGCACGCGTAGCCAGCAGCCCCACTACGCCATTCGCCGTGAGTCGCGCCGCCGGTTTAATCGCAGGCACCACGCCCACAACCGGGAAGGCAAACTTCTCACGTAACGCAGGAAGCGACACCGTGCTTGCTGTATTACATGCGATGACCGCAAGAGAAAGGGGATAGCGCTGCTGGACAGCAGTCACAATCTCAACAACACGCTCGACGATAAACTCCTCGCTCTTCTCTCCATAAGGGAAGGCGACGTTGTCGAAAGCGTAGATATAGTGGAGATCCGGCAGAAGACGCCGGATCTCGTCATAGACCGACAACCCACCGACGCCGGAATCAAACACCAGCACGGTGGGACGGGGATCAGAAGGTGTAGCTGCCAGACAAGGTGTATTCCCGTCCTGCAGTTGCGTAGCCATAAACTGTCTCGTAATCTTTATCGAACAGGTTGGCGATTTTACCACGAACTGTCAGCTGTGAGGTGATTGGATATGACACGGCAAGATCCCACAGGCTAACTCCTCCCATTTTTACCGGCTGGTAGGTTACGTAGTCCGTGTCATAACGCGTTCCCAGGTAGTGATACGTCAGGCCCCAGTCAAAATCATAGACCTGCCAGTCAAGCTGGTATTTCACCTGCTGTTTAGAACGTCGTGCGAGGGGCTTGTCCGTAATTGCATTGCGCGAATCGACATAATCGTAGCTCAACGTATGTGCCAGCGGTCCGGTATCAAAGTTTGCGGTCGCTTCAACGCCTTTAATGCGTACTTTACCTTCGTTAAAGTATTTCTCGGTATGTGGGTCATAATCGATCATGTCATCGATATCGTTACGATACCCTGAAACTCGCCAGTTCACACCCGCCGTTAAGCCTTCAAACGCCCCTTCCCATTGCTTACTTTGTTCAGGATCCAGGTTCGAATTGCCGTAATAACCATGCAACTGCCCGAGATTAGGTGCTTTGTAAGATGTGCCGTAGGACGCAATAAAGCGATAGCCTTCAATAAACTCCCATCCGGCGCTGGTTTGCCATGTGCCATGACGTCCAAACTCGGAGTTATCATCGCTACGCGCCGCGCCTTCAAAGGTAAAGTCGCCCAATTGCTGCAACCCGGTCAGATAGAGTCCCGTATTACGCTGATCGTAACCGTCCGTGACATACCCGGTGCCAGGCGTCGTGGTTTGTTTTTGCCAGTCGACACCTGCGCCTACGTTACCGTGCCCCAGCACCATACTGTTGGACCACTGAACATTATATTGCTTCATATCATCCAGCGTGGCCGAGGAGTCATAGCGACCATAATCCGGATCATAGTTGTAGTCTTTGCTATGGCTATAGCTCGAAACCAGCTGCGACTGGATAAGCTCGCCATTAAAACGCAGTCCTGCATCCCAGCTTTGGCTGTAGAGTTTTCGGGTATCGATGAGCGGCGAGCCAGGAGAGTAATATGAGTCGTAATTGGTGCGGTTATCATAACCATAACCGCGAACAAACCCACTCCAGGTATCAGAGAAGTTGTGTTCCAGCGCGCCATACAGCGTCTTACTTAAGAAGCCGTCTTTGTCGGGCTGAGCCTGAGAGCCGGTGCTGCCGTATGCTACAACATCAAAGCCTTTGGTATAGGCATAATCGCCCATCAGCGTGACGCGCGTATTTTCGCCGAGCTGTTGTTGGGTTGAGACATCGTAATTCTGATACCCATTGCTCCCCACACCGGCTGTCAGTTCCGTCCCCGGCTTTTCGCGCGTGGTAATGATATTCACCACGCCGCCAATCGCATCAGAACCATAAACCGCCGAACGCGGCCCTCGAATGTATTCGATACGCTGCACTAACGAGACCGGGAACTGGCTGAGATCGGCTGCGCCGCTAACCCCTGCCAGGTTCAGGCGCACGCCGTCAATCAGCACCAGAACATGGCTGGCGTTGGTGCCGCGAATAGAGATAGACGAGTTTTGTCCCATACCACCGTATTGGGCGATATCGACGCCAGGCAGGCGACGAAGCACATCATTCACGGAGGTAGATTGCCAGCGATCGATATCCTGACGCGTAACAACGGTAATAGGAGCGAGTACTGCGCTACGAGGCTGCTGAAAACGGTTGGCAGTGACGACGAGAGTATCCGGGCGAGTGTCCTGTGCCCAACCAGAAAATGCCGTGACGGACAGCGCCGTGCACAGCAATGATTTTTTGATCATTGTAAAGCATCCACAATTTAAGAAGGATGCCGCAGGTCCCACCGATAGTACGCGATGATGAAAACCAGATGCGACGTTAGCCGGCAGGTCTTCGGGCTTGGAGGCGACTTAAAGAGACGATGACTTCCCGCGGCAATCCGCAGTGTCTGCACCAGGTGCGCTCATCTCTTACCTTCCTTACCGCTGCGCGTCAGCTCCAGATTTACACTGGATTCCCTTTTAACTCACAGGACCGGAAAACGGATGCTACAGTTTGTTACAACCTGGTGTCCAGACCGCGTATCACATTATCGGAAATCATCAATGACTGGACATCTGTTGAGCAATCCCTACAATCCCCGCGTACTTTTATTTTTCAGGACGCATCATGACCCCCGAACACCTTCCGACAGAACAGTACGACGCCCAGTTAGCTGAGAAAGTAGTGCGTCTGCAGAGCTTAATGACGCCATTTTATGCACAGGCTCCGGAAGTGTTTCGCTCACCGGTCAGCCATTACCGTATGCGCGCCGAATTCCGCCTGTGGCATGACGGTGATGACCTGTACCACATCATGTTCGACAGCCAGACCAAAAACCGTATTCGCGTCGACAGCTTCCCGGCAGCCAGCGAGCTCATCAACACGTTGATGACGGCAATGATCGACGGCGTTCGCAACAACCACGTCCTGCGCCACAAACTGTTTCAGATTGATTACCTCACAACCCTGAGCGATCAGGCGGTGGTTTCGATGCTGTACCATAAAAAGCTGGATGATGAATGGCGTAAGGAAGCCGAAGCGCTGCGAGATGCGCTGCGGGCGCAAAACCTGAACGTGCATTTGATTGGTCGGGCTACCAAAACCAAAATTGAGCTGGACCAGGACTACATTGACGAACGCTTGCCGGTTGCAGGTAAAGAGATTATCTACCGCCAGGTTGAGAACAGCTTCACCCAGCCGAACGCCGCCATGAATATTCAGATGTTGGAGTGGGCGATTGATGTCACCAGGGGCTCAAAAGGCGACCTGCTGGAGCTGTATTGCGGCAATGGCAATTTCTCGTTAGCCCTGGCGCAAAACTTCAACCGCGTACTGGCCACTGAAATCGCCAAACCGTCCGTGGCTGCTGCACAGTACAACATCGCGGCTAACCATATTGATAACGTACAAATTATCCGCATGGCGGCCGAAGAGTTTACTCAGGCGATGAACGGCGTTCGCGAGTTCAACCGTTTGCAGGGAATCGATCTGAAGAGTTACCAGTGTGAAACTATCTTCGTTGACCCACCGCGCAGCGGTCTGGACAGCGAAACGGAGAAAATGGTGCAGGCGTATCCGCGCATTCTGTACATCTCCTGCAATCCGGAGACGCTGTGTAAGAACCTGGAAACGTTAAGCCAGACGCACAATGTTTCACGTCTGGCGCTATTCGATCAGTTCCCGTATACGCACCATATGGAGTGCGGAGTACTGTTAACGAAGAAGTAAGACTGAACGGAGGCCGGATAAGCACTACCGGTTCAGATTGCTGGATAGCGGCTTTGCCTTATCCGGCCTACAGCGACAACTGTTACTCTACAATTTCCTGTTTACGGTTACGCACTTTAAAGCCGATCCAGAACACCAGAATCACCGACAGCACCGCCGGGAAGAAGTTAGAGCCAATATCCGGATATTCAGCGCGTACCACGGTGCTGTACAGCAGAACACCGAGAATAAAACAGGCGGCGGCCAAGCCCGGCAATCCCACAGGCATGGTGCGGTTCTGATAGCGTTGATGCAGACAATAAACCGTCAGCACCAGCGAAATAATCGGGAATACGGAGAATGGCACAATGGAGCTAAACAGCGCCGCAAATGTACCATTGATTGATAAGCCAGCAACCAGCGCCAGCAGCAGCGTACCTTTATCTTGACCTGACTGTTTCATTGCTTGTCCTTCTCGTTACTCGGAGTGGTGCGTCATCTTCTCTTGTTCACGGCGGTACCAATAAAATGCGCCTTTCGCGATCATGCGCAGTTGCAATACTAGCCGCTCTTCTAGCTGTCGACGCTGTTCAGCGCCAACATCCAGTGCTTCTGCCCCGGCGCTGAAAACAATGGTTACCATGGCTTCGGCTTGCGCTTCAGTAAACGCACGAGGCATATGGTTTTCGAGTTCCAGATAGTCCGCAAGTTCCGCAATGAAGTGCTGAATTTCACGTGCGACCGCTGCACGAAACGCTGCGGATGTCCCCGAACGCTCGCGCAATAATAAACGGAAGGCGTTGGGATTGTTGCCGATGAACTCCATAAATGTTGAGACCGAGGTGCGGATCACACTCCCGCCCTTCGCGATACGCTGGCGCGCCTGGCGCATCAATTGACGCAGCATCAGACCGCTTTCGTCCACCATCGTCAGGCCGAGTTCATCCACATCGCGGAAATGGCGATAAAACGAGGTTGGCGCAATGCCCGCTTCACGAGCAACTTCGCGTAAACTGAGGCTGGCAAAACTACGCTCAGCGCTCAGTTGACTAAATGCGGCTTCTACCAGCGAACGCCGGGTTTTTTCTTTTTGTTGCGCTCTAACGCCCATCACGATGTCTGAATCCTTCCACATACCTTGCTGGCACTATACCAGAGATTAGGCGGTTGGCATGGCTTTGTGAATGATTGTTTACGCGCAGTTTGTGCTTCGACTTCGCAAAAAAGCACAACGATAATTGGGTTATCCTGACAACGATGTTACTATTCTGTTGCTTTTATGTATAAGAACAGGTAAGCCTGACCATGTCACATTCCTACGATTACGATGCAATAGTAATAGGTTCCGGTCCCGGCGGCGAAGGCGCTGCAATGGGTCTGGTTAAGCAAGGAGCGCGCGTCGCGGTGATTGAGCGCTATCATAACGTCGGCGGAGGCTGTACCCACTGGGGCACCATCCCGTCGAAAGCCCTCCGCCACGCCGTCAGCCGCATTATTGAATTCAATCAGAACCCACTGTACAGCGACCACTCCCGACTCCTTCGTTCTTCTTTTGCCGATATTCTCAACCACGCTGATAACGTTATTAATCAGCAAACGCGTATGCGGCAAGGATTTTACGAGCGCAATCACTGCGAAATTTTGCAGGGGAATGCCCGTTTTGTTGATGAACACACGATCGCCCTGGAATGTCACGACGGTACGGTGGAAACGCTGACTGCGGATAAGTTTGTTATTGCCTGCGGTTCGCGTCCTTATCGCCCTGTTGATGTCGACTTTTCGCATCCACGGGTTTACGACAGCGACTCTATCCTGAGCCTGCACCACGAACCACGCCATGTGCTGATTTATGGCGCGGGGGTCATTGGCTGTGAATATGCGTCGATCTTCCGTGGAATGGACGTCAAAGTTGATTTAATCAACACCCGCGATCGTCTGCTGGCGTTCCTCGATCAAGAGATGTCCGACTCGCTCTCTTACCACTTCTGGAACAGCGGTGTGGTCATTCGCCATAACGAAGAGTATGAGAAGATTGAAGGCTGCGATGACGGTGTCATCATGCACCTGAAATCCGGTAAGAAACTGAAGGCAGACTGCCTGTTGTACGCCAATGGCCGTACCGGTAATACCGATTCGCTGGCGCTGGAAAACATTGGCCTGAAAACCGACAGCCGTGGGCAGCTCAAAGTGAATAGCATGTACCAGACGGCGCTGCCGCATGTGTATGCTGTAGGGGATGTGATCGGTTATCCGAGCCTGGCATCGGCAGCCTACGACCAGGGACGCATTGCCGCCCAGGCGTTGGTAAAAGGCGAAGCCACCGCGCATCTGATTGAAGATATCCCGACCGGGATTTATACCATTCCAGAAATCAGCTCCGTTGGTAAAACCGAACAGCAACTCACGGCAATGAAAGTTCCATACGAGGTTGGCCGCGCCCAGTTTAAGCATCTGGCACGTGCGCAAATCGTGGGTATGAGTGTCGGAACGCTGAAGATCCTGTTCCATCGCGAAACCAAAGAGATTCTGGGGATCCACTGCTTTGGGGAGCGCGCGGCCGAAATTATTCACATCGGACAAGCGATAATGGAGCAAAAAGGTGGTGGTAACACTATCGAGTACTTCGTTAACACCACCTTTAACTACCCAACCATGGCAGAAGCCTATCGGGTAGCAGCGCTAAATGGCTTAAACCGCCTGTTTTAACGCGCTGTCGAAATGGCCATCCATTGATCCACGGATGGCCTCTGCCAACTGTTCATAACGGCTGCGCAGCGGCGAACCAGGACGGTACACCAGACCAATCGTACGACGCGGTTCGGGTTTAATGCATGGCAGATAGACGACACCATCACGCTTACGCTCCGGCGGAACAGCCAGCGCAGGCAGTAAGGTAATACCGCTTCCTGCCGCCACCATGTTACGCAGCGTTTCCAGACTGGTTGCCCGAAAATGGGTATCTTCATCAGCACCCGCTTCAAAGCAGAAGCCCATTGCCTGATCGCGCAGGCAGTGGCCATCTTCCAGCATCAGCAGTTTTTCACCCGCCAGATCGGACATCGGTACACAGTCACGGTTTGCCCACGGATGATCTTCATAGATCGCCAGCAGCATAGGCTCATCAAATAGCGGTACTTCGATGAACGCCTCACTCTCTTTCACCAGCGCCAGAATGACGCAGTCGAGCTTGCCGCTATCCAGTTGCGCTAACAGCTGATGTGTCTGCGCCTCATGGAGATACATTTCCAGTTTTGGGAAGGTCTGGTGCAACATCGGAATAATATGCGGCAGCAGGTATGGCCCCACCGTTGGGATCAAACCAATATGCAGCGGGCCAGACATTGTCTCGCCTTGTTGGCTTGCCATCTCCTTGAGCACTTTGACCTCGCGCAGCACGGTGCGCGCCTGATCCACCAGCAGCAAACCAGCCTGGGTGAACAGCACCTTGCGACTCGTACGCTCCAACAACATGACGCCAAGCTCATCTTCCAGCTTGCGGATCTGCCCGCTCAGCGTTGGTTGGCTAACGTGACAGGAGTCTGCCGCTCGTCGGAAGTGACGATGTTCGGCTAGCGCTACCAGGTATTCAAGATCACGAATATTCATTATTCATCCTCCATCGCCACGATAGTTCGTAGCGATAGGTAGCATAGCAACGAACGATTATCCCTATCAAGCTTTCTGTTTAATAATGCACCACAGAAACGGAACGGTACCCCTTTAACCCTTGAAGCTACTGTCCGTTCTGAGAGTTTCTCTCATACTCGAAATAACTAAAGCCAACGTGAACTTTTGCGGACCTTGTGTCCGCATTTTTTTTGCATAAAAAAGCCCGGCGTGACGCCAGGCTCGAATGATTACCCATCACTTTATGCCAGACGTGCCTTCGCGTAGTCGATCGCCTGTGCAACCTGCTGGGGTGACACGCCGCCTTTCGCCGCACGCTTGTCCAGGCACGATTGCAACGAGAGGATCTGGTAAACATCATCGCCAATCACCTGGCTAAACTTTTGTAAGTCAGCAAGCGACAGCGCCTCCAGCGGTTTGCCCTGTCGAATCGCCTCGACCACCGTTTCACCTACGATATGGTGCGCTTCGCGGAACGGGACACCTTTCGCCACCAGATAATCCGCCAGTTCAGTGGCGTTAGCATAGCCCTGCTGCGCCGCTTCCTGACAACGCGGACGTTTCACCTGGATGCCATCCAGCACCAGCGCGGCCATATGCAGACAGTCCAGCCAGGTGTCGAGCGCGTCGAACAGCCCTTCTTTGTCTTCCTGCATATCTTTGTTGTATGCCAGCGGGAGGCCTTTTAACGTCATCATCATGCCGGTCAACGCACCCTGCACGCGACCGCATTTGCCACGGATCAGCTCCAGCGCATCCGGATTTTTCTTCTGCGGCATCAAAGATGAACCCGAAGTCACACGATCGGACAGCTCGACAAAGCCCGCTTCGCCGGTGTTAAAGAAAATCAGGTCTTCAGCAAAACGCGACAGGTGTACCATGCCGATAGAGGCGTCTGAGAGTAACTCCAGAACGTGGTCACGGTCAGAAACGCTGTCCAGACTGTTGCGCGTAGCCGAGGCAAAGCCCAACCAACCCGCCAGCTGCTCGCGATCGATTTCATACGCCGTACCCGCCAGCGCGCCGCAGCCTAACGGACTGACGTCCAGGCGTTTGAGCGCATCCTGCAGGCGGCTCTCGTCACGCGCCAACATTTCAACATAGGCCAGACACCAGTGAGCAAACGTCACCGGCTGCGCACGTTGCAGGTGGGTGTAACCCGGCATGACGGCGTCCTGGTTATTCTCCGCCGTCACCACCAGCGCAGTTTGCAACTGACGATTGGCCGATAGTAATTCGATAACCGTGTCTTTGCACCACAGCTTGAGATCGGTCGCGACCTGGTCGTTACGGCTACGTCCGGTATGCAGTTTTTTACCAAGCTGGCCGACTTTATCAATCAGCTTACCTTCCACCCAACTGTGAATATCTTCGGCATCGCTTTGCAGAATCTGCTGAGGATTCGCACGAACCTCTTCCAGCAGATTATTCAGCGCCTCTTCCAACCGCAGCTGTTCATCAGCAGTCAGTACACCGACCGTTACCAACGCTTTGGACCAGGCCACAGAGCCAACAATATCCTGTTCTGCCAGGCGGTAGTCAAAACGCAACGAGTCGTTGAACTGTTTGAACCGCTGATCTGCTGCCTGTGTAAAACGCCCACCCCAAAGTGCCATAACGAATTTCCTTAATATGATATTTTTGCCCGGTGGCGCTGCGCTTACCGGGCCTACAAAACCCACGTAGGCCGGATAAGGCGAAGCCGCCATCCGGCACATTAATAGTTAAGCCAGAATACGCGTACCAATTGGCGTGCCGTTAAACAGCGCCGGGAGTTGCTCTGCATGACGCCAGGAGGCGATATCCACCGGACGACCCAGCGTACGCGCGGCATCCAGCGCCGCATTCACCTTCACGATCATGCCATCGGTAATAATGCCCTGTTCAATCAGCTGTTCCGCTTTCGCTGCGGTCATTTCGGCAATACGCTGGCCTTTACCATCCAGAATACCGCTCACATCAGAGAGCAGGATCAGATCCGCACCCAGCGTTGCCGCCAGCGCTGTTGCCGCCTGATCGGCATTCACGTTCATCAGCAGCCCATCATCAGTGACGCCAATAGAGCTCACTACCGGCAGAAAACCGCTTTCCAACAGCGTGTTAATCAGCTTAGGCGAACCCGGCTGCGCCAGTCCAACATGACCCAGTTCTTTATCGAGCGGCGTCACTTTTACGCTGTCGCCATCGCCAAGATACAGGCCAACAGACGCGATGTGATGCTTTTTCGCCCAGGCCAGCAAGGTTTTATTCGCCGTTCCTGCAAGAGCACCGGTAATAATGTCAATTTGATCGGCAGGCGTGACGCGCAGACCATTTTTCTTTTTCACCGGCAGATTCAGCTGCTTCATCAGCTCGTCAACCACACAGCCGCCACCGTGCACAATGACCAGCGGACGCTGGTGCGACTCACGATAATTCACTAGTGCGGTAAACAAGCGTTCCAGCGCCTCTTCGCTATCCAGTAAAACGCCGCCCAGCTTGATAATTAATGGATTCATTGTTGCACCCTAAATAAGAGACTGCGTTTGGGCAAAGCCAAAACGAATATTTGCGCACTGCATCGCCTGTGCCGCCGCGCCTTTCAATAAGTTGTCTTCCGTCGCCACGACGATCAGGTGTTCACCCTGTACGGCAAACCCGATATCGCAGAACGGTAATCCAACCACATTCTTCAGCGCCGGAACCCCTTTGTCATACAGACGCACCAGCGGTTTATCGCCATACGCCTGTTGCAGCGTCTGAGCCACCTGTGCATGGGTTACGCCCGCCTTAAGGCGGCAAGTGATAGTTTCCAGAATTCCGCGCGGGAAGTTACCCAGATGCGGGGTGAAAATCACTTCTGTCCCCAGATGAGTGGCGATTTCCGGCTGATGACGATGGGTAAACACGCCATACGGCTGCAGGCTCACCTCACAAAAGCTGTTGGAGATAGCCGCTTTACGCCCCGCACCGCTCACGCCGCTGGTCGCATTAATTACCGGCCACTGGCTGAGATCCAGCAGCCCGGCATCAATCAACGGTTTCAGCGAAAGCTGCGCCGCCGTCGGGTAACAACCTGGCACAGCAATCAGATTCGCTTCTTTCAGTTTATCCGCGTTCCACTCCGCCAGCCCATAAACGGCCTGCTCCAGCAGCTCAGGATGCTGATGCGTAAAGCCATAATATTTTTCATAGAACGCGCCGTCGTTTACGCGAAACGCGCCCGAAAGGTCAAACACCACGCAACCGGCCTGCAAAAACTGCGGAGCCAGGTCATGACTCACCTCATGAGCCGTTGCGAGGAACACAACATCCACCCCTGCGCTAAACTCGCTGATATCTGACATTGGCTGCAACGGTAAATCGACAATGCCTTTCAACTGCGGATGCAAATCGGAGATTAATTTTCCTGCATCATTGCTTTGCGCTGAGACGGTCAAAGCGGTTATGGTCATATCAGGATGGCGATTTACATAGGTCACAAGCTCTGCGCCGGCATAGCCACTGGCGCCCACAATCAGCGTATTCAACATCGGGGCAGCTCACCTTCTTAGATTCTGTTGCCAGGTATAAGCCTTTATCACCTCACCTTACACTTGGTGGGTTTTATTACGCTCAACGTTAATGTATTTTTATTCACAAATACTGCATGAATATTGATACTATCATGACCCGAGGTGTGTCAACAATGAAAAACAATTTACCGCCATTTATCGAGATTTACCGCGCTCTGATTGCCACGCCATCGATCAGTGCCACCGAAGAAGCGCTCGATCAAAGCAATGCAGGTTTAATCACTCTGCTGGCGGGCTGGTTTAAAGATTTAGGCTTCAATGTTGAGGTCCAACCGGTTCCCGATACGCGAAATAAATTCAATATGCTGGCGAGCATTGGACAGGGCGCTGGCGGCCTGTTGTTGGCGGGCCATACCGATACCGTACCCTTTGACGACGGACGCTGGACACGCGATCCATTCACTCTGACCGAGCATGACAATAAGCTGTATGGTTTGGGTACAGCGGACATGAAAGGCTTCTTCGCCTTTATCCTCGACGCGTTGCGTGATGTCGACGTCACGAAACTGAAAAAACCCCTGTACATTCTGGCCACTGCTGACGAAGAGACCAGCATGGCGGGAGCTCGCTACTTCTCTGAAACTACCGCTCTGCGCCCGGACTGCGCGATCATTGGCGAACCCACATCCCTGCAACCGGTGCGCGCGCACAAAGGCCATATCTCTAATGCGATACGCATTCTGGGACAGTCGGGTCATTCAAGCGATCCAGCGCGTGGCGTTAATGCGATTGAACTGATGCATGATGCCATCGGCCATATCATGCATCTGCGCGATGACCTGAAAGCGCGCTATCACCATGATGCCTTTACCGTCCCGTATCCAACGTTAAATTTGGGCCACATCCACGGCGGTGACGCCGCCAACCGAATCTGCGCCTGCTGCGAATTGCATATGGATATTCGCCCGCTACCGGGTATGACGCTAAACGATCTCAATGGGTTACTTAACGAAGCGCTGGCCCCTGTCAGCGAACGTTGGCCGGGTCGCCTGACCGTATCGGAACTGCATCCGCCAATTCCAGGCTATGAGTGCCCACCTGACCATCAACTGGTAGAGGTGGTTGAGAAACTGCTGGGCGCACAGACTGAAGTGGTGAACTATTGCACCGAAGCGCCGTTTATCCAGACGCTTTGCCCAACGCTGGTATTGGGTCCAGGCTCCATTAATCAGGCGCATCAGCCGGATGAGTATCTGGAAACGCGCTTTATTAAGCCAACCCGCGAATTAATCACCCAGGTTGTGCACCATTTCTGCTGGCATTAACTGCTTGTCACCCCGCTAATCCCTTAGTGGTAAGCGGGGCGATTTTTTAACATTTCCATAAGCAACGCTTATTTGATTGGATGTGAATTAAATAACGTAAATTCACGGCATTTATTCGTTTGCTGAACCGATTTCGCAGCAATTGACGTCACGTGTTTTACGTGGCTTTATAAAAGACGGCTAAAAAGTTAAGTCCGCAAGATTTTGCGTGATAGTCAGGCGCGAAAGATACAGGACATATTCAAAATAGATGGGGTGTCTGGGTTAATATGAACGAACAATATTCCGCGTTGCGTAGTAATGTCAGTATGCTCGGCAAAGTGCTGGGAGAGACCATCAAGGATGCGTTGGGAGAGAACATTCTTGATCGCGTAGAAACAATTCGAAAGCTGTCCAAATCATCTCGCGCTGGCAATGAAATTAATCGCCAGGAATTGCTCACCACACTGCAAAATCTGTCTAACGACGAGCTGCTGCCGGTTGCCCGCGCATTTAGCCAGTTCCTGAACCTGGCCAACACCGCCGAGCAGCACCACAGCATTTCGCCAAAAGGCGAAGCCGCCAGCAACCCGGAAGTGATTGCTCGCACTCTGCGTAAACTGAAAGAGCAGCCCAACCTCAATGACGCCACCATCAAGAAAGCCGTAGAATCACTCTCTCTGGAGCTGGTACTCACCGCCCACCCGACCGAGATCACTCGTCGTACGCTGATCCATAAAATGGGTGAAGTGAACGCCTGCCTTAAGCAGCTTGATAACAAAGACCTCGTCGATTATGAACGCAACCAACTGATGCGCCGTCTGCGTCAGCTCATTGCTCAGTCCTGGCATACGGATGAAATCCGCAAACTGCGCCCAAGCCCGGTTGATGAAGCCAAATGGGGATTCGCGGTTGTTGAAAACAGCCTGTGGGAAGGTGTGCCGAACTACCTGCGCGAGCTGAATGAACAACTGGAAGAGCATCTTGGATATAAGCTGCCGGTTGATTTTGTCCCGGTTCGATTTACCTCCTGGATGGGCGGCGACCGTGACGGCAACCCGAACGTAACGGCGGATATCACCCGTCACGTGCTATTGCTCAGCCGCTGGAAAGCGACAGACCTGTTCCTGAAAGACATCCAGTTTCTGATTTCTGAGCTGTCGATGGTGGATGCTACGCCGGAACTGATGGCGCTGGTAGGTGAAGAAGGCGCAGCTGAACCATACCGCTACCTGATGAAAACCCTGCGTTCTCGTCTGATGGCGACCCAGGCCTGGCTTGAAGCCCGTCTGAAAGGCGAGAAATTGCCGAAACCTGCGGGACTTCTCACCCAAAACGAACAGCTCTGGGACCCGCTTTACGCGTGCTACCAGTCTCTACAGGCCTGTGGTATGGGCATCATCGCCAATGGCGAATTGCTCGACACCCTGCGCCGCGTGAAGTGTTTCGGCGTGCCGCTGGTGCGTATTGATATTCGTCAGGAAAGCACCCGTCATACTGAAGCCTTGGGCGAACTGACTCGTTATCTGGGCATTGGCGACTACGAAAACTGGTCGGAAGCAGATAAACAGGCTTTCCTGATCCGCGAACTGAATTCCAAGCGTCCGCTCCTGCCGCGTAACTGGGAGCCGAGCAATGACACCCGTGAAGTGCTCGACACCTGTCGGGTCATTGCCGAAGCCCCGTATGGCTCCATTGCCGCCTATGTTATCTCGATGGCGAAAACGCCGTCGGATGTGCTGGCCGTGCATCTGCTGCTGAAAGAAGCCGGAATTGGTTTTGCTATGCCGGTCGCTCCGCTATTTGAAACGCTGGACGACCTCAACAATGCCGATGACGTCATGTCCCAGCTTCTGAATATCGACTGGTACCGCGGCTTTATCCAGGGCAAACAGATGGTCATGATTGGCTACTCTGATTCCGCAAAAGACGCGGGCGTGATGGCAGCGTCCTGGGCGCAATACCAGGCTCAGGACGCGCTGATCAAAACCTGCGAAAAAGCCGGTATCGAACTGACGCTGTTCCATGGTCGCGGTGGATCCATTGGTCGCGGCGGCGCGCCTGCGCATGCGGCGCTGCTCTCTCAACCACCAGGCAGTCTGAAAGGCGGTCTGCGCGTGACAGAACAAGGGGAGATGATCCGCTTTAAGTACGGCCTGCCGGAAGTGACCATCAGCAGCCTGTCGCTGTATACCGGAGCAATTCTGGAGGCCAACCTGTTACCACCGCCAGAACCGAAGGATAACTGGCGTCATATCATGGATGAGCTTTCCGATATTTCCTGCGAGCTATACCGTGGATATGTGCGTGAAAACAAAGACTTCGTCCCTTATTTCCGCTCAGCTACACCGGAGCAGGAACTGGGTAAATTGCCGCTCGGTTCACGTCCGGCAAAACGCCGTCCGACCGGCGGCGTTGAGTCTCTGCGTGCTATACCGTGGATCTTTGCCTGGACGCAGAACCGTCTGATGCTCCCGGCCTGGCTTGGTGCTGGTACCGCGCTGCAAAAAGTGGTTGAAGATGGTAAGCAAAGCGAACTCGAAGCGATGTGCCGCGACTGGCCATTCTTCTCCACACGCCTTGGCATGCTGGAAATGGTTTTCGCGAAAGCAGACCTGTGGCTGGCAGAGTATTACGATCAGCGCCTGGTCAAAAAAGAGCTGTGGCCGCTGGGTGAAGAGCTACGCCAACGCCTGGCAGCAGATATCGATGTCGTACTGGCGATTGCCAACGACTCACATTTGATGGCCGACCTGCCGTGGATTGCCGAGTCCATTCAGTTAAGGAATGTTTATACTGACCCGCTGAACGTCTTACAGGCAGAGTTGTTACACCGCTCACGCCAGGCCGAAGAGCAAGGCCATGAACCGGATCCACGCGTTGAACAAGCGCTGATGGTGACCATCGCGGGTGTCGCCGCCGGTATGCGCAATACGGGCTAACGTCCCCTCCTGCTGTCGCCTTCGTGCTACTGTACGAAGGCGACAGTAAAAACCGCTGTTACAACCACTTCATTTTCAATATATTCCTGCCTGAACATATTCACTACGTGAATATTACAACAGCAAAACACGATCCTGAGATCGTGATGCTTCAGTTCCTCTTAATGTTTAGTCGCTACTCTTGGCGCTACGATTAAAGACAGGCTCACATTATGCAATCCTTACAACTCCAGTCTAAACCCGCCTTTAGCTGGAAAGCCCTGGGTTGGGCGCTCCTCTATTTTTGGTTTTTTTCCTCATTACTGCAGGCCGTTATCTATTTTAGCGGCTATAGCGGATCTACCGGCCTACGCGACTCCCTGCTGTTCAGCTCGCTGTGGTTGATCCCGGTATTTTTATTTCCAAACCGTATCCGCATTATTGCTGCCGTCATTGGCGTAATTCTATGGGCGGCCTCGCTGGCAGCTCTGAGCTATTACGTCATTTACGGGCAAGAGTTCTCGCAAAGCGTTCTGTACGTAATGTTTGAAACCAATGCGAACGAAGCCAGCGAGTACCTGAGTCAATACTTCAGCCTGAAGATCGTCTTAATTGCGCTGGCATATACAGCAATGGCAATTCTGCTATGGACACGTCTGCGTCCGGTACATATTCCATCACCCTGGCGCTATCTGGTGTCGTTTGCACTGTTATACGGATTGATTCTGCATCCGATGACAGTGAACACATTTATCAAACATAAGCCGTTTGAAAAAACGTTGGATGGGCTCGCTTCACGTATGGAGCCCGCCGCGCCGTGGCAATTCATCTCCGGGTATTATCAATATCGTCAGCAGTTGACCTCGCTCAATAGCCTGCTGAATGAGAACAATGCCCTGCCGCCGCTGGCCAACTTTAAAGACAGTTCAGGTGACGCACCGCGTACGCTGGTACTGGTGATTGGTGAGTCAACGCAACGTGGCCGCATGAGCCTGTATGGCTATCCGCGTGAAACGACGCCAGAACTGGATGCGCTGCATAAATCCGATCCTAACTTCACCGTATTCAATAATGTCGTGACTTCCCGTCCGTACACCATTGAAATCCTGCAGCAGGCGCTGACCTTCGCTAACGAGAAGAACCCGGATCTGTATCTGACTCAGCCGTCCCTGATGAACATGATGAAACAGGCGGGTTATAAAACCTTCTGGATCACTAATCAGCAGACGATGACCGCCCGCAACACCATGCTGACGGTGTTCTCTAAGCAGACGGATAAACAGTTCTATATGAACCAGCAGCGTACGCAAAGTGCGCGCGAATATGACAGCAACGTGCTGGCGCCATTTAAAGAAGTACTGGCCGACCCGGCACCGAAAAAGTTCATCATCGTGCATCTGCTGGGTACGCATATTAAGTACAAATTCCGCTATCCGGATGGCCAGGGTAAGTTCGATAATAATATCGACCATGTTCCCGCAGGCCTGAGTAACGATGAGCTGGAAGCCTACAACGATTACGACAGCGCGAATGTTTATAACGATCATATTATTGCCAGCCTGATCAAAGACTATAAAGCGACCGATCCGAACGGCTTCCTGCTGTACTTCTCCGATCATGGCGAAGAGGTTTACGATACGCCACCGCACAAAACGCAGGGTCGTAATGAAGACAACCCAACGCGTCATATGTACACGGTGCCGTTCCTGTTGTGGACTTCGGAAAAATGGCAGGCCGCGCACCCGCGCGACTTCTCACAGGATGTGAATCGTAAATACAGCAGCTCAGAGCTTATCCATACATGGTCTGACTTAGCGGGCTTCACCTACGATGGCTTCGATCCAACTCGCGCCATTACCAGTCCGCAGTTCAAAGAGACAACCCGCTGGATTGGCAATCCGTACAAGAAAAATGCCCTGATAGATTACGATTCCCTGCCTTACGGCGATCAAATCGGTAATCAATAACCGTCTGCCGGATGCGCTACGCTTATCCGGCCTACAGCTCGCAAAGACTTGTAGGCCGGATATGGCATTAGCCGCCATCCGGCAATAATCACTTGAGGGCGATTGTTTTCAACGTTACTGTTTCCCTGTCTGCTGCCTGCAAGGGATTAACATGTATCACGACGTCAGCCATCTTCTCTCCCGCCTGATTAACGGCCCCACGCCGCTGCGGCAGATTTATTTCGCCAGCACCAATAGCACAACGCCGGAACTGGCGTATCAGGTCGATTTTCCCCGGCTGGAAATTGTGCTGGAAGGTGAATTTGCGGATTCTGGCATCGATAAGGTGCTTACCCCCGGCGATGTCTTGTTTGTTCCGGCTGGCGGCTGGAATATTCCGCAGTGGATCACACCGGTCACGACACTCAGCATTCTGTTCGGCAAACAGCAACTGGGTTTCAGCGTCGTCCAATGGGACGGCAAGCAATATCAAAACATTACCCACCAGCACGTCGCTCGGCGCGGGCCGCGTATTGGCTCTTTTCTGCTGCAAACGCTCCATGAGATGCAAATGCAGCCACAGGAGCAGCAAACGGCCAGGCTAATCGTTGCGAGCTTGCTGAGCCACTGTCACGATCTGCTCGGCAGCCAGATCCAAACCGCATCACGTAGTCAGGCGCTTTTCGACGCCATTCGCGGCTATATTGACGAACGCTACGCTTCACCACTCACCCGTGAATCCGTCGCACAGGCGTTTTACATTTCACCCAATTACCTCTCCCACCTGTTTCAAAAAACGGGCGCTATCGGGTTTAACGAATACCTGAATCATACGCGACTGGAACATGCAAAAACGCTATTAAAGGGTTACGAGCTGAAGATCAAAGACGTGGCGCACACCTGTGGGTTTATTGACAGCAACTACTTCTGCCGCCTGTTTCGCAAGAATACTGAGCGTTCGCCGTCAGAGTATCGTCGGCAGTATCACAGCCAGCTGACGGAGAAAAAAACTGACCAGTAATAATCGCATACTGGGACAGAAAACGGAGACAAAGGTAACATTTACTGGATTTTTGTATTATCAAAAAACATATGCCAGCACATATCACTTACATGTGAAGTATCTCCCACTTTTATAGCCATATTACATTTATCCAGCTTTTGGCAGATTTGTCAGATAGCGCCGCGTGACGAAACACTCTTATCCTGTGCATAGCAAAGCAACCCGGCAACGGGTAGCTAACGGAAAACGTAGAGGGTGTTTTTGTATGGAACTTTATCTTGATACCGCCAACGTCGCGGAAGTCGAACGTCTGGCCCGCATCTTCCCTATCGCGGGCGTCACCACCAACCCAAGCATTGTGGCAGCAAGCAAAGAATCCATCTGGGATGTGCTGCCACGCCTGCAGAACGCCATTGGAAAAGAGGGCATTCTGTTTGCCCAGACCATGAGCCGGGATGCGCAGGGCATGGTGGAAGAAGCTAAACGCCTGAGCAATGCGGTGCCCGGTCTGGTAGTGAAAATCCCGGTGACATCCGAAGGTCTGGCCGCGATCAAGATGCTGAAAAAAGAGGGTATCACCACGCTGGGAACCGCCGTTTACAGTGCTTCTCAGGGGCTACTGGCTGCGCTGGCAGGAGCGAAATATATCGCGCCTTACGTTAACCGTATCGACGCGCAGGGCGGCGACGGGATTCGCACAGTACAGGAACTGCAAACATTGCTGGAACTGCATGCACCGAACAGCATGGTACTGGCGGCCAGCTTTAAAACTCCACGTCAGGCGCTGGATTGCTTGCTGGCAGGATGTGAAGCAATCACCCTGCCATTAGACGTAGCGCAACAAATGCTCAATACCCCTGCGGTAGAGTCAGCAATAGAGAAGTTTGAGCAGGACTGGAACAACGCATTTGGTCACATCAACCTGTGAGGGAAATAAAGTATGGATCGCATTATTCAATCACCTGGTAAGTACATCCAGGGTGCCGATGTTATTACCCGTCTTGGCAGCTACCTCAAACCATTGGCAGAGCGCTGGCTGGTCGTTGGAGACAAGTTTGTCTTAGGCTTTGCCCAGGGTGCACTGGAAAAAAGCTTCCAGGATGCCGGACTGGCGCTGGAGATTGCACCGTTTGGCGGCGAATGTTCACAAAACGAAATCGACCGTCTGCGCGTCGTAGCGGAAAAAGCGCAGTGTGCGGCAGTACTTGGTATTGGTGGCGGTAAAACGCTGGATACCGCCAAAGCGCTGGCGCACTTTATGGGCGTGCCTGTCGCCATTGCGCCAACCATCGCCTCTACCGATGCGCCGTGCAGCGCGCTGTCCGTCATTTACACCGATGCCGGTGAATTCGATCGCTATCTGCTGCTGCCTAATAACCCGGACAGGGTCATTGTTGATACCAAAATTGTCGCGGGCGCACCGGCGCGTCTGTTAGCTGCGGGTATTGGCGATGCGCTGGCGACCTGGTTCGAAGCGCGTGCCTGTTCACGCAGCGGCGCAACCACCATGGCGGGCGGTCAGTGTACTCAGGCGGCGCTGGCGCTGGCAGAGCTGTGCTTTAATACGCTGATCGAAGAAGGTGAAAAAGCGATGCTGGCTGCAGAGCAGCACGTGGTTACACCAGCACTGGAGCGCGTTATTGAAGCCAACACCTATCTGAGTGGCGTCGGTTTTGAAAGCGGTGGTCTGGCAGCGGCTCACGCCATTCATAACGGTCTGACCGCAATCCCGGATGCACATCATTATTACCACGGCGAGAAAGTGGCTTTCGGTACGTTGACGCAGTTGGTGCTGGAAAACGCACCCGTCGATGAAATTGAAACCGTTGCCGCGCTGTGCCATTCCGTTGGCTTGCCGATTACCCTGGCGCAACTGGACATCAAACAGGATATTCAGGCGAAAATGCGCATTGTGGCTGAGGCCGCCTGTGCCGAAGGCGAAACCATCCACAACATGCCTGGCGGCGCAACGCCGGACCAGGTGTATGCCGCCCTGCTTGTGGCTGACCAGTGCGGTCAACGTTACCTGCAAGAGTGGGAATAACCTGCAAATAGAAAATCCCCGCAAATGCGGGGATTTTTTTATTCCTACCATGCCGGACCCGCGCAAGCGGCATCCGGCATCGTCTGTTACAGCAGATCGAAACGATCCAGGTTCATCACTTTCACCCATGCGGCCACGAAATCTCTCACGAACTTCTCGTGGGCATCGCTGCAGGCATAAACTTCAGCCACTGCGCGCAGTACAGAGTTAGAACCGAACACCAGATCGGCGCGGGTTGCGGTGTATTTTACTTCGCCGCTCAGACGGTCACGACCTTCAAACAGCTCTTGTGACTCATCAACCGCCTTCCACTCATGGCGCATATCCAGCAGATTGACGAAGAAGTCAGTGCTGAGTACGCCTGGACGATCGGTAAAGACACCGTGCTGGCTACCATCAAAGTTGGTACCCAGTACGCGCATACCGCCCACCAGCACGGTCATTTCCGGTGCGGTTAACGTCAGCTGCTGTGCTTTATCAATCAGCAGCGACTCGGTGGTCGATACGTCAGGACGGGCGCGGTAGTTACGGAAGCCATCGGCGATCGGCTCAAGCAGTTCAAACATCTCAATATCCGTTTGATCCTGGCGCGCATCCACGCGGCCCGGCGCAAAAGGTACCTTAATGCTGACGCCCGCAGCGCTAGCCGCCTGCTCGATACCAACAACCCCGGCCAGCACGATAATATCGGCCAACGAGGCGGTATGGGCAGACTTATAAATCCCTTCCAGCACAGGCAGAACGCGTGCTGCGGTGGCATTCACATCCCAGCCTCGCTGTGGATCCAGCGCCAGACGCGCACCGTTAGCGCCGCCACGTTTATCCCCACCGCGGAAAGTCGATGCCGACGCCCACGCTACCGATACCAGTTCGCCCACGGACAGCCCGGAAGCGGCAATGGTCGCTTTCAGCTTCAGGATATCTTCTTCGCTTGGGTTGAAGAACGCATGCGGCAGCGGGTCTTGCCAAATCAAATCTTCTTTTGGCACTTCCGGTCCGATGTAACGCGCTTTTGGCCCCATATCACGGTGCGTCAGTTTAAACCACGCACGAGCAAACGCTTCATTGAACGCCTGCGGATCGTTCAGGAAACGGCGGGAGATTTTCTCGAACTCAGGATCGAAACGCAGCGTCAGGTCGGTAACCAGCATCGTCGGCTTACGTTTTTTCGATGGATCAAACGGATCAGGAATAATTTCTGGCGCATCAACCGCTTCAAACTGAATAGCGCCTGCCGGACTGCGAGTTTGTACCCACTCATATTTGAACAGGTTCTCGAAGAAATAGTTGCTCCATTGGGTCGGCGTCTGCGTCCAGACCACTTCCAGACCGGAAGTAATTGCGTCTGCGCCCGCGCCACTGCCGTAGCTGCTCGCCCAGCCCAGGCCCTGTGCTTCAATCGGTGCGGATTCAGGATCGGCGCCTACGTGCGAAGCCGGTGCAGCGCCGTGGGTTTTGCCCAACGTATGACCGCCGCCAATCAGCGCTACGGTTTCTTCGTCGTTCATTCCCATGTTACCGAAGGTCGCGCGAATAGCCGCTGCCGCTGAAAGCGGTTCGCCGCTATGGTCCGGCCCTTCCGGGTTCACATAGATAAGGCCCATTTCGGTTGCGCCCAGCGGCGCTTTGGCCAGTTCTTCCGGGTGACGGTGAGTCAGCCAGGCTTTTTCATCACCCCAGTTTACGTCGAGATCCGGTTCCCAGACATCTTCACGACCAGCACCAAAGCCGAAGGTGCGGAAGCCTGAGTTTTCCAGCGCCACGTTACCCGCGAGGATAAACAGGTCGGCCCAGGAAATTTTCTGACCATATTTCTGCTTGATTGGCCACAGCAGACGACGCGCTTTATCAAGGCTAACGTTGTCCGGCCAGGAGTTCAGTGGTGCAAAACGCTGCTGTCCGCGACCCGCGCCACCGCGTCCATCGATGGAGCGATAGGTCCCTGCACCGTGCCATGCCATGCGGATAAACAATCCAGCATAGGTTCCCCAGTCAGCGGGCCACCACGGTTGAGATTCGGACAGAAGGGCTCTGAGATCCCCTTTCAGGGCAGAGTAGTCGAGTTTGCTAAACTCTTTGCGGTAGTCGAAGTCCTCACCCAGCGGGTTAGAACGGTTGGAATGTTGGTTTAAAAGATCAACGCGCAGTTGATTTGGCCACCAGTCGCGGTTGTTCGTTCCTGCTCCCGCGCTCTGGTCGTGACCGCCCTGATGAAAAGGACACTTACCGGCAGTTGATGTGTTCTGGCTATCGTCGGACATGCTCATCTATATGCTCCCTTTACAGTGTTCTGACTACGATATACACCACCAGTGATAAGATATAGTCGAAATAACCCACAGATTCGATAGCTAATTCCTTTTATATTTTACGTTACAGAGATGTAGATCAAAATGATCAACAAAAAGCCCTCCGTAGAGGGCTGGGATCTGTTTAGTTCGGTCTTACACCCAGTGTGTGACAAATAGCGTAGCTCATCTCGGCACGATTAAGGGTATAGAAGTGAAAATCCTTCACCCCTTCGCGGCTGAGAATCTTCACCATGTCCATGGCGATATTAGCGCCCACCAGCTTGCGGGTTTCCGCGTCATCATCCAGACCATCAAACATGGTCGACATCCACGCCGGAATGCGGACGTTGGTCATGTCGGCAAATTTTTTCGCCTGCTTAAAGTTGGAGACTGGCAGGATACCCGGAATAATTTCCACATCGATACCCGCAGACACGCAGCGATCGCGAAAACGCAGATAGCTTTCTACATCGAAGAAAAACTGGGTGATCGCCCGGTTCGCACCGGCATCAACCTTACGCTTCAGGTTCAGCAAATCAGCCTGAGCGCTCTTCGCTTCCGGGTGCACTTCCGGGTAAGCCGCAACGGAGATATCAAAGTCTGCAACGTCTTTCAGTAGCGTCACCAGGTCAGAAGCATACATATCCGGTTTACCGCTTCCCGGCGGCAGGTCACCGCGCAGGGCAACAATATGACGAATACCGTTGTTCCAGTAGTCCTGAGCAATAGTCCGCAGCTCATCGCGGGTTGCATCAATACAGGTCAGGTGCGGAGCCGCTTCAAGGCCAGTGCGATCCTTAATGCCTTTAATAATGCTGTGCGTACGGTCGCGCTCACCAGAGTTTGCACCGTAAGTGACTGAAACAAACTTCGGCTTCAGGCTGCTCAGGCGATCGATGGAGTTCCACAGGGTTTGCTCCATTTCACTGGTGCGCGGCGGGAAAAACTCAAATGAAACGTTAATCTGACCGGCAACTTCTGCCAGGCTCTGATTCAGGGCTTCCCGCTGGTTGGCGTGAAAAAAGCTCATACCTTACCTCATCAATCTTTTGTCGTTATATGTTGTGTTGTGAACTGCTATACGTTTAGACGTCTAGATGTAAAAATGACGGAAAAGCATGCTGGCGTCAACACAAAAATCATCGCTAAAGGTGAGGAATACTCAGTCAACGTGAAAAAAATTCACATCAGTCTGAATTGATGAGGGATTGCGCCATGACCGTCTGCAGCCACTCTAATTTCTTTACGTTTTCAGGCAGCATCAGCAGCCCCGTGCTAATACGCAATTCGGTATCGGTAAGCGGCAGGAATATCACACCCCGACGTTGGATAGCGGAAAAAGAGGCCGGAAGCAGACTCAGACCTTCACCCTGCGCGATCCGCGCCAACAACACGTCATGTTCCAGCGGTTCTTCAATACAGGCAGGAGCGTAACCGGCACGACTAAAAATGTGTCGGGTGTAATCAAAAAAGGCAGAGTTACGTTCACGTTTGAACCAGAACAGCGGTCGGTGGCTCAGCGACTTTAATGAGAGTGACGACAGCGCCGCCTCTGGCCAGAGCGCGGGTAAGGCGACGATCATCGATTCTTGCCAGCCGAGCGGCGTGACGCTAAGCCCCGAAGTCTCAAGCGGTAACGCCACCAGCGCGGCATCCAGCTTTCCACGACGCACCATACGCGCGAGTTCAGGCGAACCATGACGGACAATATGTCGCTTCTGCGCATGCGTAGTCAGCTGTGATTCAAGCGCCGCAAAAACGCCCTGTTCAAACGCCGTGCTTAACCCTAAGCGCAGAGATGCTTCCCCGACTTGCGTTAATTGACTCAACGCAGCGTAGGTTTTGTCCTGGAGATCAAGCAACGGGCGTACCATTTCAAGTACGCGCTGGCCGTCCTCCGTCAGCGTTAATCCACGGGTATGACGGACAAACAGCGTGACCCCCAGGCGATCTTCAAGCTGGCGAATGTGGCGGCTCAACGGTGGCTGCGACATAAACAAGCGCTGCGCAGCCCGGCTCATATTGTTCTCTTCCGCTACTACGGAAAAGTAGCGCAGCAGGCGAATATCCAGAGAGTGTAATGGCGATGTTGTCATACCGAAAAGGTATCACGGAAACGGTATTATCCAAATCATTCTACGCCCCCTATTCTCTCGCCATACGCCACACCTACGAGGGAAAAATCATGGAATCAGAACGTTTTATTACCGGCCAGAAAATGCTGCAACAGGTAGATGGTAAAGGGGGAGAGGCCGTCGTTGAGAGCCTGAAGGATATCGCGCCGGATTTTGCCCGCTACCTGCTGGAATTTCCGTTTGGCGACATCTATGCACGTCCAGGTCTGGACCTGCGCAGCCGGGAAATTGCCACTGTCGCCGCGTTAACGGCAATGGGCAATGCCGCCCCGCAGTTGAAAGTGCATATTGGCGCGGCATTACACGTTGGTTTAAAGCAGGATGAGATCGTTGAAGTGATTATGCAGATGGCCGTATATGCCGGCTTCCCTGCCGCACTCAATGGTTTGTTCGCCGCGAAAGAGGTGTTTTCCTCTCACAGAGGCTAAAACAACAGGCCAGCGGATTGTCTGCTGGCCTGAGCTCACTATGGTTTCACATCTGCCACACGCATGCCTTTAAGCTGCTCATCCGTCAGCGTATTTCCCGCCTTGAAATAGTCAACGACAGCATTAGAGACATAGTAACCTCCGGAGGTATTTCGCGTTTTTCCTTCGGTAAATGCCGTAAAACCATCACCGCCGTCTGCCAGGAAGCTATTGGTGGCTATGTGATAAACCGTGGCATCCTCAATCGGTTTACCGTTTAACGTTAGTACGGTGACGCGCTGACCGACTGGTTTACTGCTGTCATACTTCATCTCCAGTCCTTTGGACACCTGCAATACACCGTTGCTTAAACCCGCGCCGTGCTCCATCAGGCTACGCAACTGTTTACCGGTGAGATCCATTGTTGCCAGCTCGTTGGGGAACGGGAAGGTGCTAATGACTGCACCCATCGTGATAGCACCTGCTGGGATTTCATTACGGATACCGCCCGAATTAGTGAGCGCTAATTGAGTATCTTTACCTGCCGCCACCAGCAACGCATCCGCCGCCAGATTGCCCAACGAAGAAGATTCACCGTAAGCACGCGTCAGCTCAACCGGAGAGTTTGCAACCGTCTGTTGTACCACCTTATCAAGCTTTTTATTCCAGCCATCAATGACCTGTTTCGTCTGCGGGTCTGGCTGCCACTCATCAGCATAAATGGTCTTCAGCTCGAAGTTCTTCACGGTAAATTGATGCGGTTTCTGCTGATAATCCAGCACCAGTTTACCCACATCAATACCGCCGCTGTCGGTAGAAAGAATCAGAGTGTTACCGACTTTAATCGGCTCCGGCGTGCCCACATGCGCATGGCCGGTAATCAGGATATCCAGCCCCTTTACCTGACCTGCGGTCTGGATGTCTTTATCCAATGCACGGCGCACATCTGTACTTCCCTGACTAGACTGACGCGCTGGCGTACCTTCATGGATCAGCGCCACAGTGAGATCGACTTTACCTTTAAGCTCATCGATATAGCGTTGCAACCACTTCACTTCATCCCGCGCTTCAATACCGACACGTGTCGCAGCAGAAACCGTATCATCAAAAGCAAACACGCCGTGCAGGCCAATCACACCAATCTTCACGCCATCTTTTTCAATAATGGTGTAAGGCTTATCCCAGAACATTTTGCTGCTGTTCTGATAAAAGATATTACCCTGCACGATGGGGAATTTCGCCTGACTCAGTTGTAGTAGCGTGTTATCCCAACCGTGATCGAATTCATGATTACCCATGGTGACAGCATCAAAATTCATGGTGTTCATGATATCGATAATCGCCTTACCCTTGGTCAGGCTGCTGATATACGGCCCGGTAAAATAATCACCGGCATCAAAAAACCAGGTGGCGCTATTTTTCGTTTTTTCCTGCTTCACCATCGTCGTGATATTAGCCCAACCACCAATATCACGCGTGCCATTAGCAATCCATGGGACTTTATAAGGTTCAACGTGGGCGTGAAGATCGTTGGTATAGATAATCGTGACATCTTTGGCACTCGCCCAAAGCGGCAACGATACCAGAACACCAACAGCAAGCATTTTTAACTTCATAATCAATCCCTTTCAGTCATATAAAGAATCGCTACGTTACGTTCTGAAAGGTTTTTTTATGTGAGAAAACTCACATCCACTGGTGATAGTCGCAGGTCAAAATCAACGACCATTAAAAATCGTTGGTAATACGATGACGTCACTGTTCACCATCAATTGCTGTAAGTCCTTCGGCTGTAAAAATCTGGGGCTGGCGAGCTCACCAGATTACAGCTGGCCCGAGTATCGGTTGGGTTATGCTGCGCTGCATTGCCGGGCATGCGGCAGCTATCCCCCGCTGTTTAATGAGGAACAGTTTGGTGGGTGGTTGTCAGCATATTTAACGGATTTTGCCGCCCAAAGCGGTCATTTTTGCCCACGATGTTATCAGCGGGAAACCATCCTCTATGGGCATAATCCTCAGGGCAGCCAACGCATTCAGTGCCGGAGCTGCAAACAAGTCTGGACACCAAAGCAGCAGCCGCTCACCACCATTGTTCCACCAGAACAAATAGCGACGGTTCCCTTAATCGTCCCTTTTCAGGGAGCCTGCACCGACCAGAAACTTTATGTATTACTCAGTTTTGACGCTATTCGCGGCAATATTTTGCATATTTCCAGTAATTTCACGCCCCATCTCGTAGGGGATACATTACGATACCGCTGGCGTAACAACGTTGAACCTACGGTCATTCATGACGATATCGTTGAACGAGTAAGACAGAGGGAAACCCTGTTTTTACGCCGCAGCCAGTTTGATGAAATCCAGTACGGCAGTGCCATGCTCAAACGAAATGCCAACGGCGCAGTTTTACGCCCGGTCATTACCGCGCACGGACATTTCCGCATACTGAGCCATCTCTGGCCTGAGGTAAAAACGCACATTATTGCCCACGAATGTTTTCTGCGCGGCGCGGCGATTACCGCATGGGCGCAGCAATATCGCGATCATCACGCTTCGCTTTGGTTTATTGATGAAGAGATCAATAGCGATAAGTGCACACTGCCCTGGCGATTACTGGGTAAAACCTGGCAGGGGTGGTGGCGAAACCAGTGGCAAATTTGGCAACAAGGCGACACACGCAAAATGGTGTGTCTGTTAACGGAGGGTCAGGTTGAAAAAGGGGCGTCAATCACACTGGCGGCAGGCCACCATTTTCTCGCCTGGTTACAGCAGCAGGCGGAGTTTCGGGATAGCGCCCGTTACTCGGCTCATTCGGTGTTTCAGACGATAAGGACGCTGGCAGATAAATACAACGCCTTGAATTTGCCCGGTGGCGCTGCTGCTTACCGGGCCTACGGTTTGTGTCATAGTTAGGCCGGATAAGCGTAAGCGCCACCCTGCAACGCAAACTACAGCAACTGCGCCAAACGGTTGATGTCAGACTGAATCGCCCCAGCGGTGACGTCACGACCTGCGCCCGGTCCACGGATCACCAGCGGGTTATCGCGATACCAGCGGCTCTCTATGGCGAATACGTTATCGCACGGCAACAGCGCCGCCAGCGGGTGTTCAGGGCGAACCGCTTCAACACCAACGCGAGCTTTGCCGTTAGCATCAAAACGCGCCACATAGCGCAGCACCAGCCCCATTTCACGCGCCGCTTCCAGACGCTGCACCATCTGCTCGTTCAGCTCATCGCCATTCTCAAAGAAATGGTCAATAGAGCCTTCTTCACAATGCGCAGGCACCAGCGATTCCACGCGAACCTGGTCCGGTTCGATGTCGTAACCCGCTTCACGCGCCAGAATCACCAGCTTACGCATCACATCTTTGCCGGAAAGATCTACGCGCGGATCGGGTTCAGTCAGACCCTGTTGCCATGCCTGATCCACCAGATCGGTGAATGGGACTGTGCCATCAAATTGCAGGAACAACCACGACAACGTGCCGGAGAAGATCCCGCTGATCGACAAAATGGTATCGCCACTATCAATCAGATCGCGCACGGTATGGTTGATCGGCAAACCTGCACCCACGGTGGCGTTATATAACCAGTGGCGACCCGTTTTTTCGAAAGCGTCATGAATCTGGCGGTAATTATTACTGCTGCTCGCCCCGGCCAGTTTGTTGGCGCTGATAACGTGGAAACCATGGCTGGCAAAATCCAGATACTGATCCGCCAGTTGCTCGCTCGCTGTCACATCCAGCACCACTAAATCATCATACGGGTGAGCACGCATCCACAGGAATAGAGACTCTTCATCCTGCTCTACCGCCTCGTCATCAAAGAAAGCTAACGCGCGGCTGGCATCCAGCCCTTCGTAATTCAGCAGGCTACGACGGCTATCAACCACACCCGCCAGCACAAACTCTAATCCGGTACGCGCCGAGAGCGTGCTCTGCTCGCGAGCGAACAGCTCCAGCCAGCGCGACCCAATGTTGCCTTTGCCGAACAACACCAGACCAATGCGTTTTTCAGCACGGAAGATTGACTGATGCAGACCCTGAATCAGGCTCTCCGTTGGCCCAGCACGCAGTACCGCGACCAGGCTGATGCCCTCTTCCGACTGCCAGGTGAATTCAACCGGCTGACCTTTCAACTGTTGCCAGAAACGGTGGCAGTGCAGCGGATTACGGGTGACACCCGCCCCGACCATCGCCACCAGCGCCAGCCCCTGGCGCAGACGCAGCTCGCCTGGCAGGCCAGCTTCATCCAGAATTTTCAGCGCGCTGTCAGCGACTTCGGAGGTGTAGCAAAATTGCAATAGCTGGCGGTCAGGATGCACGCCCACTGCCAGCGGACGCACCTGGCTACGTTTTAAAACCTGGTCAATCTCTTTATAAGCCAGCTTAAAATCCTGGCCAGTCGGAACCAGAAACTCAATCAGGCAGACGTCATCATGACTGGTCACAATACGCGCCCCGGTACCGGAGGCCAGTACTCGCTCAATACGCGTTGAACCCTGCTCTGGGGTATAGCTACAACGCAACTGGAGATCGATATCGCTACCGGAAACCGGCTGTAAGGTACGGGCATGGAGAACCGGTGCCGCCAGACGCGCCAGCTCGCTGGCTTCATCCAGGCGCAGCAGCGGCAGCAAACAGGCGTCTTTTACTTTACGCGGATCCGCGCTGTAAACCCCAGCGACATCGCTCCAGATAGTTACTCGGGAAACGCCCGCCAGCGCACCAACCTGCGTCGCCGAGTAGTCAGAACCGTTACGCCCCAGTAGCACTGTTTCACCGGCATTGCTGCGGCTAATAAAGCCGGTAACCACCAGGCGTTTACCCGGATGCTGCGCCAACAGTTGCTGCAGTAATGGGTAAGAAAGACCTTCATCGACCTGCGGCTGGGCACCGCGTTCAGCACGTAAAAAATCGCGCGCATCCAGCCAGGCCGACTCCAGCCCCTGTTGATTAAGGACGGCAGACATCAAACGCGCGGACCATACCTCGCCATGCCCAACAACCTCAGCATAGACGGCATCGTTCACGCCGCTGTCGAGTAACCCAGCCAGGCGTTCCAGATCGTGAATAAACGCGCCAATCAGTCCATCCGCCACCTCGGGAGGTAACAAACCGCTGATAAGCTCACTTTGATAGCGACGTAACGCCTGTTGAACCTGATGCGCAGAAAGGCGATCGGTCTGGCTTAATTTCAGCCAGCTAATCAACTGGTTAGTGGTACTGCCTGCGGCTGAAACAACCATCATGTCATCAGGCTGCGAGTAATCCGCCATAATGCCTGCGACACGCAGATAACATTTCACGTCTGCCAGACTACTACCACCAAATTTGTGCAGTTGACGACCCTTCGCCCCTGCCTGCGCAATCACACTCATGTTTACCCCTTGTTTGCAGCCCGGAAGCCATTTTCCAGGTCGGCAATTAAATCTTCGCCATCTTCAATACCGGTGGAGATACGCAGCAGCGTTTCGGAAATTCCGGCAGCAGCACGCGCTTCTGGTGCCATGCCCGCGTGTGTCATGGTTGCGGCGTGGGAGATCAGACTTTCAACGCCCCCTAACGATTCCGCCAGCGTAAACAATGACAACCCGCCGAGGAAACGGCGCAGCGTTTGCTCATCGCCATCCAGTTCAAAACTTAACATCGCGCCAAAGCCTTTTTGCTGACGCGCAGCAATCTCATGGCCCTGATTATCCGGCAATGACGGGTGATACAATTTTTTCACCAGCGGCTGAGTTTGCAGATAATCGACTATCGCCTGAGCATTACGTTGCGCCACCTCCATACGAGGAGACAAAGTACGCAGGCCGCGCAACAGCAGATAACTATCAAACGCGCCGCCGGTCACACCAATATTATTCGCCCACCATGCCAGTTCAGTGACCGTTTCCGGATCTTTGGCTATAACCACACCAGCCACCACGTCTGAGTGACCGTTTAAATATTTCGTGCATGAATGCAACACCAGATCGGCGCCTAATGCCAGTGGATTTTGCAGTGCCGGGCTTAAAAAAGTGTTGTCCACCACGCTGACCGCGCCAGCCTCGCGCGCCAACTGGCAGATTTTCGCAATATCCACCACGCGCAGCAGCGGGTTGCTTGGACTTTCTACCAGCACCAGCTTCGGTTTTTCCGCCAATGCGGCCTGCAATGCCTGCTCATCTCCTTGATCGACAAACAGGACGCGATAACAGCCACGCTTTGCCAGACTGTCAAACAGTCGGTAGCTCCCGCCGTAGCAGTCGTGCGGTGCAACCAGCAGATCGCCAGGCTTAAGGAAGACAGTGGTCACCAAATGAATCGCCGACATGCCAGTATTGGTCAGTACAGCACCTGCACCACCTTCCAGTTCCGCCAGCGCACGTTGAACGACATCACGCGTTGGGTTGCCGCGACGCGAATAGTCATGAGCACGAGGTTCATTAAATCCGGTAAAGTTATAGGTGCTGGAGAGGTGAATCGGCGGGACAACGCAACCGTACTGTTCGTCGTCATTTAACCCGCTACGCACTGCGATGGTGGCCTGTTTACGCGTCATATTGAGAAGATCCTGGCTGAGTCGGTGAAAAGTCAGGCACCAGAGTAATCATTGTTACTATAGCCGTCAATACATCTGGACATCTAAACTTCTTTGCGTATAGATTGAGCAAACTGGAAATAGCCGTTAAAATTATATGCATTAGCGTACATCTGCGTCGGCTACTTCGTGTCAGGGCCGCGCCACTACGATAAACTACGCGCAATTATGGTCCGGGCTCAGGTTCTGGCCTCAATATTAATGACAAAGAGGATTAGGTATCTCATGGCTGAATGGAGCGGCGAATATATCAGCCCATACGCTGAGCACGGTAAGAAGAGTGAGCAAGTCAAAAAAATTACGGTTTCCATTCCTCTGAAGGTGTTAAAAATCCTTACCGATGAACGCACGCGTCGTCAGGTGAACAACCTGCGCCACGCCACCAACAGTGAACTGCTGTGTGAAGCGTTTCTGCATGCTTTTACCGGGCAACCATTACCCAACGATGAAGACCTGCGTAAAGAGCGCAGTGATGAAATCCCGGAAGAAGCAAAGGTAATCATGCGTGAACTGGGTATCAACCCGGAAACGTGGGAATACTGATTGTTAGAACAGATGAGAAAAGGCGGGATTGCTCCCGCCGATTCTCGCTATGTTACTTACTGATACCATTAAGTTTATTCAATGTTTCTTCCATTTTGAGCGTCTCTTTACGGTTCAATGGATAGAAATAAATCAGAATGACCGCCGCCAAAAACAGGCATAGTGCCGGCAAGAGATTCGCCATCGTATAAATATTTTCCTGCACAATGCTGGTTTGCACAGCGCCACCTGTTGAAGATGATTGATAACCAATGATGGCCAACATAAAGCCGCCAATGGCTCCTGCACACGCCTGACCAACCTTGCGGGCAAAGAAGTTCACACCATAGACGGTACCATCCTCGCGATCGCCGGTGACATACTGGTGATAATCACACACATCGGTCATAAACGCCCAAATCATCAGGTTGAATAGTCCAGCCCCCAACGTCGCCAGGAACAGGAAAACCAAATAGACTTTCGCGTCGGTAATGTGGATGAAGTACATAATCAAATACATCGCTACTGCAAAGAGTAGCGCGCCGACGCTGGCCTCTTTTTTACCAAACCGCTTTGTGAGCCAGGATGCCGATGGTGCCAGCAAAACCAGGGAACCAAAGGTAAACAGCAACGCGACTGACATCGCCTCTTTATTGTGGAAATAGTCATTAAACAGGTAAGTCATATTGGTACCGGACAATCCCTGATTAATCACAATCAGCAAATCCACAACCACTAAAACAATCAGCGCCTTATTGCGTGCCAGTCCCTTCAGCAACACCGAAACGGGCATGCTCTCTTTTCTCTCCACGCGCACGCGTTCGGTCGTTAACTGACAGGTCAAGGATAAAAAGATAAAGCCCAGCACTGCGCAACCAATGGAAATCCAGAAGAAGTGTTGCCCGGAAATCACCTGGCTTCCGTCCACCAGGGTGGTGTACATCAGGATCGGAATGAAAAAGCCGGTTGCCCCACCGCCGATAGCTGACCCAACGCTGCGCCAGGTTGACAGCGAGACACGATCATCCGGATTCGAGCTAATCGCCGCAGACATAGCACCGTACGGAATACTCACGGTCGATAACAGCGAACCGTAAATGAAATAGGAGCAACAGATGTAGATAATTTTCGCCGTATAAGAAAAATCATTCACAAACGGCAGGAACAGGACAACTGCAATGATGCAAAATGGATACTTCATGCGACGCACCCACGGGTTAAAACGTCCATGTACCGTCAATTTAGAGGTATCGCATAAGCGCCCTACACCAACATCAACGAACGCATCAAAGAGTTTGGTCACAAAATAGAGTGAGCCAACGATAACGCCGGAAATACCGAGGACGTTAGTGTAATAAATCATTAAAAAACTATTAACTAAGCCAAGAATAAAACAGGTTCCGAGGTCACCACATAAATAACCAATTTTATCTCGAATTCCGAAAGGTCTGACGGCAGTGGGTTCATTATTTCCGATAATAGTTCCATCATTAGACATGATGTCAACTCCTTAGACATATTATTCACACAAACTATGCTTATCGATGTAATCAGTCGATATGAAAGCTATTACCGGTTAGAAGTTATAACCAAGACCGACACGATAACGGGTCTGACGATCGTCAGTCGTTGTTGTGTTATAACCCGAGGAAACGTTACCAACCTCAACAAATGGAACCCAAGAGCCTAGTTTATACGCCACGAGGAAGTTATATTCATAATCATCTTTCCGGTTGTTATATAAATCTTCGCTATCGGCAATTTTATAAATACCATTTAGCTCAAACATCCAGTCATTGACGTTATAACCAAGCCAGGCTTCCGGACGATAGACCATGCGGTCATCTTTGCCGTCAGTGTTTCTGCGCATGTACTCCTGACGATAGCGGAACGCGGTCCACCAGCTGTCGTTAATGTTGTACTGCACGCGGATGTAAGGTTTATAAATCGTGATGTTATCGCCCGTTTCGATCGCAATACCTGGCTGCCAGATAAGATCCCGCCAGGTAAACTGGTAGCTTGCCGTATACTCATTGCCATTACTCTCCATATTATTCCACGCATCATTAGATTGCGTATCTTCGGAACGTGAAATGGCTTCGACTGCGACACCAAAACCAGTCGCAAAACGGTGAGACATATAAACACGATCGTAATTACGCCCATCGTCATAATATTCATGCCGGTAATCAACATAACCCGCTTGTGCGGCCGCAGAGAATAATGGAATCAGTAATAACGCAGATTTAAATTTCATGACAATCCCTCTTCACACTCAACAACGGAAATTACCCAACTCGTCCCGTCCATTAATGGGAAACGATGAAGGATTAAGAATAATTTTATATTTCCATGAAAGTGTATTTTAGAAAGAAAGCAGAAACCTTTGGTATTTTGCCAACAATTGGCATGAGTGGCAGAAATCAGAAGATAAAAATGACGCAGATCACCAGTAGAAACATTTTACCTAAAAAATAAAAACGCCGTTTCATTTGTTAAATAAAAACACTATTCAACACATCAATATAAATTTTAGTCTTCAAGCGCAGATACAAAAAAAGCGCCATAAGGCGCTTTTTTCTGACAGCTGAACTTACTTGCTGCCTGGGATGCTGAAACGCTTGTTGAAGCGATCAACACGGCCACCGGTAGCAACATCACGCTGCTTGCCAGTATAGAACGGGTGGCACTTGCTGCACACGTCGAGGTTCAGATCGTGACCGACAGTAGAGCGGATTTTAATGACGTTACCGCAAGAGCAGTTTGCAGTAATTTCTTCGTATTTCGGGTGAATATCTTTTTTCATGGGAAAACCTCGGTTTAAGGCCGCGTCGCTCTTCCAGCCCTAACGCCAGACACCACGCGATGTTAATAGTATAGGTCAGTGATACAAATTTGTATCAAAGGCGGCGAATCATACAGAAATTAACCTGCTCATGCAAACTGATCCGCATTCTACCCTCCACTAATGTGTATACTAACCCGCCAGATTTCAAGTCAGGATGATTCAATGCCCGTTGCGCACGTTGCCTTACCTGTTCCGCTACCTCGCACCTTTGACTACCTCCTGCCGGAAGGCTTGAGCGCCAAAGCCGGGTGTCGTGTACGCGTGCCTTTTGGCAAGCAGCAGGAGCGCGTGGGTATCGTCCTGTCCGTCAGCGAGCACAGTGAACTACCGCGGAGCGAATTGAAAGCCGTTCTCGAAGTGCTGGACAGCGAACCGGTCTACTCGACCTCTGTCTGGCGTCTGCTGTTGTGGGCGGCGGATTATTATCATCATCCTATCGGTGACGTACTGTTTCACGCTCTGCCAATTTTACTGCGCCAGGGACGTCCGGCGACAAACGCGCCCATGTGGTACTGGTTTGCCACTGAAGAAGGCCAAGTTATTGACCTCAACAGCCTGAAGCGTTCTCCTAAGCAGCAACAGGCGCTGGCTGCGCTACGCCAGGGAAAAATCTGGCGCGACCAGGTGGCTGAACTGGAATTTAATGACGCCGCATTACAGGCGCTGCGGAAAAAAGGGCTGTGCTCCCTGGCGAGCGAAACGCCAGGCTTTAGCGACTGGCGTACGCACTACGCGGTTTCCGGTGAGCGTCTGCGGCTGAATACCGAACAGGCCACCGCCGTCGGGGCGATCCACAGCGCATCTGACAGTTTTAGCGCCTGGCTATTAGCGGGCGTGACGGGATCGGGTAAAACAGAGGTCTATTTAAGCGTACTGGAAAATGTGCTCGCTCAGGGCAAACAGGCACTGGTAATGGTGCCGGAGATTGGCCTGACGCCGCAAACTATTGCCCGTTTTCGCGAACGCTTCAATGCGCCGGTCGAAGTTCTGCACTCGGGTTTAAATGACAGTGAACGTCTTTCGGCATGGCTGAAGGCGAAAAATGGTGAAGCGGCAATTGTTATCGGCACGCGCTCGTCGCTGTTTACGCCGTTTAAAAATCTGGGCGTGATTGTCATCGACGAAGAGCACGACAGCTCTTATAAACAGCAGGAAGGCTGGCGTTATCATGCGCGCGACCTCGCGGTTTATCGCGCCCATAGCGAACAAATTCCCATCATTCTCGGCTCAGCCACCCCTGCGCTGGAAACGCTGTGCAACGTGCGGCAGAAAAAATACCGCATGTTGCGCCTGACGCGCCGTGCCGGGAATGCACGCCCAGCCATTCAGCACGTGCTGGATCTCAAGGGTCAGCAGGTACAGGCCGGGCTCGCCCCTGCGCTTATCGCCCGTATGCGTCAGCATCTGCAAGCGGATAACCAGGTGATCCTGTTTTTAAACCGCCGGGGTTTTGCGCCTGCCCTGCTGTGCCACGACTGTGGCTGGATTGCTGAATGCCCGCGCTGCGATCACTACTACACGCTGCATCAGGCGCAACACCATCTGCGCTGCCATCACTGCGACAGTCAGCGTCCGATACCGCGTCAATGCCCTTCCTGCGGCTCAACGCACATGGTTCCGGTAGGACTCGGAACCGAACAGCTTGAGCAGGCTCTGGTGCCTTTTTTCCCCGGCGTGCCAATCTCACGCATCGATCGCGACACTACCAGCCGCAAAGGCTCGCTGGAGCAGCATCTGGCGGAAGTGCATCGCGGCGGCGCGCGAATCCTGATCGGCACGCAAATGCTGGCGAAAGGCCACCATTTCCCGGACGTCACCCTGGTGGCGCTGCTGGACGTTGACGGCGCGCTGTTCTCCGCAGATTTCCGGTCGGCAGAACGCTTCGCCCAGCTCTACACGCAGGTTTCCGGGCGTGCCGGTCGCGCCGGGAAGCAGGGCGAAGTGGTACTGCAAACGCACCACCCTGAACATCCGCTGCTGCAAACCTTGCTGTATAAAGGGTATGACGCCTTTGCCGAGCAGGCGCTGGCAGAGCGACAAACGCTCCAGCTTCCCCCATGGACCAGCCATGTGATCGTGCGGGCAGAAGATCACAACAACCAGCATGCGCCGATGTTCTTACAGCAGTTACGAAATCTGATTCAGGCCAGTCCGCTGGCCGATGAAAAACTGTGGGTGTTAGGTCCAGTTCCCGCCCTGGCGCCCAAACGTGGCGGTCGCTATCGCTGGCAAATTTTGTTGCAGCACCCGTCGCGAATTCGCCTGCAGCATATCGTCAGCGGAACGCTGGCGCTGATTAATACGTTACCCGATGCACGTAAGGTTAAATGGGTGCTGGATGTCGATCCCATCGAGGGATAATCCCTCACGATGCGAGGCGGATCGTAAAATTAAATATCCATCACACTTTTTATGAAAATTCTGTAACCGCTTCCATTCACTATCTGATAAAAATGTTTCAGATGAAGGCTATTCAAGGACGAGTCTGTGCCAGCAGCTCTCTGGCGAGGAGAAAGAGTGAAACCGAATAAGCAGGTTGCCGCCGCTACGATGAAAGATGTTGCTCTGAAGGCGAAAGTCTCAACGGCAACCGTATCCCGCGCATTAATGAACCCAGACAAAGTCTCGCAGTCAACCCGTAACAAGGTTGAGCAGGCAGCGCTTGAAGTGGGATATTTACCCCAATCAATGGGACGTAACGTTAAGCGTAATGAATCGCGTACCATTCTGGTGATTGTGCCGGATATCTGCGATCCGTTTTTTAGCGAAGTGATTCGTGGCATCGAAGTCACCGCCGCAGAACAGGGATATCTGGTGCTTATCGGCGATTGCGCGCACCAGAACCAGCAGGAAAAGACCTTCCTCAACCTCATAATTACCAAGCAGATCGATGGCATGGTGCTGCTCAGCTCGCGCCTGCCGTTTGATGCCAGCGTGGAAGAGCAACGCAACTTGCCACCGATGGTTATGTCCAACGAGTTCGCGCCAGAGCTGGAACTGCCCACCGTGCACATTGATAACCTCACCGCCGCCTTCAACGCGATGAACTATCTGCTGGAACTGGGGCATAAACGCATTGGCTGTATCGCCGGGCCCGAAGATATGCCGCTGTGCCATTATCGTCTGCAAGGTTACGTTCAGGCACTACGTCGCAGCGGAATTACGGTCGATCCGCATTTCATCGCGCGCGGTGACTTTACCTATGAAGCGGGAGCCAATGCGCTTAAACAGCTCCTGGCGCTACCACAGCCGCCTACCGCGGTCTTTTGTCACAGCGATGTCATGGCGCTTGGCGCCCTCTCTTACGCCAAACGTCAGGGCCTGAAGGTGCCCGACGATTTATCGATTATCGGCTTCGATAACATTTCGCTCGCGGAATTTTGTGATCCACCCCTGACAACCGTCGCACAGCCGCGTTTCGATATCGGACGTGAAGCTATGCTGTTACTGCTCGATCAATTACAAGGACAGAACGTCAGCAGTGGCTCACGTTTACTGGACTGCGAGCTTATTATTCGGGGTACTACCCGGGCACTGACGTAAAGTAAAGTGCTTTCGGACTCCCCTGTCTGGTCAAAGGCCCGCCGCTTAAGTAACATGGCGGGCTGACGAACGAATAAATACAGCGAAACGATAGTGGCACAACGAGATTATGTACGTCGCGGCCAACCGGCACCTTCGCGGCGCAAGAAGAGCACATCACGGAAAAAACAACGCAATACGCCTGCGGTATCGCCCGCAATGGTTGCTATTGCTGCAGCCGTACTCGTGACCTTTATCGGTGGTCTGTACTTCATTACGCATCACAAGAAAGAAGAGTCCGAAACGCTGCAAAACCAGAAAGTCACCGGTAATGGCATCCCGCCAAAACCGGAAGAGCGCTGGCGATACATTAAAGAGCTGGAAAGCCGTCAGCCTGGCGTACGTGCGCCTACCGAACCGTCTGCCGGCGGCGAGGTGCTGAACGCCGATCAGCTAACCAATGAGCAGCGCCAGCTATTGGCGCAAATGCAGGCTGATATGCGTCAACAGCCAACGCAGCTCAACGAAGTGCCGTGGAACGAACAAACGCCTGAACAGCGTCAGCAAACGTTGCAGCGCCAGCGTCAGGTACAGCAACAGCAATGGGCCAACACGCAGCAGCAGGCTCAACAGCCGCGCACGCAACCACGGGTAGCGGAACAGCCTTACCAGCAGCCGCAAACGCGTACGGCGCAAACCGCGCCGGTACAGCAGCCGAAAGCACAGCCAAAACCGGCGGCGCAACAGCCGTATCAGGATTTGCTGCAAACGCCTGCGCATACCACCGCCGCTCAGCCGAAAACGCAACCGGCCGCGCCAATAACGAATGAAACGCAGCCGCCAAAACAGACGGCGGAGAAAAAAGATGAACGCCGCTGGATGGTTCAGTGCGGGTCATTTAAAGGCGCTGAGCAGGCAGAAACCGTGCGCGCGCAGCTGGCCTTTGAAGGGTTCAACTCGCGTATTACCACCAATAACGGCTGGAATCGCGTGGTCATTGGTCCGGTCAAAGGCAAAGAGAATGCCGACAACACTATCAGCCGCCTGAAGGTTGCTGGTCACACAAACTGCATTCGACTCGCCACTGGGGGTTGAAACCCCCAAAATCCCCCCCATCTATACTTGCATTACGCCCCGCACACTGTGCGGGGCCTGTACATTGCATTTGTAACCAAGGGGTCTGCTCGTGACAACAATAGTAAGCGTACGCCGTAACGGCCATGTGGTAATCGCCGGTGATGGTCAGGCCACACTGGGTAACACCGTAATGAAAGGCAACGTGAAGAAAGTCCGCCGTCTTTACAACGACAAAGTCATCGCGGGCTTTGCGGGCGGTACTGCGGATGCATTCACGCTGTTTGAACTGTTTGAACGCAAGCTGGAAATGCACCAGGGTCACCTGGTGAAGGCTGCCGTTGAACTGGCAAAAGACTGGCGTACAGACCGTATGCTGCGCAAACTCGAAGCGCTGCTGGCCGTCGCAGATGAAACGGCATCGCTCATCATCACCGGTAACGGCGACGTCATCCAGCCAGAAAACGATCTGATTGCCATCGGCTCCGGCGGTCCCTACGCCCAAGCTGCTGCACGCGCTCTGCTGGAAAACACCGAGCTTGGCGCACGCGAGATTGCTGAGAAAGCGTTGGATATTGCAGGGGATATCTGCATTTATACCAACCACTTCCATACCATCGAAGAATTGAACTCCAAAGCGTAAGGATCCCCCATGTCTGAAATGACCCCACGCGAAATTGTCAGCGAACTGAACAAACACATCATCGGCCAGGATAACGCTAAGCGTTCCGTGGCGATTGCCCTGCGTAACCGCTGGCGTCGTATGCAGCTCAACGAAGAGTTGCGTCATGAAGTCACGCCGAAAAACATTCTGATGATTGGCCCGACCGGCGTCGGTAAAACCGAAATCGCCCGTCGCCTGGCAAAACTGGCCAACGCGCCGTTCATCAAAGTTGAAGCAACCAAATTCACCGAAGTTGGCTATGTTGGTAAAGAAGTTGACTCGATCATCCGCGATCTGACCGATGCTGCCATTAAGATGGTTCGCGTTCAGGCAATCGAGAAAAACCGCTTCCGCGCTGAAGAGATGGCGGAAGAGCGCATTCTCGACGTGCTGATCCCACCGGCTAAAAATAACTGGGGACAGTCAGAGCAGCCGCAGGAACCTTCTGCAGCGCGTCAGGCGTTCCGTAAAAAACTGCGTGAAGGCCAACTGGATGATAAAGAGATCGAAATCGATCTCGCGGCCGCACCGATGGGCGTTGAAATTATGGCGCCTCCGGGAATGGAAGAGATGACCAGCCAGCTGCAGTCCATGTTCCAGAACCTGGGCGGTCAGAAGCAAAAACCGCGTAAGCTGAAAATCAAAGACGCGATGAAACTGCTGATTGAAGAAGAAGCGGCCAAACTGGTGAACCCGGAAGAGCTGAAACAAGAAGCTATCGACGCCGTTGAGCAGCACGGGATCGTGTTTATCGACGAAATCGACAAAATCTGTAAGCGCGGTGAATCCTCCGGCCCGGACGTGTCCCGCGAAGGCGTACAGCGCGACCTGCTGCCGCTGGTTGAAGGCTGCACGGTGTCTACCAAGCACGGCATGGTGAAAACCGATCACATCCTGTTTATCGCCTCTGGCGCATTCCAGGTGGCGAAACCGTCCGACCTGATCCCGGAACTGCAGGGTCGTCTGCCGATTCGTGTGGAACTTCAGGCGCTGACCACCAGCGATTTTGAGCGTATCCTTACCGAACCGAATGCCTCCATCACCGTCCAGTACAAAGCGCTGATGGCGACTGAAGGTGTGGACATCAACTTCACTGAATCCGGTATTAAACGCATTGCCGAAGCGGCCTGGCAGGTTAACGAAACCACCGAAAACATCGGTGCACGTCGTCTGCATACCGTTCTGGAACGTCTGATGGAAGATATTTCCTATGATGCGAGCGATTTGAACGGCCAAAGCATCACAATTGATGCCGAATATGTGAGCAAACATCTGGATGCGCTGGTCGCAGATGAAGATCTGAGCCGTTTTATCCTATAATCGCGTTCAATGCATTTTCATCACTGTTGATGGGGCTGATAAAGCCCCATTTTTATTGGCGCTAAATATGACTGAACAACAACAAATTAGCCGCTCACAAGCCTGGCTGGAAAGTTTACGACCTAAGACCTTACCGCTCGCCTTCGCGGCGATCATCGTCGGTACGGCATTAGCATGGTGGCAAGGATACTTCAATCCGCTGGTTGCTCTGCTGGCATTGATTACGGCGGGATTGCTGCAAATTCTGTCCAATCTCGCTAACGACTATGGCGATGCCGTCAAAGGCAGCGACAAGCCCGACCGCATAGGACCGCTGCGCGGTATGCAAAAAGGGGTCATCACCCAACAGCAGATGAAGCGGGCGCTGATCGTCACCGTGGTCTTGATCTGCCTGTCCGGTCTGGCCCTGGTTGCTGTGGCCTGCCACACGCTGGCAGATTTTGTCGGCTTCCTGGTGCTCGGCGGCCTGTCGATCATCGCCGCAATCACCTACACCGTAGGCAATCGCCCTTACGGATATATCGGTCTGGGCGATATTTCCGTGCTGGTGTTCTTCGGCTGGCTGAGCGTTATGGGAAGCTGGTATCTGCAGGCGCATACGTTGATTCCGGCGCTCATTCTGCCTGCTACCGCCTGCGGCCTGCTGGCAACTGCCGTGCTCAACGTCAACAATCTGCGCGATATCAACAGCGACAGAGAGAACGGCAAGAACACGCTGGTCGTGCGTTTAGGCGCTGTCAATGCCCGCCGCTACCACGCCTGTCTGCTGATGGGCACGCTGGTCTGCCTGGCCCTGTTTAACCTGTTCTCACTGCAAAGCCTGTGGGGATGGCTGTTTATCCTCGCCGCTCCGCTGCTGATTAAACAGGCGCGATACGTGATGCGTGAGATGGATCCTGCGGCAATGCGCCCAATGCTGGAACGCACCGTAAAAGCGGCATTGTTAACTAACCTGCTGTTTGTCGTTGGAATTTTCTTAAGTCAGTGGTCTCTTTAACTGACAAATATCAATTAACAATTGATGATTTTGCCAACAGTACACATAGCGCGATATACTAAAAATTCTCGCAGCAACTGAACGTTGAGCCTATGAAATACGATACATCCGAGCTTTGTGACATCTATCAGGAAGATGTCAACGTCGTGGAACCACTGTTCTCTAACTTTGGAGGACGGTCGTCGTTTGGCGGACAAATCATCACGGTAAAATGTTTCGAGGACAACGGGTTGCTGTACGATCTGCTCGAACAAAACGGCCGTGGTCGCATTCTGCTGGTCGATGGCGGTGGTTCTGTCCGTCGTGCGCTGGTCGATGCCGAACTGGCTCGACTGGCCGTACAGAATGAATGGGAAGGTCTGGTCATCTACGGCTCAGTCCGTCAGGTAGACGATCTGGAAGAACTGGATATCGGCATTCAGGCGATTGCCGCAATTCCGGTCGGTGCCGCAGGGGAAGGTATTGGAGAAAGCGATGTGCGCGTCAACTTTGGCGGTGTAACGTTCTTCTCTGGCGACCACCTGTACGCCGACAACACCGGGATAATCCTCTCCGAAGACCCGCTTGATATCGAGTAAGTAAAAAGGCCATCAGCAAATTTGATGGCCTTTTTTTCATTCATTTGATTCGTAATGAATGACTTTAATATCATACTTTTCATTTTTTTCTTCGGCAACGACGCTCATCATCTCACGACTGGCAGGATAAGTTTCGATATAAGCATTTAATTTATCCACAGCTATCTGAACGTCACTCTTTTGTATTCCGATAAAAATTATTTCACTGAGTTGAAGATGGCTACCTTCATCTGAATAGCTTACAAAAAACCAGTCGCTGGATACCCTTGGGACCTGTTTAAGAGGTTTCGGTGTTAGCAGATGATAGAATAATAAATTCTGCTGTGTATAGATTTTTTCTGTAAAGATGCTCAACATGAAACAGCAATAAAGTAGCGAAATTAAAATCATAAATACAATAATAAAACCTGATTTCCTGAACTTCATATGCGGAGTTCCCGAACATAATTTGGATTCGCAACAGGTTTTATTATATCCATAAATAAAGGTAATTCCCCTGAGTAGGGTTCATGTTTCTTATCCTTATCTATTGGGTCAGGAAATAGTAACGGATAACGCTTTTGTTTTTAAACTCACCAACAGGACCATAGAAGTCCCAGATACGATAAGCCTTTTCTTTCGAACAGATCTGAAGACGAGAGGTGTAATCTGCATAATTTACAGCTTGGTAAAAACCAAATAAGTTCGATACCAAATCTTCAGCACTATAGCCACTATCCGTTAAATATACGTAAGGCCAAAAATCCTGCAAGGATTCGAAGCGATGTGACGTACCTAAGAATATCGATAAAGCAATACCTTGTAAGGTTCGTTCCGGTAATCCTCGTCGCACCATAAATCTACGATATATACCAGTATTAATATTTAGGCCATGAATGTTTTTGGACATACTTTGATGATAATTTACTTCATAAAATTCGCTATCACCACCACGAGCTCTTATCATTTCAAACCATAATCTTTCAGCCCCTGCTGGATTAGCATGGCCTAAATCAATCCATCCTAGATTCTCTGTATAGATAAGGCCATATTTAATATCACTGGTGATAAATCGATCCGAATTATCAATAATATCGTTTCTTTTTGTCATATCGTATTCTTTGAAATTTAAAAGTTACGATATCCTAATCTCTACATAGTAAAAAGGCATCCATTATGGATGCCTTTTTAAAGAAATCAGAATTAGACTTCTTCCATACGACCCAGCAGGGCATGCAGACGATCCTGCCAGCCATTCTGCTGTTCTTTCAGGTTGTTGTTCTCACGCTCCAGCTCTTCACGCTGCTGCTGTGCAGTCTGAACTTCCTGCGACAGTGAGTTGTTCTTTTCTTTCAGCTCTTCGATTTCCATCTGTAACAGCGTGATGGTATCAATCGCCTGCTGTACTTTTGCTTCCAGTTTCTCAAACACTTCTAATGACATCGTCATACCTCTCCTGAATTGCAAGGCGTTGATGGATAAAAATCCTCGTCCCGATAACCGGCGACGCCTTAATAAAAACGAGCGCACTCTACTTAACACCGATTGTATGAAGCCGCGTCATCCCTGTCCAGCGGCATCCCGCGCAGATTGCGGTTTGCAACACTTTTAGTCTTTCTCCTGGTGACATGACTGTCATAACTCTTAAGTGTTAACAGATTGATCAGTGAAATGATTCAGCTCACACTATTTTTGTATAACAAATACCGCACAATGGCGCGAAAACGCTCATTTTGTTGATGCAGTACACACATTTTAATTTCGATATTTCTCGTTTTTGAGCGTTAACGATAAATTAACAGTGTGCCTACCGGCTCCGGGGATGTCAGTGACCTTCTCGCACACAATAAACATTAAACTCTCTTCAGGATCCGATTATGAGTCAAACCTCAACCTTAAAAGGCCAGTGCATTGCTGAATTCCTCGGTACCGGGTTGTTGATTTTCTTCGGTGTGGGCTGTGTCGCTGCACTCAAAGTAGCTGGTGCTACTTTTGGTCAGTGGGAAATCAGTATCATCTGGGGTCTGGGGGTAGCAATGGCTATCTATCTGACCGCAGGCGTTTCTGGTGCACACCTGAATCCCGCGGTAACCATCGCACTCTGGCTGTTCGCCTGTTTTGATAAACGCAAAGTTGTCCCTTTTATTATTTCGCAAATTGCCGGCGCCTTTTGCGCAGCGGCATTGGTTTACGGGCTTTATTACAATCTTTTCATCGATTTTGAACAAACCAACCATATCGTGCGTGGCACTACCGAAAGCCTGGGTCTGGCGGGTACTTTCTCCACCTATCCGAATCCGCATATCAATTTTGTGCAGGCCTTCGCGGTTGAAATGGTCATTACCGCTATTCTAATGGGGCTGATTCTGGCTCTGACCGACGATGGTAACGGTGTACCTCGTGGTCCGCTGGCACCACTGCTGATTGGCTTATTAATTGCCGTTATTGGTGCTTCCATGGGTCCGCTGACAGGTTTTGCGATGAACCCGGCACGTGACTTCGGACCGAAACTCTTCGCCTGGATGGCCGGATGGGGTGAGATTGCCTTCACAGGTGGTCGCGATATCCCTTACTTCCTGGTTCCGGTGTTTGGCCCAATTACCGGCGCGATTTTGGGCGCATGGGCATATCGCAAACTGATTGGTCGCCATTTACCGTGCGATGTCTGCGTGATTGAAGAAAAAGACGCGGCGGCCAACACTCAACAAAAAGCTTCGCTGTAATGTGACTACGGGACAAAAATTATGACTGAAAAAAAATATATCGTTGCGCTCGACCAGGGCACCACCAGCTCCCGCGCGGTCGTAATGGACCACGATGCGAATATCGTTGCCGTTTCACAGCGCGAATTCGAGCAAATCTACCCGAAAGCAGGTTGGGTAGAACACGACCCAATGGAAATTTGGGCAACCCAAAGCTCTACGCTGGTTGAAGTTCTGGCGAAAGCCGATATCAGTTCCGATGAAATTGCAGCGATCGGTATTACCAACCAGCGTGAAACCACCATCGTCTGGGAGCGTGAGACCGGTAAACCAATCTACAACGCCATTGTGTGGCAGTGTCGTCGTACCGCAGATATCTGCGAAAAGCTCAAGCGCGATGGCATGGAAGAATACATCCGAAACAACACCGGCCTGGTGATTGACCCGTACTTCTCTGGCACCAAGGTGAAATGGATCCTCGACCACGTTGAAGGCTCGCGTGAACGCGCTCGTCGCGGCGAACTGCTGTTTGGTACCGTGGACACCTGGCTTATCTGGAAAATGACGCAGGGACGCGTACACGTCACGGATTACACCAACGCTTCACGTACCATGCTGTTCAACATCCACTCCCTGGACTGGGATGACACGATGCTGGATGCGCTGGATATTCCGCGCGCCATGCTGCCAGAAGTGCGTCGCTCTTCTGAAGTGTACGGTCAGACCAACATTGGTGGTAAAGGCGGCATTCGTATTCCTATCTCCGGTATCGCCGGTGACCAGCAGGCAGCTCTGTTTGGCCAGCTGTGCGTAAAGGAAGGGATGGCGAAAAACACTTACGGTACCGGCTGCTTCATGCTGATGAATACCGGTGAGAAAGCCGTTAAGTCCGAAAACGGACTGCTGACCACCATCGCCTGCGGACCGACCGGGGAAGTGAACTACGCGCTGGAAGGTGCGGTATTTATGGCTGGCGCATCCATTCAGTGGCTGCGCGATGAAATGAAACTCATCAGCGATGCATTCGACTCTGAGTATTTCGCCACCAAAGTGAAAGACACCAACGGCGTGTACGTCGTTCCGGCATTTACTGGCCTGGGTGCACCGTACTGGGACCCGTATGCACGTGGCGCCATCTTCGGCCTGACCCGTGGCGTAAACTCCAACCACATCATCCGCGCAACGCTTGAGTCTATCGCTTATCAGACGCGTGATGTTCTGGAAGCGATGCAGGCTGACTCCGGTATTCGTCTGCACGCCCTGCGCGTTGACGGCGGTGCGGTCGCCAACAACTTCCTGATGCAGTTCCAGTCTGACATTCTGGGCACCCGCGTAGAGCGTCCGGAAGTTCGCGAAGTCACCGCATTAGGTGCAGCGTACCTGGCTGGCCTGGCAGTAGGCTTCTGGCAGAATCTGGATGAGTTGCAGGAGAAAGCGGTCATCGAGCGTGAATTCCGTCCAGGCATCGAAACCACCGAGCGTAACTTCCGTTACAGCGGCTGGAAAAAAGCGGTCAAACGCGCCATGGCATGGGAAGATCACGACGAGTAATACGTCATTGCCGGATGGCTACTTTGGCTTATCCGGCAAAATCTTCGTGCGGGGGCAACCCCGCACACACATCAATAATCTCGCCCCCTCCCCTGTGCTACACTTCGCGCCATTCCTTTCAGCTACGAGTTTGCAATGAGACGAGAACTTGCCATTGAATTTTCACGCGTGACCGAAGCGGCCGCGCTGGCTGGCTATAAATGGTTGGGCCGCGGCGATAAAAATACCGCTGACGGCGCGGCAGTGAACGCCATGCGTATTATGCTCAACCAGGTCAACATCGACGGCACCATCGTGATTGGCGAGGGTGAGATTGATGAAGCGCCGATGCTGTTTATCGGTGAAAAAGTCGGGACCGGTCTTGGCGATGCGGTCGACATCGCCGTCGATCCTATTGAAGGCACACGCATGACGGCAATGGGTCAGGCAAACGCGCTGGCCGTACTGGCTGTGGGCGATAAAGGCTGCTTCCTGAATGCGCCAGATATGTACATGGAAAAGCTGATTGTCGGCCCAGGCGCAAAAGGGTCTATCGACCTGAACCTGTCACTGGAAGCCAACCTGCATAACGTTGCCGCTGCACTCAATAAACCGCTGAGTGAGCTGACCGTAACCATTCTGGCCAAACCACGCCATGATGAAACGATCGCCGAAATGCAAAAACTGGGCGTGCGCGTCTTCGCTATTCCAGACGGCGACGTTGCGGCCTCCATTCTGACCTGCATGCCAGACAGTGAAGTTGACGTGCTGTACGGCATTGGCGGCGCACCTGAAGGTGTGGTTTCCGCAGCGGTGATCCGCGCACTGGACGGCGACATGCAGGGCCGTTTGCTGGCGCGTCATGACGTCAAAGGCGACAGCGAAGAGAACCGTCGTATTGGCGAACAAGAACTGGCTCGTTGCGCCGCCATGGGCATTGAAGCGGGCAAAGCGCTGCGCCTCGATGAAATGGCGCGTAGCGACAACGTCATTTTCTCCGCCACCGGCATCACCAAAGGCGATTTGCTGGAAGGGATTAGCCGTAAAGGTAATATCGCGACCACCGAAACGCTGCTGATCCGCGGCAAATCACGTACGATCCGTCGCATTCAGTCGATTCACTACCTCGATCGTAAAGATCCCGATGTGCAGGCGCACATCCTGTAATTGATTTGATCAATAGAGCCTTCCAGCCCATATGGGCTGGAAATCTTTCGTCCAACGAACGAAGATAAGGCAATCAAAGCAGACAGGAGAAAACCATGGCAGATTGGGTAACAGGCAAAGTCACAAAGGTGCAAAACTGGACCGATGCCCTGTTTAGTTTGACCGTGCGAGCTCCAGTTCTTCCTTTCACTGCAGGTCAGTTCACTAAGCTTGGCCTTGAGATCGACGGCGAACGCGTCCAGCGCGCCTATTCTTACGTAAATGCCCCTGATAACCCCGATTTAGAGTTTTATCTGGTGACGGTTCCCGACGGCAAACTGAGCCCTCGTCTGGCAGCACTGAAGCCTGGCGATGAAGTGCAGGTGGTGAGTGAAGCTGCTGGTTTCTTCGTGCTGGATGAAGTCCCCGATTGCGAAACGCTATGGATGCTGGCGACCGGCACGGCTATCGGCCCATATTTGTCGATTCTGCAGTTAGGCAAGGACCTGGATCGCTTTAAAAATCTGGTGCTGGTCCACGCCGCGCGCTATGCCGCCGATTTGAGCTATCTACCGCTAATGCAGGCGTTGGAAAAACGCTACGAAGGTAAATTACGCATCCAGACGGTTGTCAGCCGTGAAACAGCCGCAGATTCGCTGACCGGACGTGTACCGGCGTTGATTGAAAGCGGTGAGCTAGAAAAAGCAGTCGGGTTGCCAATGGATAAAGAAACCAGCCATGTGATGCTGTGCGGAAACCCGCAAATGGTACGCGACACGCAGCAGTTGCTGAAAGAGACCCGGCAAATGACCAAACACCTGCGCCGTCGACCGGGCCATATGACCGCAGAGCACTACTGGTAAGAACGTTTCAATGCCCGGTAAACACCCGGGCATTTTGCCGGATGGCGCTTACACTTATCCGGCCTACGAGTCAGCTCTGTACTTTACGTCCTGCGTATCCTTACCATATTTATTCGCGTCCTGGGTGCCAATGAACGCCCCCAGATCGATAAGCATACCAACCAGAATCAACGTTGGAACAAAGCGGCCTACCGCCCATTGCCAGACGCCGGGTAAAATCGCCCAATTTCCGGCCAGCAGCATCCACGCCAGGATCATCAACAGCGCCCACGCCCCGGAGCGCCCCCGGTCATGCAGACGTTTTACCGTCACTGCCGCCGTTGGCCATAGCAGACACACCAGACAAAAAGCCGCGGTCTGAATATCGAGTAATTGTTTGCTCGCCAGCGAAAACAGAACCAGCATGCTGACGATCCAGAGGCCAATCCAAATCCAGAAATCACGGCGCCCGATGCGCCCTTTAAATGAGAATAACCACTGCTGTATGGTCATGTAAGTTCCTTTATTATTACCTTCCAGAACAGTTTACCCTTTTGACAAGCTCGACGGTTACCGTTTTAATCGTGAGCAATGAGAATGAAAGGTACGATTGATGAAGCAAGGATTTACACTGTTTTTATTATTGTTTTCAGCCTTAACCGCGAGCACTGCGGTACTGGCGGAAGAGCCGTCGACGGCAACCACGGCCCCCTATTTACTGGCGGGCGCGCCGACCTTTGACCTGTCGATTAGCCAGTTTCGTGAAAACTTTAATACGCAGAATCCGAAGCTTATTCTGAATGAGTTCCGTGCCATCGACAGCAGTCGCGATCGAGCAAATCTCACCCGCGCAGCCAGTAAAATCAATGAAAACCTGTATGCGTCTTCCGCTCTTGAACGCGGCACCCTTAAAATCAAAAGTATGCAGATAACCTGGTTACCCATTCAGGGGCCAGAACAAAAGGCAGCCAAAGCGAAAGCGCTGGAATACATGACCGCCGTCATCCGCACCGTCGCACCGCTACTGACGAAGGAACAGAGCCAGAAAAAGCTGCAAAAACTACTCGCCGCAGGCAAAGGTAAGCGCTATTACGCTGAAACAGAAGGCGCAATTCGCTATGTTGTTGCTGACAACGGTGAAAAAGGACTGACCTTCGCTGTTGAACCGATTAAGCTGGTACTATCAGAAAGTCTTGAGAAGGCGAATTGATGACAAAAAGCAAAGCCTTTCAGGGGATGAATCTCTATACTGTTTCACAGACCATGCTGCCCTCACGGGCGGCCATATTCCTTAATTCGCTGACAAGCGTGGAGAAATGAAATGCGACATCCTTTAGTGATGGGTAACTGGAAACTGAACGGCAGCCGCCACATGGTAAACGAACTGGTTGCTAACCTGCGTAAAGAACTGGCTGGCGTTGCTGGCTGTGCAGTAGCGATTGCTCCGCCGGAAATGTATATCGACCTGGCGAAACACGCCGCTGCCGGTAGCCACATCATTCTGGGCGCGCAGAACGTTGACCTGAACCTGTCTGGCGCATTCACTGGTGAAACAAGTGCTGAAATGCTGAAAGACATCGGCGCGCAGTACATCATTATCGGTCACTCTGAGCGTCGTACTTACCACAAAGAATCTGACGAGCTGATCGCTAAAAAATTCGCCGTGCTGAAAGAGCAGGGTCTGACTCCAGTTCTGTGCATCGGCGAAACCGAAGCAGAAAACGAAGCGGGCAAAACTGAAGAAGTTTGTGCACGTCAGATCGACGCGGTTCTGAAAACTCAGGGCGCGGCAGCATTCGAAGGCGTCGTTATCGCTTACGAACCAGTATGGGCTATCGGTACCGGCAAATCTGCAACTCCTGCTCAGGCTCAGGCTGTTCACAAATTTATTCGTGACCACATTGCCAAAGCTGACGCGAAAATCGCTGAGCAAGTTATCATCCAGTACGGCGGTTCTGTAAACGCAGCTAACGCGGCAGAACTGTTCGCTCAGCCGGACATCGACGGTGCGCTGGTTGGTGGTGCTTCTCTGAAAGCAGACGCCTTCGCAGTCATCGTTAAAGCAGCAGAAGCCGCTAAACAGGCTTAAGTTGTTAAGGCGGGAGGAGCCCTCCTCCCGCTGTATTAACTACCAGTATCCCAACCAGTGCCACCAGAAGGCGCCGGTCACACCCCAAATGGTCAGGTTGACCACACTCATCACCAGCCCCGTTTTCCACCACTCCGCCAACGTAACATAGCCCGAACCAAAGATAATAGGCGCAGTACCCGTGCCATAGTGCGTGAGCGACATCATCAAGGAGGAGGAGAAACCGAGCATTAAACCAAGCAGCGCTGGCGGCGCGCCGAGGCCTAAGCCTGCGGCGAAGAACGCAGCGAACATAGCCGTAATATGCGCAGTTGTGCTGGCGAAAAAGTAGTGCGAGTAGACGTAAAGCAGGATCAACAACAGCGTCGCAACACTCCAGTGCACGCCAAGATGGTCGATTGCGCTACCCACGCTGGTTGCCAGCCATCCTACCAATCCCAGTTTGCTGAGAAAATCCGCCATCATCACCAGCGCGGCAAACCAGACTATCGTATCCCATGCCCCGCGGCATTTAAGAATGTCATCCCAGCTCAATACACCCGCCATCAATAGAATCGACAATCCAATTAACGCGGCGCTAGTGGGGTTTACGCTCCAGGCACTGCCCATCAGCATTGCTGGAACACCCGCCCATAGACAGAGCAGCAAAATGAACACCCCCAGGGTGATTTTCTCTGCCAAAGAAAGTGGACCCAGCGCATCCAGTTTTTGCCGCGCAAACTGCGGCGCATTTGGCGTGCGCGTGATAGCTGGCGGATAGAGCCACCAGATTACAATCGGCATGACAACCAGTGATACCAGTGCGGGAAGAAGCGCCGCAATAGCCCACATTCCCCAGGTCATGTTCAGCACGCCATCCGTCCCCTTTGTCAAAAAACTGACGATTAACGGATTAGGTGCAGTCGCGGTGATGAACATAGCCGAGCTGATCGGGTTAATGTTGTAGTTCACCAGCGCGAGATAACGGCCCGTGGAGCCATTCTCGGCATGGCCTGGCTGCGAGCCGAGGCTCTCCGCAATCGCCCGCATTACCGGGTGGATAATGCCACCACCACGCGCGGTATTGCTTGGCGTTACGGGTGCAATTAGCGTTTCCGCAAGGGTTAATGCCCACGCAATACCCAGCGTTCTTTTACCAAATAGCGCAATAAACCCGTAGCCAATACGCGCGCCCAGGCCGGTCTTTAACAGACTTTGCGACAGCATAATGGATAAACCAATCAGCCAGATTAGCTGGTTAGAAAAACCACTCAATGCATCGTTCAATGCCGCCGAGGGTTTGCCTGGGTTAGTAACGCCTGTCATCGCCACCAGCATAATCGCTACAATCGCAATTGCGCCAATGGGCATAGCTTTACCGATAATCGCGGCGATCGTACCAATAAACAGTGCCAGCAGATGCCACGCTTGCGGGGTTACGTCAGGAGGACACGGGATAACAAACCAGATGGTCAGCGTAATCACAAGCGAGATGATGGCAGGCCAGCGGCGGATGGGGGTCAAACTGTCCATGAATCAATCCTTGAGTTTCCAGTGCGCAAATCTGCGCTCAGGCATTAACCGATATTGCCGCGCATAATACAATTCACTCACTCACAAAACATAAAATTAACATTTTGATACAACTACAGTTTTCCCAACACCGTAAACCAGGCGTAATCCAGCGGCAGAAGAATCAAATACGTTGCCGCCGCCAGTGCGATACACAGCAGCATCCCTGCCCTTGCAGGTACTTTCCCGAGCGCCATCGCCACCACAATCGGCGAAGCCTGATACGGCAGCAGCGGTGTGGAATAACCCAGCACCTGGATCATAATCACCGACAGCAGCGGGAATCCCGTCGCATCGGCAAAGCTTTGCGCCAACGTGGTATACAGCGCCGGAACACCGTTCGCCGTCATAATAAAATTAAGCGCCGTGGTAATACCGGTCAGCGCGAGGAAACTGGTAAACGGCTTTTCCGCATCCAGCGGCATCACCTGTAACAGCGCTTCACCAACGGCGCTACCAATACCTGTTTGCGTGACGGTGATCGCCAGCCCCAGAATACCCGCCACATAAATGCAGGTACGAATGTTGACCCCAGTGGAAAACTCGTCGCCATTGATAAAGCCAACCCGTGGGAGCAATGTGATAACTGCCGCCGCCAGCCCAGTCCACGCGGGGCCAATGCCGTGCCAGCTTTCGCTTACCCAAAGAAGCAACACCACCGCTAACATCCAGGCCAGACGTTTTTCATCTCCGCTCATCGGTTCCGACGGCGTGAGATCGCGCGGCGCATGGGGCTTGCCAGGGAACAGCCAGCAGATAAGCACGATGAGAACCGCGCCTTTAAGCCAACCCAGAACCGGCGTATGCAGCAGCAAATAGGGAAGATAATTGAGGTGGATGCCGTAAGAGCCTTCCGCAGCGCCGCTCATCACCAGATTCGGTACGTTTGCGGGTAAAATCGTCGCAGAAAGCTGAAATGTCCCAAACCCAACGGCCAGTGCCAGACCATACCAGCCGCGCGTACCATCGTTAATTCCAGCCCGTTTCGCCATCGCTGCGACAATCGGCATCAGCAGCGCAATGCGGCCCATGTTGGATGGCATTACAAACGCCAGCGCGTAACTCAACAGCACCACACTCGCCACCATTAACGGCCAGGAGTCGGTCAACCGTGATGACAGCGCTCTCGCCGCCCTGTCCGCCAGCCCCGTTTTACGAATCGCGATACCCAGCACAAAGCCGCTAAACACCAACCAGAATGCGGAGGACGCAAAGCCGCCAAAGATCACATCCGGAGGCGCGATTTTGGCGACCATCGCCACGGCAAAGAACAGCAGCGCCGTTATAAACTCCGGCAGCAGCGACGTAGCCCAGAGCAGAATGGTGATGCCAACCACCAGAGAGGGGATAAACAGAGGGTGTGTAAGCCAGAGCGACATGCCTGTCTCCTGTTGTTTTTTTCAACAAGAATACGGGGACAGGCATGCGGAGTAAACGCCAGATTAGGTGGGGTTAACGCAGAATATCACATTGATGATCCTGAATTTCCTCAGCGGAGGCGAGATTCAGCGCCAGCAGATTGCGCTGAGTAGCCAGCAGAACAAAGGATTCATCGCTCTGACGCACCATAGCTAACGCATAGCTGCCCATATGCTCACGTGCATCCGGCACCTCTTCAGCCAGCATCATAAACGGGCTGCGTTGTGCCAGTTCATTTTCCGTGACGCGACGCGCCAGATATTCATGACCGCGCAGCCCACCTGGTAGAGGTAGCCAGCGGGTGCTGATTTTCGCCAGGTTGTCATCCAGCTGTTTTCTGACATCGGTTCGCAGGCAGGAGATATGAATATGCAGGTGATTTTGCGTGCGCCCGCTACGTGAGTTAATGGTCAGAGAGACTGCTTTGTCAGGGATTTCCTGGCCGTATTTTTGGCTCATAAAGCTACGCGCCTGCCAGGCCAGCCAGAAAAAGTTCGGCGTGCCTGATTTTAACAGCAGTGGGCTTTCCGTACCGTTAATGCGATAAGTGGGCATCAACAAATATTGCAAAGGGCCGTTACGGTCTTTGAACACCACATATCCGGCATCCGGCTTCACTTCTGCGCATGGTGCAGGATCCTGCTGCTGCAACTGGTGCGGCAAGCATTGTTGAAGGACGATCTGGCGTAATGCGTCCGGGTTGCCGGTGAATTTCCAGTACCCGATGCCTGCAGCGGCGGCAACCACAATCACCGCCAATAAAAGATAGCCTGCTTTTTTCATTACGCGTTTCCTGCATCCCATTGAAGGGCAAGAGTAACGCAAAACCATGACAAATAAAAAACCCGGTCGCGTTAGGCCACCGGGTCGGTAAATCACAGACTTATTTAGCGTTTGCTGATCTGGTCGAACGTACCGCCATTAGAGAAGTGCTCTTTCTGCGCTTTCGTCCAGCCGCCAAACTCTTCATCGATGGTGAACAGCTTCAGCTTCGGAAATGCATTTTCGTATTTCTTCGCAACGTCTGTATCACGTGGACGATAATAGTTTTTCGCTGCAATTTCCTGGCCTTCCGGAGAGTAGAGATACTTCAGGTAAGCTTCCGCCACCGCTTTGGTGTCTTTCTTTTCCACCACTTTATCGACCACGGAAACGGTCGGCTCCGCGAGAATAGATTCACTCGGCGTCACTATCTCGAATTTGTCTTTACCCAGCTCGTTCGTTGCCAGCAGCGCTTCGTTTTCCCAGGCGATCAGCACATCACCGATACCACGTTCAACGAAGGTATTGGTTGAACCACGCGCACCGGAATCCAGCACTTCAACGTTTTTAAACAGAGCCTTGACGAAGTCCTGCGCTTTGGCCTGATCGTTGTTGTTGTGGTGCAGGGCATAGCCCCATGCCGCCAGATAGTTCCAGCGTGCGCCGCCTGAGCTTTTCGGGTTTGGTGTAATCACTGACACGCCCGGTTTGATCAAATCGTTCCAGTCATGAATTTGTTTGGGGTTGCCTTTGCGGACCAGGAACACGATGGTGGAGGTGTAAGGCGCAGAGTTATCCGGCAAACGCTTAATCCAGTTTTTATCAATTCGACCACGTTCAGCAATGGCATCCACGTCGTACGCCAGTGCCAACGTCACGACATCGGCTTCAATACCGTTGATGACAGAGGTCGCCTGTTTACCAGAGCCGCCGTGTGACTGGCGGATCACGACGTTATCGCCCGTTTCCTGCTTCCAGTGCGCGCTGAAGGCTTTATTGTACTGCTCGTACAGTTCACGTGTTGGATCGTACGATACGTTAAGTAACTGAATATCCTTTGCCAGAACGCTGGTCGATGCCAGCAATAATGTTAACCCTACGCCCCATTTGTTCATCGCCCAGCTCTCTTATGTGATGTTGTGATGAGCAAAGCGTGCCAGAAAGGCATCCAAACATTAAAGAATAAAAAAAGATTTGCTATAACTTCGGGGAATAAATGAGGCAGGTTGTGCCGGATGACGGCTTACGCCTTATCCGGCCTACAAGAGTACACGCTGTAGGCCCGGTAAGCGAAGCGCCACCGGGCAACAAAAAACAATCAGTACAGTTTTTTCGCGCAGTCCAGCCAGTCACCTTTGAACGGACGCTTCATGTTCTCGATAGCATCGATGATATCGTGGTGAACCAGTTGCTCGTTCTGAATACCGACACAGCGACCGCCATGACCTGCCAGCAGCAGTTCAATAGCATATGCGCCCATACGGGATGCCAGGATACGATCGTAAGGAACCGGGGAACCACCACGCTGAATGTGACCCAGTACGGTCGAACGCGTTTCGCGGCCCGTTTCCTTCTCGATGTAATGCGCCAGTTCGTCAACGTCACACATGTGTTCAGTGATCGCTACGATTGCGTGTTTTTTACCTTTCGCGATGCCCGCTTTGATTTCAGCAACCAAATCGTCGCGACTGAATTCCACTTCCGGAACCACTACGAACTCACAACCACCGGCAATTGCAGCCGCCAGGGTCAGATCGCCACAGTAGCGGCCCATCACTTCAACGATGGAAATACGCTGGTGAGAAGAAGAGGTATCACGCAGACGGTCAATCGCTTCTACTACAGTACCCAGAGCGGTGAAGTAACCGATGGTGTAGTCGGTACCCTTGATATCGTTGTCGATAGTGCCCGGCAGACCGATGCATGGGAAGCCCATTTCAGTCAGGCGTTTCGCACCCATGTAAGAACCGTCACCGCCGATAACAACCAGCGCATCAATGCCACGCTTTTTCAGGTTTTCGATAGCCACCGCACGCACGTTTTCGTCGCGGAATTCCGGGAAGCGAGCTGAACCGAGGAAAGTACCGCCACGGTTGATCATGTCGGACACGCTGTAGCGGTCAAGCTGGACCATACGGTCTTCATACAAACCCAGGTAGCCATCATGGATCCCCATGACTTCCAGCCCTTCCGTCAACGCTGCACGTACAACACCACGGATTGCTGCGTTCATGCCCGGCGCATCACCGCCGCTTGTCAACACACCGATTTTCTTAATCATGACTACCTCTGAACTTTGGAATGCAAAATGAAATCTGCTGCCGGAAGTCGATTCCGCATATCGAAACGATCCAACGAATATGCAGATAGTATAACAATCACTTCCTGCTGAATTGATTCAGGTCAGGCCAAATGGTGGTAATTTATACACAAAATGCTGGCCCGGTTCACTTTTTACAACGAATTATGAAAGCTCAAACACCTTGCCTTCCTTGGGTACGACTGAACAGGGATCCTGATGAATGATGACATCTGATCCCGGGAAACGCCGTAAAATTGCCTGCTCAACCTGTTCAGCCACTAAATGCGCCTGAACGAGCGGCAGATTATCTTCCATTTCCAAATGAATCTGAATAAAGCGGGTCGGCCCTGACTGCCGCGTGCGAAGATCGTGAGCGCCGCTGACCCCAGGCCATGACGTCACGATATCAATAATTTCCTGACGTTCCTCATCGGGTAAAGCGCGATCCAGCAAAGATTGCACTGCCTCATACCCCATGCGTAATGCGCTATATAAAATATAGATGCCAATCCCGAGCGCAAACAAGGCATCCGCACGATGCCAGCCGTACCATGCCAGCCCGAGCGCAATGAGAATCGCACCGTTCATCATAACATCAGACTGATAATGAAGCATATCTGCCCGAACGGCCTGACTTTGCGTACGCTTCACTACCCAGCGCTGAAACGAGACCAGAATGATTGTACACACTAACGCAATGATGGTGACAACCACCCCAACGCCGGGATCTTTCATCGGCGTCGGTTGGATGAGATGCTGAATCCCGGTCAGGAATAAAAACAGCGCCGAACCGGAAATAAACATGCTTTGCGCCAGCGCCGCCAGTGATTCCGCTTTTCCGTGTCCGAACGTATGTTCATCATCGGCCGGTTGCAGCGAATAGCGCACCACCAACAGGTTGGTTAACGACGCCGCGATGTCCACCAGAGAATCCACCAGTGCAGCCAGAATACTGACCGATCCGGTGTACCACCACGCGAAAATTTTGATCAAAAGTAACAGCGATGCCATCACGGTCGCCGCGATTGCCGCCCGGCTCACCAGCCGCCCATAGGTATGATTCATAAACACTCCAGCCAGAATATGCCGCTAGTATAACGGATGAAGTAAAACAGTCAGGCAATAACCGAGTGACAAATTTTGGCCCCCCCTCACATCATGTGAGGGAAGACAGGGATGGAATGTTGTAGCAATACATAGCAACACTTAAATTAAAAATTTATTCTAATAAAAAATCTACATTACGGCCTATCTTACAGCCGGATCAGCATGACCATACGTCAGCTGAATACGTTTTATTCTGAGTTTTTAAGACCTCTCTATAACTCTTCCAATGCTGATTTACTTTAGGTGTACGATAAACACTCAATCAACATATCTTGAGGGATTAAGATGACGTATTACCCTAATTCTATTGACTGGAAACCGATTCAAGAAGGAGGGCTGCGTAGGTTAAGGCTTGGCGAGATAAATCTTGCAAACTCGCTCTTTGGCTTCAGCATTCTTTACCATCAAGTTTGGGTTCATCTGGAAAGTTATCTTCCTTTTGATAGTCAAAACCCCGGCCAGGCGATGACGCCCAACGGCGAAATGTGGTTTAGAAAAATAAAATACGAAGATGATTTCTCGATGCCAACAAAACAGCAAACTCCAAATGCTCAGCATCTTTTTTTACATGAAATGATGCATGTTTGGCAGCACCAATATGGAATGTGGGTACGAACACGCGGGGCGTTCTCATGGGCAGCTGATTATACATACAGCCTAAATGAAAAAAACTTACTTGATTACGGGCTGGAGCAGCAAGCATCATTAGTCAGCGATTACTGGTTGTTAAAGCATTATGGGTTTGATGGACATAGCGATCTGTATGTTTACCGTGATTATGACCCAGAAGAACCTGAGCTGGAGTTAATACAGAAATATGAAAAGGTATTAGGGTATTTTCCGATATGAAGAAGTCGATCTTTTTTCTTCCTATACTTTTATTTCTGGCCGGATGCCCAGGGAAAGGTAGAGAGGGTGCAGAGTCCGGCGAACGACGGGCGATCTACGTAGATGGCAGTCGCGTTTGCTTTACCATAGATAAAAATGATGTATTAACCCGCTATATTCTATCAACTAATGGTAGAGAATATAAAAAATTATTAGTCGGCGATTTTAAGTATCTCACCTACCCAAGTACCTGCTTTACGGTAAATTTAGAAAAAGGGTTAGTGTATGGCGCAAGCTATACCTTAAATGGAAAAAACCACTACTACACCTTTATCATTACCAATGATGGTACTGTGTTGGATTTAGGAAAAAGCTAAGCATTATTATCAGATTACACGGCTCTACATAAAGGCAGTCAGTTACATTGAGGTCAATCACGCATAACAAAAGCGTTTATAAGCTCCAAATATCTTCTGTAAGTAGCTGCTTATCTTTGGTAATCCGATTTAATATGGGCAAAAAAAACCCCCACATCATGTGGGGGAAGACAGGGATGGTGTCTATGGCAAGGAAAACAGGGTTACTACTGGGAACGTGAGTTGCTACTACTCAATAAATTCAACGATGAGCTTTTTTTCCAGTGCGCTACGTCGCGCAGTTGCTCCATTCGTTGTTCATGTTTCTCATTTAAAACCGCTTGCTGCTCGGGCGTTAACAGGCGATACATCTGGTTGCGGATCCTGGCTATTTCAACCTGGCGGGCAACCTGTTCTTGCGCCATTCTTTCTGCCTGAGCGCGCACTGCGCTTTCATCAAATTTCTCTGCGGTGACAAGGCGATGCATTGTCTCCATTTCGCTAACATTAACAGGAGGCTGTTCGTGTCTTGCCTGCTGCATTAAATCTCGCATCTGTTGACGTTGATGTTCGGTTAAACTGATACCGTCAAACATGTGGCTCTGAACGCTACGTTGCGATGAGCCTTCACCCAGGTGCCAGTGATCGCCTGTGACGACTTCAGCTGCATGGCTAAATGTACTGAGTGCCAGCGTTGAGGCCATGACGGCAGCGCTAACTTTGCCCATCACTTGCTCCCAAAATCTTTTCTGTCGCGATTCAACGAGAGACAGTTTACGATTCGGGCTGCAAACATGCGTCAGGGGGTGTAAAACAACGTAAAGTCATAGATTAGCGACGCCTGATGACGTAATTTCTGCCTCGGAGGTACGTAAACAATGAATAAAATCCTGTTAGTTGATGATGACCGAGAGCTGACTTCCCTGTTAAAGGAGTTGCTCGAAATGGAAGGTTTCGATGTGCTGGTTGCCTATGATGGGGAACAGGCGCTTGAGCTTCTGGATGACAGCATCGATTTACTTTTGCTCGACGTCATGATGCCGAAGAAAAACGGCATTGATACGCTGAAAGCACTTCGTCAGACACACCAGACACCCGTAATCATGCTGACCGCTCGCGGCAGCGAATTGGATCGCGTACTTGGCCTTGAGCTGGGCGCGGACGACTATTTACCCAAACCGTTTAACGACCGTGAACTGGTCGCGCGCATCCGCGCTATTCTGCGTCGCTCACACTGGAGCGAACAGCAGCAGAACAGCGATAACGGCTCGCCGACTCTGGAAGTAGATGCGTTAAGCCTTAATCCGGGTCGCCAGGAAGCCAGCTTTGACGGGCAAATCCTGGAGTTAACCGGCACCGAATTCACCCTGCTTTATTTGCTGGCACAGCATCTCGGTCAGGTGGTTTCGCGTGAGCACCTGAGCCAGGAAGTGCTGGGTAAACGCCTGACACCTTTCGATCGCGCTATCGATATGCATATCTCGAACCTGCGTCGTAAGCTGCCAGAGCGTAAAGACGGACACCCGTGGTTTAAAACCCTGCGTGGTCGCGGCTACCTGATGGTTTCCGCTTCATGATAGGGAGCTTAACCGCGCGCATCTTTGCCATCTTCTGGTTGACGCTGGCACTGGTGTTGATGTTGGTACTGATGTTACCCAAGCTCGACTCACGCCAGATGACCGAGCTACTGGACAGCGAGCAGCGCCAGGGGTTAATGATTGAGCAACACGTTGAAGCTGAACTGGCGAACGATCCACCCAACGATTTGATGTGGTGGCGTCGCTTGTTTCGGGCGATAGACAAGTGGGCGCCGCCAGGACAGCGGTTATTACTTGTTACGACGGAAGGACGCGTGATCGGCGCAGAACGCAATGAAATGCAGATCATTCGTAACTTTATTGGTCAGGCCGATAACGCCGATCATCCGCAAAAGAAAAAATACGGTCGCGTTGAGATGGTCGGGCCTTTCTCCGTCAGAGACGGTGAAGATAACTACCAGCTGTATCTCATTCGACCAGCCAGCAGCTCACAATCTGACTTTATCAACCTGCTGTTTGACCGACCGCTGTTGTTGCTGATCGTCACCATGTTAGTCAGCTCTCCGCTATTGCTCTGGCTTGCCTGGAGTCTGGCGAAACCAGCGCGTAAGTTGAAAAACGCGGCGGATGAAGTGGCCCAGGGCAACCTGCGTCAACATCCGGAGCTGGAAGCCGGTCCGCAGGAGTTTCTGGCGGCAGGTGCCAGCTTTAACCAGATGGTGACGGCGCTGGAACGGATGATGACCACGCAGCAACGTCTGCTGTCGGACATCTCTCACGAGCTGAGAACACCGCTAACGCGTCTGCAACTGGGCACCGCTCTGCTGCGCCGTCGTAGCGGTGAGAGCAAAGAGCTGGAGCGCATTGAAACAGAAGCACACCGACTAGACAGCATGATCAACGACCTGCTGGTGATGTCACGTAATCAGCAGAAAAACGCGCTGGTCAGTGAAACGGTGAAAGCTAATCAGCTTTGGGGCGAAGTGCTGGATAACGCCGCCTTTGAAGCTGAGCAGATGGGTAAATCGCTCACGGTGAATTTCCCGCCGGGTCCGTGGCCGCTGTACGGTAACCCAAATGCGTTGGAAAGTGCGCTGGAAAACATTGTGCGCAATGCCCTGCGCTATTCACATACGAAGATTGAAGTTGGCTTCGCGGTGGATATCGACGGGATTACCATCACCGTGGACGACGATGGCCCAGGTGTAAGCCCCGAAGACAGAGAACAGATTTTCCGTCCGTTCTATCGTACCGATGAGGCGCGCGATCGCGAGTCTGGCGGAACAGGTCTGGGTCTGGCGATTGTTGAAACCGCAATCCAGCAGCATCGTGGCTGGGTGAAGGCCGAAGACAGCCCGCTGGGTGGTTTACGGCTGGTAATTTGGTTACCGCTGTATAAACGCGCTTAACAGGCTTCCCCGGTACGACATGATTACCGGGGAAGCATTCACGTTATGCCGCCGCAGCTGCAGCCGCTAGCTTTTGATTTTTAATTCGCTTCACCAGAATGGTCGAGCAGATAAAGCCCATTAAGCTGAACGCAATCATCACGCTAAAGACATAGTTGTAGCCAGTGATGCCGCTATTGGTATCCAGCAAATAGCCGTACAAGGTGTACGCAAACATCGCTGGCATATAACCGATGATGCAACCAAATGCCATTGCCGAGCCCGCATACTCACGTGGGGTACCGATCTCATCCATCGGCGCGAAGAAAATGGCGCGCTGTGAGAAGATAATAGCTCCGAACCCTAATGTCGCCGCCATACCGATATACACGTTCATTGTTTGATGCGGTAACTGCATGAACACAAGCATCGCAACAGCAGAGATCAGGAACGTCCACTTCAGATACACTGTCGGTGATTTAGCAACTTTATCTGCCAACATTCCACCAATCGGCCCACCTACCATTTTTAACGCATACTGGTTGATGATGCCGTACGCACCAACGAGTGCTACCGGCAGCATATAGATATCTTTTAAGAACGGAATAAAGTAAGTCAGTCCACAGTACGCGGCGTAAACGAAGAAAATACCCAAAGAAGCCAGCCAAACGTTAGGGCAGGATAAAACATGTTTGATACCCTTTAACACTTCCATGTTGGCACTGGTTTTCTCGCCGCCTTTAACTTCGTCATTATCGACAATAAAGTAGGTCACAATACCTGCCGCAATGGTGATGAGCGTATAAAACAGCAGCCCCGCCTGCATGCCCGCTTTCCCCTCACCAAAATGGACGAAGACAAACAGGGCACCAGAAGCGACAATGACGTCTACCACACCGCGTCCAGCCTCCAAAAAGCCAAACATGCGCCCTTGTTCTTCTTTCGTTCCCAGCAGACGTACGGCTTTCAGTAATACCGGCCAATAAACCACATCGGCAAAGAAAGCCATCGCGGCAAAGCAAATGAGATAGCCGGTAAATGACGGTAGCGTTGCCAGATATAAGCCACATAACCCAACACCAATCAGACCTAACGGTAATAATATTTTCTTGGAGTAACGATCTGCGATATAGAGCGAAAGAAAAAGCCCGGTTGTCTGAACAATCGTATAAACCGTAAAACTCAAGCCAATTTGCGTATTGGTTAAACCCCAGTCATTTTGCATTGGCACATAGAAGACATCTTTCATACTTGAAAGCTTGAATATCGTGCCGCCGCCTAAAATTAAAAAGCAGAGCCTTGCCCATTTATTCATGAACATAATTAAACCCTCATTGCTTGTTGAGAGAAATATTTAATTAAAATATTTAATCAATAAAACATATAGACTATTTGCATAGTCATTCTTACATTTAATAATATTTAAAGAAATTTATTGATTAGTTATAAATTTATCGCATAAATCGCGAATATATTTTATTTGCGCAAGAGCATGCTCTTTTTCCTGCGCCAGTCGCGCATCAATCATGTTACTGTCAGGCAGCGGCGTATAACTTGCATCGCGCCATGGGATCCATGGATTATCACCCTCATCGTCGAAGCGAAATGCAGGGGCATAATATTCAACTTCTTCTTCCAGACCAAAAGCATGTACTTGCGGTTTATCTTCACCTAAAAGTAATAATGCCTTGAGCATCTCTTCCATGGGTAAATCGCCGTGTCCTGAACGACAAGCCTCATGCCCCCAGCCTTTACCTTCTTTAATAATTTTGGCGTCTTTGATATGTACCTGAGTGATTAATGGAGACATAACCTCTAACGCAGAAAGCGGCTGTTCATTAGCATTAATCATGTTGCCAAAATCAAACAGAATAGAGAGATTTTTCATCCCGCTATTGTTAACCAGCGTCACCAGCTCATGGCCTTGCAGATCTTCATGCTGTTCGATAGTAAAGCTTAGTCCGCAATCGTCATACTGAGACAGCCACGCAATATCATTGGCAATCTTCGCCATAACATCGTTCAGATGTCCTTCATAACGCGGGTAGAAACGCACTGAAGTTGCACCAGTAGCAACAGCAATACGGATTGCATCCGTCAATGTCGCCTTATCCGATGCGCTCGTTTCGATATGCACATCCAGATTATATTTTTTGGCCTTCTCTTTAAAATCGTGTAGCTGCTGATCGTTTAGTTTCTGCAGTGATTGGGACTCACCATCCTCAACATGTAATTTTACACCCTTCAATTTTTGCTGATACGCAATATCCAGAAGATCCCCCGGCAGGACTCTCTCGTAGCGCATATTCAGATGAAAAGCATAAGCATGTAGGTACAGCGGTATATTTCTCGCGCGTTCGGCAAGAAGTTCTTTGTTATATTTTCCCATTATTTTTCTCATTCATCACGAATAACAAGTTCCACTGATTCAAGTCGCCAGTATTCGAAATCAACCTGAACCACTTTTTTATCTTGGGTAGCCCGATGTTTTTCTACTAAAATTCCATACGTATTAGGCGCAACTCCCAGCTCTTTGCAGGCCACTTCTGGCATATTGACCGGTTTAAAAATCATTTCTTTGATATTTAAAACATAGCCAAATGCATCTTCCCAGACGCTGGCAAAAGACTGATTGCCCAATTTATTAATGAATCCTGGCGCAACATCGGCATCAATATAGGATTCATGGTAAAACACTTTATGTGAATCAAGACCGCACCAGCCAGTAACTAAATAGCGATCGCCGGAGGAGAGAAAAACATCATCAACATGATGCGGGGCTGTTTCAATGGTTTCTTTGGTTAAATAATCCCAAAAAGGTTCACGTCCCTGAGCACAGGCTTCAGCATTGAAGCTGGAAAGTGATTTAGGGTTATAAATAAATCGCTTCGACGAAATAAACCAACCACTGCGGTTCTTGCGGAAAATACGCGCATCGATCTCGAGCTCAATCAAAACCTGACGTAAGGTCATACGCTTTGCATCCAGAAGCTCACATAACTCCCTCTCCGAAGGCAGTTTGGACCCCGCTGGTAAATTCTTCTCGTTTAACCAGCTTTCAAAGCGCTCTCTGAGCACATCAACATTGTTTTTCTTTTTCATTTCGCTCATCTGGTTTAAACCAATTTAAAGCTAAGATATTTGAGTGCAGGAAATACTCAAGTTTTTTTTCAACGCAGAGTTTCTTTTTGTGGACCAGGTATCAAGAATGGCTTTGAAGCAAACCGTGACCGGCAGGTTTTTGCCCGGTTTTGTATGCAGGGAAATGAACCGCGGGGGAGAGGTAAATCAGGTGTCGCCACCTGATTTAATTGCAGAGACTGAGGTGGGCTATTTCCCCCACAAACGGCGGGAATTGTCTTCGATCTTGCCGCTTAAACGACGCTTTTGCATCGTTCTGGTCCAACTTTTTGATAACCCTGCAGCCGACAGTAAACGGTGATATTGCGAATCATCAAACGGCATATGCCAGGCAATGGCAATCGCCTCCCGCACGCTGACGTCGCTCACGCGTGACGCCAGGATCAACGGCGCATCTGCAGATACCAGCCCTGCCGCGATGACGCTGCACAGCCAGCCCGTCTTACCTGCATCCTGCATCTGGCAGGCCATATCGCTGATGCCAAAATGGAAATTCAACTTAAAGCACGGCGAGCGCGGCTGTGTGACCTGAATCAACGCCTCTCCCCACTGGAAAATGTCACCAATATACACATTCTCTTCAGTCAGCCCCTCAGTAGAGAGGTTCTCACCAAACGCGGGCGCGACAAATAGCTCCGCCTGCTCCGGAAACGCTTGTCTCCAGTGCTGATAGTGTTCACGCGGATAGTGACACAGCGCGCGATCCGGCCCGCCATGAATTTTCGCTTCCGCCTGTTCATCTCCCGTCAGCCCCAGTTCGGTCAGCATCAGCTCGCCGTCAATCTGGACTTTAGCAATCGCGCTGGGACGGCTTCCCGTGTAGTCCCGAACTTTGCCCGTAAAAACATCGACCGGATATCGCATCTGTTCCCTCTCCCGATAAATTTCCCCCATTACACCACATTTATTTTACCCCAGTCGCTCAAAATGAGAGCACGGTTCACATGAAACTTAGGGACACATGCTATCAATGTAAGCTGGTTTTGAAACATCATTTCAAATAAGGAGTCGACAACGTGACTGATCAATCGCAATTTGCTGGCGTCTGGTGTCCTTCCATTACGCCAATGGACAATGACGGTAAGATCGATCTCAACGGTCTAAGCCAGCATCTCAAACGCCTTACCGAGGCCAAAATCGACGTGATTTTGCTGATGGGCAGCATCGGGGAATTTGCTTCCTTTACGCTCGAAGAAAGGCTGCTGCTGATCCGCGAGGCCCGCGCCATGAGCTCGCTGAAGATGGTCGCCAACGTCTCATCCACCTGCCAGAATGATGTATTGTTGATGGCGCAGGAAGCGTATCGCTCAGGTTACGATGCCGTGATGATCCTGCCGCCCTACTACTACGGACAAACGGCGAAACAGCTGCTGAGCTACTTCCGTCAGCTGGGGCAGAAACTCAGCGGCAAATGGTTTGCCTATAACTTCCCGGCACGCACCGGCTGCGATTTAACCCCCGAGCTGGTTGCCTCCCTCGCCGCTGAATTCCCGAATTTCGCTGGTATCAAAGACACCGTCGACTGCCAGTCCCATACCCGCAGTATGATTCAGACCACCCGCGCCGTGCGGGAGGATTTTGCCGTGCTGTCCGGCTACGACGAATACTATATTCCCAACCTGTTGGCAGGTGGCGCAGGGATTATTTCAGGGTTGAACAACGTCATGCCGGAACTGTTTGTCAGCGCGCGGGAAGCGTTTAAACAGGGCGACCTGGCAGCGCTTCGCGATATTCAGGACCAGATTGGCACCTATATGTCCATCTATGCCATCGGCGAAGATTTTGTCACCACCATCAAAACCGTGGTATCGCGTAAGTTTGGCTATTGCTCCGGCGTGTCACGTAATGCCGGTGGAGAGTTGAACGAGAGTGAGTGTAGAACAATCGATGAGGTGTTTGTCGTCAAAGGGTAAATAATTAAGCCGGATGGTGCAGACCATCCGGCTTAAGAGACTTACTTCACGGTGCCACGAAGATCAATTTCTGCCGCCCTTGCTTTGGCCCTTTTCGACCAGATAGACGTGATAATCGGCACCAGAATGGAGGTCACAATCACCGACGTGGCGACCAGAGAAGTTGCTGCCGGTGCCATCGGTTTAAATGCCGGAACCATTTCAGCAATCAGCACAGGCGTAGCAACCGCTGCCCCCGCAGAACTGGAAGCCGCAATCCCCGCCGTACCATCGCCACCACCAATCAGTTTATCGGCGATAATCAATGGAATACCAGTGATGATAATCACTGCCACGCCCAGCAAAATACCCAGCACGCCGGTCTGAGCAATCACGCTCAAATCAATAGTGTTACCTAATGCGAAGGCAAAGAACGGGATCAGTGTCTGCACCGCTTTGCTGAAGAACTCCCGCAGTTCAGGGTCCAGATTCCCCAGCGCAAAGCCAATCAGGAACGGCAATACTGCGCCAACAAATACGTGCGGTTCAAACGACGCGATCCCGGCAGTTCCCAGAATCACCATGGTCATCAGCGGGCCAGACTCCAGCGACATAAGGACAAACGCCCCAGCCTCTTCTTTGGTGCCGTACTGCTGCATAATCGAGGCATACAACCCGCCGTTGGTCATATCCATGGCGGCCACCAGCGCCAGCGTAGACAACCCAGCGAAGAATCCGACCTCTACGCCATGTTCCGGCAGAATGCGTGAGGCAATCGCTGCAACCACCCACGCCACCAGAATCTTGGTTATGACTAACGTACCTGATTTACGCAGCACGGTGCCGGTGGCGCTTAGCTTGATCGACGCCCCCATGCAAAAGAACCAGACAGCCAGGATAGGTACCGTACCGGTGATCATACCGTTGGTAAAGGAGCCGAAGTATTTCCCGGCGCCGGGGGAAAAGGTGTGACACAACGCGCCCAGGAAAAGCGGCACCAGCATCATACCGCCTGGGATTTTCTCTATCGTACGTTTGATCTGCATTTCCATCACCTGTAGACATAAAAATGGGGCAATTTTTATGGGCGATTGCATCTTGCTTTGAGATGCGCCCGTCTTGATGAAAAGAAGATAGACATTCATAGAGACTATAAAAGTGATCCCACTCGCATAATAAAACCTTGTTTCAATTTAAGTGGATCATTGTTTTTATATTGAGTTTGATCACAAAAAAACCCCACAAGCATCGCTTGCAGGGCTTCGTTAAAGCATAGAACTTATTTTTTTGCTGCGAAACGCGCGGCAGCTTCGTCCCAGTTCACGACGTTCCAGAACTCTTTGATGTAGTCCGGGCGACGGTTCTGGAATTTCAGGTAGTAAGCGTGTTCCCAAACATCCAGGCCCACGATTGGGAAACCGGAAGCGCCAGAGATAGCTTCACCCATCAGCGGGGAATCCTGGTTGGCGGTGGAAACAACAGCCAGTTTGTCACCTTTCAGCACCAGCCACGCCCAGCCGGAGCCAAAGCGGGTTGCCGCTGCTTTTTCAAATTCAGCTTTGAAGTTGTCAACGGAGCCGAAGTCACGTTCGATAGCCGCTTTCAGGTCACCCTGCAACGTAGTACCGGTTTTCAGGCCTTTCCAGAACAGGCTGTGGTTAGCGTGACCGCCTGCGTTGTTACGCAGTACGGTTTTCTTGTCTGCTGGCAGTTGATCCAGTTTGGTGATCAGCTCTTCAGCGGACAGGCTGGCGAATTCTGGCAGGCTTTCCAGCGCAGCGTTCGCGTTGTTTACGTAAGCCTGGTGGTGTTTGGTATGGTGGATTTCCATCGTCTGCTTATCGAAGTGCGGTTCAAGGGCATCATAAGCGTACGGCAGGGATGGCAGTGTATAACTCATAATCATCTCCAGTATTGTCGGGCGGCCTGTGTTAACGCCGCGTAAGCAGTTGGGTCATTATAGTTAATTAAATGATATTGAAAATGATTATCAATGCCGTACTTTTTACAAGGTTTTAATAGCGCATGTTGATTGCTAAAGATGTGAACCGAATCACCCAGTTAACGTGATGATTGCCAACATGCGCAAAATGGCGGCAATCGTTAAAAGGTTAACACCCTGCGTAATTTTTAAACTCGTTTGGTCGGAGGGGTCATTACCGACGATAAAAAATAACGAGGATTAAGTCATGAGTAACGCGATTACGATGGGTATCTTTTGGCATTTGATAGGCGCAGCCAGTGCCGCCTGTTTCTATGCCCCGTTCAAACAAGTCAAACATTGGTCATGGGAAACGATGTGGTCGGTTGGCGGGATCGTCTCTTGGCTTATCCTGCCATGGACCATTAGCGCCATGTTGCTTCCCAATTTCTGGGCCTATTTCAGCTCCTTCAGCCTTTCCACACTGGCCCCGGTATTTCTTTTCGGCGCGATGTGGGGGATTGGCAATATCAACTATGGTCTGACCATGCGCTATCTCGGTATGTCGATGGGGATCGGCATTGCGATTGGGATTACGTTGATTGTCGGCACGCTGATGACCCCAATTATCAACGGCAACTTTGATGTGCTGATCAATACTTCCGGCGGACGCATGACGCTGCTTGGCGTACTGGTCGCGCTGATTGGCGTCGGTATTGTGACTCGGGCCGGTCAGTTAAAAGAACGCAAAATGGGCATCAAAGCGGAAGAGTTCAACCTGAAAAAAGGGCTGGTTCTGGCGGTCATGTGCGGCATTTTCTCCGCCGGGATGTCATTTGCGATGAACGCCGCTAAACCAATGCACGATGCCGCCGCCGCGCTGGGTGTCGATCCATTGTATGTCGCCCTGCCCAGCTACGTGGTTATCATGGGCGGCGGCGCGTTAGTCAACCTGGGCTTTTGCTTCATTCGTCTGGCAAAAGTGAAAAACTTGTCGATAAAAGCCGACTTCTCGTTAGCCAAACCACTGATTATCACCAACGTGCTGCTGTCTGCGCTTGGTGGCCTGATGTGGTATTTGCAATTCTTCTTCTACGCCTGGGGCCACGCGCGTATTCCGGCTCAATATGATTATGTAAGCTGGATGCTGCACATGAGCTTCTATGTTCTGTGCGGCGGGATTGTCGGGCTGGTGCTGAAAGAGTGGAAAAACGCGGGTCGCCGTCCAGTCAGTGTGCTAAGCCTTGGCTGCGTGGTGATCATTGTCGCGGCAAACATTGTTGGTCTGGGAATGGCCAGTTAATCATGTTGGTTGCTGAGATGACGCCACTGGCTGGGCGTCATCTATCGTTAGTTTGATACACACAAATTTTTATTTGCCAGATTAATTTTTTAATAGGTAGTACGGTGATTCCATTCATCGGTATAGATGATATTACCATCGCAATGCTTCCAGGTGATTTTCTCGTAGCGAAGCAGTACCGTTTCAAGATGTGTACCTGTTGATGAGCCGGGATACAAATCAGGCGTGATGGACGTAAGCTTTACGTTGTGAAGAATGATGTTGAAATATTCCTTTTCAATCCCTGCTTCATTAATTGAGTACATTTTGATCGTCGCTGATTTGAGCGTAGCTCCGGTACTTAATGCTCTGTAAAAAAAAGGTGTAACCCGGTCGAATTCTTTTTGAAACATGATGGGTGCATGAATTCGCGTACCCGTTAGGCGCCTTGTATTACTATCAACCGGGATATTGACGTTGTGAGTCAGTGACTTTATTTCAATAGCTCCGACACATCCGACAACCAGAGAGGAGCCTGACATAGGAGAACCATTTTCATCTGTTAGCCACAAATAAGCTGGGTTAGAAATTTAAACTCCTTTTATTTAAACTTGGTGAACCGTGAAGTCAATCGGGGAAACAACCACATCAGAATAATAAGTGTAATTAATGTTAGCAATAAACAACATTTAGGGAACAGATGAAGCCATAATAAACCAAAGCCTATTAACAGAACTGGAAACACTACACCTTCTAATAAAAGTGTTATCTAACTCTTAAACACTAAAATCCCCCTGTAAAAAATCAGCTAAGTCATCAAGATTTGAGAAGAGTTGAGACTTTGCTCTGCTAATCATTTTGGAAATTGCTGGTTCGACAAAATAATAGAGCATTTCAAGCTTTGCCTGATATAAAATCCAATAATAATCTGAATCCACTGCTTTTAGATGACGGGCAGCAAGCGCACACTTTTGTTGAACGCCGAAAAACTGAAGCACGAATACTGCTTGTGGTAGCTTTGTAGATAGACGTTCAACAATGATTTTAGACATGAAACCAGACTGAGACAACGTAAGAGAAGCCGCGGAAGCAAAAGCGTACCTGGTCCCTCCTGCAATATTCATATGAGAGGCTATTGCTGACATTTTTCTGATTAACTGCCGCGCCGAACCTTCTGGATTACCTTCATCAACATCATCACTTATCATTTTGAAGTACAAATAGAGCATATATGCAATTACATCACGATATCTATATATAGACTCTATGGAATAGAGTGTTCTTATTTCTTCAGTCTTTAACTCCTGACAAACATCATTATATTGCGGTATAAAGCATGATGAATACCAACTAGCTCGCTCCATACCCGAATATATATCTGAAGCAACTCCCCAGGCTGACTGCAAAACTCCACCAACCGCATTCTGAGTGGTTAGCGCCAGCCGCCTGTCATTTTGAAATTTCATTCTTAAATAGTCAGAAGCCTGCATTGTTTAACGCCCAATAATTTCTGGTAAATTATTTCAACATACGCTCATCATTCTCTCCTGATAATGGTCGTCATTCCTATTTTAGGCTTTATTTACAGAAGTGAGCCATCGCGAAATTTTCAATTTTTGGAGGGATCGCGGTCAGATTTTATCATCTTGATATCCGACGTAATCATGGTTACTCACTCAGCCAGATGACGCCACTGGCTCGGCGTCATCCCGGTTTCGCGCGTGAACACCACCGAAAAGTAGTTACTGTCCTCAAAGCCGCAGCGCATGGAAATCTCACTAATCATCAACCGACTATGCTTGAGAAGATACTGCGCATGGCAAACCCGCACCTGGCGGAGATACTGGTTGATGGTCATGCCGGTCTGGCTGCGAAACTGCTGGCGCAAAACGCGCTCGCTGCACCGTTCGCGCTCGCAAAACTTATTCAGTTCGAACGCATGCTCATGGCTACCGGCTAACGCGGTGATCAGTTTATCCAGCAGCGTTTCGCTCGACGTCGCCGGGAGCGTATCCGTGGCATAACGATGCCGCTTAAGGTGGGTCACCAGTTGCCCGAACAGCAGCTCAGCCATGGTAAAAGCCTGCGCATCCCGTTGATTACTTTCATGCTCAAGCTGGCTTATCACCTGTCTGACCTGGCTCATGCCAACGCTACCGAGTCGCCAGTGCGGGTGCCTTGGCGCACCATCAAATCCGGGGATCGCCCCTTGCCAGTCAACATTCAGCGTCAACCGCTCCGGGCAGTAGATGATATTTTGCAAAACAAGGTCGTTTACGGAAGTGTAGGAGTGTTTATCTTCGGCGCGAATGTAAAACAGATCGCCACGGGTTATCCGGTACGGGCGATCGTTAAGGACATGCAGGCCATTACCGCGCCAGACCAGAACCAGCTCGCAAAACTCATGGGTATGCTCAGCAAAGACATCCTGCGGATAACGATCGGCCACGGCGACAGCCTGCTGCTCATGCGCAAAAAAGTCTGATTTCAGAAGGACCAGATGGTTCGCCATCACATCACCTCAACCTGAACGCTTGCCGGATGCGCTGCGCTTATCCGGCCTACCGGGCAGGGCATCTACGTAGGCCGGATAAGGCGCAGCCGCCATCCGGCATGAAAGGGTATGATTATCAGCAAACGGGCGGTAAAAAACGGTGATAGCTTTCGCGTTACTGCAGGCTGCTTCCCGCCATGAGATCGCGCCCCTGACGAATATCGCGTGGCGACCACTTGAACTCACGGCGAAAAAGCGTCGAAAAGTGGTTACTGTCGCCGAATCCGCAGAGATAAGCGATGTCTGTCACGCTATCATCACTGTGACGAAGCAGATGCCGAGCCTTGATCAGCCGCAAGCGGTTAAGGTAGCGCTGCGGCGTCAATCCGGTTTGCTGTTTGAGCTGGCGATGCAGAGTACGCAAAGAGAGGGAAAACTTCTCGGCCAGCGCCTCCCAACATACCTCGTCGGCAAAGTTATCCTCCAGCCACGCCATCAGCAGGTTAAGCCGCGCGTCGTTATCGGTCGCTGCTTCCATCAGGCTGCTTTTACGCAGCAGCACCAGCAGCTGCATAAACAGGATCTCGCGATTTGCCGCCGTTGGTGTATCCATCCCCTCACCGAGCGCTTCCATCTGCCCCACCAGTTGTCGAACCTGCTGCAACACACCCTGATTCACCCGCCAGTGCGAAGGATACTGCCCATTCTGTTCCTGAGGTAAAAGTTGATTCAGCCCAGCCAGAAATTGAAACGCATCCGGGGAGCGATACAACACATTGGTCAGGCACAGATTGTCAGTATGTTCATATAAATGCCGGTCATGATCGCGAACGAAACACACCGTACCGCCGCTGATGGTGTAAGGCTGTCCGTTGAACACATGGATCCCCGTTCCATGTTCGACCACCACAATTTCATGAAAATCATGATGATGTTCTGGAAACGCAGGTTGAGGAAGCCGCGGTTCAATAGCCACTGGCGCTTTACCTGTCGGAAAAAAATCCACGCAATGCAATATCGTCATGATGACATCCTTCCCGATCAAATGAACATGGCTGAATAGTAATTAAGGGTTATCACCCTCACCTTAAATTTTTGACGCCAAAGTGCGTAAACACGGTCAATTCTTCAAGAAATGGCGGGAAAGATCGGGAATTGCGGAAGACGTCACATCCGCTAAAACCGACCCTATTAATAGAAATTGTGAACAGCATCACGTTCACCTTTGCCATGTTGCCAGCCGCTAATTGTGGCTGTCACTGTCAAGAAGGTACGCGTTATCTGGGGTTCTTAGACTGAGTGCAATAAAACTCAGAAGGACCTCGCTATGACTTTTCGCCATTGTGTCGCAGTCGATCTCGGCGCATCCAGTGGGCGCGTAATGCTGGCGCGTTACGACAGTGAACACCGCACCCTGACGCTGCGTGAAATCCACCGCTTCGTGAACTGCCTGCAAAAAACAGACGGTTTTGACACCTGGGACATCGACAGCCTGGAAAACGATATTCGTCTTGGCCTGAAAAAAGTCTGCGATGAAGGCATTCGGATAGACAGCATCGGCATTGATACCTGGGGCGTGGATTACGTTCTGATCGATAACGTCGGTCAACGTGTCGGTCTGCCGGTCTCTTACCGTGACAGCCGCACAACCGGCATTATGGCGCAGGCGATGGCGCAGCCGGGTAAAGGTGAAATTTACCGCCGTAGCGGCATTCAGTTTCTACCCTTTAACACCCTGTATCAGTTGCGTGCGCTGGTTGAACAGCAGCCAGAACTGCTCCCGCAGGTGGCCCATGCCCTGCTGATCCCCGACTACTTCAGCTTTCGCCTGACCGGCAAAATGAACTGGGAATACACCAATGCCACCACCACCCAGTTAGTCAATATTAATACCGACGACTGGGATGACACTCTGCTGGCGTGGACCGGAGCAGACAAAGCCTGGTTTGGTCGTCCGACACATCCGGGGAACGTAATTGGTCACTGGATTTGCCCGCAGAAAAATCAAATTCCGGTCGTAGCCGTCGCCAGTCACGACACGGCCAGCGCGGTCATAGCTTCTCCGCTGGCCGACAAAAACAGCGCCTATCTCTCTTCCGGGACCTGGTCGCTGATGGGCTTTGAGAGCAGAACGCCGTATACCAACGATGCGGCGCTGGCGGCGAATATCACCAACGAAGGCGGCGCGGAAGGGCGCTACCGTGTCCTGAAAAATATTATGGGGCTGTGGCTGCTCCAGCGCGTATTAAAAGAGCGCCAGATTTCCGACCTGCCAACGCTTATCAGCCAAACGCAAGCGCTGCCGGCCTGTCAATTCCTGATAAACCCGAACGACGACCGCTTTATCAACCCCGACGATATGAGTGCAGAAATTCAGGCAGCATGCCGTGAATCAGGCCACCCCGTACCCCTGCAAAACGCCGAACTGGCGCGCTGTATCTTCGACAGCCTGGCGTTGCTGTACGCCGACATCCTGCAAGAGCTGGCACAACTGCGTGGTGCAGCATTTAGCCAACTGCACATTGTCGGTGGCGGCTGCCAGAACACCTTACTGAACCAGTTGTGTGCAGATGCCTGCGGTATTCGCGTGGTATCCGGGCCAATTGAGGCCTCCACGCTCGGCAATATTGGCATCCAGCTGATGACGCTGGACGAGCTGAACAACGTTGATGATTTCCGTCAGGTGGTGCGCGCTAACTACGAACTGACCACCTTCATTCCCAATCCTGAAAGTGAAATTGCCCGCTACCAGGCGCAGTTTCAATCACTACGACAGACAAAGGAGCTTTGCGCATGACCACTCAACTTGAACAAGCCTGGGAACTGGCAAAACTGCGTTTCGCCGCGGTAGGCATTGATGTCGAGGCGGCCTTACGCCAGCTCGATCGTCTGCCGGTCTCCATGCACTGCTGGCAGGGCGATGATGTCGCCGGTTTCGAAAATCCGGAAGGTTCGCTCACTGGCGGTATTCAGGCTACCGGTAACTATCCGGGTAAAGCGCGTAACGCCACCGAACTGCGGGCCGATCTGGAGCAGGCGCTGAGCCTGATTCCGGGTCCAAAACGTCTGAATTTGCACGCGATCTATCTGGAATCTGATACGCCGGTTGCCCGCGACCAAATCAAACCTGAGCACTTTAAAAACTGGGTGGAGTGGGCGAAAGCGAATCAGTTAGGACTGGATTTCAACCCATCCTGCTTCTCACACCCGCTGAGCGCCGACGGTTTCACGCTGGCCCACGCCGATGACACCATTCGCCAGTTCTGGATCGATCACTGCAAAGCCAGCCGTCGCGTCTCGGCGTATTTTGGCGAGCAGTTGGGTACGCCATCAGTGATGAACATCTGGATCCCGGATGGCATGAAAGATATCACCGTTGATCGTTTAGCGCCGCGCCAGCGTCTGCTGGATGCGCTGGACGAAGTGATCAGCGAGAAACTAGACCCGGCGCACCATATCGATGCCGTCGAAAGCAAGCTGTTTGGCATCGGTGCGGAAAGCTACACCGTGGGCTCTAACGAGTTCTACATGGGTTACGCCACCAGTCGCCAGACGGCGCTGTGTCTGGATGCGGGTCACTTCCATCCGACCGAAGTGATTTCCGACAAAATCTCCGCCGCCATGCTGTACGTGCCGCGCCTGCTGCTGCATGTCAGCCGTCCAGTGCGTTGGGACAGCGATCACGTGGTGCTGCTGGATGATGAAACGCAGGCGATTGCCAGCGAGATCGTGCGCCACAACCTGTTTGACCGCGTACACATCGGCCTCGACTTCTTCGACGCCTCCATTAACCGCATCGCCGCGTGGGTGATCGGTACCCGCAATATGAAAAAAGCCCTGCTGCGCGCGCTGTTAGAACCGACCGAGCAACTGCGCCAGCTCGAAGCCAGCGGCGACTACACCGCACGCCTGGCTCTGCTGGAAGAGCAAAAATCGCTGCCGTGGCAGGCCGTCTGGGAGATGTATTGCCAGCGTCACGACACGCCAGCGGGCAGCCAGTGGCTGGACAGCGTGCGCACTTATGAAAAAGAGATTTTGAGCAAACGTAGCTAACCGTGACGCCAGGCTTGTAGGCCGGATAAGACGCCCCGCGTCGCCATCCGGCAATGAATGAAACACGATTGCCGGATGGTGCTTCGCTTATCCGGCCTACGTAAGACCCGATAACGTTCGGGCACTAAACAGGAACACCGAACATGCAAAACATTACTACTTCCTGGTTCGTCCAGGGGATGATAAAAGCCACTTCTGATGCGTGGCTGAAAGGCTGGGACGAGCGTAACGGCGGTAACCTGACGCTGCGTCTTGATGAAGCAGATATCGCGCCATTTAGCGCCGATTTCCACGAAAAACCACGCTATATCGCGCTGAGTCAGCCGATGCCGCTGCTGGCGAATACGCCGTTTATCGTCACCGGTTCGGGGAAATTTTTCCGCAACGTCCAGCTCGATCCAGCAGCCAATTTGGGCGTGGTGAAAATCGACAGCGACGGTGCGGGCTACCACATCCTCTGGGGCCTGACTCACGAGGCTGTACCGACCTCTGAACTGCCGGCTCACTTCCTCTCTCACTGCGAACGCATTAAAGCGACGAACGGTAAAGACCGCGTGATCATGCACTGCCATGCCACCAACCTGATCGCTCTGACCTACGTGCTGGAAAACAACACCGCGCTGATTACCCGCAAGCTGTGGGAAGGCAGCACCGAGTGCCTGGTGGTGTTCCCGGATGGCGTTGGCATTCTGCCGTGGATGGTGCCAGGTACAGATGAAATTGGTCAGGCGACCGCCGAGGAAATGCAGAAACACTCGCTGGTACTGTGGCCATTCCACGGCGTGTTCGGCAGTGGACCCACCCTCGACGAAGCGTTCGGTTTGATCGATACCGCAGAGAAATCTGCAGAAGTTTTAGTCAAAATCTATTCGATGGGCGGTATGAAGCAGACCATTACGCGTGAAGAGCTGATCGCACTTGGCAAACGCTTCGGCGTGACGCCGCTGGCCAGCGCACTGGCATTGTAAGGAGAATAATGATGAGCTTTATGTTGGCACTGCCAAAAATTAGCCTGCATGGCGCCGGCGCGATTGCCGATATGGTGAACCTCGTGGCGAATAAGCAATGGGGTAAAGCGCTGATCGTCACCGATGGTCAACTGGTAAAACTGGGCCTGCTGGATAGCCTGTTTGCCGCGCTGGATGAACATCAGATGTCTTACCACCTGTTTGATGAAGTGTTTCCAAACCCGACGGAAGAGCTGGTGCAGAAAGGTTTCGCGGCGTATCAGGACGCAGAATGTCACTACATTATTGCCTTCGGTGGCGGTAGCCCGATCGATACCGCTAAAGCGGTGAAGATCCTGACCGCCAACCCCGGCCCTTCTACCGCTTACTCCGGCGTAGGCAAAGTGAAAAATGCAGGTGTACCGCTGGTCGCCATCAATACCACCGCCGGAACGGCAGCAGAGATGACCAGCAACGCGGTCATTATCGACTCTGCCCGTAAGGTCAAAGAGGTGATCATCGACCCGAATATCATCCCGGATATCGCCGTGGATGACGCCAGCGTCATGCTGGACATTCCGGCATCCGTCACCGCCGCAACCGGTATGGACGCCTTAACCCACGCGGTGGAAGCCTATGTTTCCGTTGGTGCGCATCCGCTCACCGACGCTAACGCGCTGGAAGCGATTCGCCTGATCAACCTGTGGCTACCAAAAGCGGTCGACGACGGTCATAACCTCGAAGCTCGTGAGCAAATGGCGTTTGGTCAGTATCTGGCGGGGATGGCATTTAATAGCGCTGGCCTGGGTCTGGTACATGCGTTGGCACATCAGCCGGGCGCAACCCATAATCTGCCACACGGCGTCTGCAACGCCATCCTGCTGCCGGTAATCGAAAACTTTAACCGCCCGAACGCCGTGGCGCGCTTTGCCCGCGTGGCGCAGGCGATGGGCGTCGATATCCGTGACATGAGCGATGAAGCGGCAAGTATGGAGGCCATCAACGCGATTCGTGCACTCAGCAAGCGTGTCGGTATTCCTGCGGGCTTTAGTTCACTTGGCGTGACGAAAGAGGATATTGAGGGCTGGCTGGATAAAGCGTTGGCCGATCCGTGTGCGCCGTGCAACCCGCGCACCGCCAGCCGCGACGAGGTCCGCGAGCTGTATCTGGAGGCGTTATGATTCGCAAGGCCTTTATAATGAAGGTGAATGCCGACGCGCACGTTGAGTACCAGCGTCGTCATAACCCCATCTGGCCAGAACTGGAAACAGTGCTGAAAGAACACGGCGCCCATCACTACGCGATTTATCTCGACGAGGAGCGCAATCTGCTGTTCGCCACCGTTGAGATTGAGTCCGAAGAACGCTGGAATGCCGTTGCCAGCACCGACGTTTGCCAACGTTGGTGGAAGCATATGCGTGACGTAATGCCAGCAAACCCAGACAACAGTCCGGTCAGCGCAGAGCTAAAAGAAGTGTTTTATTTGCAGTAGTCTTGTAGGCCGGATAAGGCGCTAACGCGCCGCATCCGGCACAACGCAACATAACAGTTAGTTCTGCTCAGAAACCAGAATCGCCTGGGTGTCAGGCTCCAGCGCTTTAAAGATATGCGCCTGGTCAGCGGGGTAACAAATATAGTCGCCCTCGCCTAACTCCTCCGGTGCTTCCGTCAATCCCACCATCGCCTTACCCTGCGTCACGATGATGTGTTCAACCGATCCCGGCGGATGCGGCTGTGAAATCCGATCCGCGCCCGGCTGCGTCAGCAGCAGATAGATATCCCGCCGTGCCCCCGGTGGGCAGGCGGCCAGTAAAATGGCCTGATAGTGGGCCTGCTCAGCCACGACTTTTGTTCCTTCGCCACGGCGAATCACCTGCGTTTTTTGTTCCTGTGGTTCCAGCAGGCGCGCAAAGGGAATATCCAACGCCACACACAGCGACCAGAGCGTTTCCAGGCTAGGATTGCCATTGCCCGCTTCCAATTGCGAGAGTGTCGATTTTGCAATCCCTGCGCGACGGGCAATCTCTGCCAGTGACAAACCGGTGCGCTGACGTTCACGCACCAGGCTTTTCGCGATCATACTGATGGGCTGGGTCATTCACGACTCCATGTTCTTTATATCGAACGAATCGTTCGACTTGTAATATTGACTGGTCGCGTTCATTATAATGGAAATTCGTTCGATATGGCTAAAATGGTATGCAACATTATTTTTCCAGTCTCAAAAGCGACACAATAAAAGCAATATTTTTAGTCTGTCTGGCCGTCGGCGTAGTCGGCATGTCATACGGCTCGCTGGCAATGGCCTACGGCTTCCCGCTGTGGGTACCGTTTGTGCTCTCTATTACCGTGCTGGCGGGTGCATCCGAGTTTATGTTTATCGGCATCGTCGCCAGCGGCGGTAACCCACTGGCGGCTGCGGCTGCCGGTTTACTGGTCAACGCCCGACACGTCCCGTTTGGCGTCACGGTGCGCGATCTTGTGGGCTCCCGGGCTGCGAGTTTCCTCGGTTGTCATATCATGAACGACGAAAGCGTAGTATTCGGCCTGTCGCAAAAAACGCCCGAACAACGTAAAGCAGCCTATTGGCTGTGCGGTCTGGGCGTCGCGATTTTCTGGCCTGTTGGCACACTGATCGGCGCGGGCGTCGGCAAACTGCTCCCCGCCCCAGAAACCATCGGTCTGGATGCCGTCTTCCCTGCTATTTTATTGGCCTTAGTGGTCCCGGCCTTTAAAAACCGCACCACGCTGATTCGCGCCTGTAGCGGTGCCGGGTTGTCGCTTGCCGCCATCCCCTTTGCGCCGGTCGGTTTACCGGTTTTGCTCTCACTGTTTGGCTTACTGACGAGGAAAAAATAATGGGCAACATGACGCTGTTTATCATCGGTATCGCCATCTTATCTCTGGGAACCTATTTAATGCGTTTAGGCGGAGCGAAGCTTGGGGGTCGTTTAGCGTTCTCGGAACGCTCGCAGGCGCTGCTTTCCGACGCCGCAACGGTATTACTGTTCTCCGTTGCGCTGGCGACCACCTTTTACGAAGGCGAACACTTTGCCGGTATGGCGCGGGTTCTTGGGGTTGGCTTCGCGGTATTTCTCGCCTGGCGCAAGCTGCCGCTAATTGTGGTGATCGTTGCCGCCGCGGTGGTGACCGCATTGCTGAGAATAGCGGGCATAAACTAAAAAAGCGCCTCAAGGGCGCTCTTTCGACAGTACTGAGGTATCTTATTTCAGCAGTTCAGCAGTCATGTGCACGCGGTTGCCGGTGTAAGCCTGAGTGATTTTATAATCGCTGGCGCCTGCACGTTCAGCCTGGGCGGCAATTTTTGCTTCAGCACTTTCCAGCGTAGAACCGGTTGCGGTAACTGTCTGAGCAGCGAAAGAACCGAAAGAAGTAGCCAGAGCGATAACTGCGACAAAAGTTTTGATGCTTTTCATGATATAAACCCTTTAACTTAGTTGTTTGAGTAAGGCACCGTGCCTTGATGTGATAAATAATAGCCCTCACATCGCACAACTAAAAGCGGAAGGATTTGCCAGTCTTATTCAAAATAATTGAATGCTTGTTTTTCAGCTATCAGACGCTCGGGGTGTGTATAAATCGTCGCCCTGCCCGGTTTGCAAAAGCCCACCAGCGTCAGGTTGCAGCGCTCGGCAACTTCTACCGCCAGCGTTGTCGCTGCAGAAACAGCAAACAGGATCTCCACGCCGCACATCGCCGACTTCTGCACCATCTCGTAGCTGGCGCGGCTGGAGACTAATACCGCACCCTGTTGCCAGGTTTCGCCTTCGATTGCGCGTCGCCCCAGCAGTTTATCCAGCGCAACATGACGCCCAACATCTTCATGCCCGCCCGCCAGATGACCTGACGGCTGTACCCAGGCAGCCGCGTGCGTGCAGCCTGTCAGTTGCCCCACGGGTTGAAAATCATTGAGATGTCGTAAAGCGTGATCGAGATTCACCAGATCGAATGTCTGGGTAAACGGCAGCGGCTGGACTGGCTTGCCAATGTCATTGAGCTGCTCCACGCCACAAACGCCGCAACCGGTGCGACCGGCCAGCGCGCGACGACGCTCCTTCAGCCCCATAAATCGACGACTGGACAGCTCAACCTGCACTTCTAATCCGTTACAGGAAGGAACCACTTCCATTGCGTAGATATCCTGTGGGCGCTCAATAATGCCTTCAGAAAGTGAAAAGCCCATCGCAAAGTGCTCAAGATCTTTCGGTGACGCCATCATCACCACGTGCGAAATCCCGTTGTAAACCAGCGCAACCGGTACTTCTTCAGCGACGACATCCGGCTGAGGATGTTGCAAATCCTCGCGTTTCCAGAGGGTCAACTGGCGCGATCCTGTCAAAGTCGTCACATTTTTGATGTTTTCTCGAATAATCTTATTCACTTTCTTTTAACCATATTGGAACACGCATACCAACATTGTGGTATTCTTTACAAACCCCTCCTGGACGGAGGGAAATTCACCCAATTCTGGACCTTTGCGGTCCCGTCCGCAAAGAAAAATAACAACCACTTCCCTCACGCTCGAGTAACGGAAAAGTGAGGGAACGTGACAATGTCGAAAAAGGAGCAAACCATGCAGGTCAGCAGAAGGCAGTTCTTTAAGATCTGCGCTGGCGGTATGGCAGGCACCACGGCAGCGGCACTGGGTTTTGCACCCGGCGTAGCGCTCGCGGAAACACGGCAATATAAACTGCTGCGTACTCGCGAAACCCGTAACACCTGCACTTACTGTTCCGTTGGCTGTGGACTGTTAATGTACAGTCTCGGTGACGGAGCAAAAAACGCCAAAGCATCCATCTTCCATATCGAAGGGGACCCGGATCACCCGGTTAACCGTGGCGCGCTGTGCCCGAAAGGGGCAGGACTTGTGGACTTCATCCACTCCGAAAGTCGCCTGAAATTCCCGGAATACCGCGCACCAGGCTCTGATAAGTGGCAACAGATAAGCTGGGATGAGGCATTTGACCGCATCGCTAAGCTGATGAAAGAAGACCGCGACGCAAACTACGTTGCACAAAACGCCGAAGGCGTAACCGTTAACCGCTGGCTTTCCACTGGGATGCTGTGTGCTTCCGCTTCCAGTAACGAAACCGGCTATTTAACGCAAAAATTCTCCCGCGCGCTCGGTATGCTCGCGGTCGATAACCAGGCACGCGTCTGACACGGACCAACGGTAGCAAGTCTTGCTCCAACATTTGGTCGCGGTGCGATGACCAACCACTGGGTCGACATTAAAAACGCCAACCTCGTTGTGGTGATGGGCGGTAACGCCGCTGAAGCTCACCCGGTCGGATTCCGCTGGGCGATGGAAGCTAAAATTCACAACGGCGCGAAGCTGATTGTGATCGATCCGCGCTTTACGCGAACCGCAGCGGTGGCTGATTTCTATGCGCCGATTCGTTCCGGTACTGACATTGCTTTCCTGTCAGGCGTCTTGCTGTACCTGCTGAACAACGAAAAATTCAACCGCGAATACACTGAGGCCTATACCAACGCCAGCCTGATCGTGCGTGAGGATTACGGTTTCGAAGATGGCCTGTTCACTGGCTACGACGCGGACAAACGCAAGTATGACAAAACCAGCTGGAACTACGAGCTGGATGAAAAAGGCTTCGCCAAACGCGATGTCACCCTGCAACACCCGCGCTGCGTGTGGAACCTGCTGAAACAGCACGTCTCCCGCTACACGCCGGACGTTGTAGAAAATATCTGCGGTACGCCAAAGGCTGACTTCCTGAAGGTCTGTGAGTACATCGCAGAAACCAGTGCCAAAGATAAAACCGCGTCGTTCCTGTACGCCCTTGGCTGGACACAACACTCCGTAGGTGCGCAGAACATCCGTACCATGGCGATGATCCAGTTGCTGCTTGGCAACATGGGGATGGCCGGCGGCGGTGTTAACGCCCTGCGCGGTCACTCCAACATTCAGGGTCTGACCGACTTAGGCCTGCTGTCACAAAGCCTGCCGGGCTATATGACGCTGCCGAGCGAAAAACAGACTGACCTGCAAACCTACCTTGCCGCCAACACGCCAAAACCGTTGCTGGAAGGTCAGGTGAACTACTGGGGCAACTACCCGAAATTCTTCGTCTCAATGATGAAAGCCTTCTTTGGCGATAAAGCGACAGCGGAAAACAGCTGGGGCTTCGACTTGCTGCCGAAGTGGGATAAAGGGTACGACGTGCTGCAGTACTTCGAGATGATGAACCAGGGCAAAGTGAATGGCTATATCTGCCAGGGCTTTAACCCGGTCGCGTCATTCCCGAATAAAAACAAGGTCGTGGCTTCACTGTCCAAACTGAAATTCCTGGTCACCATCGACCCGCTCAACACCGAGACCTCCACCTTCTGGCAGAACCACGGTGAGTCGAACGATGTGGACCCGTCGAAAATCCAGACCGAAGTATTCCGTCTGCCATCCACCTGCTTCGCCGAAGAGAACGGTTCTATCGTTAACTCCGGTCGCTGGTTGCAGTGGCACTGGAAAGGCGCGGACGCCCCGGGGATTGCCGTTACCGATGGTGAAATCCTCGCCGGTATCTTCCTGCGCATGCGCAAGATGTATGCCGAGCAGGGTGGCGCGAACCCGGAACAGGTGCTGAGCATGACCTGGAACTACTCCACACCACACGAACCGGCTTCGGAAGAAGTGGCGATGGAGAGCAACGGTAAAGCGCTGGCCGACATTACCGACCCGGCAACAGGTGCAATCATCGTCAAGAAAGGCCAACAGCTTAGCTCGTTCGCCCAACTGCGTGACGACGGCACCACTTCCAGTGGCTGTTGGATTTTTGCCGGTAGCTGGACGCCGGAAGGCAACCAGATGGCACGTCGCGATAACGCCGACCCATCAGGCCTTGGCAACACGCTGGGCTGGGCATGGGCGTGGCCGCTCAACCGACGCATTCTGTATAACCGCGCTTCCGCTGATCCGCAGGGGAATCCGTGGGATCCAAAACGTCAGATCCTGAAATGGGATGGGGCGAAATGGAGCGGGATGGATATTCCGGACTACAGCGCCGCCGCACCTGGCAGCAACGTTGGTCCGTTCATCATGCAACCGGAAGGGATGGGACGCCTGTTTGCTATCGATAAGATGGCGGAAGGTCCGTTCCCGGAACACTACGAGCCGTTTGAAACGCCGCTGGGGACTAACCCGCTGCACCCGAACGTTATCTCTAACCCTGCCGCGCGCATCTTTAAAGGTGACGCGGAAGCACTGGGTAAAGCAGATAAATTCCCGTACGTCGGTACGACCTATCGTCTGACCGAGCACTTCCACTACTGGACCAAGCATGCGCTGCTCAATGCCATCGCACAGCCGGAACAGTTTGTGGAAATTGGCGAGAAGCTGGCGAATAAGCTCGGTATCTCTCATGGCGATACCGTCAAAGTCTCCTCTAACCGCGGCTACATTAAAGCCAAAGCAGTGGTGACTAAACGTATTTGCACGCTGAAGGCCAACGGTCAGGATATCGACACCATCGGTATTCCGATTCACTGGGGCTACGAAGGTGTGGCGAAAAAAGGCTTTATCGCTAACACGTTAACGCCATTCGTCGGTGATGCGAACACGCAGACGCCGGAATTTAAGTCCTTCCTCGTGAACGTGGAAAAGGTGTAACGGAGACGACCTATGGCTTATCAATCGCAAGACATCATTCGTCGTTCCGCCACTAACGGTTTCACCCCCGCGCCTCAGGCGCGGGACCATCAGGAAGAGGTGGCGAAGCTTATCGACGTCACCACCTGTATCGGCTGTAAAGCGTGTCAGGTGGCGTGTTCAGAATGGAACGACATCCGTGATGAAGTGGGCAACAACGTTGGGGTGTACGACAACCCAGCTGATTTGACCGCTAAATCCTGGACGGTAATGCGCTTCTCAGAAGTGGAACAGAACGACAAACTGGAGTGGCTTATCCGCAAGGATGGCTGTATGCACTGTGCCGATCCGGGCTGCCTGAAGGCGTGTCCGGCTGAAGGCGCAATCATTCAGTATGCCAACGGTATCGTCGACTTCCAGTCCGAGCAGTGTATCGGCTGTGGCTACTGTATCGCAGGCTGTCCGTTCGACGTGCCGCGCCTCAACCCGGAAGACAACCGCGTCTACAAATGTACGCTGTGCGTTGACCGTGTCGTAGTCGGTCAAGAACCGGCCTGCGTGAAAACCTGCCCAACCGGCGCGATTCATTTCGGTACTAAAGAGTCGATGAAAACGCTGGCAGGCGAGCGTGTGGCGGAGCTGAAAACGCGTGGTTACGAAAACGCGGGTCTGTACGATCCGGCAGGCGTTGGCGGTACGCACGTCATGTACGTATTGCACCATGCTGACAAGCCGAATCTGTATCACGGCCTGCCGGAGAACCCGGAAATCAGCGCCACCGTGAAATTCTGGAAAGGCATCTGGAAACCTCTCGCAGCCGTCGGCTTTGCAGCGACATTTGCGGCCAGTATCTTCCACTACGTCGGTGTAGGCCCGAACCGCGCGGAAGAGGAAGAAGACAACCTGCATGAAGAAAAAGACGAGGTGCGCAAATGAAACGACGTGACACCATCGTGCGCTACACGGCGCCGGAACGCATCAACCACTGGATCACTGCCTTCTGCTTCATTCTGGCGGCAGTGAGCGGGATGGGCTTTCTCTTCCCGTCTTTTAACTGGCTGATGCACATCATGGGCACTCCGCAACTGGCGCGAATTGTGCACCCGTTTGTCGGCGTGATCATGTTTGCCTCGTTTATCATCATGTTTTTCCGTTACTGGCACCACAATCTAATCAATCGGGATGATATCTTTTGGGCGAAGAATATTCGTAAGATTGTCGTCAACGAGGAAGTAGGTGACACGGGACGTTATAACTTCGGCCAGAAATGCGTATTCTGGGCGGCGATTATCTTCCTGGTCCTGTTGCTGGTGAGCGGAGTGGTCATCTGGCGTCCGTATTTTGCACCTGCTTTCTCAATCCCGGTGATCCGATTCGCGTTAATGCTGCATTCATTTGCCGCAGTAGCGCTAATTGTGGTTATCATGGTGCACATTTACGCCGCCCTTTGGGTGAAAGGCACCATTACCGCGATGGTGGAAGGATGGGTTACCAGCTCATGGGCGAAGAAACATCACCCGCGCTGGTACCGTGAAGTCCGCCAGAAACAGGAAAAGTCATCTGAATGAGTATTCGCATAATCCCGCAAGATGAGCTGGAGAAGAGCGAGAAACGCACGGCGGATATGATTCCGCCGTTATTATTCCCCAGACTCAAAAATTTGTATAACCGCCGTGCTGAGCGCCTGCGCGAGTTGGCCGAGAACAACCCGCTGGGCGACTACCTGCGCTTTGCCGCGCTGATCGCCCACGCGCAGGAAGTGGTGCTGTACGACCATCCGCTGCAGATGGATCTGACCGCGCGCATCAAAGAAGCGAACGATCAGGGCAAACCGCCGCTGGATATCCACGTCCTGCCACGCGACAAGCACTGGCAAAAGCTGCTGCAGTCGTTGATTGCTGAGCTGAAGCCAGAGATGAGCGGTCCCGCGTTAGCGGTGATCGAGAATCTGGAAAAAGCCTCAGAGCAAGAACTGGAGCTGATGGCCAGCGCGCTGTTTGCCTCTGATTTTGCCTCCGTCAGCAGCGACAAAGCACCGTTCATTTGGGCTGCCCTGTCGCTCTACTGGGCGCAGATGGCAAGCCTGATCCCCGGCAAAGCCCGTGCGGAATACGGTGAACAGCGTCAGTACTGCCCGGTGTGTGGTTCAATGCCGGTCTCCAGCATGGTGCAAATCGGTACCACCCAGGGTCTGCGTTATCTGCACTGCAACCTGTGCGAAACCGAGTGGCACGTGGTGCGCGTGAAGTGCAGCAACTGCGAGCAGAGCCGTGATTTGAACTACTGGTCACTGGATAACGAACAGGCGGCAATCAAAGCTGAAAGCTGCGGCGACTGCGGGACATACCTGAAGATTCTCTATCAGGAAAAAGACCCGAAAGTCGAAACCGTGGCCGACGATCTCGCTTCACTGATGCTGGACGCGCACATGGAGCAAGAGGGCTTTGCCCGCAGCTCCATCAACCCGTTCCTGTTCCCGGGTGAAGGGGAGTAAGTTCTTCGCACTACCGGGCGGCGTAAGTCGCCCGGGTTATAATGTATACGGTGTGACCACACCGGATAGGCCTGCAAAATCCTTAGTATTTCGCGTAACCAGCGTAAGACGATGAATCTGTGCTGTTGCCAAAATAATGGCATCCGGCAATTTCATCCCATATTCCTGTCTGATACTCACGCTTCGTTCAGCAATATCCTGTGAAACGCCGATCACGTTAAAAGCACCTAGCGCAACACGAGTACGGGCTTCCTGATGGTGTTTTTTTGCACCCACCATCACCTCCATCCATGTAATGAGGCTGATTGCATTCTGCGGCGGCCATGTTTCTATCGCTAGTTTTGCTTCATTTCTCCCACTAAACAGATCGATGAGGATGTTGGTATCAAAAAGCGCGGATCCTTTGACCATTACCATTCCTCACGGAGTTTACGCTGGTATTCAACACCATCTTCCTCACAGCCTTGCCACAGCCCAAGAGCACGTGAAATTGTGGTTTCAGCCTGATCCTGTCTCTCAAGATACTGTTCAACGGCCTCCCGTAAAAGTTCTGCTCGCGGCAGGTTGCGCTGCACCTTGAGATCATCAAGACGTTTAATCACTTCATCTGATAAATCGAGTAAAATTCTGCCCATATCCACCCCAGCCATCATACTCATATATACCTCCAGTATATCATCAGCGATTAATTTTCACACAACATACACCTGAAAAAAGCGAGAAAATAGCCTCCACGCGAACGATTTTTACTTTTGCGAGCCGCTTTCCAGATTCATTCCCACCCCTATTTTTCCCATTTTCATTCTTAGTAATCCAGGTTATAAACCTGTATATCCATACAGATAAGAGTATTTAAAAATGGCACTGGAAAGCGGGATTGCGCAGTTAGTTGAGGCATTTATCGCGGCGGGACGCCCTTCTTCCCGTGAGCAAAATATTGATGACCGGAGAGCGGCCTATATTGCCAGTACGGCGCTGGCCGGAGAAACTGAAACCCGCGTACAGGCTGAAGATATTGAACTCGATGCCATGGCATTTCGCGTTATTTCGCCGCGGGACAGCACGGGAAATCTCCCCTGCGTTATCTATTATCACGGCGGCTGCTTTGTCAGCGGTGGATTTGCCACACATGATAACCAGCTAAGGCAACTCGCCTGGTACAGCGGCTGTCGGGTCATTGCGGTGCAGTATCGTCTCGCACCAGAGCATACCTTCCCGGCAGCACATAACGATGCTGAAACCGGGGCCAACATTATCTGGAAGTATGCCCAGAAACTGGGAGTAGACCGGGACAACATTACGCTTGCTGGCGACAGCGCAGGTGGACACCTGGCGCTGGTCACCGCACTACGCCTGAAAGCTACCAGGCAATGGCAACCTACGCAGCTTATGCTGATTTACCCAATGCTGGACGCAACCGCCAGCTTTGCGAGCTATGACCATAATGGACGGGATTACATTATCACTCGCGACACACTGCTTTCGGGCTACGAAATGTATATGCCGAAAACCGATCCATTACATCCCGAAGTCAGCCCACTCTGGCGCAAAGACTTCAACGGTTTACCGCCCACGCACATCATTACTGCTGAATTCGACCCACTGCGAGATGAGGGTGAAGCCCTGTATCAACGGTTCCTGAAGCAAGGCGTGGAGTGCTCTTGCCAACGCTATCTCGGCGTCATCCACGGTTTTTTCCAGTTGGCAGGGGTGAGCCCGGCGGCACGAAATGTGATGCGAGATGTGGCCTGGCGGCTTGGCCAATAAGGATGTTCATGAGTTCTGAAATTAAGGAAGGTACCCGTCAATACAATTATCGACAGCATGCGATTTTTATCAAAATGCGGATTATGGCATTTTCATAATCCGCATTTTACATCAGCAAATGAACCCAACATTACATTTTAGCCAGAGGACCTACTCTTCCTCGTTACCGCCTTCTTCATATGCGCCAAACGGTTTCGCAGGTAGCACAATGTAAGTACCTTCAAACACGACGCCCGGAGTGTCATCGCCAAACACCCCGACCTGCATCTGAACGCGCGCCTTGCGACCTCTTGCCAGGCGGTCAAGGTCACCGCTCAACGACCCCAGATCGGCAATAGCAGTTGGTTTCCCGGTGATCGGCCTGCTGTATCGGATATGCGCGTCGGCCAGGATTATTGTCCCACCCAGATGACGCTCGCGCAGCATCAGCCAGATAAGTCCCCAGCCCGTTAGCGTAGCCAGTGAAAACAGGCTACCGGCAAACAGGGTATGGTGCGGATTCTGATTGCCTGTCTCGGGCATCGTGGTGATAAATTTCTGCCCAGTGTACTGCTGAATGCGTACGCCCATTTTCTCACTCAATGGAATATGTTCGTACCAGGCTTGTTGTAACTGTCCGCACCAGTCACCGCGATGGAGAATATCGTCCAGCGTCGCAATGGGCTTAATCATCAAAAAGTGGCGCACCGGCGTGGTTTGCGGCGTGGTGATTTCCCCCTGGCTCACAAAACCGAGCTTGGCGAAAAATTCGACCGCATCTTCACGGGCACTACAGGTTACGCGTTTGACCCCTTCCTGACGCGCCACAGACTCCAGAGTCATCGCCATCAGCGTGCCCAACCCTTTCTCTTGCACGGAAGGGTCTACGGCCATAAAGCGTATGGAAGCTTCATTATCCGCATTGATATACAGACGCCCTACCGCAACCAGATTCCCCTCTTCGTCCACCACCATCTGGTGATGCGCCATCGCGTCCCAGGCATCCCGTTCGGAGCCTTTTGGCTGGTGCAATGGTTTACGCAGCATCTCCCAGCGAAACTGGTAGTAACGCTCCAATTCTTCTTCTGTTTGCGGTACTCGAAGGTGATACATAGTCGTATTCTCTCTTGTTGTCCGCGGCCATACCGGTAGCTGGTTCATACTTGTAACCAGAACGTCACCGGGCCATCATTAACCAGTGAAACCTGCATATCCGCAGCGAATCGACCGGTTTGCGTATTCATTTCCTGTTGGCGGCAACGCTCAACAAAGTATTCATACAGCGCTTCTGCATGCTCGGGCGCTGCGCCTTTCGAAAACCCCGGGCGCATGCCACGCTCGGTATCTGCCGCCAGCGTAAACTGTGAAACCACCAGCACGCTGCCGCCTGACTGCTGCACGTTGAGGTTCATTTTACCTTCGGCATCGCTAAAGATTCGATAACCGAGTACACGCTCGCACAGGCGATTCGCTTTCTGTTCGTCATCATCCCTTTCGACACCTAACAGGACCAAAAGTCCTGGGCCAATTTCACCCGTCACCTCGCCCTCCACGGTGACGCTGGCACGGGTTACGCGCTGAATTAATGCAATCATGGTTGCTCTGCTTCTTCTTCTTTTGCGGCTTGTTTAAGTTTGCGGTATTCCCCGAGAGTGACAGTTATTTCCGCGCCTAGCAAGACGATACACCAGGTCCAGTATACCCAGACAAATAAAATGGGGATCACCGCCAGAACACCGTAAATGAGCTGATAAGACGGGAACATCGTGATATAGAGCGCAAATCCTTTCTTTCCGGCTTCGAACAACACAGCAGCCACAAAGGCACCAATAACCGCATCACGGTTGGGTACACGCGTAGTCGGTACAATGCTGTAAAGCAGCCAGAACGAGAGCCAGGAAAGCACCAGCGGGAAAATACGCAGGACGTTATCAATCACCGTGTTGAGATCGCTGGCCCAGCGCAATGACAACAGATAAGAGCTGATCGCCAGACTGGCCCCCGCCAACAGCGGCCCCAGCGTTAAAATCATCCAGTAGACGGCGAAAGAGTAAACTTTAGGGCGAGTACGCTTACTGCGCCAGATAGTATTCAACGCATTATCAATGGCATACATCAACAATAACGCTGTGACAATCAGCCCGCATGCCCCGACTGCCGTCATTTTGTTCGAGTTGGCGACAAACTGTTCGATATAACGTTGAATGACGTCTCCCGTCGCCGGGATAAAGTTTGCGAAAATAAAATGACGTAACTGGACACTGACGTCGGAAAACATCGGAAATGCGGCGAAAAGCGCAAATACGACGGCAATAAGCGGCACTAATGAGAGCAATGAAACGTAGGCAAGATTCCCTGCCAGCGTCGTCAAGTTGTCCTCATCAATCCGCTGCCATAGTAGCTTCAGCCAGTCTCGGACAGGACGCGTATGATGCCTGGCTTGCTGCTGAACATTTTTTAGCATAACAACGTCGCGAAATAGTCAGGAATGGTCTTTTTATCGACGACCTGGATACTGGTGATCCCTAACCGGTTAGCCCCTTCAATATTATCGGCGTTATCGTCAAAAAAGACCGCATCGTGCGCAGAAAAACCTTCAGACTGCAGGACGTGCTGGTAAATCCGCGCTTCCGGTTTACGCATGCCCAGTTCCTGGGAAAGGTAAATATGGTCAGCAGCCTGACGGATCTCGGGATATTCATCCGGCCAAAACGTGGTGTGCAGGCGGTTGGTATTCGACAAGACGACCACCCGATGCCCCTGCTCACGCAGCTTTTGCATGATGTCGATGACCTCAGGGCGCAAGGCGACAAAAACGGCCTGCCAGCCGTGAGAGAACTGCTCGTAACTTAGCGGCAGCGCCATCTCATGACATAGCGCCTCGGCAAAGGCTTCATCCGTTATTTCACCTCGCTCGTGCTGGTGAAAAGCCTCCCCCATGGTGAAACTTTGCTTTAGCGAAGCCAACGGTACACGACTTAGATCGCTCCATGTGCCCAACACGCGGTTGAAGTCGATATCGACAATCACATTACCCAAATCAAAGATATAGAGCATGCCCTTCTCCTTATTCGCCGTGGATGAATAACTGTAGCGGGAAAGGAGAAGTTTGACTATGCGAGAGTGATGGCTACGAACTTATCAAGCCATCATTAGAAGGAATTACACGGCCAGAGCATCATCCTGTGAAGGACTCACCTGCACAATTTCAACCTGCTGTGACTGGAGTAAATTGTGTAATGCCGGACCTGGGTATTCATCAGTAAACAACGCAGTCACCTGAGACACGTTACCAATTTCTACCGCGGCAGAAGCCGTATATTTCGTATGATCCGCTGCCAGCAGAATGTGTCTTGAATGGGACATCATCGTTTTCACTACGCTGGCTTCATTGACATCAAACTCCAGCAGCGCGCCATCACTTTCGATCGCACCAACGCTGGTAACCAAGTAGTCGGCCCGAAAATCAGCCACAAATGCTGAAGCAGAAGGGCCAATGATGCCGCTGTTGTGCGGGCGTAACGTTCCACCTGGTACCATAACTTCAAAACGTGGGTTGTTATACAGAATGTGCGCCACGCGTAGGCTGTTGGTAATAATGCGCAAATGATTATGGTTTAACAGCGCGCGGGCCACCTGCTCAACGGTGGTGCCAATGGTAATAAACACCGTTGATCCATCGGGAATGTAGTCAGCCACCGCTTCCGCGATGGCCTTCTTCTCTTCCGTCCAGGAAACTTCACGCTGCTCAAACGCCGTATTCACCACGCTGGAGGCTCTGCCCGCGCCACCATGATGACGCGTAATTAATCCCTGCTCGCTGAGTTTACGAATATCACGACGCACAGTTTGCGTGGACACGTCCAGCAGGCTCGCCAGCTCGTCGATATTCATATAACCGCGCTCGCTAATCAGCATCAACAGCTGATCGTGCCGCGGGTTACCGGTCAGTTCGGTAAGACTCATGAAATTTCCTCGAAAAACCATTGCCCTGGCATTTTATACAAAAAGTGACAGAAAAGATCGGGTTTGATCACAGTCAGGGATTCCGGCCCTTCCTCCCGGGCGAGTGCATTTTAACGCAGCAACCCCACTGGCAAACCTGACGGCCTCTTCTGGAGCATCGCCACCCGCCAGGCTGAATGCGAGCGCACCGTGGAAAACATCCCCAGCTCCCGTAGTATCCACAACATCGACTTTAAATCCAGATTGATGCTGCAACGTATTATTTTTTATCCAGTCACAGCCTTCGCTCCCTCGTGTCACATAGACATGACCATTTGTGAGCGTTTTTGCTTTTTTAAGTCCAGCTTCAGAATCATTTATCCCGGTTAAACGCGCCAGACCCGGTTCAGAGAACGCCGCATGATCGCTCAACGCCACCAGCTCACTGATATCTTGTGGCGTGACGTCACCATCCAGTACCGTCATCACTCCCGCCCGACGCGCCTGCGTGAACGCCTGCCTGGCGCCTTCGTGCCAGCGAACATCCGCCAACACCACATCCCACTGGGAAAAATCGATCTCATTCAGCCAGGCAGCATCCGGCAGTAAATCCGGGCTGGGATAGTTAACGATAATCCGTTCTCCTTGCGCATCAACCATAATTGCCGATTGCGAAGACTTTGCCCCCGCATAGCGCCGGGTGTAGCGGGTGTTTACCCCCAGGGATTCCAGCTCTGCCAGCAGGCTATTTCCGGTGTCGTCATCGCCCACACGGCCAATAAAGTCCACCTGCGCGCCCAGCTTCGCTGCAGCCACTGCGGCCGTTGCAGCAGGCCCGCCGCCCACTTCCGTATAACGCTTCGCCACATACTTACCTCCTTCGGTCGGTAAACCTTCCACGTAATAGATGCGATCCATCACGGCAATACCTACACAAGCAATACGAATCATGGTCATTCCTTAGGCGTTTCAAGATGGGATCATTTTAATTTCACAAAATGTTTAAAAAGTGACGGCTGTCAATTTTTTGACCATAAATTACAAATACGATCAAAAACAGACAAAAACAAACGACCTTAAATGACAAAAAATGACATCCACGTCTCAGGAGAACGTTATGGCAGTTATAGCATTTATCGGATTAGGTCAGATGGGTTCACCCATGGCGAGCAACTTGCTGAAGCAGGGTCATCAACTCAGCGTCTTTGACGTTAACCCGGATGCCGTTCAGCGCCTGGTGGAAAAAGGAGCCCAACCTGCCAGCAGCCCGGCTCAGGCAGTAAAAGGGGCAGAATTTGTCATCACAATGCTGCCAAACGGCGATCTGGTGCGCAGCGTACTGTTCGGCGAGCAGGGTATCTGTGAAAGCCTTTCCCCACAGGCATTAGTGATTGATATGTCGACTATTCACCCACTGCAAACCGACAAACTGATCGCCGATATGCGTGACAAAGGCTTCGACATGATGGATTGCCCGGTTGGACGTACCTCCGATCACGCTATCGCAGGAACGCTGTTGCTGCTGGCAGGTGGAACGGCACAGCAGGTAGAACGCGCCACACCGGTTCTGATGGCGATGGGTAATGAATTGATCAACGCAGGCGGTCCCGGCATGGGCATTCGCGTCAAGCTCATCAACAACTACATGAGCATCGCGTTAAACGCCTTGTCTGCTGAAGCCGCCGTGTTGTGCGAAGCGCTCGGCCTCTCCTTCGATGTGGCCTTGCAAGTCATGAGCGGCACTCCCGCCGGGAAAGGCCACTTCACTACCTCCTGGCCGAACAAAGTGCTGAAAGGCGATCTTTCCCCGGCCTTCATGATCGATTTAGCTCACAAGGATCTTGGCATCGCGCTGGACGTTGCCAACCAACTACATGTGCCGATGCCGCTCGGTGCCGCATCTCGCGAAGTCTATAACCAGGCACGCGCCGCTGGCCGTGGCCGGGAAGACTGGACGGCCATTCTTGAACAGGTTCGCGCATCCGCCGGGCTAAATAAACACACAGATAAGTAAGGACTGAACAATGACGAAGTACACCCTGAAAGATATCACCCGAGCTTCCGGCGGTTTTGCCATGCTGGCGGTCGATCAGCGCGAAGCCATGCGCTTAATGTTTGCCGCTGCGGGTGCAAAATCCCCGGTCAATGACAGCGTGCTGACCGATTTCAAAGTCAATGCGGCAAAGATCCTGTCCCCCTATGCCTCCGCCATTCTGGTCGATCAGCAGTTCTGCTACCGCCAGGTTGTAGAGCAAAACGCGGTAGCCAAAAGCTGCGCCATGATTGTGGCCGCTGATGAGTTTATTCCGGGTAACGGAATTCCGGTCGATAGCGTAGTGATTGATAAAAAAATCAACCCGCAGGCTGTGAAGCAAGATGGTGCTAAGGCTCTCAAACTGCTGGTGCTGTGGCGTAGCGATGAAGATGCCCAACAGCGCCTGGACATGGTGAAAGAATTCAATGAGTTATGCCATTCCAATGGGCTGCTGAGCATCATCGAGCCGGTTGTTCGCCCACCGCGTCGTGGCGATAAGTTCTGCCGTGAACAGGCCATCATCGATGCCGCGAAAGAGCTGGGCGACAGCGGTGCCGATCTCTACAAGGTCGAAATGCCGCTGTACGGCAAAGGAACCCAACAGGAATTGCTTAGCGCCTCTCAGCGCCTGAATGAAAACATCAACATGCCGTGGGTCATTCTCTCCTCTGGTGTGGATGAAAAACTGTTCCCACGCGCGGTCAGCGTAGCAATGACCGCAGGCGCATCCGGCTTCCTGGCCGGGCGTGCGGTCTGGTCATCCGTCGTGGGTCTGCCGGATACCGAACTGATGCTGCGTGATGTTTCCGCACCGAAGTTGCAGCGTCTGGGCGATATCGTCGACGAAATGATGGCCCGCCGCTAATAGAGGATCAAAGCATGAAATGGTTTAACACCCTAAGCCACAACCGCTGGCTGGAACAAGAAACCGATCGCATCTTTAACTTTGGTAAGAACGCGGCGGTGCCCACCGGGTTTGGTTGGTTAGGAAACAGTGGTCAGGTCAGAGCGGATATGGGAACACATCTGTGGATCACCGCCCGCATGCTGCACGTCTATTCCGTTGCCGCCTCCATGGGTCGCCCAGGTGCATATCAACTCGTCGACCACGGCATTAAGGCGCTGAACGGCGCGCTACGCGACACACGCTACGGCGGTTGGTACGCCTGCGTCAATGACGAAGGAGTGATGGATGCCTCCAAGCAGGGTTATCAGCATTTCTTCGTCTTACTTGGCGCGGCAAGCGCGGTCACTACCGGTCATCCACAGGCCAGAAAATTGCTGGATGACGCCATAGAGGTGATTGAGAAGTACTTCTGGAGCGAAGACGAACAAATGTGCCTGGAGTCCTGGGACGAAGCCTTCAGCCAGACAGAAGATTATCGCGGCGGCAACGCTAACATGCACGCGGTCGAGGCTTTCCTGATCGTGTATGACGTGACTCATGACCGTAAATGGCTCGATCGCGCACTGCGTATCGCTTCGGTGATTATTCACGACGTGGCCCGTAGCGGGGAGTACCGCGTCAATGAACACTTCGATTCACAGTGGAATCCAATCCGCGATTACAACAAGGACAACCCAGCTCACCGTTTCCGCGCCTACGGTGGCACGCCGGGTCACTGGATCGAGTGGGGCCGCCTGATGCTGCATCTACATGCCGCGCTGGAAGCTCGCTTCGAAACGCCTCCTGCCTGGCTGCTGGAAGATGCAAAAGGACTTTTCCACGCCACTATCCGCGACGCCTGGGCACCGGACGGCGCAGACGGTTTTGTCTATTCGGTGGATTGGGATGGCAAACCGATCGTTCGCGAAAGAGTGCGCTGGCCGATAGTCGAAGCGATGGGTACCGCCTACGCCCTGTACACCCTCACAGGCGACAGCCAGTACGAAGCCTGGTACCAGAAATGGTGGGATTACTGCATCACCTACCTGATGGATTACGAGACCGGTTCATGGTGGCAGGAGCTGGACACCGATAACAAGGTGACCACCAAAGTCTGGGACGGCAAGCAGGATATTTATCACCTGCTGCACTGCCTGGTGATCCCACGTCTGCCGCTGGCTCCGGGCCTTGCTCCGGCTGTTGCCGCCGGTCTGCTGGATATCAACGCTAAATAAGTAACAAGGTGGGCTGCCATGCATAGCGGTGGAAAAACCATTCATCTTCAGGCCGGACACTACCAGGCGAAAATCGTCACGGTTGGCGCTGGGCTAGCGGAATTGACGCACCGTGGGCGTCATATCGTTATTCCCCACAAACCGGAAGAAATGCCGCTGGCACACTTGGGGAAAGTGTTAATCCCCTGGCCAAACCGCGTTGTAGACGGCAGCTATCACTATAACGGCAAGGATTACCAGCTTGCCGTTAACGACTCGATTTCACATACCGCCATTCATGGGTTACTGGCCTGGCGGGACTGGCAGATTAACCAGCAGTCGGCATCGGAAGTGTCGCTGACGATTTTTCTGCCGCCTTCTTATGGTTATCCCTTTGCGCTGGTTTCAGAGGTGATTTACCGGCTGGAAGCAACCCGTGGACTGCACGTTTTTATCCACACACAGAATGTGGGTGACGAAATCGCGCCGTATGGCGCGGGAGCACATCCCTATTTGACCTGCAATCTGCAACCCATTGATGACTGTGAATTAACACTCCCGGTGAGTGAAGAAACATGTGATGAACGATATTTCACCAAGCCGCAACGCATTGCGCAGACCGCTATCGATCATACGTTCAGAACTATGCCACCTGACGCTGAGTGGGAAGTCAGGATGACCAGCCCATCGCAAAACATGTCCACTTTTTTACGCAGCCACCAGCCCTGGTTGCAAGTGTATACCGGCGAAAAATTAGCACGGCGTGGCCTGGCGGTTGAACCGATGACCTGCCCGCCTGACGCCTTTAACTCCGGAATTAGCCTGATTCATCTCGCGCCCGGAGAACAACATCAGATGCATTTTTTAATCGGCAGTGAATAACAGATTTCCGACAAATTACCGAATTACCCTATTTTTACGGAGACGACAATGAATTCGCTACAACAACGGTCAACCGCCTTAGAACTCAAATCATTACCTGATGGATTTGCTTTAACGTACCACCAACGCCTGATTTTACGCCACAGCACAGAAACGCCCTGCCTGTGGGTCGGTGCTGGCGTTGCCGACATTGACATGTTTCGCGGCAACTTCAGCATTAAAGACAGGCTCAATGAGAAGATTGCTCTAACTGGTGCCACTGTAAGCGAGTCCCCAGACGGCTGGCGGGTGCATTTCAGCCGCGGTGATACCATCAACGCCACGCTGCATATTTCCACCGATGAACAGGGTCGCCTGAAGCTGGATCTGCACAACGGCGATCTCAACCATAACCGCATCTGGCTGCGTCTGGCCGCCAGGGCGGACGATCATATTTACGGCTGCGGCGAACAGTTCTCTTATTTCGACTTACGCGGTAAGCCGTTCCCGCTGTGGACCAGCGAACAGGGCGTGGGCCGAAACAAAAACAGCTATGTCACCTGGCAAGCCGACTGTAAAGAGAACGCCGGTGGCGACTACTACTGGACCTTCTTCCCACAGCCGACCTTCGTCAGCACGCAGAAGTACTACTGCCACGTTGATAACAGTTGCTATATGAATTTCGACTTCAGCGCGCCGGAGTATCACGAACTGGCGCTGTGGGAGGACAAAACCACCCTGCGCTTTGAGTGCGCTGATACCTACATCTCTCTGCTGGAAAAACTGACTGCGCTGTTAGGACGCCAGCCGGAGCTGCCGGACTGGATCTACGATGGCGTCACGCTCGGTATTCAGGGCGGTACTGAGGTTTGCCAGAGCAAACTGGACACCATGCGTAACGCAGGCGTGAAAGTAAATGGCATCTGGGCGCAGGACTGGTCCGGGATCCGCATGACCTCCTTTGGCAAGCGCGTGATGTGGAACTGGAAGTGGAACAGCAACAATTATCCGCAGTTGGATAGCCGTATTAAGCAATGGAAAGAAGAAGGCGTGCAGTTCCTCTCCTACATCAACCCGTATGTTGCCAGCGATAAAGATCTCTGTGCCGAAGCGGCCAAACACGGTTACCTGGCGAAAGATGCCTCCGGCGGCGATTACCTCGTAGAGTTTGGCGAGTTTTACGGCGGCGTGGTCGATCTGACCAACCCGGAAGCCTACGACTGGTTCAAAGAGGTCATCAAGAAAAACATGATCGAACTGGGCTGCGGCGGCTGGATGGCAGATTTTGGCGAATACCTGCCGACAGATACGTATCTGCACAACGGCGTCAGCGCCGAGATCATGCACAACGCCTGGCCCGCACTGTGGGCGAAATGTAACTACGAAGCGCTACAGGAGACCGGCAAACTCGGCGAGATCCTGTTCTTTATGCGTGCGGGTTACACCGGCAGCCAGAAATACTCCACCATGATGTGGGCGGGCGATCAGAACGTGGACTGGAGCCTTGACGACGGTCTGGCTTCCGTCGTTCCTGCGGCGCTGTCGCTGGCGATGACCGGCCACGGTCTGCACCACAGCGATATCGGCGGCTACACCACCCTGTTTGACATGAAACGCAGCAAAGAACTGCTGCTGCGCTGGTGTGACTTCAGCGCCTTCACGCCGATGATGCGTACCCACGAGGGTAACCGCCCAGGCGATAACTGGCAGTTTGATGGTGATGCTGAAACCATCGCCCACTTTGCACGAATGACCACCGTGTTTACCACCCTGAAACCGTATCTCAAACAGGCCGTCGCGCAAAACAGCGCTACCGGTCTGCCGGTGATGCGTCCGCTGTTCCTGCATTACGAAGACGATGCGCGTACCTATACCCTGAAATATCAGTATCTGCTGGGACAAGATCTTTTGGTCGCGCCAGTTCACGAGCAAGGCAAATCCGACTGGACCCTGTATCTGCCGGAAGATAGCTGGATAAATGTCTGGACCGGGGAAACCTATCAGGGCGGTGAAATTACCGTGGATGCGCCGATTGGCAAGCCTCCGGTGTTTTATCGCGCGAAGAGTGAATGGGCGTCACTGTTTGCCACTTTACGCAACATCTAAAACGGCTCGCCCGTGGGGAGACTCACGGGCACATGGAGAATAATAATGAGTCAGACCTCTTCTAATCCGGCAACCCTACGCTTGCCGTTCAAAGAAAAACTCGCCTATGGGATGGGTGATTTAGGTTCCAATATCCTGCTGGACATAGGTACGCTCTATTTACTCAAGTTTTATACCGATGTTCTTGGTTTACCTGGAACTTATGGCGGTATCATTTTCCTTATCGCCAAGTTTTTTACCGCGTTTACCGATATGGGGACTGGGATTATGCTCGACTCGCGCCGCAAAATCGGCCCGAAAGGCAAATTCCGCCCGTTCGTTCTGTATGCCGCATTTCCAGTGACGCTGCTGGCGATTGCGAACTTTGTCGGTACACCATTTGAAGTCACCGGTAAAACGGTGATGGCAACGGTACTGTTTATGCTGTACGGACTGTTCTTCAGTATGATGAACTGCTCTTACGGTGCGATGGTCCCCGCGATCACCAAAAACCCGGACGAACGCGCCTCGCTGGCAGCCTGGCGACAGGGCGGAGCCACTCTTGGCCTGCTGCTGTGCACCGTCGGTTTTGTGCCAGTAATGAACCTGATCGAAGGCAACTCACAGTTGGGTTATATCTTCGCCGCCACCTTATTCTCTCTGTTCGGCTTGCTGTTTATGTGGCTGTGCTATGCCGGGGTTAAAGAACGCTACGTGGAAGTGAAACCCGTTGATGCCGCGCAAAAACCGGGATTGCTGCAATCCTTCCGCGCCATCGCAGGTAACCGCCCGCTGTTTATTCTGTGCGTTGCCAACCTTTGCACACTTGGCGCGTTTAACGTCAAGCTGGCGATTCAGGTCTATTACACCCAGTACGTACTGAACGACCCGATCCTCCTTTCCTGGATGGGCTTTTTCAGCATGGGCTGTATCTTCATCGGTGTCTTCTTGATGCCGGGAATGGTCAGACGTTTCGGCAAGAAAAAGGTCTACATCGGCGGTTTGTTGATTTGGGTCGCGGGCGATCTGCTGAACTACTTCTTTGGCGGCGGTTCCGTCAGCTTTGTCGCTTTCTCGTGCCTGGCGTTCTTCGGCTCAGCATTCGTCAACAGCCTGAACTGGGCACTGGTTTCTGACACGGTGGAATATGGCGAATGGCGTACCGGCGTACGTTCGGAAGGAACGGTATACACCGGCTTCACCTTCTTTCGTAAAGTGTCACAAGCGCTGGCAGGATTCTTCCCCGGCTGGATGCTGACGCAAATCGGCTATGTCCCCAACGTGGTGCAATCTGCCAGTACGGTCGAAGGATTGCGTCAGCTGATCTTTATTTATCCCTGCGCGTTGGCGGTGATCACCATTGTAGCTATGGGCTGTTTCTACAACCTTAACGAGAAGATGTATGTCCGCATCGTTGAAGAGATAGAAGCGCGTAAACAAACCGTTTGATAATAATAATGAATAGCGCTCTACGGGGCGCTATTGAGGAGCGATTATGTCTTTTCATGATCCGCTAACGCTAAAACTGAGCCTGCGTGAAAAATTCGCCTACGGAGTGGGTGACTTCGGCTCAAATTTGATGCTGTGTATCGGCACGCTGTATCTGCTTAAATTTTATACCGATGAACTAGGGATGCCGGCCTGGTACGGTGGGATTATCTTTTTAGTAGCGAAGTTCTTCACCGCCTTCACCGATATTCTGACCGGCGTGTTGCTGGACTCAAGGCGTAATATTGGCGCAAAGGGGAAATTCAGACCCTTTATTTTGTATGCGTCATTTCCTGTCGCCGTCGTCGCCAGCGCGCAGTTTTTAGCGACAGGATTTACGCTAACAGTGAAAACGGGACTGGCAACGGTGTTGTTCATGCTGTTCGGCCTGTTCTATAGCCTGATGAACTGTTCCTACGGCGCGATGGTGCCTGCAATTACTAAAAATCCACATGAACGCGCTCAGCTCGCCGCCTGGCGTCAGGGCGGCGCTACCGTAGGCCTGTTACTGTGTACCGTTGGCTTTATGCCAATTCAGGCGCTATTTGTCAGTTCGCCTTCGCTGGGTTATCTGATTGCCGCACTGCTCTTCTCTGTCTGCGGACTGTTCAGTATGTGGTGGTGCTTTAGCGGTGTGAAGGAACGCTATATCGAAATCGTACCGGATCACCATAAACCCAGTATTCTCAAATCGTTCTGCGCCATTTTCCGTAACCCTCCACTATTGGTGCTATGTGTTGCCAACTTGTGCACGCTGGCGGCATTCAACATTAAGCTGGCGATTCAGGTGTATTACACCCAGTACGTGCTGAACGATATACATCTGCTGTCGTGGATGGGTTTCTTCAGCATGGGATGCATTCTGGTTGGGGTACTGCTGGTTCCCACAGCTGTAAAACGCTTCGGTAAAAAACAGGTTTACCTCGGCGGTCTGGCGCTATGGGCAATCGGCGATGTGCTGAACTTTTTCTGGGGCAGCACGTCATTTTTATTCGTGATGTTTTCTTGCATGGCCTTCTTCGGAACCGCTTTTGTTAACAGCCTGAACTGGGCGCTGGTTCCGGATACGGTCGATTATGGCGAATGGAAGACGGGGATCCGTGCGGAAGGTTCGGTATATACGGGTTATACCTTTTCTCGCAAAATTTCCGCGGCGCTCGCAGGCTTCCTGCCTGGGATTATGCTGACACAAATCGGTTATATCCCCAACATAGCCCAGAGCGATGCTACCCTGCTCGGTTTGCGGCAGCTTATTTTTCTCTGGCCTTGCGGACTTGCAATTATTGCAGCACTCACAATGGGCTTCTTTTATAAACTCAACGAAACACGTTTTGCTTTTATTATTGAGGAAATCAGCCAACGGAAGAAAAACAACATCCAACCGGACCCTATTACCAATAAAAAGAATACCTCTGCTGTAAACGTATAAAAATAATAGCCGCCTATTCCATCCCAATGGATGGCGGCCTCCCTACGCTTAAAAAATGGATTTATCATGAAAAAATTAACGACAATAATTTTCTTATCCTCTGTGGTATCAACCTCTGCTTTCGCTGGAGCCTATGTAGAAAACCGGGAAGCATATAACCTGGCGTCCGATCAAATAGAGGTCATGATGCGCGTCGGCTATAACTCTGATATGGGCGCAGGTATCATGCTCACCAACACCTACACGATGCAACGCAAGGATGAGCTAAAACACGGCTATAACGAAATAGAGGGCTGGTATCCGTTATTTAAACCGACAGATAAATTAACAATCCAACCTGGCGGGCTAATAAACGATAAGAGTATTGGTTCTGGCGGTGCTGTTTATCTGGATGTTAACTATAAATTTACGCCATGGTTTAATCTTACCGTGCGTAATCGATATAATCATAATAACTACAGTTCAACCGACCTGAACGGTGACCTGGATAATAATGATACCTATGAAATAGGTAACTACTGGAACTTTGCCATTACCGATAAATTTTCCTATACCTTTGAACCGCACTATTTTATGCGAGTCAATGACTTCAATAGCAGCAACGGAAAAGATCATCACTGGGAAATTACCAATACCTTTAAATATCGGATCAATGAACACTGGTTGCCCTACCTGGAATTACGCTGGTTAGATCGCAATGTTGAACCCTATCATCGCGAACAAAACCAGATTCGTATTGGGGCAAAGTATTTCTTCTGATACTGCTGATGATAAAAAAAGCCGCTGATAATCAGCGGCTTTTTTATGCTTACCTGAGAAAGAGCGTTAATTACTCTTCTTTCGCGCCACGCATTGCACGGCGACGATCGTTTTCAGTCAGGTGACGCTTACGGATACGGATAGAGGTTGGGGTAACTTCTACCAGTTCGTCGTCATCGATGAATTCCAGAGCCTGCTCCAGAGTCATCTTAACCGGCGGAACCAGAACCGTTGCTTCGTCAGTACCGGACGCACGCATGTTGGTCAGTTTCTTACCGGTCAGGCAGTTTACAGTCAGGTCGTTAGAGCGGCTGTGAATACCGATGATCTGGCCTTCGTAAACTTCAGCACCGTGACCCAGGAACAGCTTACCGCGGTCCTGCAGGCTGAACAGTGCGAACGCAACTGCTTTACCCTGGCCGTTAGAGATCAGTACGCCGTTCTGACGCTGACCCACATCACCCGCACGAACATCGTCGTAGTGGCTGAAGGTGGAGTACAGCAGACCGGTACCGGAAGTCATGGTCATGAATTCTGAACGGAAACCGATCAGACCACGGCTTGGGATCACGTAGTCAAGACGTACGCGGCCTTTGCCATCTGGATTCATGTTTTTCAGGTCGCCTTTACGCTCACCCAGAGCCTGCATGACAGAACCCTGATGCTGCTCTTCGACGTCCAGCGTTACGTTTTCGAACGGCTCTTGTTTACGGCCATCGATTTCGCGGAAGATAACTTTCGGACGGGAAACCGCCATTTCGAAACCTTCACGACGCATGTTTTCAATCAGAACAGACAGGTGCAGCTCACCACGACCGGATACGCGGAACGCATCCGCATCTTCGGTTTCTTCAACGCGCAGCGCAACGTTGTGCACCAGCTCTTTGTTCAGGCGGTCAAGGATCTGACGAGAGGTAACATATTTACCTTCTTTACCACAGAACGGAGAGGTATTTACGCAGAAGAACATGGTTACGGTCGGTTCATCAACGGACAGAGCCGGCAGCGCTTCGACGTTCTGCGGATCGCAGATGGTGTCGGAGATGTTCAGTTCGCCCAGACCGGTAATCGCGATGATATCGCCGGCTTCGGCAATATCGCTCTCGATACGTTCCAGACCCAGATGAGTCAGAACTTTACCGACTTTACCGTTACGGGTTTTGCCTTCGCTATCAATGATAGTGATCTGCTGGTTCGGTTTAACTTTACCGCGTTTAATGCGGCCGATGCCGATTACGCCAACGTAGTTGTTGTAGTCCAGCTGAGAGATTTGCATCTGCAGCGGGCCATCAAGGTCTACGTTCGGAGCCGGTACACGATCAACGATGGTCTGATACAGCGGAGTCATGTCTTCAGCCATATCTTCGTGATCCAGACCTGCGATACCGTTCAGCGCGGAAGCGTAAACGATCGGGAAGTCCAGCTGTTCGTCGGTAGCGTCGAGGTTAACGAACAGGTCGAATACCTGATCAACAACCCAGTCAGGACGAGCGCCAGGACGGTCAACTTTGTTGATAACAACAATTGGCTTCAGGCCATGGGCAAAGGCTTTTTTGGTCACGAAGCGCGTCTGCGGCATCGGACCATCCATTGCATCCACCACCAGCAGCACGGAGTCGACCATGGACATTACACGTTCAACTTCACCACCGAAGTCGGCGTGCCCCGGGGTATCAACGATGTTGATGCGGTAGTCATTCCATTTGATAGCGGTGTTTTTAGCGAGGATGGTAATCCCACGCTCTTTCTCCAAATCGTTGGAGTCCATCACGCGCTCTTGGGTTTCAGCACGTGCATCGAACGTACCGGATTGTTGGAGCAGCTTGTCTACCAGGGTCGTTTTACCATGGTCTACGTGCGCGATGATGGCGATGTTACGCAAATTTTCGATCACAACTTTGCCTCAGGCATTTTAGAAATAGCGCGTTATTGTACACGGATTAATCGCAGTACAAAACAGGATCACAAACATCCTCCGCAAACAAGTATTGCAGAGTTTCTTTGTGATCACATTCACGGAGCGTTAAAAGGGGTAATCTGACATGCTTTGCACCAATATGGTGCTTAATGTTCACATTAAAGCACTATAATGGTGCAATACAACCTTCATGGTGCAGCCCCTTTGCACGATAGTGCGCATGATAACGCCTTTTAGGGGCAATTTAAAAGTTGGCACAGATTTCGCTTTATATTTTTTACGGCGACACGGCCAATTTTTTGCAGAATTGAAGACTTCGTTACCACGACGACCATGACCAATCCGGGAGAGTAAGTATGTCCGCTGAACACGTTTTGACGATGCTGAACGAACACGAAGTGAAGTTTGTTGATTTACGCTTCACTGATACCAAAGGTAAAGAACAGCACGTCACTATTCCTGCTCATCAGGTAAATGCCGAATTCTTTGAAGAAGGCAAAATGTTTGACGGCTCCTCAATCGGTGGCTGGAAAGGCATTAACGAATCAGACATGGTTCTGATGCCAGATGCGTCGACTGCACTCATCGACCCGTTCTATGAAGAGTCTACCCTGATCATCCGTTGCGATATCCTGGAACCCGGTACACTGCAGGGCTATGACCGCGACCCGCGCTCCATCGCAAAACGCGCTGAAGAGTATCTGCGTTCTACCGGCATCGCAGACACCGTTCTGTTCGGGCCAGAGCCAGAATTCTTCCTGTTTGACGACATCCGTTTCGGCGCGTCTATTTCCGGTTCCCACGTGGCAATCGATGACATCGAAGGCGCATGGAACTCCTCCACCAAATACGAAGGTGGTAACAAAGGTCACCGTCCTGGTGTGAAAGGCGGTTACTTCCCGGTTCCTCCGGTAGATTCTTCTCAGGACATCCGTTCTACCATGTGTCTGATCATGGAAGAGATGGGCCTGGTTGTTGAAGCGCATCACCACGAAGTGGCGACCGCTGGCCAGAACGAAATCGCGACCCGCTTTAACACCATGACCAAAAAAGCGGACGAAATTCAGATCTACAAATACGTCGTGCACAACGTTGCGCACCGTTTCGGTAAAACCGCGACCTTTATGCCAAAACCGATGTTCGGTGATAACGGCTCCGGTATGCACTGCCACATGTCCCTGTCCAAGAACGGTGTAAACCTGTTCTCTGGCGACAAATATGCGGGTCTGTCTGAGCAGGCGCTGTTCTACATCGGCGGCGTAATCAAACACGCTAAAGCGATCAACGCCCTGGCTAACCCGACCACCAACTCCTATAAGCGTCTGGTCCCAGGCTACGAAGCGCCGGTAATGCTGGCTTACTCTGCCCGTAACCGTTCTGCTTCTATCCGTATTCCGGTAGTTGCTTCTCCGAAAGCGCGTCGTATCGAAGTGCGTTTCCCGGACCCGGCTGCTAACCCGTACCTGTGCTTCGCAGCGCTGCTGATGGCTGGTCTTGACGGTATCAAGAACAAGATCCACCCGGGCGAAGCCATGGACAAAAACCTGTACGACCTGCCGCCAGAAGAAGCGAAAGAGATCCCACAGGTTGCTGGTTCTCTGGAAGAAGCACTGAAAGAACTGGATCTGGATCGTGAGTTCCTGACTGCAGGCGGCGTGTTCACCAATGAAGCGATCGATGCGTACATTACGCTGCGTCGCGAAGAAGATGACCGTGTGCGTATGACTCCGCACCCGGTAGAGTTTGAGCTGTACTACAGCGTTTAATCGTTTGAGTTGCCGTGGAACTTTTAGCCTGCTCAGGCAGGCTTGAGATCGATGGCGAATGATAGGACGCCTGATGGCGCAAGCTTATCAGGCCTACCGGTAACATCACCTTGTAGGCCGGATAAAGCAAAGCCGCCATCCGGCATCTGCGTTTGCCAGTCATCTGTAGCCCATCCCAGGATGGGCTTTTTTCTCCACTAACAACCTGCTTTCTCGCGCTTTTTTGATGTAAAAAGCTATAATGCACTAAATTGGTGCAACACTTTTCAGGAGACTGCTGAATGGCAACCGGCACGCTGCCCGATGCTGGGCAGATCCTCAATTCTTTAATCAACAGCATTTTGCTCGTCGACGATGAGCTGGCGGTACATTACGCCAATCCGGCGGCACAGCAGCTGCTCGCCCAAAGCTCCCGCAAACTGTTTGGTACACCGCTTCCCGATCTGTTGAGTTATTTCTCCTTAAACATCGGACTGATGCGAGAGAGCCTGGAAGCAGGCCAGGGCTTTACGGATAACGAAGTGACGCTGGTGATAGACAGCCACTCACATATCCTGTCAGTGACCGCTCAGAGGCTGCCTGATGGCCTTATCCTGCTGGAGATGGCGCCAATGGATAACCAGCGCCGTCTGAGTCAGGAGCAGCTCCAGCACGCCCAGCAGATTGCCGCCCGCGATCTGGTGCGCGGTCTGGCGCACGAAATCAAGAACCCTTTAGGTGGATTACGCGGCGCAGCGCAGCTACTCAGCAAAGCGCTTCCGGACCCGGCGCTGACCGAATATACCAAAGTCATTATTGAGCAGGCCGACCGCCTGCGTAATCTGGTCGACCGTCTGCTGGGACCACAACAGCCTGGCATGCATGTCACGGAAAGTATTCACAAGGTGGCGGAGCGCGTGGTGGCGCTGGTCTCAATGGAGCTCCCGGAAAACGTCACGCTGATTCGTGATTACGACCCGAGTCTGCCCGAATTACTGCACGACCCGGACCAGATCGAGCAGGTTCTGTTAAACATCGTGCGCAATGCTTTGCAGGCGCTGGGAGCGGAAGGCGGTGAGATCATTCTGCGTACCCGCACCGCGTTTCAGCTCACGCTGCACGGCGTACGTTATCGCCTGGCGGCACGGATTGATGTTGAGGACAACGGTCCGGGTATTCCCTCGCATTTGCAGGACACGCTGTTCTACCCAATGGTCAGCGGTCGCGAAGGCGGTACCGGGCTTGGATTATCCATCGCCCGCAATTTAATTGATCAACATTCCGGCAAAATTGAATTTACCAGTTGGCCGGGTCATACCGAGTTCTCGGTTTACCTGCCTATCAGGAAATAAGGTGACGTTTATGCAACGAGGAATAGTCTGGGTCGTTGATGACGATAGTTCCATCCGTTGGGTGCTTGAACGTGCGCTCGCAGGGGCAGGGCTAAGCTGTACCACATTTGAAAGTGGTAAAGAGGTGCTGGACGCGCTGGCCAGCAAAACGCCTGACGTACTGTTGTCGGATATTCGCATGCCGGGCATGGACGGTCTAACGCTGTTAAAACAGATTAAACAGCGGCATCCGATGCTTCCGGTCATCATAATGACCGCGCACTCCGATCTGGATGCTGCCGTCAGCGCCTATCAGCAAGGGGCGTTTGATTATCTGCCCAAACCTTTTGATATCGATGAAGCCGTGGCGCTGGTCGAACGCGCCATCAGCCATTATCAGGAACAGCAGCAGCCGCGCAATGTTCAGATCAACGGCCCAACAACTGACATCATCGGCGAAGCGCCGGCAATGCAGGACGTCTTTCGCATTATTGGCCGACTGTCCCGGTCGTCAATCAGCGTATTGATTAACGGGGAGTCCGGGACCGGTAAAGAGCTGGTCGCCCATGCGTTGCATCGTCATAGCCCGCGCGTCAAAGCGCCGTTTATCGCCCTGAACATGGCGGCTATTCCGAAAGATTTGATCGAATCTGAGCTGTTTGGTCACGAGAAAGGCGCGTTTACCGGGGCGAATACCATCCGTCAGGGGCGCTTTGAACAGGCTGACGGCGGTACGCTGTTCCTCGATGAAATTGGCGATATGCCGCTGGACGTGCAAACGCGTTTATTGCGCGTATTAGCCGATGGACAGTTTTACCGCGTTGGCGGCTATGCGCCCGTGAAGGTGGACGTACGTATTATCGCCGCCACGCACCAGAATCTGGAACTACGCGTACAGGAAGGCAAATTCCGCGAGGACTTATTCCATCGTCTGAACGTCATCCGCGTGCATTTGCCGCCGCTGCGTGAACGTCGGGAAGATATCCCACGTCTGGCGCGCCATTTCCTGCAGGAGGCCGCGCACGAACTGGGGGTTGAAGCCAAACAATTACACCCGGAGACCGAGGCAGCGCTGACCCGTCTGGCCTGGCCTGGTAACGTGCGTCAGCTTGAGAACACCTGCCGCTGGTTAACCGTCATGGCCGCCGGCCAGGAAGTACTGATTCAGGACTTACCAGCCGAGCTGTTTGAAACCACCGTGCCTGACGCACCGTCCCATATGCAGCCAGACAGCTGGGCAACCCTGTTGGCACAGTGGGCAGACCGGGCCTTGCGTTCCGGTCATCAAAACCTGCTTTCTGAGGCTCAACCTGAAATGGAGCGCACGCTGTTGACCACCGCGCTACGTCATACCCAGGGGCACAAACAGGAAGCCGCACGCCTGCTTGGCTGGGGCCGTAATACCTTGACGCGTAAGTTAAAAGAACTCGGAATGGAGTGACGATTCGTCACTGTGTAAAGATTGATAATTGAGCGCAAATTGCTGCTATTTTGCGCTTTACTGTTCCGATGAGTTAAGTATGATCGTGCCCGGCAAACGGGGGAAGTCATCATGCTGGAATCAATGATTAATCTGCTGTCGAGCGGTGCGGTCGAAAGCCATACGCCACAAACTGCGGTTGCCGCAGTGCTGTGTGCAGCGCTGGTTGGGCTGTTCAGCTGAAGGCGCGCCGGATGGCGCTAACGCTTATCCGGCCTACAGATTATTGCGACGTGTAGGCCCGGTAAGCGTAGCGCCACCGGGCAACCCGGTTAAATGACGCGGGAGAACTGCTGCATGCGTGCTTTCTGCCGCAGATAAGCATCAAAGCACATGCAAATATTACGGATCAACAGGCGTCCCTTCGGCGTAACCTGAATCCCCTTCTCATCCACATCCACCAGCCCATCTTTCGCCAGTGGTGCCAGCAGTTTCAGGTCTTCGGCAAAATAGTCAGCGAAGTTCAGATCCCATTGCTGTTCCACAGCGGCATAGTCGAGGCGGAAGTTACAGATCAGGAGCTTAATAACATCACGACGAATGCAGTCATCGCGGGTCAGGGCAATTCCGCGCCACAGTGCGTCCCCCTGCTCGTCTACCTGCTGATAATAGCACTTCAGCTCTTTCTGGTTCTGCGCATAGTTGTCACCAATCATACTAATGGCTGACACGCCCATTCCCAGCAGATCGGTATCACCCTGGGTGGTATAACCCTGGAAATTACGATGCAGCACACCCTTGCGTTGAGCAATCGCCAGCTCATCATCCGGCCGAGCAAAGTGATCCATACCAATGAACTGATAACCGGTTTCGGTCAGTGAAGAAATGGTTTCCTGCAGGATATCCAGCTTCTGCTGCGCGCTGGGCAGGTCGGCGTCTTTAATCTTGCGCTGAGCGGCAAACAGCGTCGGCAGGTGCGCGTAGTTGAAGACGCTCAGTCGGTCTGGATTCAGCTCAGCAACGCGTTTCAGGGTAAAGGCGAAACTTTCCGGCGTCTGTTTTGGCAAACCATAAATCAGATCGATATTCGTTGAGGTAAAGCCAATCTCACGCGCATGATTCAGCAGCGCAAAGATAAACTCCTCATCCTGCTCACGGTTCACCAGGCGCTGAACTTCTTTATTGAAGTCCTGCACCCCCATGCTCAGGCGGTTAAAACCTTCAGCGCGTAAATGATCGAGCACATCCAGCTCAATTTCACGCGGATCCACTTCGATCGAGATTTCGGCGTCGTCGTTAAAGTTAAAGTTGCCACGCAGCAGCGACATCAAACGGCTGATTTGCGCTTTATTCAGATACGTTGGCGTGCCGCCGCCCCAGTGCAGCTGACTGACATGACGTCCGGCAAACAGCGGTGCGCGATGAATAATTTCTTGTTCTAAGACATCGAGGTATTGATCGGCTTTATGCTGCTGGCGAGTCACGACCTTGTTACAGCCGCAGAAATAACACAGCTTGTGGCAGAACGGGATGTGAACGTACAGCGAGAGAGGACGCTCAGGATAACGCGCTACGGCCTTTAGAAATGCATCAGTGCCGTAGTCTTCAGAAAACTCCAGCGCGGTCGGGTACGAGGTATATCGTGGCCCGGAATAGTTATATTTCTGGATCAGGGCCAGGTCCCAGTCTATTAACTGCTCTGACATGCTCACTCCTTCCGATGGCGTCTCTGGCGGGTACGGCGTACCGACTTAACCCCAGTACGGGTGATAAGTCGGTTGCGCAGCCACTTCTGTCGCCGCGACAACCGCTGTAGTTTAACGAATAACCACACCAGATAACATATAACCGGAAGGGTTATAAGCAGGACGGGAAGACCCACGGTGTAAAACCGTTAGTTGCCGCCTTTCAGCAGGCGCATCATGTCTTCCTGCTTTTCTTCTTCTTCCTCTTCTTCCTCGTCATCGTAAGAAAGACCCAGCTTTTGCATCAGCTCATCAATGCGGTCCAGCTTAGCATCAACCCAGGACTGATCTTCCGCGCTCAGGGTCTCTCCTGCTTCAAGACGCTCCAGCAGCGCATCCAGGCGCTCATCCGTTTCCAGTAAATCCAACTCAGCCTGTGGTGAAAGCATAGGTTTCTCACTCTTCGGTTTGTGCTGTTTGGTGACTTTTTCGGTCACGCCCAATGGAATGGGGGTTTTGCTGCCAATACGAGGATCTTTTTGCTTATTTTGGTTTCCGCCACCAGATGCGCCTTCGCTACCGGACGCACGGCTACCTGCCGCATGACCACGGTGTTTTTTCTGGCGCTTACGGTCGCGGGCTTCCTGGTTAATTTCTTCGCGTGTTTTACGACGCGCTTTTGCAGGACCTTTACCGCGTGGTGTAGAAGTTGGTTTCATCATGATTCGTCTTTGGCTGTTTTATTCAGTATATAATTGCGCCGGAATCTAGCAGAAATAAAGAAAAAAGGCGACAGAGTAATCTGTCGCCTTTTTTCCTGACTCTCAACCCTTACGGGCTTTACAATCCCTGTTGGCTATCAACACACCCTGTTTTTCCCTTAGCCTCTAACATTCCGTGTTGTTTCCATTTCCTTTTACTAACGTCTCCGGACGTTTGTCTTCCTGACAATCCTGTGTCTTCGCCTCCTGGCGCTCCTGACCCTCATCCTGAGTTGTCTATCCTGTCAGCTTCCTCGCTATGGACGCTACTTTACCGTTTTGGTTTAAACGTACAAGTAACCTGGGTAACAATTTCTGATTTTAAGAATAGCGCCCAAATGTAACTCTATGATTTATTTTAGTTCTGTCATTTTTTACTCTGTCATCTCGTATAGAAACTGTCGGCAATGTCTCACAAAGCGCGGGGTTTTTACTCACACAGCCCACTCGTCGAAAAACCAGCCTTTTGCTGGGGTTCAGGTATAATCGCTGCAAAGCCCTGATTGATGGAGAGGACTGCTTTGACTAACTTGAATTATCAACAGACGCACTTTGTGATGAGTGCGCCTGATATTCGCCACTTACCTTCCGACACCGGTATAGAAGTGGCTTTTGCTGGCCGTTCCAACGCAGGCAAATCCAGTGCGCTAAATACCCTGACGAATCAAAAGGGTCTGGCACGTACATCTAAAACGCCAGGTCGTACTCAGCTCATCAACCTGTTTGAAGTCGTTGACGGCAAACGCCTGGTCGATTTGCCAGGATACGGTTATGCCGAAGTTCCAGAAGAGATGAAGCGTAAATGGCAGCGCGCGCTGGCTGAATATCTGGAAAAACGTCAGAGCCTGCAAGGTCTGGTGGTACTAATGGATATTCGTCACCCGTTAAAAGATCTCGATCAACAGATGATCCTGTGGGCGGTTGAGAGCAACGTTCAGGTTCTGGTACTGCTGACTAAAGCAGATAAGCTGGCCAGCGGTGCACGCAAAGCGCAACTGAATATGGTACGCGAAGCCGTACTGGCATTTAACGGTGATGTGCAGGTAGAAGCATTTTCATCGCTGAAAAAGCTGGGTGTGGACAAACTGCGGCAAAAACTGGATAGCTGGTTTAGTGAACTGGCACCGGTTGAAGAGATGCAGGACGGGGAATAACCCACCGTATTGCCGGATGGCGCCGCTGCGCGTCTTATCCGGCCTACAGCATGTACAAAACTTTTCTTTCGCACAATAAAAAACGCCCCAGTCATTACTGACTGGGGCGGCTAAAATATTCAGCCAAATCCGATTACGTGAAGTAAAAGGTCTGAAAGATAGAACATCTTACCTCTGTACCCTACGAGAATAACTTTACTCTTTTTTGAGCAGCTCAGAAAGCACTTTTTGTAATTTTTTTTCATTCCTTACATAGGGAATTCTAATGGACATCACAAAAAGTTCTCTCTTATGTTGCTTAGTTACGAAAAAGAGCCGTTATTCAGTAAACCCTTAGTGCGCCTGATCCCAGTTTTCGCCACTACCGACTTCCACCAGCAACGGCACGTCAATCTGGGTCTCGTTTTCCATCAGTTGGTGGATCTTTTTAGAGACGCTTTCGAGGTCATCTTTATGCACTTCAAACACCAGTTCATCGTGTACCTGCATGATCATACGCACACGCGGTTGCTCGGTTTGCAGCCATCTGTCCACCGCAATCATCGCTCGTTTGATAATGTCTGCGGCAGTACCCTGCATCGGGGCGTTAATTGCCGCGCGTTCTGCACCTGCACGACGAGCACCATTACTGGATTTAATATCCGGTAAATAGAGACGGCGACCTTCCAGCGTTTCTACATAACCCTGCTCTTTCGCCTGCGCGCGGGTGCGTTCCATATATTCCAACACGCCTGGGTAGCGTTCGAAGTAGAGATCCATGTACTTCTGTGCTTCTTTACGCGGAATATTCAACTGGCGCGCCAGACCAAAAGCGCTCATCCCGTAGATCAAACCGAAGTTGATGGCTTTCGCGCTGCGGCGTTGCTCGCTGGTCACAGAATCAAGCGGTAAACCAAAGACTTCTGCCGCCGTTGCGCGGTGAATATCTTTCCCTTCGGCAAACGCGGTAAGCAGACCTTTATCACGTGAAAGGTGCGCCATGATACGCAGTTCAATCTGTGAGTAGTCCGCAGAGACAATCACGTAGTCTTCTGGCGCAATGAACGCCTGACGAATACGACGACCTTCGTCATTACGTACCGGGATGTTTTGCAGGTTCGGATCCGTTGAAGACAAGCGACCCGTTGCGGTAACTGCCTGATGATAGGAAGTGTGCACGCGCCCGGTCTTCTTGTTAATCATCAACGGAAGCTTATCCGTATAGGTCGACTTCAGTTTGGCTAACCCACGATATTCCAGGATAACTTTCGGCAACGGATAATCCAGCGCTAACTCTTCCAGCACCTCTTCCGACGTTGATGGCGCGCCGCCAGGGGTTTTCTTCAGCGGCTTAATACCCTGCTTTTCAAACAGAATGGTTTGCAGTTGCTTGGTGGAAGACAGGTTAAACGCTTCTCCGGCGATCTCGTGCGCTTTTTGCTCCAGCTCGTTCAAACGCAGCGTCAGTTCTTCTGAATGCTTGTGCAGAACAGCCGGATCGATTTTCACACCGTTGCGCTCAACACGAGACAAAACTGGCACCAGCGGCATATCGATATTTTCAAAGACGTTCAGTGGCCCTTTATGCTGCTGTAATTCTGGCCACATTTTCAGATGCAGCTGTAGCGTAACGTCGGCGTCTTCCGCAGCGTAACGCCCGGCTTCTTCCAATGCTATCTGGTTAAAGGTCAGCTGGTTTTTGCCTTTTCCAGCGATCTCTTCAAAGGTGATAGTTTTATGTTTAAGCCAGCGGTCCGACAGGCTGTCCATATCGTGTCGGCCAGCAACGCTGTTAAGAATGTAGGATTCAAGCATGGTGTCAAAGGTGATGCCGCGCAGCTCGATGCCATAGTTCGCCAAGATACCGCGATCGTACTTCAGGTTCTGCCCGACTTTATGCGCATTCTCATCTTCAAGCAGCGGCTTCAGCAGCTCCAGCGCGCGATCGCGAGCTATTTGATCGGGGGCATCCAGGTAATCGTGGGCAACAGGAACATATGCCGCCACACCCGGTTCAATGGCAAAAGACAGGCCAACCAGATTCGCGGAAATATTGTCCAGGCTGTCAGTTTCAGTATCGAAGGCAAAGACAGGTGCTTTTTTCAGCTTCGCGATCCACTCTTCCAGCGTCGCTTCGTCCAGAATCGTCACATAGTTATCATACGAAAGAACCGTAGCCGGCTCCTCAGGCGTTTCATCGACGACAATAGTTTCTTGCGGTTTTGCCGCCGGCTTCGTCCCTTTCGCCTGTAGCCATTTACCCGCTTCAACGTCAGTAACCCAACGTTTGAATTCATACTGTTTAAACAGGCCAAGCAGTTCTTCCGCTGCCGGTTGACGGACTTCCAGCTGCTCGCAGGTCAACTCCAGCTCAACATCCGTTTTGATAGTAGCCAATTGATAAGAGAGGTACGCCACCTCTTTATTCTGCTCAAGTTTGCCCGCCATGGTTTTCGCACCACGGAATGTCAGCCCTGCAATTTTGTCTGATTCAGCATAGAGAGTATCCAGCCCACCCAGCCCCTGCAGCAGAGCCTGCGCAGTTTTTTCACCTACGCCTGGAACGCCAGGAATGTTATCTGAGGAATCCCCCATCAGCGCCAGGAAATCGATGATCAGTTCCGGCGGGACACCGTACTTATTCACCACCTCATCCGGGCCGAGGATCGTATTGGTCATGGTGTTGATAAGGGTGATATTCGGCGTCACCAACTGAGCCATATCTTTATCACCAGTGCTAATCAGCACCGGACGACCCACCTTCTCCGCTTCCCGCGCCAGCGTACCGATGACATCATCCGCCTCCACGCCAGAAACCGCCAGCAATGGCAGCCCCATCGCTTTTACCATCGCATGCAGAGGTTCAATCTGCGCACGCAGATCGTCCGGCATGGGTGGGCGGTGCGACTTATAGTGTTCGAATAATTCATCACGGAAGGTTTTACCCTTGGCGTCGAATACCACCGCCGCGTGGGTCGGCTGATATTGCAAAATCAAGCTACGCAGCATGTTGAGGACACCGTACATCGCGCCCGTAGGTTCTCCTGCGCTGTTAGTCAGCGGTGGGAACGCGTGGTATGCGCGATACAGGTAAGATGAGCCATCTACAAGGATAAGTGGGTTTTCTGGGATCTGAACCATAATGTCCGTGCCTGTTTATCAGATTATGAGTAAAGGATGCCACAGACAGGATGAAAACATGAGTTTTTCGCCGCATTTGTCGAAAAACTTTTGTAGATCTTCTGCTTTGCTCGCAAAGACATCTGTGGATAACTTTGTGAATAAATAATTTACAGCTCTTTAAATATAACAAGGCAATTACTGCCTCATAATATTTTTATATGTATTTCAATAAATTAAATAAATACACAGCATTTTATTCCATTTTTACAGCTTATATCCTGATGTGGATAGATATTCCTCTTTTTTCTATTGAGGGAAGATCCATCATTTGGTTCGTTTTCTGATAAAATCAGCCCCTTGCGCCTCTTTCGCGCACTGTCTATGGCTAACCTTTTGAATAATTTAATTATGACGAGAATACTCGCTGCGATAACGCTGTTGCTGAGTATCGTATTGACCATATTGGTCACGATTTTTTGTTCTGTGCCGATCATCCTTGCCGGGGTTGTGAAACTCCTTTTGCCTATTCCTGTCGTCTGGCGCAAGGTTTCTGTCTTCTGTAATTTCATGATGTACTGCTGGTGTGAAGGTCTGGCGCTACTGCTGCACCTTAATCCACGGCTAAAGTGGGATGTTGAAGGACTGGAAGGTCTTAGCAAGAAAAACTGGTATCTGCTCATTTGTAATCATTACAGCTGGGCCGATATCGTTGTGCTTTGCGTTCTGTTCCGTAAGCACATCCCGATGAATAAATATTTTCTCAAGCAGCAGTTGGCCTGGGTACCCTTTATTGGCCTGGCCTGCTGGGCGCTGGATATGCCGTTTATGAAACGCTATTCACGTGGCTATCTGCTTCGCCATCCGGAACGCCGTGGTAAAGATGTCGAAACAACGCGTCGTTCCTGCGAGAAATTTCGCGTACACCCGACAACTATTGTGAATTTTGTCGAAGGTTCGCGCTTTACCAAAGATAAACGTGAGCAAACCCGCTCGCCCTATCAAAACCTGCTCCCACCTAAGGCGGCCGGTATTGCAATGGCATTGAATGTACTGGGTTCACAGTTCGATAAAATGTTGAACGTCACGTTGTGCTATCCGGAAAACAGCAGTCGACCGTTCTACGACATGCTGAGCGGTAAGTTAACGCGGATTGTCGTGCGGGTGAATCTGGAGCCAATTCATGAAGAGTTGCACGGTGATTACGTGAACGATAAGGGATTCAAGCGTCGGTTTCAGCTCTGGCTAAATACGCTATGGAGTGAGAAAGACGCGCAGCTCGACGCGATTAAAGCCTCAAATAAAAAAGCCGGTCAGTGACCGGCTTTTGCTTTTATTTCTGACCAACCAGGTACTTCACGGTATCCGCATACTGTTGTACGAAAATATCCATGCTGCTGGTATCCATGCCCTGCGGGTTGACCTGATATTTGCCATTCACGAACATCGCCGGAACGCCCTGCAGCTGTAAATCAGCCGCCGCTTTTTCCTGCTGTGCCACGAGTGATTTCACCACGAAGCTGTTCCATGCCGCATCATAGTCTTCACCTTTAATACCTGCGTCGACAAACACTTTACGGATATCAGCAACAGACTGAACGGTCTGGGTTTTCTGAACGCCTTCAAACAGCGGAACGGTAACCTGATCTTCAACGCCCAGCGCCATTGCAACCGCCCATGCCTGCGTCAGATCTTTACCCAAAGGCCCGAGAAACTCAACGTGGTATTTGGTCATCTTGGTGCCTTCCGGCAGCTTTTTCTTCACATTATCAGATACGTGAAGCACTTCTTCAAACTGGTAGCAGTGCGGGCAGTAGAAGGAGAAGAACTCCAACACTTGCGGTTCACCCGCAACTGGCTTTTCCAGAGTGATGTATTGTTTGCCATCCTGGAACTGCGCTGCAGATGCGCTAAAAGCTAAGACCATACCAGCCAGCGCCAGCCATATTTTTTTCATGTTCAAGTTTCTCCGGTTAATACATTGGCGTTAATTGTAAGGGGGGCTCTTGCAGAATTTTTGCCTGCTCAATAAAGGTCGCGGTCTGACGATGCCAGTAATCTTCCCCGGTTAACCACGGGAAGTTTTTTGGAAATGCAGGGTCAGCCCAACGTCGAATTAGCCAGGCAAGATAATAAACTAAACGCATAGCGCGTAAAGGTTCTATCAGTCCGATTTCAGAGATGTCGAACTCACTAAACTCTTCATAAGCCTCGATAATGGTTTCAAGCTGCATACGTTGTTCAGCTTTATCGCCATTGAGGAGCATCCATAAATCCTGAATAGCCGGACCGTTGCGGGCATCATCTAAATCGACAAACATCGGGCCATCGCGCCACAGAATATTACCGGCATGACAATCACCGTGCAGGCGTAACGTGGTAAAACGCGTATGCCAGCGTTCGGTAACGATCGCGATAAGCGCATCCGTTGCTTTCAGGAAGGCCGCTTTTTGCCCTGATGGGATTAGCTGTGCGTGTTCAAAAACTTTACGTGGCTCAGTCAGGTATTCTTCAAGGCCGATCGTTGGGCGGAAGGCAAAAGTACGCTTGCATCCGGTCTGGTGCATACGCCCGAGATAGCGCCCCACCGCCTCCATCTGATCGATGTTGTCGGCTTCAAACTGGCGTCCACCGACGCTGGGGAAGATCGCATAATGGAAACCCTGATGGCTTAATAGCGTTTGGCCGCTGAATACCAGCGGAGCAGCTACCGGGACTTCATCGCTTACCAGTTCCAGAGCAAACTGGTGCTCTTCCTGGATCTGATCGACAGACCAACGTTCAGGGCGATAAAACTTAACGACAAAGCGTCGACGGTCTTCGTCCTGGAATTGATAGACACGGTTTTCATAGCTGTTAAGCGGGGTAAGCCCGGAGTCCACCCGGATCCCCTGCTCAAACAGTGCATCCATGATGGTATCCGGGTGTAGCGTCTGGAAATTAAAAGCGTTGTCGTTCATCCCATCATCCGGAAAATACTACGAATGATTCAGGATATCATTTCGCAGCGCTTTCGGTGGCGGCGATTACAAGCTTTTACTCTTTAATTACGCCACGTGCGCGGAGTAGTGCAGTTTTAAAATCTTCTTCATAATCTTTCTGAATACCTGGAATGACCGCATCTTTCGCCGAGTCACGCATTTTCAGGTGATAGATCAGAATGTCATCAGTTAAATCCGCCAGTTCGCCGTCAAAACCTGACTCTTGCGCCAGTTTCTGTAAAAATTGCATCAGGTTAAGATCGGGTTCCTTCTGCCAGGCAGGCTGGAGGAGTTCAATAACTTCATTCAGACGTTTACATTTCATGGTTGTGCTCCTTAGGCTCAATACAGATACGTTAGCAGGGTCAATCCCACATTAAAAGAGGCGATATCAGTGATTCTGGATAGTGCAATAACAGGGGTTGTGCTGGCTGGCGGTAAGGCCAGACGGATGGGCGGAACCGATAAAGGTCTGCTTGAGCTGGACGGTAAACCTCTTTGGCGACATGTGGCCGACATTCTCGCTTTGCAGGTCGAAACCGTGGTGGTTAATGCCAATCGCCACAGGGATATATACCAGCAAAGCGGCCTGAAAGTTATTCCCGATTCATTGGCCGATTTCCCTGGCCCGCTGGCCGGGATGCTATCGGTATTCCTGCAGCAAACGGGGGAATGGTTTTTGTTCTGCCCGTGCGATATGCCTTATATTCCTCACGATCTGGTCGCTCGTTTAAAAGAGCAGCGCAAAGCAGCACCGGTTGTCTGGGTGCATGATGGCGAAAGAGATCACCCAACCATTGCGCTGATGCACCGCTCTATGCAGCCTTTACTGCAGGATTATCTTCAGTCCGGTGAACGACGCGTTATGGTCTTTATGCGTTTGGCAGGCGGTCATGCTGTCGATTTCAGCGATCATAAAGATGCGTTCGTAAACGTGAACACCCCCGAAGAGCTCGCAAAATGGCAGGAAAAATCATGATCCCATTACTCGCCATTGCGGCATGGAGCGGCACGGGAAAAACCACGCTGCTCAAAAAGTTGATCCCGGAACTACATGCCAGAGGTATACGTCCCGGATTGATTAAGCATACTCATCACAAGATGGATGTCGACAAGCCCGGTAAAGATAGCTATGAGTTACGCAAAGCTGGTGCAGCACAAACTCTGGTCGCCAGCCAGCAACGTTGGGCATTAATGGTAGAAACACCGGAAGAGCCCGAACTGGATTTAGCGTATCTGGTAAGCCGGATGGACGCTTCAACGTTGGATATGGTGTTGGTTGAGGGATTTAAGCATGAACCTGTCGCTAAGATCCTACTTTTCCGCGAAGGCTGCGGGCATAGTCCTGAGGAATTGGTGATGGATGACTATGTTATAGCGGTTGCCAGTGACGTTCCGCTGGCGGTGGATGTTCCATTGTTAGATATCAACAACATACAGCAAGTAGCTGATTTTGTTACGCAATGGGCCAGAAGATAACTGCGGTGTCGTGATCTGCCTGATGCGCTGCGCTTATCAGCGCCTGCAAATACGTTCAGCCCGGCGGTTTTTACCCCGCACACACGCAAAAAAGCCCATCCGTCAGGATGGGCTTCTTCACTTTATTT
>NZ_JAOWFA010000024.1:0-214 GCF_030333885.1 Citrobacter sp. Cf132
GCGTTTCACTTCTGAGTTCGGCATGGGGTCAGGTGGGACCACCGCGCTACAGCCGCCAGGCAAATTCTGTTTATCAACACACTTTTTGGGTCTGTCGATGTAATCTGTAATCAAGCTGAAATCAATGTCTGTCTTTCGCCAAAACATCTTCGGCGTTGTAAGGTTAAGCCTCACGGTTCATTAGTATCGGTTAGCTCAACGTATCGCTACGCTT
>NZ_JAOWFA010000025.1:0-302 GCF_030333885.1 Citrobacter sp. Cf132
TCAGGCGGGATTCATACAGCGGCCAGCCATCCGTCATCCATATCACCACGTCAAAGGGTGACAGCAGGCTCATAAGACGCTCCAGCGTCGCTATAGTGCGTTCAGCAAATACGTGCGCAACAACCGTCTTCCAGAGCCTGTCTACGCGTAAAACAGCCAGCGCTGCCGCGATTTAGCCCCGACGTAGCCCCACTGTTCGTCCATTTCCACGCAGACGATGATGTCACTGCCCGGCTGTATGCGCGAGGTTACCGACTGCGGCCTGAGTTTTTTAAGTGACGTAAAATCGTGTTGAGGCCAAC
>NZ_JAOWFA010000026.1:0-348 GCF_030333885.1 Citrobacter sp. Cf132
TGTCCCGCTGTTTTGTGAATAAGCCAGCATAGCTGTGGGCACAAAACATTTCCTGTCCGCTGCTTTAACCTTTGTAATCCAGGAACGTCAGGTGACGTCACTTTGCGGCGTTAGCCCTATCCTGCATCCTATGAAAAAATGCAGTTACGGAGTGTAAGGTGCCGGACGTGAGGCCGAAGATATTCCGCTTCCTCGCTCACTGACTCGCTGCGCTCGGTCGTTCGGCTGCGGCGAGCGGAGGGAACAGGCACATCAAAAGATGAAGCCATGAGGGACGATGAGAGGGAAAAAAACGCCGCGGTGTTGCCGGTTTTCCATAGGCTCCGCCCCCCTGACAAGCATCACAGA
>NZ_JAOWFA010000027.1:0-721 GCF_030333885.1 Citrobacter sp. Cf132
TTTGAATGGGTTCATGTGCAGCTCCATCAGCAAAAGGGGATGATAAGTTTATCACCACCGACTATTTGCAACAGTGCCGGCAAACGTACAATCACATATTGTGAGTGAACTTTCGCTCTGTGAAGGTATGGGGCATTTCAGCGTTACAGCATGCCGAGCAATACACAATACAACTATCCATCATTTTAGGCTAAGATAACAGTTATCCAGTCTCCAAGCTGTTTATTCCAGATATCAGTAGGTTTAGTTTTCTGACCAGAAACAATACGAGTTACTACAAACTAGGCAATAAAACACAATATATTGATCACTTTATACTCAGTCATTTGAGCAGTTTTGTACAAAACACGAAGTAATTTTTTGTATAAACTAAATTGTTGTCATATAAAGAGTGGATTATGGATAAGCAACACACCCTAAAGTCAAAGGAAAGTGCAAAGTTTCAAGTGGCAGATGAACTTGGTGGAATTGAGCTACTCGACGCTAAATATGAGACCCAGACTTTTTCCCGTCATAGCCATGAAGGATACACTGTAGGTGTAATTGAACGCGGTGCACAGAGTTTCTACCGTACGGGAGCAAATCACATCGCCCCACAAGACACTATTATTCTGGTCAATGCTGACGAAATGCATACCGGTTGACCTGCTCCCCGTTGATTAGTACACCCCGATGTTAGTAATGTCTTCATAAGCCACATGAGGACATCCCCATGAAGAAG
>NZ_JAOWFA010000028.1:0-2755 GCF_030333885.1 Citrobacter sp. Cf132
AGGCGATGAAGGACGTGCTAATCTGCGATAAGCGTCGGTAAGGTGATATGAACCGTTATAACCGGCGATTTCCGAATGGGGAAACCCAGTGTGATTCGTCACACTATCATTACGTGAATACATAGCGTAATGAAGCGAACCGGGGGAACTGAAACATCTAAGTACCCCGAGGAAAAGAAATCAACCGAGATTCCCCCAGTAGCGGCGAGCGAACGGGGAGCAGCCCAGAGTCTGAATCAGCTTGTGTGTTAGTGGAACGGTCTGGAAAGTCCGACGGTACAGGGTGATAGTCCCGTACACCAAAATGCACAGGTTGTGAACTCGAAGAGTAGGGCGGGACACGTGGTATCCTGTCTGAATATGGGGGGACCATCCTCCAAGGCTAAATACTCCTGACTGACCGATAGTGAACCAGTACCGTGAGGGAAAGGCGAAAAGAACCCCGGCGAGGGGAGTGAAAAAGAACCTGAAACCGTGTACGTACAAGCAGTGGGAGCCTCTTTATGGGGTGACTGCGTACCTTTTGTATAATGGGTCAGCGACTTATATTCTGTAGCAAGGTTAACCGTATAGGGGAGCCGAAGGGAAACCGAGTCTTAACTGGGCGTTAAGTTGCAGGGTATAGACCCGAAACCCGGTGATCTAGCCATGGGCAGGTTGAAGGTTGGGTAACACTAACTGGAGGACCGAACCGACTAATGTTGAAAAATTAGCGGATGACTTGTGGCTGGGGGTGAAAGGCCAATCAAACCGGGAGATAGCTGGTTCTCCCCGAAAGCTATTTAGGTAGCGCCTCGTGAATTCATCTTCGGGGGTAGAGCACTGTTTCGGCTAGGGGGTCATCCCGACTTACCAACCCGATGCAAACTGCGAATACCGAAGAATGTTATCACGGGAGACACACGGCGGGTGCTAACGTCCGTCGTGAAGAGGGAAACAACCCAGACCGCCAGCTAAGGTCCCAAAGTCATGGTTAAGTGGGAAACGATGTGGGAAGGCACAGACAGCCAGGATGTTGGCTTAGAAGCAGCCATCATTTAAAGAAAGCGTAATAGCTCACTGGTCGAGTCGGCCTGCGCGGAAGATGTAACGGGGCTAAACCATGCACCGAAGCTGCGGCAGCGACACTATGTGTTGTTGGGTAGGGGAGCGTTCTGTAAGCCGTTGAAGGTGTATCGTGAGGTATGCTGGAGGTATCAGAAGTGCGAATGCTGACATAAGTAACGATAATGCGGGTGAAAAACCCGCACGCCGGAAGACCAAGGGTTCCTGTCCAACGTTAATCGGGGCAGGGTGAGTCGACCCCTAAGGCGAGGCCGAAAGGCGTAGTCGATGGGAAACAGGTTAATATTCCTGTACTTGGTGTTACTGCGAAGGGGGGACGGAGAAGGCTATGTTAGCCGGGCGACGGTTGTCCCGGTTTAAGCATGTAGGCGGAGGTTCCAGGTAAATCCGGTACCTTTTAACGCTGAGGTGTGATGACGAGGCACTACGGTGCTGAAGTAACAAATGCCCTGCTTCCAGGAAAAGCCTCTAAGCATCAGGTAACACGAAATCGTACCCCAAACCGACACAGGTGGTCAGGTAGAGAATACCAAGGCGCTTGAGAGAACTCGGGTGAAGGAACTAGGCAAAATGGTGCCGTAACTTCGGGAGAAGGCACGCTGATATGTAGGTGAAGTGATTTACTCATGGAGCTGAAATCAGTCGAAGATACCAGCTGGCTGCAACTGTTTATTAAAAACACAGCACTGTGCAAACACGAAAGTGGACGTATACGGTGTGACGCCTGCCCGGTGCCGGAAGGTTAATTGATGGGGTTATCCGTAAGGAGAAGCTCTTGATCGAAGCCCCGGTAAACGGCGGCCGTAACTATAACGGTCCTAAGGTAGCGAAATTCCTTGTCGGGTAAGTTCCGACCTGCACGAATGGCGTAATGATGGCCAGGCTGTCTCCACCCGAGACTCAGTGAAATTGAACTCGCTGTGAAGATGCAGTGTACCCGCGGCAAGACGGAAAGACCCCGTGAACCTTTACTATAGCTTGACACTGAACACTGGTCCTTGATGTGTAGGATAGGTGGGAGGCTTTGAAGTGTGGACGCCAGTCTGCATGGAGCCATCCTTGAAATACCACCCTTTAATGGCTGGTGTTCTAACGTGGACCCGTAATCCGGGTTGCGGACAGTGTCTGGTGGGTAGTTTGACTGGGGCGGTCTCCTCCTAAAGAGTAACGGAGGAGCACGAAGGTTAGCTAATCCTGGTCGGACATCAGGAGGTTAGTGCAAAGGCATAAGCTAGCTTGACTGCGAGAGTGACGGCTCGAGCAGGTGCGAAAGCAGGTCTTAGTGATCCGGTGGTTCTGAATGGAAGGGCCATCGCTCAACGGATAAAAGGTACTCCGGGGATAACAGGCTGATACCGCCCAAGAGTTCATATCGACGGCGGTGTTTGGCACCTCGATGTCGGCTCATCACATCCTGGGGCTGAAGTAGGTCCCAAGGGTATGGCTGTTCGCCATTTAAAGTGGTACGCGAGCTGGGTTTAGAACGTCGTGAGACAGTTCGGTCCCTATCTGCCGTGGGCGCTGGAGAATTGAGGGGGGCTGCTCCTAGTACGAGAGGACCGGAGTGGACGCATCACTGGTGTTCGGGTTGTCATGCCAATGGCATTGCCCGGTAGCTAAATGCGGAAGAGATAAGTGCTGAAAGCATCTAAGCACGAAACTTGCCCCGAGATGAGTTCTCCCTGAGACT
>NZ_JAOWFA010000029.1:0-83745 GCF_030333885.1 Citrobacter sp. Cf132
CGGTAGTTCAGTTGGTTAGAATACCTGCCTGTCACGCAGGGGGTCGCGGGTTCGAGTCCCGTCCGTTCCGCCACTTATTAGAAAATTAAGCCTGCTTAGTAGCAGGCTTAATGATAAGAAAATTTAGGGGCGTAGCTCAGTTGGTAGAGCACCGGTCTCCAAAACCGGGTGTCGCGAGTTCGAGTCTCTCCGCCCCTGCCAGAAACAATCCTTAGCATTCTTGCTAAGGATTTTTTTTATCTGCAATTTGCGCTGTGCCTTCCAGTTGTTTTATTCCCGGCATCCTTGCCCGTATTTTCTTTAATCTTCCAGAATATTCGTTCTCAGCAAGTCGCAAATCAGTGCATGTTTATCGCTGTTTTGCAGCCAAACTGCATATAACGGGCGCGAAAGGGTTGTACTGTCAGTAACCGTATGGAGATCGCTTTTACCTTTAGCCCAACTGACCGGAAGCCAGCTAAAGCCTCTAAGGACTGAAAGTTGCTGCCTGGCCAATTCTGCCGAACTGGTGGTGAGTACCGGCACTTCATCTCCCGCAATCAATCCCGCTTCGTGTTGCTGAAAGTCAGGTCCCCATTCCAGACGCAGATAATTCAGTTCATCCTTGGTTTGCGAAGGAGAACTGCAATAGAGCGCCAGCGTGAAATATCCCAACAGTTGGCTGCTAAATTCGTCCATTTTGGGCGTTTCGGTAGTAATCAGTAGATCAAGCTGTCGTTCATGGAGCTGTTTTACTAACGACTGTCGCTGAGCGATCCTCGCTTCAAACTGCAGGCTGGATTGCGGCTCCTGGGATTGGTACAAACGCCCCAGCCAGCCATTAAGCATGCATTCCCAGAGGGATGCGCTGGCACCAATAGAAAACTCGTTATGCCGCGAGGTATTTGCAACCTCCTTACGTGCGGCTTGCCACGTATTCATCAGCGTTTCAGCGTAAGGCAGTAATTTTTCACCTGCAGCGGTTAAACGGATATTGTTTCTGTGTCGGGTGAACAGGTTTACACCCAATTGATTTTCCAGTTGTCTGATCCGGAAACTAACCGCTGATTGGGTCAGATAGAGCGCTTCAGCAGCTCTGCCAAAGTGGCGTGTCCGGCTAACTTCCAGGAAAGTTTTTAACAATTCCGTATCCACAACTCGCTCCATAAAATTATTTGTCGTTATGATTTAAATCTTTTGTTTGACGCTCTGTCAAGCGTAACTAATACTCCGCGCCATAAATAGCTCGGCCAAAGAATTAGGAGCGTGCAGGATGGCGGAAAGCTTTACGACGACTAATCGATATTTCGATAATAAATATTATCCCCGCGGATTCTCCCGTCATGGTGATTTCACCATTAAAGAAGCACAACTGCTTGAGCGTCACGGTTATGCTTTCAACGAGCTGGATCTGGGCAAGCGTGAGCCGGTAACGGAAGAAGAAAAACTGTTTGTTGCGGTATGCCGTGGTGAGCGCGAACCGGTTACCGAAGCTGAACGTGTGTGGTCCAAATACATGACGCGCATTAAGCGTCCAAAACGCTTTCACACGCTGTCTGGCGGGAAACCTCAGGTGGAAGGTGCGGAAGACTACACCGAATCTGATGATTAATAAAAAAAGGGCGAAAGCCCTTTTTTTATGCAAGTAGTTTCTGCAAATGAATGAGTAATCTGTCTATCGCCCGATACCCAACAGCCTCCTGTAAGTGCTGGCGAGAGATATGGTCAGATTGTTCTATATCCGCGATCGTTCGAGCAACCTTTATCAGGCGTAACCAGGCGCGGATGGATAATCCGAGATGCGCGAGCGTTTCTTCAAGCCACTGTGCATCGTCGCTGCGCAGTGGACAGTATTTATGGATATCCTGACTGTCCAGATGCGCGTTTAACTTATTTTGTCGTCGATACTGACGATCTTGCGCTGCCATAACACGTTGCTTCACCGTTGCGCTATCTTCCCCTTTTACCTGGTTCTGGCTGAGTATCCCGGGCGGTGGCAAAGGGATTTCGAGAGAGAGATCGAAGCGGTCAAGAAATGGACCTGATAATCGATTGAGGTAGCGTAGCGTCTGCTCTGGGGTACAGCGGTTATGGTTCCCCTGATAATGGCCTGTTGGGCTGGGATTCATGGCGGCTATGAGTTGAAAGCGAGCGGGATAGGTGATTTTTGCTCTGGTGCGGGATAGATGTATCTGTCCGGACTCAATGGGTTCGCGCAGTGCATCCAGCGTGCGCCGCTCAAACTCGGGTAGTTCATCCAGAAATAGTATGCCGTTATGCGCCAGAGAGATCTCGCCTGGCGCAGGAATAGAGCCTCCACCGACCATGGCGGTTAATGAAGCACTGTGATGCGGAGAGCGAAAAGGGCGTTGTTTCCACTGTTTCTGTAGCGTGTCGGAATTGACCAGACTAAGAATCGCGGCGCTTTCCAGTGCCTCATCGTTACTCAGTGGCGGAAGCAATCCTCTCAGGCGACTGGCCAGCATGGTCTTACCCGTACCCGGAGGGCCGATGAGTAAGAGGTTATGACCGCCAGCTGCGGTAAGCTCCAGCCCACGTTTACCCTGTTCCTGGCCGATAACATCGCTCAGATCATCTGCTAATGCGCAGGGGGTAAAATCTGCCGATGATGGTTTGTCTAAATCATGCTTACCTTCGAGGAATGCGCATACTGCCTGTAGATGATCGGCTATCAGGCACCCTTCACCGTGTATTAGTCCAACTTCAGCTGCATTCTCTTTTGCGACAATAATTCTCCTCCCTGCGCGAATGGCTTCGGTTGCACTTGATATCGCACCGGGAACGCCGCGTAACGCGCCTGTAAGCGCTAATTCGCCTACTAGCTCATATGTATCGAGATTATGGGTAGTAAGCTGCTCAGAAGCGGCCAGAAGCGCAACTGCGATAGGTAAATCATATCGTCCCCCTTCTTTTGGGAGATCGGCTGGAGCGAGGTTTATGGTTATCTTCTTTGCCGGGAATTCATAACCGCTATTAATTACCGCACTGCGAACCCGATCGCGGGCCTCTTTCACCGTTGTTTCGGGTAATCCCACCATGGTTAAACCAGGCAAACCATTGCTGATATGTACCTCGATGGTAATGGCCGGCGCATTCACGCCCAGCGCAGCGCGTGTGTGAACAATCGATAGTGACATAAGCCCTCCTGATGAAAGCATTATGTCGCAATACATCGCGGCAAGATTTCACATAATTACGGTTTTTAGAGGCTTATTCCCGTGTTTTTATGTGGCTCAACACTGATTACATTAAGTCTGGAATAGCGCTCGCAAACGCTTTTGCATGGCGTTTTTAGTAGGGAGTGGGTTGCCGAGAATTACCTGAAACGTGAAATATTTTCACCTTTGATTTTTTGTTTAAAAAACAACGATATTTATCTAAACCGTTAACGTCGTCAGAAAAACGAATAAAAAAATATCTTGTGTCATTTGCAAATTCTATGGTAACTCTTTAGGTATTCCTTCGAACAAGATGCAAGAAAATACAAAAATGACAGCCCTTCTACGAGTGATTAGCCTGGTCGTGATTAGCGTGGTGGTGATTATTATCCCACCGTGCGGGGCTGCACTTGGACGAGGAAAGGCTTAGAAAACAAGCCTTAACGAACTAAGACCCCCGCACCGAAAGGTTCGGGGGTTTTTTTTGACCTTAAAAACATACACGAGGAGCAGAAAGTGAACGGTAGCATAAAATTCTGTTTCTCAAGATTTCCGGCGGGGATGTAACTATGAATGGGGCACAGTGGGTGGTACATGCGTTGCGTGCACAAGGGGTTCAAACCGTCTTTGGTTATCCTGGTGGCGCAATTATGCCGGTTTACGATGCGTTATATGACGGCGGCGTAGAACACCTGTTGTGCCGACACGAGCAGGGCGCGGCAATGGCAGCAATTGGCTATGCCCGTGCGACCGGTAAAACCGGCGTGTGTATCGCCACTTCCGGGCCTGGTGCTACCAACCTGATCACGGGCCTTGCTGATGCGCTGTTAGATTCAGTTCCTGTGGTGGCGATCACCGGCCAGGTGGCATCACCTTTCATCGGAACGGATGCGTTCCAGGAAGTGGACGTTCTGGGTATGTCTCTGTCCTGCACCAAACACAGTTTCCTGGTGCAGTCACTGGAAGAGCTGCCGCGCATCATGGCTGAAGCTTTCGCTGTAGCGAATTCCGGTCGTCCGGGGCCGGTTCTGGTTGATATCCCGAAAGACATCCAATTGGCCAGCGGTACGCTGGAGCCGTATTTTACGACAGTCAAAAACGTAGAGGTTTTCCCGCACGCTGACGTTGAGCAGGCGCGTAAAATGCTGGCACAAGCGCAGAAACCTATCCTGTACGTAGGTGGTGGCGTTGGTATGGCGCAGGCGGTCCCGGCCCTGCGTGAATTTATCGCGGTAACCCAAATGCCGGTCGCCTGCACGTTGAAGGGGCTGGGCGCAGTAGAGGCTGACTACCCATACTATTTGGGTATGTTGGGAATGCACGGCACTAAAGCGGCAAATTTCGCGGTGCAAGAATGTGATTTACTGATTGCAGTGGGCGCGCGTTTTGATGACCGGGTGACCGGCAAGCTGAATACCTTCGCACCAAACGCCAGCGTGATCCACATGGATATCGACCCTGCGGAAATGAACAAGCTGCGCCAGGCGCACGTAGCATTGCAGGGTGATTTAAATTCTCTGCTGCCGGCATTGCAGCAATCGCTGAAGATTGACGCATGGCGTCAGCATAGTGCTGAACTGCGCACAGAGCATACCTGGCGCTATGATCATCCCGGTGAGGCTATCTACGCACCACTGTTGTTGAAGCAGTTGTCCGATCGCAAACCCGCGGACAGCGTAGTGACAACGGATGTTGGCCAGCATCAGATGTGGTCGGCGCAGCATATGACCTACACCCGCCCGGAAAATTTTATCACCTCGAGCGGCCTGGGTACGATGGGCTTTGGCTTGCCAGCAGCGGTTGGCGCGCAGGTTGCTCGCCCGAACGATACGGTAATCTGTATCTCCGGTGACGGTTCCTTCATGATGAATGTACAGGAGCTCGGCACCGTAAAACGCAAGCAGTTGCCGCTGAAGATAGTTTTACTCGACAACCAGCGGTTAGGCATGGTGCGACAATGGCAGCAGCTGTTTTTCCAGGAACGTTATAGCGAAACCACCCTTACCGATAACCCCGATTTCCTCATGTTGGCCAGCGCCTTCGGCATACCAGGTCAACACATCACCCGTAAAGACCAGGTTGAAGCGGCACTCGACACCATGCTGAACAGCGAGGGGCCATACCTGCTTCATGTCTCAATCGACGAACTTGAGAATGTCTGGCCTCTGGTACCGCCAGGTGCCAGTAACTCAGAAATGCTGGAGAAATTATCATGATGCAACATCAGGTCGCCGTTGAGGCTCGGTTCAATCCGGAAACGTTAGAACGTGTTTTACGCGTGGTACGCCATCGCGGTTTTCAGGTGTGCTCCATGAATATGGAAGCTGCCAGCGATGCGCAGAATATAAATATCGAATTGACCGTTGCCAGCCCCCGGTCGGTCGACTTACTGTTTAGTCAGTTAAGTAAACTGGTAGACGTTGCACATGTTGCTATCTGCCAGAGCACAACCACATCACAACAAATCCGCGCCTGAGCGCAAAAGGAAGAAAAATGACGACGAAAAAAGCTGATTACATTTGGTCTAATGGCGAGATGATTCGTTGGGAAGACGCTAAGGTTCACGTGATGTCCCACGCGCTGCACTACGGTACTTCTGTATTTGAAGGCATCCGTTGCTACGATTCTCACAAAGGGCCGGTGGTGTTCCGTCATCGTGAACATATGCAGCGTCTGCGTGATTCAGCCAAGATCTATCGTTTTCCGGTTTCTCAGAGCGTTGATGAGCTGATGGAAGCTTGCCGTGAGGTGATTCGTAAAAACAATCTGACCAGCGCCTATATCCGTCCGCTGGTGTTTGTTGGCGACGTGGGGATGGGCGTTAACCCGCCAGCGGGATACACCACTGACGTGATCATCGCTGCGTTCCCGTGGGGCGCTTACCTTGGTGCTGAAGCGCTGGAACAGGGGATCGACGCGATGGTTTCTTCCTGGAACCGCGTTGCGCCGAACACCATCCCTACAGCGGCTAAAGCGGGCGGTAACTATCTGTCTTCGCTGCTGGTGGGTAGTGAAGCGCGTCGTCATGGCTATCAGGAAGGCATTGCGCTGGATGTGAATGGTTACATCTCTGAAGGCGCGGGTGAAAACCTGTTTGAAGTAAAAGACGGCATTCTGTTTACCCCGCCGTTTACCTCTTCTGCACTGCCGGGTATCACCCGTGACGCGATCATTAAGCTGGCGAAAGATCTCGATATCGAAGTGCGTGAGCAGGTGCTGTCCCGTGAATCGCTGTACCTGGCCGACGAAGTGTTCATGTCCGGTACCGCGGCCGAAATCACCCCAGTACGCAGCGTCGATGGTATCCAGGTGGGCGAAGGCCGCTGCGGTCCGGTCACCAAACGCATCCAGCAGGCCTTCTTTGGCCTCTTCACTGGTGAAACGGAAGATAAATACGGCTGGTTGGATCAGGTTAATCAATAAACATAAATTTGGGACGGCACGCACCGTCCCAATTATTAGACAGACGGGAGTTAATCAAGCATGCCTAAGTATCGTTCTGCTACCACCACCCACGGCCGCAATATGGCGGGTGCCCGCGCACTGTGGCGCGCCACCGGGATGACCGATGATGACTTCGGTAAACCGATTATCGCTGTGGTGAACTCTTTTACCCAGTTTGTGCCGGGTCACGTCCACCTGCGCGATCTCGGTAAATTGGTTGCCGAACAAATCGAAGCCTCAGGCGGCGTGGCGAAAGAGTTCAACACCATTGCTGTGGATGATGGTATCGCCATGGGGCACGGTGGCATGCTGTATTCACTGCCGTCCCGCGAGCTGATTGCTGACTCCGTTGAGTACATGGTTAACGCCCACTGCGCCGATGCGATGGTCTGCATCTCTAACTGCGACAAAATCACCCCTGGGATGTTAATGGCCTCTTTGCGCCTGAATATTCCGGTGATCTTTGTTTCCGGCGGTCCGATGGAAGCCGGGAAAACCAAGCTCTCTGACCAAATCATCAAGCTCGACTTGGTTGATGCCATGATTCAGGGCGCAGACCCGAAAGTCTCCGACTCACAAAGCGAGCAGGTTGAACGTTCCGCCTGTCCAACCTGCGGCTCATGCTCTGGGATGTTCACCGCCAACTCGATGAACTGCCTGACCGAGGCGCTGGGCCTGTCGCAGCCGGGTAACGGTTCGCTGTTGGCGACTCACGCCGACCGTAAAGAACTGTTCCTCAACGCAGGTAAACGCATCGTTGAGCTAACTAAACGCTACTATGAGCAGGATGATGCTTCTGCGCTTCCGCGCAACATTGCCAGCAAGGCGGCGTTTGAGAATGCCATGACGTTGGATATCGCCATGGGCGGCTCCACCAACACCGTTCTGCACCTGCTGGCGGCAGCGCAGGAAGCGGAAATCGACTTCACCATGAGTGATATCGACAAGCTGTCCCGCAAAGTCCCACAACTGTGTAAAGTGGCGCCGAGCACGCAGAAATACCATATGGAAGACGTGCACCGCGCAGGCGGCGTACTGGGTATTTTAGGCGAACTGGATCGTGCCGGACTGCTGAACCGCGACGTGAAAAATGTGCTGGGTCTGACTCTGCCGCAAACGCTTGATCGGTATGACGTGATGTTGACCAAAGACGACGTGGTGAAAAAAATGTTCCGCGCCGGACCGGCGGGCATCCGTACCACCCAGGCGTTCTCGCAGGACTGCCGTTGGGATACGCTGGATGACGACCGCGCTGAAGGCTGCATCCGCTCGCTGGAACATGCTTACAGCAAAGACGGCGGTCTGGCAGTCCTGTACGGTAACTTTGCGGAAAACGGCTGTATCGTAAAAACTGCAGGCGTGGATGACAGTATCCTGAAATTCATCGGCCCGGCAAAAGTGTATGAAAGCCAGGACGATGCGGTTGAAGCAATCCTCGGCGGTAAAGTGGTGGCTGGCGACGTGGTTGTCATTCGCTACGAAGGGCCGAAAGGCGGGCCAGGCATGCAGGAAATGCTCTACCCAACCACCTTCCTGAAATCGATGGGCCTCGGCAAGGCTTGTGCGCTGATTACCGATGGTCGTTTCTCCGGCGGTACTTCGGGGCTTTCCATCGGTCACGTTTCTCCGGAAGCGGCCAGCGGCGGTAATATCGCGATTATCGAAGATGGTGACATGATTGCCATCGATATCCCGAATCGTGGCATTCAACTGCAACTGAGTGATGCGGAAATCGCTGCGCGCCGTGAAGCGCAGGAAGCTCGCGGTGACAAAGCCTGGACGCCAAAAGATCGTCAACGTCAGGTCTCCTTTGCACTGCGCGCCTATGCCAGCCTGGCAACCAGTGCCGACAAAGGTGCGGTGCGCGATAAGTCGAAGCTCGGGGGATAATGACCATGGCGGATTCACAACCTCTATCCGGTGCTCCTGAGGGCGCTGAGTATCTCAGAGCGGTACTGCGTGCGCCGGTATACGAAGCGGCACAGGTAACGCCGCTACAGAAAATGGAAAAGCTCTCTTCGCGCCTCGATAACGTCATTCTGGTGAAGCGCGAAGACCGTCAACCCGTTCACAGCTTCAAGCTACGCGGTGCCTATGCCATGATGGCGGGCTTGACCGAAGAGCAAAAAGCGCATGGGGTCATCACCGCATCGGCGGGTAATCATGCTCAGGGTGTCGCGTTCTCTTCTGCGCGATTAGGCGTGAAGGCGCTGATTGTCATGCCAACGGCTACCGCCGATATCAAAGTCGATGCCGTTCGCGGCTTCGGCGGAGAAGTGCTGTTGCACGGCGCGAATTTTGATGAAGCCAAAGCCAAAGCGATTGAACTGTCACAGCAGCAGGGTTTTACCTGGGTTCCACCGTTTGATCATCCGATGGTGATTGCCGGGCAGGGCACGCTGGCGCTGGAGCTGCTCCAGCAGGACGCTCATCTCGATCGCGTATTCGTGCCTGTTGGTGGTGGCGGATTAGCGGCAGGTGTTGCGGTGCTGATTAAACAGCTGATGCCGCAAATCAAAGTGATTGCCGTGGAAGCGGGAGATTCGGCCTGCCTGAAGGCGGCGCTGGATGCCGGTCATCCGGTGGATCTGCCGCGTGTGGGTCTCTTTGCCGAAGGCGTAGCGGTGAAACGTATTGGCGATGAAACCTTCCGTCTGTGCCAGGAATATCTCGACGATATTATCACTGTCGATAGCGATGCTATTTGTGCGGCAATGAAAGACCTGTTCGAGGATGTACGTGCGGTGGCTGAGCCTTCCGGGGCGCTGGCGCTGGCGGGGATGAAAAAATACATCGCCCAGCACAATATTCGCGGTGAACGTCTGGCGCACGTGTTGTCCGGTGCGAACGTTAACTTCCACGGCCTGCGCTATGTCTCCGAACGTTGCGAGCTGGGGGAACAACGTGAAGCCCTGCTGGCGGTGACCATCCCGGAAGAGAAGGGAAGTTTCCTGAAGTTCTGCCAGCTGTTGGGTGGCCGTTCGGTAACGGAGTTTAACTACCGCTTTGCCGATGCGAAAGACGCCTGCATTTTTGTCGGTGTACGCCTGAGCCGTGGGCTGGAAGAGCGTAAGGAAATCCTGCAACTGCTCAACGAGGGCGGCTACAGCGTGGTGGATCTGTCTGATGACGAGATGGCGAAGCTACACGTGCGCTATATGGTCGGTGGACGTCCGTCGAAACCCTTACAGGAACGTCTCTACAGCTTCGAATTTCCTGAATCGCCGGGGGCGTTGCTCAAATTTCTGCATACCCTGGGGACGCACTGGAATATTTCATTGTTCCACTATCGCAGTCACGGTACCGACTATGGTCGCGTACTGGCGGCGTTTGAGTTGGGTGAACACGAGCCTGATTTCGAAACGCGGCTAAATGAACTGGGTTATGACTGTCACGATGAAACACATAACCCGGCGTTCAGGTTCTTCCTGGCGGGTTAACAACAGCCATTAAAAAAGGGTTCATGTAAAAACATGAACCCTTTTTGCTACTGTATCAGCAGATTACAGCGTGATAACGTCGAATTCGACTTCGGTGTTCACGTCAGCATCGTAGTCCACGCCGTCGAGGCCAAAACCGAACAGGTTCAGGAATTCCTGCTTGTAGCCTGCATAATCGGTTTCTTGCGCCAGGTTTTCGGTGGTGATCAGCGGCCACAGGTCGCGACATGCCTGCTGAATGTCATCACGCAGTTCCCAGTCATCCATACGGATACGCTGGTTGTCATCAAGCGCCACTTTGTCACCGTACAGGCTGGTGGTCATCAGACGGTTGATTTGCTCGATACAACCTTCATGAATCCCCTGTGCTTTCATCAGCTTGAAGACCATGGAGATGTACAGCGGCATCACTGGAATGGCGGAAGACGCCTGAGTGATAACGGATTTCAGTACGGCAACGTTCGCGGAACCGTTCAGCGGAGCCAGCTGGTTACGCAGTTCGCCCGCGGCGCGATCAAGGTCTTCTTTCGCTTTGCCCAGCGCGCCGTGCCAGTAGATTGGCCAGGTCAGGTCGGTACCGATGTAGGAGTAGGCTACGGTTTTCACGCCGTCAGCCAGCACGCCCGCTTCGCTCAGCGCGCCCATCCACAGTTCCCAGTCTTCGCCGCCCATGACGGTGACGGTGTTCTGCACTTCTTCTTCGGTTGCCGGCTCAATGCTGGCGGTGATGATCTGATCTTTGTTGGTATCGATCGCTTTAGAGGTGTAAACCTCACCGATTGGCTTCAGCGCAGAACGGACGATTTCACCGGTTTTCGGCATTTTACGCACTGGAGAAGCCAGTGAATAAACGACCAGGTCAATCTGACCCAGGTCTTCTTTTATCAGTTTGATCACTTCATCACGGCATTCGTCAGAGAACGCATCGCCGTTGATGCTTTTGGAGTACAGACCTTCACGCTTAGCGGCTTCATCGAAGGCGGCAGAGTTATACCAGCCTGCGGAACCCGGTTTGGTATCCGTGCCCGGTTTTTCGAAAAATACGCCGATAGTGGCGGCTCCGCTGCCAAAGGCGGCAGAAATTCTGGAAGCCAGACCGTAACCGGTGGAAGCACCGATCACCAGCACGCGGGACGGGCCGTTCTCGATTTTCCCGTTCTGCTTAACATACTCGATCTGCTTTTCCACGTTGACTTTGCAGCCAGTCGGATGGGTCGTTGTACAGATGAATCCACGAATTTTTGGTTTGATTATCATAATGATGGCTAATTAAGTTTGTATTTTCGCTGTCAAGTGCGCAATGACACCGTCTGTTCTGGCCTGCTTAACGCGATGGTTAACAAGCCCCCCACTACAATGGATCACGACATTATACAGAAAAGGAGCGCCAATACTGAATCTACCACTGATTTTAGGCCTGACGCTGGCGCTAGTCGGCAGATTTACGTTCCAGAACAATCTTCCAGAACGCGTCGATCAGCGGTTCATGCAGCCGCTTTTTCGGCGCGCAGACGCCGAGCTCGAACGGCGTTTTCTCGTCGCTGCGTTCTAAAATCATCACGCGGTTACGTACCGGCTCCGGGCTGTTTTCCAGCACCACTTCCGGCAGCAGCGCCACGCCGCAGCCCAGCGCCACCATTGAGACCATCGCTTCATGACCGCCTACCGTAGCGTAAATCGATGGGTTGCTGATTTTGTGACGGCGGAACCACAGCTCAATGCGGCGGCGGACCGGCCCCTGGTCGGCCATGATAAACGGCACCGTCGACCAGTCGGGTTTCTCGACGGAAACCTGATTACGCACCGGGCAGGGCAGCGCCGGGGCGATCAGCACCACCGTCAGATTCTCCAGCATCGAGAACGCTACCGCGCCGGGCAGTGTCTCGGGCTTACCGGCAATCGCCAGATCGGCTTCACCAGTGACCACTTTGTCCATCGCATCGGCGGCATCGCCGGTGGTGAGCTTGATTTCAACCGACGGGTGTTCAGCGCGGAAGCGATCAAGTATCGGTGGCAGGTGGCTGTACGCGGCGGTGACGGAGCAGAAGATATGTAACTCGCCTGACAGTGACGGTCCTTGCTGATCGAGGGTGTGGCGCAACAGCTGGTATTGCAGCAGCGTCTGCTGGGCGAATACGCGCAGCTCTTCGCCCGCTTCGGTCAGCGTGACCGTACGGTTATCGCGCACAAACAGCGGCTGGCCGAGATCTTCTTCCAGGCGCTGAATCTGGCGCGAAAGCGTGGAGGGGCTGACGTGCATTGCCCGTGCGCTGCGGCCAAAGTGGCGACTTTCAGCCAAATGCAGGAACATTTTCAGATCGCGTAAATCCACAGACGAGCCTCCGATTTTCTACGTTGCATAAATTGCAACGTGATGTTGTGAATATATCAATTTCCGCAATAAATTTCCTGTTGTAATGTGGATTCAATCTCGCAAATACAAATCTGCGAACCGAATAATAAGCACCACAACACAACATCACGGAGTACACCATCATGGCTAACTACTTTAATACACTGAACCTGCGCCAGCAGCTGGCACAGCTGGGTAAATGTCGCTTTATGGGCCGCGACGAATTCGCCGATGGTGCGAGCTACCTTCAGGGTAAAAAAGTGGTCATCGTCGGCTGTGGCGCTCAGGGTCTGAACCAGGGCCTGAACATGCGTGACTCCGGTCTGGATATCTCCTACGCACTGCGTAAAGAAGCCATTGCTGAGAAGCGTGCTTCCTGGCGTAAAGCGACCGAAAACGGCTTCAAAGTGGGTACCTACGAAGAGCTGATCCCGCAGGCTGACCTGGTGGTTAACCTGACGCCAGACAAGCAGCACTCCGACGTTGTACGTTCGGTACAACCGCTGATGAAAGATGGCGCGGCGCTGGGCTATTCACACGGCTTCAACATCGTCGAAGTGGGCGAGCAGATCCGTAAAGACATCACCGTTGTGATGGTGGCACCGAAGTGCCCGGGTACTGAAGTTCGTGAAGAGTACAAACGTGGCTTCGGTGTACCGACCCTGATCGCCGTTCACCCGGAAAACGATCCGAAAGGCGAAGGTATGGCGATTGCTAAAGCCTGGGCTGCGGCCACCGGCGGTCACCGTGCGGGCGTGCTGGAGTCCTCCTTCGTTGCGGAAGTGAAATCTGATCTGATGGGTGAGCAGACTATCCTGTGCGGTATGCTGCAAGCCGGTTCTCTGCTGTGCTTCGATAAGCTGGTGGAAGAAGGTACTGACCCGGCATATGCTGAAAAACTGATTCAGTTCGGCTGGGAAACCATCACCGAAGCGCTGAAGCAGGGCGGCATCACCCTGATGATGGACCGTCTGTCTAACCCGGCGAAACTGCGTGCTTATGCGCTGTCCGAACAGCTGAAAGAGATTATGGCGCCGCTGTTCCAGAAACACATGGACGACATCATTTCCGGCGAATTCTCTTCCGGCATGATGGCTGACTGGGCTAACGACGATAAGAAACTGCTGACCTGGCGTGAAGAGACCGGTAAAACCGCGTTCGAAACCGCCCCGCAGTTTGAAGGTAAAATCGGTGAGCAGGAGTACTTCGATAAAGGCGTTCTGATGATTGCGATGGTGAAAGCGGGCGTTGAGCTGGCGTTCGAAACCATGGTGGATTCCGGCATCATCGAAGAATCTGCGTACTACGAATCACTGCACGAGCTGCCGCTGATCGCGAATACCATCGCCCGTAAGCGTCTGTACGAAATGAACGTGGTTATCTCCGATACCGCAGAATACGGCAACTACCTGTTCTCTTACGCTTGCGTACCGCTGCTGAAAGAGTTCATGACCACCCTGCAGACCGGCGACCTGGGCAAAGCGATTGCCGAAGGTGCGGTAGACAACGCGCAGCTGCGCGACGTGAACGAAGCAATCCGTAGCCACGCTATCGAGCAGGTTGGTAAGAAACTGCGCGGTTACATGACCGATATGAAACGCATTGCCGTTGCTGGCTAAATAGGATGTCGGGTGGCGCTTGCGCTTACCCGACCTACGCACAGCAGATGTAGGCCGGATAAGGCGTAGCCGCCATCCGGCAAAAAAATCCCGGTGCCTGAACGCTCCGGGATTTTTTATTAGTTACGGTACAGCACCTTAATGATGTGATAACCGAACTGGGTATGCAGCGGGCCGGTCGGCTCCAGCACCGGGCAGGAGAAGACGACTTTATCGAACGCCGGAACCATCTGGCCCTGACGGAATTCACCTAAATCACCGCCGCGTTTGCCTGATGGGCAGATAGAGTGTTTCTTCGCCAGCTTGCCGAAGTCTGCGCCGTTTTTAATCTGTTCCAGAAGATCCAGTGCCAGTTTCTCTTCTTTAACAAGGATATGCACTGCTGCTGCTGTTTTTGCCATGATCGTGCCTTGAGTGGGGTGGTTAAGGCTGGCTATACTACCACGCTGTTATTCTCCCCTCCCGACTTTCATGAGTGACCCTTTATGCGTTTGAACCCCGGACAACAACAAGCCGTCGAATTCGTCACCGGACCTTGCCTGGTGCTGGCGGGAGCGGGTTCCGGCAAGACGCGTGTTATCACCAACAAAATCGCCCATCTGATCCGTGAATGTGGTTATCAGGCACGCCATATTGCAGCCGTGACCTTTACCAATAAGGCTGCGCGCGAGATGAAAGAGCGCGTGGCGCAAACGCTGGGTCGTAAAGAGGCGCGTGGGTTGATGATCTCCACCTTCCACACCCTGGGACTGGATATCATTAAGCGTGAATATGCGGCGCTGGGGATGAAGTCTAACTTCTCGTTGTTTGACGATACTGACCAGGTGGCCTTGCTCAAGGAACTGACCGAAGGGCTAATCGAAGACGATAAGCTTATCCTCCAGCAGTTGATCTCGACGATCTCCAACTGGAAAAACGATCTGATGACTCCGGCACAGGCGGCAGCCAGCGCCAAGGGCGAGCGCGATCGTATTTTTGCCCACTGCTATGGTCTGTATGACGCGCATATGAAGGCGTGTAACGTCCTCGATTTTGACGATCTGATCCTGCTTCCCACGCTGCTGCTACAGCGCAATGAAGAAGTGCGTGAGCGCTGGCAAAACAGAATCCGCTACCTGCTGGTGGATGAATATCAGGATACCAACACCAGCCAGTACGAGCTGGTGAAGTTGCTGGTAGGTAAACGCGCGCGCTTTACCGTCGTGGGCGATGACGATCAGTCGATCTACTCCTGGCGCGGCGCCCGTCCACAGAACTTGGTACTGTTAAGCAAAGATTTTCCGGCTTTGCAGGTGGTGAAGCTGGAGCAAAACTACCGTTCATCAGGTCGCATCCTGAAGGCGGCGAACATCCTTATTGCGAACAATCCACACGTCTTTGAAAAGCGACTCTTTTCCGAGTTGGGTTACGGTGCTGAACTGAAGGTACTGAGTGCCAATAATGAAGAGCACGAAGCGGAACGCGTGACCGGGGAATTAATTGCCCATCATTTTGTGAACAAGACGCAGTATAAAGACTACGCCATCCTGTATCGCGGTAATCATCAGTCGCGCGTGTTCGAAAAGTTTCTAATGCAGAACCGTATCCCGTACAAAATTTCCGGCGGAACGTCGTTCTTCTCGCGTCCGGAGATTAAAGATCTGCTGGCTTATCTGCGCGTGCTGAGCAACCCGGATGACGATAGCGCATTTTTGCGGATCGTAAACACGCCAAAACGTGAAATCGGCCCGGCCACGCTGCAAAAGTTGGGGGAATGGGCGATGACACGTAATAAAAGCCTGTTTACCGCCAGCTTTGATATGGGGCTTAGCCAGACACTAACCGGGCGTGGGTATGATTCTCTGACTCGCTTTACGCACTGGCTGGGGGAAATTCAGCGTCTGGCGGAGCGTGAGCCGGTTGCCGCTGTGCGCGATCTTATCCACGGTATTGATTACGAATCCTGGCTGTATGAAACCTCGCCGAGCCCGAAAGCGGCTGAAATGCGTATGAAAAACGTCAATACGCTGTTCAGTTGGATGACGGAGATGCTGGAAGGCAGTGAGCTGGAAGAGCCAATGACCCTGACCCAGGTTGTTACCCGCTTTACCCTACGCGACATGATGGAACGTGGAGAGAGTGAAGAAGAGCTGGATCAGGTGCAATTAATGACACTGCATGCCTCAAAAGGGCTGGAGTTCCCATACGTGTTTATGGTGGGAATGGAAGAAGGATTTTTGCCGCACCAGAGCAGTATCGATGAAGACAATATCGACGAAGAACGTCGTCTGGCTTATGTAGGGATTACGCGTGCACAAAAAGAGCTCATCTTCACGCTATGTAAAGAGCGTCGTCAGTATGGTGAGCTGGTGCGTCCGGAACCGAGTCGTTTCCTTCTGGAGCTGCCACAGGATGACGTTATCTGGGAGCAAGAGCGAAAAGTGGTGAGCGCAGAGGAGCGGATGCAAAAAGGGCAGGCCAGCATCGCTAATATTCGGGCAATGATGGCGAAAGCTAAAGCGAAGTAGGTATTTTATGGGCCGGATATGTGTAAGCACTATCCGGCAACCAACATCTAATGAACGTCCAGCGGCCAGTGGACATAGCTTTGCCACTGGCTTTCCTGATCGATTAACTCTTTACCCAGCGGATGATGTTCCAGCCAGCCTTCTGGTAGAGTGACCGTCAGGTGCTCGTTTCTTGCATCCAATTGAATTTCCGGCACAAGATCGTCACGGCGACGACTGGCGAAGATGATCGCCAAGCGTAGCAAACGACAAAGATGCTCCGCGATGCGCGGCGGCACTGCGTTTTGCTGGTGGAGCGAAGAGAGATCGACGGGATTGGTCTGGTTGAGTAACAGCGTCGCTAGCAGTTTCTTTTGCGCAGGGGTAAAACCCGGGAGATCGAGATTGCGCACCAGATAAGCGGCATGCTGTGGTGCCTGTTTAAAATCAACGCTTAGGCCAATTTCATGCAGCTGACAGGCACTAATCAGTAATTCGCGGCTAATCGGTTCAAGATGCCACTTTTTTTCTACCTGATCGAGAAATTTAGTCGCCAAATTGGCAACGCGATGTGCTTGCTCTGTATCGACCATAAAGCGACGCTGGATATTGCGTAATGTGCGGCTACGAATATCCTGATCCACCGCCAGATGCAGCATACCGTAGACCAGACCTTCACGTAATGCGCCGCCGGCCAGGGTCATGCATTGAATGTTCAGTTCGGTGAAAATAGCAATCAAAATGGCCAGCCCGCTGGGGAAAACCAGCGCACGTTCCAGCGTTAACCCTTCGATCTCTAGCTCTTCCAGACGACCGCAGTGAATGGCGCGCTGCTTAAGCTGCTGAAGTTTGGCCAGCGTAATGCGCTCATCCATGCCCTGCGCCATCATGATTTCCTGCAACGCCTGGACGGTGCCAGAGGCACCAACGCAAACTTTCCAGCCATGAAAACGCAGTTTGTCGGCGACCGGGCGCAGAACTTCGCGAGCCGCTTTCTCGGCCTCGTCAAAGTTTTCCTGTGCCAGATTACGATCGGTAAAATAGCGTTCGAGCCAGGTGACGCAGCCCATTGACAGGCTGAACAGAGAAGTGGTTTGCGCGCCAGAACCGGTAACCAACTCTGTGCTGGCCCCGCCAATGTCGACGACCAGACGCTGATCCGCGCCGCCGGTAGTGTGGGCCACACCTTGATAAATCAGGCGCGCTTCTTCTTCACCGCTAATCACCTGGACAGGGCAGCCGAGGATCTCTTGCGCTTTAGCAATAAACACATCGGCATTTACGGCGATGCGTAATGTTGCCGTGGCGACCACGCGGATTTGTGGATGCGGAATATCCTGCAGACGTTCTGCAAACAGGCGCAAACATTGCCAGCCGCGCTCCATCGCTTCAACAGAGAGCTCGTTGTCACCGTTGAGTCCAGCAGCCAGACGCACTTTGCGTTTGATACGAGTGAGCGTCTGGATGCTTCCTGCCACCTCACGTACAACCAGCATATGAAAACTATTTGATCCGAGATCGATTGCCGCATACAGCGAAGTAGAATTCATACACTTCATCCTTCAACCTGTATCTGTGTTGGCTGCGTTCTCTCACCCGAATCACTTACTAAAGTAGGTTCATCGGGATTCGTTTTCTTGCCGCCTTGATACAGGCTGAATGATTTTGTGTATGGCATAACGTTTCTTAACCTGAACGACGACGATTACGCGGAGCACCACCGGTACGGCGTGGGCCATTGCCTGTGCGCGGGCGCGTTAAGCGCAAAGGCTTCGGCAGATCGGTCATCAGCGCATCCGGGTTATATTTGCTGACCGGAATCGAGTGGCCGATATAGGTCTCGATTGCGGGTAAATTTAGCGCGTACTCTTCACAAGCGAGGCTGATAGAGTGACCGCTTGCGCCAGCACGACCGGTACGACCGATACGGTGAACGTAATCTTCACAGTCATCCGGCAGGTCATAGTTAAATACGTGCGTTACGGCTGGGATATGCAGACCACGTGCAGCAACATCCGTCGCAACGAGAATGTCGATATCGCCACGGGTGAATTCATCAAGGATTCGCAGACGTTTTTTCTGCGCCACGTCACCGGTCAGCAGACCGACACGATGGCCGTCTGCAGCAAGGCTGCCCCAGATATCTTCACAACGATGCTTGGTGTTAGCAAAAACAATGGCGCGATCTGGCCACTCTTCTTCAATCAGCGTTTGCAGCAAACGCATTTTCTCTTCGTTGGAGGGGTAGAAGAGCTCTTCTTTAATGCGATGGCCAGTTTTCTGTTCCGGTTCGACTTCAACGTACTCAGCGTTATTCATTTGTTCGAACGCCAGTTCGCGAACGCGATAAGAGAGGGTTGCAGAAAACAGCATATTCAGACGTTGGGTGGTTGGCGGCATACGACGGAACAGCCAACGGATATCTTTAATAAAGCCCAGATCGTACATACGATCGGCTTCATCCAGCACCACGACCTGAATCGCGCCCAGATTAATGTGGTTCTGTTTTGCATAGTCGATAAGACGACCGGTCGTGCCGATAAGAATATCGACGCCGCTTTCCAGCACTTTCAGCTGTTTATCGTAACCGTCGCCGCCATACGCCAGGCCTAATTTCAGACCAGTGGTCTGTGCCAGCGGCTCGGCATCAGCGTGGATCTGCACGGCTAACTCACGCGTTGGCGCCATAATTAACGCACGCGGTTGGTTCACCTTGCGATCGGCAATCGCGGGATGAGAGAGAAGATAATGAAACGTTGACGTCAGGAACGCCATCGTTTTTCCGGTACCGGTTTGCGCCTGCCCGGCAACATCACGACCAGCCAGCGTTAGCGGCAGCGCGAGGGCCTGAATGGGCGTACAGTTATGAAAGCCTTTGTTTTCAAGGGCTTCTATCACCTTTGGGTGCAGGGCGAAGTCGGAAAACTTCTGTTCTGTTAAATGTGTTTTGCTCATAGTGTGGTAGAATATCAGCTTACTATTGCTTTACGAAAGCGTATCCGGTGAAATAAAGTCAACCTTTAGTTGGTTAATGCTACATCAACACGTCGTTGATTAATGCTACACCAATGCACCAGGCTTATTCCTGTGGAGTTATTATGAGCGATAAAATTATTCACCTGACTGACGACAGTTTTGACACGGATGTACTCAAAGCGGACGGAGCAATCCTCGTTGATTTCTGGGCAGAGTGGTGCGGTCCGTGCAAAATGATCGCTCCGATTCTGGATGAAATCGCTGACGAATATCAGGGCAAACTGACGGTTGCTAAATTGAACATTGACCAAAACCCAGGCACCGCGCCGAAGTATGGTATCCGTGGCATCCCGACCCTGTTGCTGTTTAAAAACGGCGAAGTTGCGGCGACAAAAGTCGGCGCGCTGTCCAAAGGTCAGTTGAAAGAATTCCTCGACGCTAATTTAGCGTAAGGAAGTCTCATGATCGGGCGACCATACTTCGAAATGATTCGGATGACTGGACGCCCGACTTGAGTCGTGCTAAGTTAGTGTTGACTTCGTATTAAACATACCTTATTAAGTTTGAATCTAGTTATATCCAATACTTCCCGTTGTTTCTCGCGCGAGAAGTGGACAGATTCCTGGCTTGTCACTCAATCCGTCTTGTCGTTTCAGTTCTGCGTACTTTCCTGTGACCAGACAGCGAACAGACATGAGTTGATGGCCGTAAACAGGCATGGATGACCCTGCCATACCATTCACAACATTAAGTTCGAGATTTACCCCAAGTTTAAGAACTCACACCATTATGAATCTTACCGAATTAAAGAATACGCCGGTTTCTGAGCTGATCACTCTCGGCGAAAATATGGGCCTTGAAAACCTGGCTCGTATGCGCAAGCAGGACATTATTTTTGCCATCCTGAAGCAGCACGCAAAGAGTGGCGAAGATATCTTTGGTGACGGTGTGCTGGAGATATTGCAGGATGGATTTGGTTTCCTCCGCTCTGCAGACAGCTCCTACCTCGCCGGTCCTGATGACATCTACGTTTCTCCCAGCCAAATCCGCCGTTTCAACCTCCGCACTGGTGATACCATTTCTGGTAAGATTCGCCCGCCGAAAGAAGGTGAACGCTACTTTGCGCTGTTGAAAGTTAACGAAGTTAACTACGACAAACCAGAAAACGCCCGTAACAAAATCCTCTTTGAGAACTTAACGCCGCTGCACGCAAACTCTCGTCTGCGTATGGAGCGTGGTAATGGTTCTACTGAAGATTTAACGGCGCGTGTACTGGATCTGGCATCGCCGATCGGTCGTGGCCAACGTGGTCTGATTGTTGCTCCGCCGAAAGCGGGTAAAACCATGCTGCTGCAGAACATCGCGCAGAGCATTGCATACAATCATCCTGACTGCGTGTTGATGGTGCTGCTGATTGACGAACGTCCGGAAGAAGTTACCGAGATGCAGCGTCTGGTGAAAGGTGAAGTGGTTGCGTCTACCTTTGACGAACCTGCCTCCCGCCACGTTCAGGTTGCGGAAATGGTTATCGAGAAGGCGAAACGTCTGGTTGAACACAAGAAAGACGTTATCATTCTGCTTGACTCCATCACCCGTCTGGCACGTGCATATAACACCGTGGTTCCTGCTTCCGGTAAAGTACTGACCGGTGGTGTGGACGCCAACGCCCTGCATCGTCCGAAGCGTTTCTTTGGTGCTGCACGTAACGTGGAAGAGGGCGGTAGCCTGACCATCATCGCGACTGCGCTGATTGATACCGGCTCTAAAATGGATGAAGTTATCTACGAAGAGTTTAAAGGTACCGGCAACATGGAACTGCATCTCTCCCGTAAGATTGCTGAAAAACGCGTCTTCCCGGCTATCGACTACAACCGTTCTGGTACCCGTAAAGAAGAGCTGCTCACCACCCAGGAAGAGCTGCAGAAAATGTGGATCCTGCGCAAAATCATCCATCCTATGGGTGAAATCGACGCAATGGAATTCCTCATTAACAAACTGGCGATGACCAAGACCAATGACGACTTCTTCGATATGATGAAGCGTTCCTGATTCGGGCATCATCTGAAAACGCCACGTTTTTACGTGGCGTTTTGCTTTTGTGGATGTAATCTTAACGACACAATAATAATAATCCGGTATGACATACCGCCTGGTGACGAAGGGTTGTAATTCGTATTTTGTGGTTAATAATCATACAGAACCACCTGATATGGAGTCGGGTTTCTCTTCTGAATAATCGCCTGGATGGTTATACTTCATATATTGATATTCTCTGAGAGTATGTATAGTGAATTTACTGACAGCAAGTACTGATCTCATCAGTATTTTTTTATTCACAACGCTGTTTCTTTTCTTTGCCCGCAAGGTTGCGAAAAAGATTGGATTGGTGGATAAACCCAACTTCCGTAAACGTCATCAGGGACTGATTCCGCTGGTTGGGGGGATTTCGGTTTACGCAGGCATTTGCTTTACCTTCCTCATCGCCGATTATTATATCCCGCATGCTACTCTCTACCTGGCCTGTGCCGGTGTGCTGGTGTTTATCGGTGCCCTGGACGATCGTTTTGATATCAGTGTAAAAATCCGCGCGACCATCCAGGCCCTTATTGGCATCATTATGATGTCAGTGGGCAAACTCTATCTGCTAAGCCTTGGCTATATTTTCGGCCCTTGGGAGATGGTGCTCGGTCCTTTTGGTTATTTCCTGACCCTGTTTGCCGTCTGGGCGGCGATTAACGCCTTCAATATGGTCGATGGGATCGATGGTCTGCTCGGTGGGCTATCCAGCGTCTCATTCGCAGCGATGGGGCTTATTCTGTGGTTCGATGGCCAGACAAGCCTGGCAATCTGGTGTTTTGCCATGATCGCCGCCATTCTGCCTTACATCCTACTGAACCTGGGGATTCTCGGACGCCGCTATAAAGTCTTTATGGGGGATGCGGGAAGTACGTTGATTGGTTTTACGGTGATTTGGATTCTGCTGGAGACTACCCAGGGGCCAACGCATCCTATTAGCCCGGTCACGGCTCTGTGGATTATTGCCATTCCGTTAATGGATATGGTGGCAATTATGTATCGCCGTTTACGTAAAGGCATGAGCCCTTTCTCCCCGGATCGCCAACATATTCACCATTTAATCATGCGCGCCGGGTTTACTTCCCGACAGGCTTTTGTCCTGATTACGCTGGCTGCTGCGATCCTGGCTTCTATCGGCGTGTTGGCTGAATATTCTCGTATTGTCCCGGAATGGGTGATGTTGGTGCTCTTTTTACTGGCGTTTGTCCTGTACGACATCTGTATAAAACGCGCCTGGAAGGTGGCGAGATTTATCAAACGCTGGAAGCGCAAGTTGCGTAGAAACCGTGACAGTAAACCAAACTTAACCAAATAAATTGAGGGTACGATGACACAACCATTACCGGGGGAACATGCCATGAGCGCTGAAAATGAACTGGACATCCGTGGGTTGTTTCGTACTTTGTGGACAGGGAAGGTGTGGATCGTCGGTATGGCTCTCGCCTTCGCGTTAGTCGCTCTCGCCTATACGTTCTTTGCTCGTCAGGAGTGGAGTGCGACGGCGATTTCAGACAGGCCAACGGTCAATATGTTGGGCGGCTATTACTCTCAGCAGCAGTTTTTGCGTAACCTGGACATCAAGGCCAGTCTTGCATCTGCGGATCAACCGTCAGTGATGGATGAAGCCTATAAAGAATTTATTATGCAGCTTGCCTCATGGGATACGCGCCGTGAATTCTGGCAGCAGACAGATTACTACAAGCAACGTATGGTGGGTAACAGCAAAGCCGATGCGGCGATGCTGGATGAACTGATCAATAACATTCAGTTTATGCCTGGCGATGCGGTTCGTAATACCAATGACAGCGTGAAGCTGATTGCCGAGACGGCACCTGATGCCAACAATCTGTTGCGTCAGTACGTTGCGTTTGCCAGTCAGCGTGCTGCGCGTCATCTGAACGACGAGTTAAAGGGAGCCTGGGCTGCACGCACCGTGCAGATGAAGGCACAAGTTAAACGCCAGGAAGAAGTGGCGAAATCGCTCTTCTCCCGCCGTGTTCACAACATTGAGCAGGCGCTCAAAATTGCTGAACAGCATAATATTTCGCGTACTTCTACGGATGTTCCTGCTGAGGAATTACCGGATTCTGAACTGTTCTTGCTTGGACGTCCTATGCTGCAGGCGCGACTCGAGAACCTGCAATCTGTTGGTCCTGATTTCGATCTGGACTACTTCCAAAACCGAGCCATGCTTAACACACTGAACGTTGGGCCAACTCTGGATCCGCGTTTTCAGACCTATCGTTATTTGCGTACGCCGGAAGAACCGGTAAAACGTGACAGCCCTCGTCGTGCTTTCCTGATGATTATGTGGGGCATCGTTGGGGCTCTGATCGGTGCTGGTGTCGCGTTAACCCGCCGCCGCACGATCTAGCAATATCGTTGCAGTGAGGGGCTGGGCCCTCACTGCCAATCCGAAGAGAATCGATGTGAAAGTACTGACTGTATTTGGCACGCGACCAGAGGCCATAAAAATGGCACCTCTGGTTCATGCGTTGGCAAAAGATCCTGATTTTGAGGCAAAAGTTTGCGTCACGGCGCAGCATCGGGAGATGCTCGATCAGGTGTTGAACCTCTTTTCCATTGTACCTGACTACGATCTCAACATTATGCAGCCAGGTCAGGGACTAACAGAAATTACCTGCCGAATACTGGAAGGATTAAAGCCAATTCTGGCTGATTTTAAACCTGATGTGGTGTTGGTTCATGGTGATACCACAACGACCATTGCCACGAGTCTGGCTGCGTTCTATCAGCGCATCCCGGTGGGGCATGTAGAGGCTGGTTTACGTACTGGTGATCTCTACTCTCCCTGGCCAGAAGAGGCGAATCGGACGCTGACCGGGCGTCTGGCTATGTATCATTTTGCGCCAACAGAAAACTCGCGCCAAAATTTGTTACGGGAAGCTATTCCCGAAAATCGTATTTTCGTCACAGGCAATACGGTGATTGATGCGTTGATCTGGGTTCGCGACCGCGTACTGGCGAACGATGAATTGCGTGCTGAATTAGCAGAGCATTATCCTTTCCTGAGCTCGGATAAAAAGATGATACTGGTGACCGGTCATCGTCGTGAAAGCTTCGGTCGCGGTTTTGAACGCATATGTCACGCGCTGGCGGAAATTGCTGCGGCTAATCAGAACGTACAGATTGTCTATCCGGTGCACCTGAATCCTAACGTTAGCGAACCGGTTAATCGCATTCTGGGTCACGTTGAAAACGTCATCCTGATTGAACCGCAGGATTACATGCCGTTTGTCTGGCTGATGAATCATGCCTGGCTGATCCTGACCGACTCCGGTGGGATTCAGGAAGAAGCCCCATCTTTGGGGAAACCGGTACTGGTGATGCGCGAAACGACGGAACGTCCGGAAGCGATTACTGCAGGTACAGTACGTCTGGTAGGGACAGACCCGCAGCGTATTGTCGAAGAAGTCACGCGTTTGCTGCATGACGATAATGAATATCAGACCATGAGCCGCGCCCATAATCCGTATGGTGACGGGCAGGCATGTGGCCGCATTTTACACGCGTTAAAAAATAATCGGATATCGCTATGAGTTTTACGACCATTTCTGTCATTGGGCTGGGTTATATCGGACTGCCGACGGCGGCTGCCTTTGCTTCCCGTCAAAAGCATGTGATTGGCGTAGATGTAAATCAACACGCGGTGGATACCATTAATCGCGGTGAAATTCATATCGTTGAGCCAGATTTGGGCGCCGTGGTGAAAACGGCGGTCGAAAATGGATTTCTGCGTGCGACCACAACCCCTGTAGATGCGGATGCCTTTCTGATTGCTGTGCCTACTCCGTTTAAGGGGGAGCACGAACCCGATATGGTTTATGTGGAAGCCGCAGCCAAGTCTCTTGCTCCGGTGCTGAAAAAAGGCGCGTTGGTGATCCTTGAATCGACGTCGCCTGTCGGGGCTACCGAACAGATGGCCACATGGCTGGCTGAAATGCGTCCTGATTTGACTTTCCCGCAGCAGGTCGGTGAACAGGCTGACGTTAACATTGCTTATTGTCCAGAACGCGTGCTGCCGGGCCAGGTGATGGTTGAACTGATTAAAAACGACCGCGTGATTGGGGGAATGACCTCCGTCTGTTCCGCGCGTGCTAGCGAACTGTACAACATTTTCCTTGAGGGTGAATGTGTCGTGACCAACGCGCGCACTGCGGAAATGTGCAAGCTGACTGAAAATAGCTTCCGCGACGTCAATATCGCCTTCGCTAATGAGTTGTCGCTGATTTGCGCCGATCAGGGGATCAACGTCTGGGAACTGATTCGCCTGGCAAATCGCCATCCGCGCGTGAATATTTTGCAACCGGGTCCGGGTGTTGGCGGGCACTGTATTGCGGTTGATCCGTGGTTTATCGTGGCGCAGAACCCGCAGCAGGCGAAATTGATTCGCACCGCGCGTGAGGTAAACGACGGTAAGCCTCATTGGGTGGTCGATCGGGTAAAAGCTGCCGTGGCCGACTGTCTGGCAGATACCAATAAACGGGCCAGCGAAGTGAAAATTGCCTGTTTTGGTCTGGCATTTAAACCGAATATTGATGATTTACGTGAAAGCCCGGCGATGGGAATTGCGCAAAGTATCGCGCATTGGCACAAAGGCGAAACATTGGTGGTGGAACCGAATATCCATCAACTGCCGAAAAAACTGGACGGTCTGTGCCAACTGGCAACGCTGGACGATGCCCTGGGAAGCGCCGATGTGCTGGTCTTGCTGGTTGACCACAATGAATTTAAAGTCATTAAAGGCGATGCGGTTCACCAGCAATATGTCGTTGATACCAAAGGGGTCTGGCGGTGAAAATCCGCGCCAGTATTGAGCCGCTTAGCTGGGAAAATACGTTCTTTGGCGTCAATAGCGCCATTGTACGTTTTGACCAACATGCGCCGGTTCTGACTGCGGATGCGTTGCAGCCCTGGTCGCGGGTACAGGCAAAAATACCTGCCGCCAATACCCAAGCATTAGATGCCCTGCAACAGCTGGGCTTCTCACTGGTTGAAGGTGAAGTGGATTTTGTGCTGCCAGTGACGTGTGCACATGGTGACCCCGGTGCGCAGGTCGCACAAACTACGGATATCCCTGCATTACGCCATCTGGCAGGACAGGTGTTCGCGCAAAGTCGTTTTCGCGCCCCGTGGTATGCCGCAGATGCCAGCGCGCGTTTTTATGCGCAGTGGATTGAAAACGCGGTGCTGGGGACGTTCGATCATCAATGCCTCGTTTTTCGTACACCAACAGGTGAGATTCGTGGCTATGTCTCGCTGCGTGAACTGAATGCGACCGAGGCGCGAATTGGCCTGCTAGCCGGGCGTGGGGCGGGAGCAGAACTGATGCAGGCCGCGCTTTGCTGGGCGCAGGCTCACGGTAAAACAGCACTGCGTGTGGCGACCCAAATGGGCAATACCGCCGCGCTTAAACGTTATATACACAGTGGTGCGAATGTGGAAAGCACCGCGTATTGGTTATACAGGTGACACGATGATTCCATTTAACGCACCGCCGGTGGTGGGCACTGAACTCGATTACATGCAGGCTGCGATGAACAGCGGCAAACTGTGTGGCGACGGCGGTTTTACCCGTCGCTGCCAGCAGTGGCTGGAACAGCATTTTGGCAGCGAGAAAGTATTGCTGACGCCTTCCTGCACCGCATCGCTTGAGATGGCGGCATTGCTGCTGGATATCCAGCCTGGCGATGAAGTCATTATGCCAAGCTATACGTTTGTCTCCACGGCCAATGCTTTCGTGCTGCGAGGCGCGAAAATTGTCTTTGTTGATATCCGCCCGGATACCATGAACATTGACGAAACGCTGATTGAAGCGGCGATCACCGACAAAACCCGCGCGATTGTGCCGGTGCATTACGCGGGTGTGGCCTGCGAAATGGATACTATTATGACGCTGGCGACCAAACATAACCTGTTTGTGGTGGAAGATGCGGCCCAGGGCGTTATGTCGACTTACAAAGGTCGGGCGCTGGGGACGATTGGTCACATCGGTTGCTTTAGCTTTCATGAGACCAAAAACTATACCGCAGGTGGTGAAGGCGGCGCGACGCTGATTAATGATAAAAAATTAGTCGAACGTGCAGAGATCATCCGTGAAAAAGGGACAAACCGCAGCCAGTTTTTCCGTGGCCAGGTAGATAAATATACCTGGCGTGATATCGGCTCCAGTTATTTGATGTCCGATCTACAGGCCGCCTATCTGTGGGCGCAGCTGGAAGCAGCGGACCGCATTAACCAGCAGCGTCTGACTCTGTGGCAGAACTACTATGATGCTCTTGAACCGCTGGCGCGTACCGGACGTATCGAGCTGCCTTCTGTACCGGACGACTGCGTGCAAAACGCCCATATGTTTTACATCAAGCTGCGCGATATCGACGATCGCACGGCGTTGATTAACTTCCTAAAAGAAGCTGAAATTATGGCGGTGTTCCACTATATCCCGCTGCATGATTGCCCGGCTGGCGACAAATTCGGCGTATTTGCCGGTGTTGATCGTTACACCACCAAAGAGAGCGAGCGTTTGCTGCGTTTACCGTTGTTCTACAACCTGTCGCCGGTCAACCAGCGAACGGTAATTTCGACCTTACTCAACTACTTCGCCTGAAATGTCGCTTGCTAAAGCGTCCTTATGGACGGCAGCCAGTACGCTGGTAAAAATTGGTGCGGGTTTGCTGGTCGTGAAGCTGCTGGCGGTGTCGTTTGGCCCGGCAGGCGTGGGGCAGGCGGGTAACTTCCGCCAGATGGTCACCGTGCTTGGTGTCCTGGCGGGGGCCGGCATTTTCAACGGCGTCACGAAATATGTTGCGCAGCACCATGACGATCCGACCCGGCTCCGCAAGGTCGTCGGTACATCTTCCGCGATGGTGCTGGGATTCTCTACGCTGATGGCGGTGATTTTTCTGCTGGCGGCCGCACCAATCAGTCAGGGATTGTTTGGTCATACTCATTATCAGGGGCTGGTAAGACTGGTTGCGCTGGTGCAGATGGGCATTGCCTGGGCGAATCTGCTGTTGGCGTTGATGAAGGGTTTTCGAGATGCGGCGGGTAACGCGCTGTCGCTGATTGTGGGTAGCCTGGTGGGCGTAGTGGCTTATTATGGCTGTTATCGCCTGGGAGGGTATGAAGGCGCTTTGCTGGGTTTGGCGTTAGTGCCCGCGTTGGTCGTTATCCCTGCCGCTATTATGCTGATTAAGCGCGGGGCGATTCCTCTGCATTACCTGAAACCCTCGTGGGATAACGGTCTGGCTGGACAGCTAAGCAAGTTTACGCTGATGGCGCTGATTACCTCCGTAACGTTGCCTGTGGCATACGTGATGATGCGAAACCTGCTGGCGGCGCAGTACAGTTGGGATGATGTTGGGATTTGGCAGGGGGTAAGCAGTATCTCTGATGCTTATCTGCAATTCATTACCGCTTCATTCAGCGTTTACTTGCTGCCGACGTTGTCGCGACTGACTGAAAAGCGCGACATTACGCGCGAGGTGGTTAAGTCGCTGAAGTTCGTGTTACCAGCAGTTGCCGCTGCGAGCTTTACCGTTTGGCTACTGCGTGACTTTGCTATCTGGCTGCTTTTCTCCGCAAAATTCACCGCCATGCGCGATCTGTTTGCCTGGCAACTGGTTGGCGATGTACTAAAAGTTGGGGCGTATGTCTTTGGGTATCTGGTGATCGCGAAAGCATCACTGCGGTTTTATATTTTGGCTGAAATTAGCCAGTTCATGTTATTGACGGTGTTTGCTCACTGGCTGATCCCTGCACATGGTGCGCTGGGAGCGGCACAGGCTTATATGGCAACGTACATCGTCTATTTTTCTCTTTGTTGTGGCGTGTTTTTACTCTGGCGTAGGCGGGCATGACTGTACTGATTCACGTTCTGGGATCGGATATCCCTCACCATAACCAAACCGTGCTGCGGTTTTTCAACGACTCGCTTGCCGCGACGAGCGAGCACGCGCGCACGTTTATGGTTGCCGGTCAGGATGCGGGATTCAGTGAGAGCTGCCCGGCGTTATCGCTGAGTTTCTACAGCGGGAAAAAAGCGTTAGCCGAAGCAGTTATTGCGAAAGCAAAAGCGAATCGCCAACAGCGATTCTTCTTCCACGGTCAGTTCAACACCAGCCTGTGGTTGGCGCTGCTGAGCGGGGGAATTAAACCGACGCAGTTTTACTGGCATATCTGGGGTGCTGATTTATACGAAGTCTCCAGTGGGCTGAAATTCCGCCTGTTTTACCCGATTCGCCGCATGGCGCAGAACCGCGTGGGCTGCGTATTTGCCACGCGGGGCGATTTACGTTATTTCGCCGAGCAGCATCCGCATGTACGGGGTGAGTTGCTCTATTTCCCAACGCGAATGGATCCTTCACTCAATAACATGAGCAATGATTGTCAGCGCAGCGGCAAGATGACGGTGCTGGTTGGCAACTCTGGCGATTGCAGCAATGAGCATGTTGCCGCGCTGCGTGCTGTCCATCAGCAGTTCGGCGACACGGTGAACGTGATTGTGCCGATGGGTTACCCCGCCAATAATGATGCCTATATCGACGAGGTTCGCCAGGCCGGTATGGCATTATTTAGCGCTGATAATCTGCAAATTTTAAGTGAAAAGCTGGAATTTGATGCCTATCTAACATTATTGCGGCAATGCGATTTGGGTTACTTTATTTTTGCCCGGCAGCAGGGGATCGGTACCCTGTGTTTGCTGATCCAGGCGGGTATCCCGTGCGTGCTCAACCGTGAAAATCCCTTCTGGCAGGATATGGTGGAACAGAATCTTCCAGTGTTATTTACCACGGATGATCTCAATGAAGGCGTCGTACGTGAAGCGCAGCGCCAGTTGGCATCGGTAGATAAAAACACGATTACCTTCTTTAGCCCGAATTATCTGCAGCCGTGGTATAACGCGCTGCGCATTGCTTCAGGAGAAACCGTATGAGCCTGATGCAATTCAGCGGTCTGCTGGTAGTCTGGCTGCTCTCTACCTTATTTATCGCCACGCTGACCTGGTTTGAGTTCCGCCGCGTACGTTTTAACTTCAATGTTTTCTTCTCATTGTTGTTCTTGCTGACGTTCTTCTTCGGATTCCCGTTAACCAGCATCCTGGTGTTCCGCTTTGATGTGGCAGTGGCTCCGCCGGAGATCCTGCTGCAGGCCTTGCTGTCAGCAGCCTGTTTCTATGCCGTCTACTACGTGACGTATAAAACGCGATTGCGTAAGCGAGTAGAGGGTAAGCCGCGCAGGCCGCTGTTTACCATCAATCGCGTTGAAGCCCATTTGACCTGGGTTATCCTGATGGCGATTGCGCTGGTGAGCGTGGGCGTCTTCTTTATGCACAACGGATTCCTGCTGTTCAGACTGCAATCCTATAGCCAGATTTTTTCCAGCGAAGTCTCTGGGGTCGCTCTGAAGCGTTTCTTCTACTTCTTCATTCCGGCCATGCTGGTGGTTTATTTCCTGCGTCAGGACAGCAAAGCGTGGTTGTTCTTCCTGGTGAGCACCGTCGCGTTTGGTTTGCTGACCTATATGATTGTGGGCGGGACACGCGCCAATATCATAATCGCGTTTGCCATCTTCTTGTTTATCGGCATTATTCGCGGCTGGATTTCTCTGTGGATGTTGGTCGCCGCAGGCGTGCTGGGTATTGTCGGGATGTTCTGGCTGGCCTTGAAGCGCTACGGAATGAGCGTTAGTGGCGATGAGGCGTTCTATACGTTCCTGTACCTTACGCGCGACACTTTCTCGCCGTGGGAGAACCTGGCGCTGTTGCTGCAGAATTACCACAATATTGAGTTCCAGGGGCTGGCGCCGATTGTCCGTGACTTCTACGTCTTTATTCCTTCCTGGCTGTGGCCTGGGCGGCCGAGTATTGTACTCAACTCAGCGAACTACTTTACCTGGGAAGTGTTGAACAACCACTCAGGACTGGCGATTTCGCCGACGTTAATTGGTTCGCTGGTGGTGATGGGCGGGGCGCTTTTTATACCATTAGGCGCGATTGTCGTTGGACTCATTATCAAGTGGTTCGACTGGCTGTATGAGCTAGGTAACCAAGAAACCAATCGCTATAAGGCGGCGATTTTGCACAGTTTCTGTTTTGGCGCCATTTTCAATATGATCGTGTTGGCACGTGAAGGGCTGGATTCGTTTGTCTCGCGAGTGGTCTTTTTCCTCGTGATTTTTGGCGTTTGCCTACTGATGGCAAAACTGCTGTTTTGGCTATTCGATAGCGCAGGACTCATCCATAAACGAATCAAGTCGCTGCCCCGGACACAAATTGAAGGATCGTAATGACAGATAATACAACTGCGCCGCTGTATTCGCTGCGCGGATTACAACTGATTGGCTGGCGCGATATGCAACATGCGCTGAATTACCTGTTTGCCGAAGGACACCTCAGGTCAGGAACGCTGGTGGCTATCAACGCTGAGAAAATGCTGACAGCAGAAGATAATCCTGAAGTGAGGGAGCTGATCAACGCCGCGGAGTTCAAATATGCTGATGGGATTAGCGTGGTGCGTTCGGTGCGCAAAAAATTCCCGCAGGCGCAGGTTTCACGTGTGGCCGGTGCTGACCTTTGGGAAGCGCTGATGGCGCGAGCTGGGCAAAACGGAACGCCTGTTTTCCTGGTTGGTGGCAAGCCTGAAGTTCTGGCGCAAACAGAAGCAAAACTACGTGCACAGTGGCGTGTGAACATTGTGGGTAGCCAGGATGGTTATTTTACCCCAGAGCAGCGTCAGGCGTTATTTGAGCGTATTCACGCCAGCGGCGCGCAAATTGTGACGGTGGCGATGGGGTCGCCGAAACAAGAGATCTTTATGCGTGATTGCCGCAAGACTCACCCTGACGCGCTGTATATGGGCGTGGGTGGCACTTACGACGTCTTTACCGGTCACGTTAAGCGTGCGCCTAAAATCTGGCAAAATCTGGGGCTGGAGTGGCTGTATCGCTTATTGTCGCAACCGAGCCGTATTACTCGACAACTTCGCTTATTACGCTATCTCCGCTGGCACTATACAGGCAACCTCTGACGCCCTCTCTCCTCTGATAAGTAGCGTGATCTGCTAATTACGCTACTTATTTACAACATAATCGCTGCTTTCTCGCACAATATATTCATTTTTTGAATGCTTTAATTGCCATTTAAGCGATTTTAGGAAACCATTCGCAACAATCATTCCAGTGCCGTGGAGTTTTGACGCCAACCGCTAAGCGGTCGGTGTCGTATGGCCTGTTATGACATAACAAGATGTACCCATAACGAGAACCGGTAATACCGGACAGCATGCAAACACAACAAGAGGATTTATGGCCGAGAACAAACCTGAGCTACAGCGTGGGCTGGAGGCTCGTCACATCGAATTAATTGCCCTCGGGGGCACTATTGGCGTCGGGCTGTTTATGGGGGCCGCCAGTACCCTGAAATGGGCGGGACCTTCGGTTCTGCTGGCGTATATCGTCGCCGGGCTGTTCGTATTTTTCATTATGCGTTCTATGGGGGAGATGTTATTCCTCGAGCCGGTTGCCGGTTCATTCGCTGTTTACGCTCACCGTTATATGAGCCCCTTCTTTGGCTATCTCACCGCCTGGTCATACTGGTTTATGTGGATGGCGGTGGGGATCTCAGAGATTACCGCCATCGGGGTGTACGTCCAGTTCTGGTTCCCGGAAATGGCGCAATGGATACCCGCACTGATCGCGGTCGGATTGGTTGCATTGGCGAACCTCGCCGCAGTTCGCTTGTATGGTGAAATTGAGTTCTGGTTTGCCATGATCAAAGTGACCACCATCATTGTGATGATCGTCATTGGGTTAGGGGTGATTTTCTTCGGTTTTGGTAATGGCGGTCAGGCGATCGGCTTTGGCAACCTGACCGAACACGGCGGTTTCTTTGCCGGTGGTTGGAAGGGCTTCCTGACGGCATTGTGTATTGTCGTGGCTTCTTACCAGGGCGTGGAGCTGATCGGCATTACTGCAGGTGAAGCGAAGAACCCACAGGTCACGCTGCGTAGCGCGGTAGGTAAAGTGCTGTGGCGTATCCTGATTTTCTACGTTGGCGCAATTTTTGTTATCGTCACTATTTTCCCGTGGAATGAGATTGGCAGCAACGGCAGTCCGTTTGTTCTCACCTTTGCCAAGATTGGTATTACCGCCGCGGCGGGGATTATTAACTTTGTGGTCCTGACGGCGGCGCTGTCTGGCTGTAACAGCGGCATGTACAGCTGTGGGCGTATGCTCTACGCGCTGGCCAAGAATCGCCAGCTCCCCGCCGCTGTTGGGAAAGTTTCTCGCCATGGCGTACCGGTTGCCGGCGTGGCCATTTCTATCGCGATCCTGCTGATTGGTTCGTGCCTGAACTACATCATTCCCAATCCGCAGCGCGTGTTTGTTTATGTCTATAGCGCCAGCGTGTTGCCGGGGATGGTGCCGTGGTTTGTGATCCTGATAAGCCAGCTGCGTTTCCGTCAGGCGCATAAAGCGGCGATTGCCAGTCATCCATTCCGCTCCATTCTGTTCCCGTGGGCGAATTATTTGACGATGGCGTTCCTGATTTGCGTATTAATTGGCATGTACTTTAATGAAGATACCCGAATGTCGCTTTTTGTTGGCATGGGTTTCTTACTGGCCGTGACGTTCATTTATAAGGTTTTTGGTCTGAATCGTCATGGCACAGCCCATAAATTGCGGGAATAAGCGACAAAACGCACAAACCATGACCAAACGATAATTTATTTTAAAAAAGCACTAGACAGAAGACCGAGACCTCCGTAATATCCAGCCCCGCAACGGCGCTAAGCGCCCGTAGCTCAGCTGGATAGAGCGCTGCCCTCCGGAGGCAGAGGTCTCAGGTTCGAATCCTGTCGGGCGCACCATTTAGTAGGGTGCCAGAGCTGCGGTGGTTTTAATACCGCGTAAAAGATTTGCAGTGGTGGCTATAGCTCAGTTGGTAGAGCCCTGGATTGTGATTCCAGTTGTCGTGGGTTCGAATCCCATTAGCCACCCCATTAATTTAAAGTTGTGAAATGCGAAGGTGGCGGAATTGGTAGACGCGCTAGCTTCAGGTGTTAGTGTCCTTAGGATGTGGGGGTTCGAGTCCCCCCCCTCGCACCACGACTTAAAGAATTGAACTAAAAATTCAAAAAGCAGTAAAACGGCGAGTAGCGCAGCTTGGTAGCGCAACTGGTTTGGGACCAGTGGGTCGGAGGTTCGAATCCTCTCTCGCCGACCAATTTTGAACCCCGCTTCGGCGGGGTTTTTTGTTTTCTGATTTTCCCTTCTCTGCCTTTATTCCCGCGAATTACCTGATGTCTTAAAAAGTCCGAATACCTGGTTTTTGCAGTGCAATCGTGGCATGCCTTGTGCAATAATATGCAGGTAGATGCTCATTCCATCTCTTATGTTCGCCCTCTGGCCTCATAAACTCAGGAATGATGCAGAGCCGTTTACGGTGCTTATCGTCCACAGACAGATGTCGCGTAGCCTCATCAAACACCATGGACATAACGTTGAGTGAAGCACCCATTTATGTTGTCATACAGACCTGTTTAACGCCTGCTCCTTACCGAGCGGGCGTTTTTTTATGCATACACAAAATCCTTCGAGCTGCTTCTCGAATGATTTTGTGTATACGAGATGAAAAATATGTAGGCCCGGTAAGCGAAAGCGCCACCGGGCATTCAGGAGTTACTGCGGGGGATTGTTGTTCTGCAACGTCAACATCAGGCCATCACGACGCATGGTGGCGGCTTCTTCCGGCTGATGCAGTCTGTCCAGCGCGTCAGCAAGCCAGGCGTAGTCATAGGCATCCGGGCGCTGTTTGAGAGCGGCACGGAAGGCGAGCGTGGCTTCCTGCCATTCCCCATGCTTCATTAACGACTGACCCAGCGTACTCCACAGCAACGGGCGATCGCCCACGGCTTTAATCTGCTGGCGCAGCACTTTTTCTATCTGTTCCGGATTATTGGTTTTCAGACGCGGGATTGGCAGCACCAGGCGGTCATCGTACTGACGTTTCAAACCATCAATGATGACCTGCTGCGCCGTATCGTGATCGTCACACTCAATCAGATGTTCAGCCATTGCTACCTGCAAAGCAACCTGATGACGGGTTTTACGGTTCTGGTTTTTCCACCATGCACGCAGCCCCTCGCTGCCCTGATCGGCACGGACCTGATCCATCAAGCCAACCCATGCCTGTTGTTCCAGCATGGCGCGGTGCTCGTCATCACCCACATGCGCTTTTGCCATGGATGGGATAATATCCAGCAAGGAACTCCATGCGCCGGTGCGAATGTAGGCCTGCTCAGCCAGACGCAGCACTTCCGGATGACGTGGCGTTACTTCCAGCAGTTTGTCTATGCTGTGGCGTGCGGCGTGATTTTCATTACGCGCCAGTTGCAGGCGAACGCGAGCGATTTCTACCGGGATCGTATCATTTCCCGCCAGTTCGGTAGCACGCTCAAGGTGTTGGTTGGCGCGAGCTTCGTCACCGCGCTGCTGAGCCGCTTCTGCCGCCAGCAGGTAATTCACTACTGGCTGTTCTGCATGATCGGCATTTTTCGACATCAGCTTCTCAACCTGCTGATAGTCACCTTCTGCCAGTTTGAGCAGCGCCTGTTCGGTCTGCTTACGGGCGCGACGACGTTTACGACCCACAAACCACCCACGGGTATGTGCGCCAGTGCGGAAAATTCGGCGCAACAGCCATTCAATCGCAAACAGGACGACCATGGCGACGATCAGTATGATCACCAGGCCCGTCACACTGGTTTCGATATTGTAGTTATCCGTCTGGATCAACACGTAGCCCTGATGACCGGCTATCATCGGACCGACGACGATCCCGGCGATCAACAGCACAAAGAGCAACAATACTTTTAGCATCATTATTCTCCTTGCGGCGCGGTTGCCGGAGCGTCTGTCGAAGGCGCTGGCGCTGCTGCTACCGGTGCTGTGGCAGGTTGCGCCAGTAAATTACGTACGCGGGTCTGCATTAACTTGTCGAGAATAGCCTGACTCTGCAGCGTTTCCGGGACATCCATACTGATGCTTTGCTGGCTCAGTTGGTCTACTTCTTCAAGGAACGCTTTGGTCGCTGCATCGTCGGTGTCGTAGTAAGCACGCACCCATGTGGAGACATTTTCCAGCGCCTGGCGGTATGTCTCTTCCTGATGACGCGGCACGGCCTGGGCCGCTACTAACAGGCGGGAACGGATATTTTCACGTAAGTAAACGTCCTGGTTCGGTGCCAGCAGCGGTACGGCAGTTTCATCACGACGGCGCACGGTGATAAAGCTGTCCATAAAGTTCTGCCAGCTTTTTTGCAGATTGACGCGCCATTCGCTAATAGAGCTGGAAAGCTCGCTGCTGTCCGAGTCCATCGGTGAATCGTCGGTGTCGTTGTCGGCCAAACGCAGGTTATCGATCTGATTAGAGAGTTGATTCACTTTCAGGATAATGCCGTCATAGTCGACCTGAGTCACCGCGGAGAGGCTCGCGATATCGTCAGTAATCGCACGTCGCGCGGTAATTAAGCTCGGGTCGTTCATATCTGCCAGACTGGCATCAGCGCTTTTCAGAAGCGCCGCGGCGGTAGTGACGTCCTGATCGCTCCATAATTTGCGACCAGCCAGTTTCACCAGGAAATCAGCCTGCGCCAGCAGCCATGTTCCAGCATCGCTGCCGGAGATGGTGGCGACTTTTTGCTGGACTTCATCAAGCTGTTTGACCAGCGCGGCCTGCTGGCGAGTGGCTTCATCCAGCTGCGTTGCCTGCTGTTTAATAATGCCTTCCAGCTCAGCTTTTTGGCTTTCCTGCGCTTTTTGCAGTGCCGTCAGCTGGTTCGCCAGCGCATCGCTGGTTGCCGTTTGTGTTGTTGCCTGTTGTTTCCCCCAGCCGTACAGCCCAACGCCTGCTGCCAGCGCAATAGCAATCGCCACAGCGCTCAGAATCAGCGCGGTGCTGTTCTTACTCTTTTTTTCAGTATTAACTGGCTGTGACGTGGTTTCCACGGCCTCCCTGGTCTCTTCAACCACGGCGGAGGATTTTTCTTGTTCCGTCATTATGGCATCCCATTATGAGAGTTATTGTAATGCGCGTAGTAGCGCATCGTTGTCGGCGTTATCAGCGACCTTAATATCTTGCCAGCCCAGTTCCCGGGCGAGGTGCGCCAGACGCTCACTGACGACCAGCAGCCGACAGCGTAGTAACCAGTGCTCACGATACCACTGTGGAATGAGCGTCCAGAGTTGTTGTAGCATCTCTCCGCTAGTGACAACCACCGTGGTTACGCCACGGGATTGCCAGCGCATCGCTTCTTCTGCACCATCGTAATGTTTTTCACTGCGTTGATAACATTCACAAAAATCGACATCGGCTCCGCGTGCCGTCAGGGTTTCACCTATCAGCTCACGGCCACCGTTGCCGCGTAATATAAGCGCGCGTTTTCCCGCAATATTTTGTAATTCAGGTAATTGTAGCAAGACTTCGCTAATTTCCCGATCCAGAGGGTAGTGAATATTGAAGCCGCTAACAGTATGCAGCGCCAGCGCCGTTGTACGGCCAATGGCAAAATATCGCGGAAGGGATGGCCAGCTTTTCTCTTGCTGCTGAAGCTCGGCATCTGCAAAGGTAACGGCGTGCTGCGAGAGGGCGAAGACCAGATCGTTCTCCGTCAGCGCCGACAGTCGGGAAGCAAGCGTTGCCAGTTCCCGACCAGGTGAAAACTCGATGAGCGGAAAACTCCAGGCCACCTGCCCCAGTGTGCGCAGACGGCTCACTAACTCTTCCCCAGCGGGAGACGGGCGGGTGACCAGAATACTCATGCGGGTGCTTCTCCGTTATAAACTTCAGCCAGAATGGCGCGCGCACCGTTCTCCAGCAGTTCTTCTGCCAGAGAGATGCCCATCTGTTCGGCATCCTGTGTGGCGCCGCGACGTTCTCCGCATACCATCTGTGAACCGTCTGGCGCGCCGACCAGCGCACGTAGCCAAATCTCACCGTCGATGATTTCGGCATAGCTACCAATAGGTACCTGACATCCCCCTTCCAGGCGGGTGTTCATGGCGCGTTCTGCTTTGACGCGTAGCGCGGTTTCTTCATGGTTGAGCGGCGCTAACAGCGCCTGAGTGCGCATATCATCCAGTCGACATTCTATGCCTACTGCGCCTTGTCCGACAGCGGGCAGGGAGACTTCCGGCGGCAGAGCGGTACGGACTCGCGACTCAAGACCTAAACGTTTTAATCCAGCGACCGCCAGAATAATGGCATCATAATCGCCGTTATCCAGTTTGCTGAGGCGCGTGCCTACGTTGCCGCGCAGCGAACGGATGACGAGATCCGGGCGACGCTTCGCCAACTGGCACTGGCGACGCAAACTGGATGTCCCAACGATGCTGCCTGCGGGGAGTTCATCCAGCGTGTTGTACTTATTTGAGACGAAAGCATCACGCGGATCCTCTCGCTCGCAAATGGTGACCAGTCCAAGACCGTCAGGGAATTCAACCGGCACATCCTTCATGGAATGCACGGCGATATCGGCGCGTTTTTCCAGCAGCGCGACTTCCAGCTCTTTAACAAACAACCCTTTCCCTCCGACTTTCGCCAGCGGGGTATCAAGGATCACATCGCCACGGGTTACCATAGGAACCAGTTCCACGATCAGACCTGGGTGGTTTGCCATTAAGGCGTCTTTGACATAATGTGCCTGCCAGAGCGCAAGGGGGCTTTGGCGTGTGGCAATTCTCAAAACATTGTCTAACATGCTTGTTACCGTCATTATCAATCATTGACCATCCTAACATCCTTATCAAAGGGATGTCAGCGTTACGCTCAAACGTAAGTGAGAGGAAAAGGCGCTGCATCATCACTGTCAGTGAATAATGACGAGAAAAACCTCCCGACCGTATGAAGGAATTTACACGTAACGAACGGTGCTACACTGGTATGTAGCGCATCTTTCTTTACGGTCAATGAGCAAGGTGTTAAATTGATCACGTTTTAGACCATTTTTTCATCTGTAACTAATAAAAGTGCAGGGGAAAAAGGTAACGGTAATTTTTGACATACGGTTTATCCGGACTGATGACGAGGGTGGTAAGCGTTTGCGCCGCCGCTATCGACGCCATGACGGATGCAACATCAGGCGATACGTCTTGTACCTCTATATTGAGACTCTGAAACAGAGACTGGATGCCATAAATCAACTGCGTGTGGATCGCGCGCTTGCTGCCATGGGACCTGCTTTCCAGCAGGTATACAGTCTGCTGCCGACATTATTGCACTACCACCATCCGCTGATGCCGGGTTACCTTGATGGTAACGTTCCCAAAGGCATATGCCTTTACACGCCTGATGAAACCCAACGCCACTACCTGAACGAACTGGAACTGTACCGCGGTATGTCGCCGCAGGACCCGCCGAAGGGCGAACTGCCGATCACCGGCGTTTACTCGATGGGCAGTACCTCTTCGGTAGGGCAAAGTTGTTCGTCTGACCTTGATATCTGGGTCTGCCATCAATCCTGGCTGGATAGCGAAGAGCGCCAACTGCTGCAGCGTAAATGTAGCCTGCTGGAAAGCTGGGCGGCCTCGTTGGGCGTGGAAGTCAGTTTCTTCCTGATTGACGAAAACCGTTTCCGTCACAATGAAAGCGGCAGTCTGGGTGGTGAAGACTGTGGCTCGACGCAGCATATCCTGTTGCTGGATGAATTCTATCGCACCGCTGTGCGCCTCGCGGGTAAACGTATTCTGTGGAATATGGTGCCGGGCGACGAAGAAGAGCACTACGACGATTACGTCATGACGCTCTACGCACAGGGGGTGTTAACGCCAAACGAATGGCTGGATCTCGGCGGACTCAGTTCGCTTTCCGCCGAAGAGTACTTTGGCGCCAGCCTCTGGCAGTTGTACAAGAGTATCGACTCCCCGTACAAAGCGGTACTGAAAACGCTGTTGCTGGAAGCCTATTCCTGGGAATATCCCAACCCACGACTGTTGGCGAAAGACATTAAACAGCGCTTGCATGACGGCGAGATCGTCTCTTTTGGTCTCGACCCTTACTGCATGATGCTGGAGCGCGTTACCGAGTACCTCACGGCGATCGAAGATCCGACGCGCCTGGATTTAGTACGTCGATGTTTCTACTTAAAAGTGTGCGAGAAGCTGAGCCGTGAGCGCGCCTGCGTGGGCTGGCGTCGTGAAGTATTAAGTCAGTTAGTGAAAGAGTGGGGCTGGGATGACACTCGTCTGACCATGCTGGATAACCGCGCTAACTGGAAGATTGACCAGGTACGTGAAGCGCATAACGAACTGCTCGATGCGATGATGCAGAGCTATCGTAACCTGATCCGCTTTGCGCGGCGCAATAACCTCAGCGTCAGCGCCAGTCCGCAGGATATCGGTGTGCTGACCCGTAAGCTGTATGCTGCGTTTGAAGCGTTGCCGGGTAAGGTCACGCTGGTGAACCCGCAGATATCTCCGGATCTCTCGGAACCGAATCTGACCTTTATCCATGTACCGCCGGGTCGTGCCAACCGTTCGGGTTGGTATCTCTACAACCGCGCGCCTAACATGGACTCGATCATCAGCCATCAGCCGCTGGAATATAACCGCTATCTCAACAAGCTGGTGGCGTGGGCCTGGTTCAATGGCCTGCTGACCTCGCGTACGCATTTGTTTATTAAGGGCAACGGCATTGTTGATTTGCCGAAGCTGCAGGAAATGGTCGCCGATGTGTCGCACCACTTTCCGCTGCGACTGCCTGCGCCAACGCCGAAAGCGCTCTATAGCCCATGCGAAATTCGCCATCTGGCGATTATCGTTAACCTCGAATATGACCCGACGGCAGCGTTTCGCAATCAGGTGGTGCATTTTGATTTCCGTAAGCTGGACGTCTTCAGTTTTGGTGAAGAGCAAAAATGCCTGGTGGGTAGCGTAGACCTGCTGTACCGCAACTCGTGGAATGAGGTGCGTACGCTGCACTTCAACGGCGAGCAGGCGATGATTGAAGCGTTAAAAACGATTCTGGGCAAAATGCACCAGGATGCCGCGCCGCCAGACAGCGTCGAGGTTTTCTGCTATAGCCAGCATCTGCGCGGTTTAATTCGCACCCGCGTTCAGCAACTGGTGTCTGAGTGCATCGAACTACGCCTCTCCAGCACCCGTCAGGAAACCGGACGTTTCAAAGCGCTGCGTGTTTCCGGCCAGACGTGGGGATTGTTCTTCGAGCGCCTGAACGTTTCGGTACAGAAGCTGGAAAATGCGATTGAATTCTATGGCGCGATTTCACATAACAAACTGCACGGGCTTTCCGTCCAGGTTGAGACCAACCATGTGAAACTGCCGTCGGTGGTAGACGGTTTTGCCAGTGAAGGGATTATTCAGTTCTTTTTCGAAGAAACGGGTGATGAGCAGGGCTTTAATATCTACATTCTGGACGAAAGCAATCGGGCTGAGGTGTATCACCACTGCGAAGGTAGTAAAGAGGAACTGGTACGCGACGTCAGCCGTTTCTACTCATCGTCGCACGATCGTTTTACCTACGGCTCCAGCTTCATCAACTTTAACCTGCCGCAGTTCTATCAGATTGTGAAAACCGACGGGCGCGCGCAGGTGATTCCGTTCCGCACCCAGCCGATTAGCGCTGTTCCGCCCGTCAATCAGGACAACGATGCGCCGCAGTTGCAGCAGTATTTCTCTTAAGCATAGTGCCGGATGGCGGTGTAAACACCTTATCCGGCCTCCAAATGCGCGAGATGCCCAGGCCGGATAAGCGAAGCGCATCCGGCAATCACACTTAGTGGAAGCTCACCTCTTCACCTGCCTGCTGCGTTGCCGCCTGTTCCAGCAGATCCCAGAACGTTTCGCCGCTTCGGTCGCAGATCCACTCGTCGCCTTTCAGGTCAAAGTGGTAGCCGCCCTGTTTGGTCGCCAGCCATACCTGGTGCAGCGGCTCCTGACGGTTAATGATAATTTTGCTGCCGTTTTCGAAACTGATGGTCAGAACGCCGCCGTTGATCTCACAATCAATATCGCTGTCGCCATCCCAGTCATCCAGACATTCTTCAATGGTCATCCACAGGGTGTCAGCAAGGCGATGAAATTCACTGTCGTTCATTTTCTTATCCTATTTTTCGTGATGCCCGCAGTATAACGTGGAATAAATCGCGATGCAGTTTTTAGCCAAACTCTTGCTTTTACGCCTTCTCCTGCGATGATAGAAAACAGAAAGCATGAACTTTACAGGCAATCAATAATGAAAAACGTGTTAAAGCCACTCGCTGTCATTTTTACTCTGTTCAGCCTGACGGGCTGTGGGCTAAAAGGCCCGCTCTATTTCCCGCCAGCTGATAAAACCGCGCCGCCTCCGACCAAGAGCGTTCAGCCGCAATCGCAATCCACCACGCCTGAGAAAAACGATCGTGGGATTAGTGATGGGCCTTCTCAGGTGAATTACTAACGGCAGGAATAGATTTTACATTTCTGTACCCGCGTGAACGGAGTGAATGATGCAATTCTCTAAAATGCATGGCCTTGGCAACGATTTTATGGTCGTCGACGCGGTAACGCAGAATGTCTTTTTCTCACCAGAGCTGATCCGCCGCCTGGCCGACAGACATCTCGGCGTTGGATTTGATCAACTGCTGGTGGTTGAACCTCCGTATGATCCGGAGCTGGATTTCCACTACCGTATTTTTAATGCCGACGGCAGTGAAGTGTCACAGTGCGGCAATGGCGCCCGCTGTTTTGCCCGTTTTGTTCGCCTGAAAGGGCTGACCAATAAGCGCGATATTCGCGTCAGTACCGCGAATGGTCGTATGGTATTAACCGTAACCGACGACGAGCTGGTGCGGGTGAATATGGGCGAACCCAATTTTGAACCCTCGCAGGTTCCTTTTCGCGCTAATAAAGCAGAGAAGACCTATATTATGCGCGTGGCCGAACAGACAGTATTGTGCGGCGTGGTTTCAATGGGGAACCCGCACTGCGTGATTCAGGTTGATGATGTTGATACGGCCACGGTAGAAACACTGGGACCGGTTCTGGAAAGCCATGAACGCTTCCCTGAACGCGCCAACATCGGATTTATGCAGGTGGTAAAACGCGAGCATATCCGACTGCGCGTCTATGAGCGCGGCGCGGGTGAAACGCAGGCCTGCGGCAGCGGTGCATGCGCCGCCGTTGCAGTCGGTATCCAGCAGGGGCTGCTGGCAGAAGAAGTGAGGGTGGAATTACCGGGCGGTCGACTTGATATCGCCTGGAAAGGTCCGGGTCATCCGCTGTATATGACTGGCCCGGCGGCACATGTCTACGACGGATTTATTCACTTATGAAGCAACCAGGGGAAGAACTACAGGAAACGCTCATGGAGCTCGACGATCGGGCGGTCGTCGATTATCTGCAACGTAATCCTGAGTTTTTTATCCGTAATGCCCAGGCCGTTGAAGCGATGCGAGTTCCGCACCCAGTGCGGGGCACGGTCTCTTTAGTGGAATGGCATATGGCGCGGGCGCGTAATCATATTAACGTGCTGGAAGAGAACATGGCGTTGTTGATGGAACAAGCCAACGCCAATGAAAGCTTGTTCTATCGTCTGTTAAGTCTGCAAGGGCGGCTGGTGTCGGCCAGCAGTCTTGACGACATGCTGATGCGCTTGCATCGCTGGGCGCGTGAGCTAGGGCTGGCCGGAGCGACGGTTCGTCTGTTCCCGGATCGCTGGCGACTTGGCGCGCCATCAAAATTCACCCATCTGGCATTAAGCCGTCAGGCTTTTGAACCGTTGCGTATCCAGCGTTTGGGCCAGTCGCAGCACTATCTTGGGCCGCTCAATGGTCCTGAATTGCTGGTGATGATGCCGGAGGCGAAAGCCATAGGCTCAGTCGCGATGTCGATGCTCGGGCAGGATGGATCCCTTGGCGTGATGCTGTTTAGCAGTCGTGATGTTAATCATTACCAGCAGGGGCAAGGCACGCAATTGCTGCAGGAAATCTCGCTGATGTTGCCGGAGCTGCTGGAGCGCTGGATTGAACGCGTATGACCGATTCACCCCTTTCTCAGGATGTGGCGCGCTTTTTGCGCTATCTGGGCGTTGAGCGTCAGCTTAGCCCGATCACCTTGCTTAATTATCAGCGTCAGCTTGATGCCATCATTGCGTTAGCCGGAGAGACCGGTCTGCAAAGCTGGCAACAATGTGATGCGCTCATGGTCCGCAGTTTTGCTGTTCGCAGCCGTCGTAAAGGACTGGGGCCGGCGAGTCTGGCGCTGCGTCTCTCCGCGTTACGCAGTTTCTTCGACTGGCTGGTTAATCAGGGCGAACTGAAAGCCAATCCGGCAAAAAGCGTTTCCGCGCCGAAAGCACCGCGTCATCTGCCTAAAAATATCGATGTCGACGACGTTAATCGTCTGCTGGATATCGATCTCAACGACCCCCTTGCCGTGCGTGATAGAGCGATGCTGGAAGTGATGTACGGCGCGGGTCTGCGTTTATCTGAACTGGTTGGGCTGGATATTAAACATCTCGATCTCGACACCGGCGAAGTGTGGGTGATGGGTAAGGGCAGTAAAGAGCGTCGCCTGCCGATTGGCCGCAATGCGGTGGCGTGGATTGAACACTGGCTGGATCTGCGCGGACTCTTTGGCTGCGATGACGATGCGCTATTTCTGTCCAAACTGGGCAAACGCATCTCGGCGCGTAACGTGCAGAAACGCTTTGCTGAATGGGGTATCAAGCAGGGGCTGAACAGCCACGTACATCCCCACAAATTACGCCACTCCTTTGCGACGCATATGCTGGAGTCGAGCGGCGATCTGCGCGGAGTGCAGGAGTTATTGGGTCATGCCAATCTCTCCACAACTCAAATCTATACCCATCTTGATTTTCAACACCTGGCTTCAGTGTACGATGCGGCGCATCCGCGCGCCAAACGGGGGAAATAATGCGTTTTTACCGGCCTTTGGGGCGCATTTCTGCGCTCACCTTTGACCTTGATGACACCCTTTACGATAACCGTCCCGTTATCACACGCACCGAGCAGGAAGCGCTCGCGTTTGTACAGAATTACCATCCGGCGTTGAATTCGCTGCAAAATAGCGACCTACAGCGCTTGCGTCAGGCCGTTCGCGACGCCGAGCCGGAAATCTATCACGATGTTACCCAATGGCGTCACCGGGCCGTAGAACGCGCTATGCTGGAGGCGGGTTTGTCAGCGGCAGAAGCCAGAATGGGGGCGAATGCGGCGATGATGAATTTTGCCAAATGGCGTAGCCGCATTGAAGTCCCACAGACGACGCATGACACGCTGAAAGCGCTGGCTCGCAAATGGCCGCTGGTGGCGATCACCAACGGTAACGCGCAGCCGGAACTGTTTGGCCTGGGTGATTACTTTGAGTTTGTGCTGCGCGCCGGCCCCGACGGACGATCAAAACCGTTCAGCGACATGTACACGCTGGCGGCGGAAAAACTGAAAATGCCTGTAGGTGAGATCCTGCATGTGGGTGATGACCTGACGACAGACGTCGCGGGCGCCATCCGTTGTGGTATGCAGGCCTGCTGGATCAAACCGGAAAATGCCGACCTGATGCACACCGCAGACAGTCGTTTGCTGCCGCATATCGAAATTTCACAGTTGGCATCTCTGACCTCGCTGATATAATCACCAACAACTCTGTATAAATTCCCAGGGGTCCGGCTGGGCCCTGTTGATTCCGGCGGTGCCAATGGACGTTTCTTACCTGCTCGATAGCCTCAATGACGAACAGCGCCAGGCTGTGGCCGCGCCACGCATCAACATGTTGGTTCTGGCAGGCGCGGGGAGTGGTAAAACGCGCGTGCTGGTGCACCGTATCGCCTGGTTACTGACGGTAGAGAACAACTCGCCGTATTCGATTATGGCGGTAACCTTTACCAACAAAGCGGCGGCGGAAATGCGCCACCGTATTGGTCAGATCATGGGAACCAGCCAGGGCGGTATGTGGGTGGGGACGTTCCACGGTCTGGCGCACCGTCTGCTGCGCGCGCACCATATGGATGCCAACCTGCCGCAGGATTTCCAGATCCTCGACAGTGAAGACCAATTGCGTCTGCTTAAGCGCCTGATCAAGGCGATGAACCTGGATGAGAAGCAGTGGCCGCCGCGTCAGGCGATGTGGTTTATTAATAGTCAGAAAGACGAAGGGCTGCGCCCGCACCATCTGCAGAGCTATGGCAACCCGGTTGAGCAAACCTGGCAGAAAGTGTATCAGGCTTACCAGGAAGCGTGTGACCGCGCCGGGTTGGTTGATTTCGCCGAGCTGCTGCTGCGCGCCCATGAACTGTGGCTCAACAAGCCGCATATCCTGCAGCACTATCGCGAACGCTTTACCAATATCCTGGTGGACGAATTTCAGGATACCAACAACATTCAATACGCCTGGATCCGCCTGCTGGCGGGCGATACCGGTAAAGTGATGATCGTGGGTGATGACGACCAGTCGATCTACGGCTGGCGCGGGGCGCAGGTGGAAAACATCCAGCGCTTCCTCACCGATTTCCCGGGCGCAGAAACCATTCGTCTGGAGCAGAATTACCGCTCGACCAACAATATCCTCAGCGCAGCTAACGCCCTGATTGAGAACAACAACGGGCGTCTGGGTAAAAAGCTGTGGACCGACGGTGTCGACGGTGAACCGATCTCGCTTTACTGCGCGTTCAACGAACTTGATGAAGCGCGTTTTGTGGTTAACCGCATCAAGACCTGGCAGGACAACGGCGGCGCACTTGAACAATGCGCTATTCTGTACCGCAGCAACGCCCAGTCGCGCGTACTGGAAGAGGCGTTGTTACAGGCCAGCATGCCGTATCGGATTTATGGCGGGATGCGCTTCTTCGAACGCCAGGAAATCAAAGATGCGCTCTCTTACCTGCGTCTGATCGCTAATCGCAATGACGACGCCGCATTTGAGCGCGTGGTGAATACACCGACCCGCGGGATTGGCGATCGTACTTTAGATGTGGTGCGTCAGACCTCCCGTGACCGCCAGCTAACGTTGTGGCAGGCTTGTCGTGAGCTGTTGCAGGAAAAAGCCCTCGCGGGGCGCGCTGCCAGCGCCTTACAGCGTTTTATGGAGCTGATTGACGCACTGGCCCAGGAGACCGCCGATATGCCGCTGCACGTGCAAACTGACCGGGTGATTAAAGACTCCGGCCTGCGCATGATGTACGAGCAGGAAAAAGGCGAGAAGGGCCAGACGCGTATCGAAAACTTAGACGAACTGGTGACGGCAACGCGCCAGTTCAGCTACAACGAGGAAGATGAAGACTTAATGCCGCTGCAGGCGTTCCTGTCTCACGCCGCGCTGGAGGCGGGCGAAGGGCAGGCGGATACCTGGCAGGATGCGGTTCAGCTGATGACCCTACACTCGGCGAAAGGTCTGGAGTTCCCGCAGGTGTTTATCGTCGGCATGGAAGAAGGCATGTTCCCCAGCCAGATGTCGCTGGACGAAGGCGGACGTCTCGAAGAGGAACGCCGCCTGGCCTACGTCGGCGTGACCCGCGCGATGCAAAAGCTGACGCTGACCTACGCCGAAACGCGTCGTCTGTACGGCAAAGAGGTTTACCATCGCCCGTCGCGCTTTATTGGTGAACTGCCGGAAGCGTGTGTTGAAGAGGTACGTCTGCGCGCCACGGTCAGCCGCCCGGTAAGCCATCAGCGAATGGGCACGCCAATGGCGGAAAACGATACCGGCTATAAGCTTGGCCAGCGCGTACGCCATGCCAAGTTTGGCGAGGGCACCATTGTCAATCTGGAAGGCAGCGGCGAGCACAGTCGTTTGCAGGTCGCGTTCCAGGGGCAGGGAATCAAATGGCTGGTGGCGGCCTATGCTCGACTGGAAACGGTATAACTTTCAGAAAAATATCATTATTTTGTAACGATCTGCTAGCCTTACTGATGAGCAGGTAATTTATCCAGGCTAGCGTTTCGTTGCGTGTTGACGTCAAAATTTTGCTGGCGTAACATGCGCGCACGATTACGCTAAGAGGACATTCGCCTTGGACACACCCAGTAGATACTGGCTCATTATCCTGTCATCCAGGATCAACTCCTAAGGCTATCCCTTTTTGCTGATAGCCTTCGCGGTTGTCAGCGACCTTCTGTTTTTCCCGTCGCGCTGAGTCAGGCTGTTTAATGGTCTGAAACCCAATTTGTTTCTGTGTGCCCTCCGAACTGTCCGATAATTTTTTGCATTGGGAGTCCCGGTCATGCTGAGCGCATTTCAACTGGAAAACAATCGTTTAACTCGCCTTGAGGCAGACGAGATCGAGCACCTTGCCAGTTCGGTTTGGGTCGATTTAGTCGAGCCGGATGACGAAGAACGAAACCGTGTGCAAAAGGACTTGGGCCAGAATCTGGCTACGCGCCCTGAACTGGAAGACATCGAAGCATCCGCGCGTTTTTTTGAAGACGAAGACGGTCTGCACATTCACTCCTTCTTCTTTTATGAAGACGCCGACGATCACGCGGGTAACTCAACCGTCGCATTTACTATTCGCGAAGGCCGTCTGTTTACCCTGCGCGAGCGCGAATTGCCGGCCTTTCGCCTGTACCGCATGCGTGCGCGTAACCAGGCTATGGTGGATGGCAATGCCTACGAGCTGTTGCTCGACCTGTTCGAAACCAAAATTGAACAGCTGGCGGATGAGATCGAAAACATCTACAGCGACCTGGAAAAACTCAGCCGTGTGATCATGGAAGGGCGTCAGGGCGATGAATATGACGAAGCGCTGTCGACGCTGGCGGAACTGGAAGATATCGGCTGGAAGGTACGCTTGTGTCTGATGGATACCCAACGCGCACTGAACTTCCTGGTGCGTAAAGCGCGGTTGCCGGGCAGTCAGCTGGAGCAGGCGCGTGAGATCCTGCGCGATATCGAATCTCTGCTGCCGCACAATGAATCGCTGTTCCAGAAGGTTAACTTCCTGATGCAGGCGGCGATGGGTTTTATCAACATCGAGCAGAACCGCATCATCAAGATCTTCTCAGTGGTTTCTGTGGTGTTCCTGCCGCCGACGCTGGTGGCGTCCAGCTATGGGATGAACTTTGAGTTCATGCCGGAACTGCACTGGAGCTTTGGTTATCCTGGGGCGATTGTCTTTATGATGCTCGCCGGTCTGGCGCCGTATCTGTACTTTAAGCGCAAGAACTGGCTGTAATGGCGGTGACTTATCCGGCCTACGGTGATGTGTTTTTGTAGGCCGGATAAGCGAAGCGCCATCCGGCAATCCCCTAGCTCCGACGAACCCGTCGTTGCGTATAAATCGCATCCATTACGAAAATCGCCAGCGCGACCCAGATAAACGCGAAAGTGACCATCTTGTCCGCACCCGGTACTTCACCGTAGAACGTTACCGCCAGCAGGAACATCAGCGTAGGGCCAATGTACTGGAAAAAACCCAGCGTCGACAGACGCAGGCGGGTTGCCGCGCCGGTAAAGCACAGCAGCGGTATGGTGGTCACGACACCCGCAGCAATCAGCAGCAGATTGAGCGACATCGGGTTTTGCCCCATATGGCTGGTTGGGCTGTCCGCAATGCCAAACAGATAGATGGCTGCAACGGGTAAAAGCCACAGGGTTTCGATCAGCATGCCGGTTTGTGCTTCGACCGCAATCTTCTTGCGCACCAGGCCATAGAACGCAAAGCTGAACGCCAGTCCCAGCGCGATGATTGGCAGCGATCCGAAGGTCCACAGCTGTACCAGCACGCCGCAGGCGGCTAACAGTACCGCCAGCCACTGCATGCGGCGAAAGCGTTCGCCGAGGAATAGCATTCCCAGCACAATATTCACCAGCGGGTTAATAAAATAGCCGAGGCTGGCTTCCAGCATATGGTGATTATTGACTGCCCAAATGAACAGCAGCCAGTTTCCGCCGATGAGCACCGCCGAGAGCGCCAGCAGGAAGATCTTCTTTGGCGTTTGGAGCAGCGTTTTGACACCCGACCATTGGCGGCTGATGCTCATCAGCACCACCATGAAGAAAAATGACCAGATGACGCGGTGCGTCAGGATCTCATCCGCCGGGACATAGTAAATCAGCTTGAAGTAGGCAGGCGCGATACCCCAAATAAAATAAGCAGCAAGAGCGAGTAACACGCCCTGCCGCGTTTGTTTAGCATCCATCGGGAAAACTCATTGCAGAAATGTAACAGCAGTTTACCTTTTTTTGGCTGCTTACCCCACCATATAAGTGGCGGTTGCGCTGGCAATATAAAGCTGTTCTTCGTTATGCAGTTCCACGCGTGCCACGGCGACTTTATTACCCGCCCGCAGCAGGCTGCTGGTGGCGGTAAAGCGATTCCCTCTCCCTGGGCGCAGGTAATCAACGCGCAAATCGATGGTTCCCATGCGTGACATCCGCTGACGCAGTTCGTCCTCACTGATCGTCTCATGGCGGGTTAGCGTACTGCCAACGCACACCAGTCCGGCGGCGACGTCCAGCGCCGAGGCGATCACGCCGCCATGCAAAATGCTTTGCGCCCAGTTGCCGACCATCATCGGTTGATTATTAAAGGCTAATTGAGCAAATTCTTTCTCATAGCGTTCAAGCTCCAGTCCCAGCGCCCGGTTAAACGGCATATGATAGACAAACATTTCACCCACTAACTTCAGCGCTTCCTCAGCAGTAAGTACGGCAGACATATGATCCCTACATCTTAATGGTTAATGAAATGTTGATATTATGCTTATTATTTGTTGTTTTCTACTTTAGGACGGGATAACTAACGAGGAACTCGCTAAGTATGTAGAATACTTGCCAGATAATTATACAATTCATCAATATTTTGGTTCAGGAGAACAGTACTGATGCGGGCGATTCTGGGATGGTTACTACCAGCAGTCATGCTGCCGTTGACCGCGTATGCGCAGGAAGCGACAGTGAAAGAGATTCATGATGCACCGGCGGTTCGTGGCAGTATTATCGCCAACATGCTGCAGGAACATGACAACCCTTTCACGCTTTATCCTTATGACACTAACTATCTTATCTACACCAATACCAGTGACATGAACAAAGAGGCGATCAGCAGCTATAGCTGGTCCGAAAATGCGCGCAAAGATGAGGTTAAGTTTCAGCTAAGCCTGGCGTTTCCGCTCTGGCGCGGGATATTAGGCCCAAAGTCGGTACTCGGCGGCTCCTATACCCAGAAGTCCTGGTGGCAGCTTTCTAACAGTGAAGAGTCTTCACCGTTTCGCGAAACCAACTACGAACCGCAATTGTTCCTCGGTTTCGCCACCGACTACCGCTTTGCCGGTTGGACGCTTCGTGATGTCGAAATGGGTTATAACCATGACTCCAACGGTCGCTCCGATCCCACTTCACGTAGCTGGAACCGTCTTTATACTCGTCTGATGGCTGAAAACGGTAACTGGCTGGTGGAAGTTAAGCCGTGGTACGTCATTGGCAGCACTGATGATAACCCGGATATCACAAAATATATGGGCTACTATCAGCTCAAACTGGGTTATCACCTCGGTGACGCCGTCTTAAGTGCGAAAGGTCAGTACAACTGGAATACCGGTTACGGCGGCGCTGAGTTGGGTGTCAGTTACCCCATTACGAAGCATGTACGTCTTTACACCCAGGTTTACAGCGGTTACGGCGAATCGCTGATTGACTATAACTTCAATCAGACCCGTGTTGGTGTGGGCGTGATGCTCAACGATATCTTCTGATAAGTATTGAGAGTATTTTAATCATTGCAGTTTCTCTCTCAGGCGCTGAAAATAGCGCCTGTTTTTATTTCAGGCTAATGGGGTTAATGTGGCGCAGGCGGAAGTGTTGAATCTGGAAATGGGCGCTAAACAGGTTTTGCAAGAAACCTTTGGCTACCAACAGTTTCGCCCTGGTCAGGAAGAAATCATTGATACCGTGCTCTCTGGTCGCGACTGCCTGGTCGTTATGCCGACCGGCGGCGGTAAATCCCTGTGCTATCAAATTCCCGCATTATTGCTAAACGGACTCACCGTTGTTGTTTCTCCGCTGATTTCCTTGATGAAGGATCAGGTCGATCAACTGCTGGCCAACGGCGTGGCGGCGGCGTGCCTTAACTCTACTCAAAGTCGTGAGCAGCAGCTTGAGGTGATGGCAGGCTGTCGTACAGGACAGATTCGCTTACTGTACATTGCGCCCGAACGCCTGATGCTGGATAACTTCCTTGAGCATCTGGCGCACTGGAATCCGATGCTGCTGGCGGTTGATGAAGCGCACTGTATTTCGCAGTGGGGGCATGATTTCCGCCCCGAATACGCGGCGCTGGGACAGTTGCGCCAACGTTTCCCAACCCTGCCGTTTGTGGCGCTGACCGCGACCGCGGATGAGACAACCCGGCTGGACATTGTGCGTCTGCTGGGACTCAACGACCCGTTAATTCAGATCAGCAGCTTTGATCGCCCGAACATTCGCTACATGTTGATGGAGAAGTTTAAGCCGCTCGATCAGCTGATGCGCTACGTGCAAGAGCAGCGCGGTAAGTCCGGCATTATCTACTGTAACAGTCGCGCTAAAGTCGAGGATACCGCCGCGCGTCTGCAAAGCCGTGGCATCAGCGCCGGGGCTTATCATGCCGGGCTGGAAAATGCCGTACGCGCCGAGGTGCAGGAGAAATTCCAGCGCGATGACCTGCAAATCGTGGTGGCGACCGTGGCGTTCGGTATGGGGATCAACAAACCTAACGTACGCTTCGTGGTGCATTTCGACATTCCGCGCAATATCGAATCCTATTACCAGGAAACCGGCCGCGCCGGGCGTGATGGCTTGCCCGCGGAAGCGATGCTGTTTTACGATCCGGCTGATATGGCATGGCTACGCCGTTGCCTCGAAGAGAAACCCGCTGGGCAACTGCTGGATATCGAACGGCATAAGCTCAATGCGATGGGGGCGTTTGCCGAGGCGCAAACCTGTCGTCGCCTGGTGCTGCTGAATTATTTTGGCGAAGGGCGTCAGGAGCCTTGCGGTAACTGCGACATCTGCCTCGATCCGCCAAAACAGTACGACGGACTTATGGATGCGCGCAAAGCGCTGTCGACGATTTACCGTGTTAACCAACGCTTTGGTATGGGGTACGTCGTGGAAGTGTTGCGCGGAGCGAATAACCAGCGTATTCGCGAACTGGCTCATGACAAACTGCCGGTCTATGGCATTGGTCGCGAGCAAAGCCACGAACACTGGGTGAGCGTTATTCGCCAGCTTATTCACCTGGGCCTGGTGACGCAGAATATTGCTCATCACTCCGCGTTACAGTTAACCGAAGCCGCGCGTCCGGTGCTGCGCGGTGAAGTTCCACTACAGCTTGCGGTACCGCGTATTGTGGCGCTGAAACCGCGCGCGATGCAGAAATCCTTCGGCGGCAACTATGACCGCAAACTGTTCGCCAAATTGCGTAAGCTGCGTAAAGCCATTGCCGATGAAGAGAACATCCCGCCGTACGTGGTGTTCAACGACGCTACGTTGATTGAAATGGCCGAACAAATGCCGGTTTCACCGAGTGAAATGCTGAGCGTCAACGGCGTGGGAATGCGTAAACTTGAGCGTTTCGGTAAAGAGTTTATGGCGCTTATTCGCGCACATGTTGATGGTGACGACGAAGAGTAGTCAGCCGGGCAAAAAAGTGCCAGGATGGTGACTCACTGAACTATTCCCCCGCGAGTCATTTTTATGTTAACGCTATTTTTCACCGTTGCGTTGGTGCACATCGTTGCGCTGATGAGTCCCGGTCCCGATTTCTTTTTTGTTTCTCAAACTGCGGTTAGCCGTTCGCGCAAAGAAGCGATGATGGGCGTGCTGGGTATTACCTGCGGCGTCATGGTCTGGGCAGGCGTGGCGCTGCTCGGCCTGCATCTGATTATCGAAAAAATGGCCTGGCTGCACACCATTATTATGGTCGGTGGGGGTCTGTATCTGTGCTGGATGGGCTACCAGATGCTGCGCGGCGCGTTTAAAAAACAGGATGTTGCGACCCCGACACCACAGGTTGAGCTGGCGCAGAGCGGACGCAGCTTCTTGAAAGGTCTGCTGACCAATCTGGCGAACCCTAAAGCCATTATCTATTTTGGCTCCGTCTTCTCATTGTTCGTTGGCGACAACGTCGGAACGGGCGCGCGTTGGGGAATTTTTGCTCTGATTATCGTGGAAACGCTGGCGTGGTTTACCGTGGTCGCCAGCCTGTTTGCGCTACCGAAGATGCGTCGTGGCTATCAGCGCCTGGCGAAGTGGATTGATGGTTTTGCCGGGGCGCTGTTCGCGGGCTTCGGTATCCACCTGATTATTTCGCGCTAAGTTCGCTCCAGACCGGATGAGCGTTAGCGCGTCCGGCCCTGTTATCAGGCATGCCTTGCCGATGCCAGCAGGGCGCCTATCAGCATAAACAGCGAGCCGAACACTTTGTTCAGCGCCTTCATTTGCTTTGGCCCTTTAATCCAGCCAGCAATGCGCGTGGCCAGCGTTGCGTAACCGATCATCACAATGATATCGACCACGATGGTCGTAACGCCAAGCACCACGTACTGCATCAGTTGCGGTTCCTGCGGCAGGATAAACTGCGGGAACAGGGCGGCAAGAAAAACAATGCTCTTGGGGTTGGTCAGATTCACAAAGACCGCGCGTTTGAACAGGCGGCTGCGTGATTGTGTATTCGCCATGGTGTTCAGATCGATAGCGCCCGCAGCCCGCCATTGTTGAATACCCAGCCAAATCAGATAGGCCGCTCCCGCCCACTTCAGCACCTCAAATGCGATCACCGAACGTGAAAATAGCGTTCCTAGCCCCACGCCTACCAAAACGATATGAATGCCCAGCCCGGTCTGTAAACCTGCAATCGACGCGCTGGCACCGCGATAACCATGGCTGATGGCAGTGGTCATAGTGTTGATTGCGCCAGAGCCTGGAGACAAGCTCAAAATAATAGAGGTCAGCAGGTAGGCGAACCACCATTCAAAGGTCATGAGAAACTCCCGGATTGTCTATTTTTATGCCACAATACGCTACTGCCGTTAGGTTGTATCAGCGACGGCGAAAAAAACGATTTTACTTGGTCAGCGAGGCTGGATACCCGATGTTTCAGCAGCAAAAGGACTGGGAAACAAGAGAAAACGCGTTTGCTGCTTTTTCCATGGGGCCACTGACAGATTTCTGGCGTCAGCGGGAAGAAGCGGAATTTACGGGTGTGGATGATATCCCCGTACATTTTGTGCGTTTTCATGCAGAAAAAAACGATCGCGTCATCGTCGTCTGTCCTGGACGCATTGAAAGCTATGTGAAATACGCTGAACTGGCGTATGACCTGTTTCATTCTGGTTTTGACGTGCTCATTATCGATCACCGTGGTCAGGGGCGTTCCGGGCGAATGCTTTCGGATCCACATCGCGGTCATGTCGATAACTTTAATGACTATGTCGACGATCTAACCGCCTTCTGGCAGCAGGAGGTGCTACCCGGCCCGTGGAGAAAACGCTATATCCTGGCGCATTCAATGGGCGGGGCGATTGCCACGTTATTCCTGCAGCGCCACCCGAATCAGTGTGATGCCATCGCGCTTTGTGCACCGATGTTTGGTATTGTGATGCGCTTTCCCGACTGGATGGTGCGCCACATTCTGGATTGGGCTGAAGGGCACCCGCGGATCCGCGAAGGCTATGCGATGGGAACCGGGCGCTGGCGGGCGCTGCCGTTCGGTATGAATGCGTTAACCCATAGTCGACAGCGCTATCGGCGCAATCTACGCTTCTATGCTGATGAGCCGCGGTTGCGCGTTGGCGGTCCCACCTATCACTGGGTACGCGAAGGGATTCTGGCTGGTGAACAGGTTTTGGCTGGCGCTGGGGATGATGCGACGCCGACGCTGCTGATTCAGGCTGAAGAAGAACGTGTAGTGGATAACCGCATGCACGATCGTTTTTGTGAACTCCGCGCCGCAGCGGGCCATCCTGTAGAAGGAGGTCAGCCGCTTGTCATAAAAGGCGCGTACCATGAGATCCTTTTTGAAAAGGACGCCATGCGCTCAGTCGCGCTTAACGCTATTGTCGAATTTTTCGACAAGCATAACTCATCCAGCGGAACCCGCTTTGCCTAGAGGTTGAATTTTCTTATGTATCAGGTTGTTGCGTCTGATTTAGACGGTACGCTGCTTTCCCCCGACCATACTCTGTCCCCTTATGCCAAAGAGACGCTGAAGTTATTGACCGCTCGCGGCGTTAACTTCGTGTTTGCGACTGGCCGTCATCATGTTGATGTGGGGCAAATTCGCGATAACCTCGGCATTAAAACCTACATGATCACGTCCAACGGCGCGCGGGTGCATGATTCTGACGGGAATCTGGTTTTTTCCCATAACCTGGATCGCGACATTGCCAGCGACCTGTTTGGCGTAGTGAATGCAAACCCGGACATCGTGACCAACGTTTATCGCGATGATGAATGGTTTATGAATCGCCATCGTCCGGACGAAATGCGATTCTTCAAAGAAGCAGTGTTTAATTATTCCCTGTTTGAACCTGCATTACTGGAGCCTGAAGGCGTCAGCAAAGTGTTCTTCACCACCGACTCTCACGAAAGACTGCTACCGCTGGAGCAGGCGATTAACGCCCGCTGGGGCGATCGCGTCAACGTCAGCTTCTCTACGCTTACCTGTCTGGAAGTCATGGCGGGCGGCGTGTCGAAAGGTCATGCGCTGGAAGCGGTAGCGAAAGCGATGGGCTACAGCCTGAAAGACTGCATCGCTTTTGGCGACGGGATGAACGACGCGGAAATGCTCTCCATGGCGGGCAAAGGCTGCATCATGGGCAATGCCCATCAGCGCCTGAAGGATCTGCATCCGGAGCTGGAAGTCATCGGACTCAACGCCGACGATGCCGTGCCGCACTACCTGCGCGATCTCTTTTTAAAGTGATTGTTCTTTAGTTGACCAGTTGTCAACTAAACTCTCCGCTACAATGGATGTTCCCTGTTCTAAGAGACATCCATTGTGGCGCTACTCATCATTACCACTATTTTGTGGGCATTTTCCTTCAGCCTGTTTGGCGAGTACCTTGCCGGTCATGTCGATAGCTATTTTGCGGTGCTGGTGCGCGTTGGACTCGCGGCGCTGGTGTTCCTGCCGTTTTTACGAACCCGTGGGCACAGCGTAAAAACGATCGCGCTGTATATGCTGGTGGGGGCCATGCAGCTTGGCATTATGTATATGCTGAGTTTTCACGCCTACCTGTATCTGACGGTTTCAGAGCTGTTGCTTTTCACCGTGCTGACGCCGCTCTACATCACGCTGATTTATGACCTGATGAGCGGACGTCGTCTGCGCTGGAGTTATGCCTTTAGTGCGTTACTGGCGGTGATTGGCGCGGGGATAATTCGTTACGATCAGGTGACCAGCCACTTCTGGACCGGTCTGCTGCTGGTACAGTTGTCCAATATCAGCTTTGCTATTGGTATGGTGGGCTATAAACGTCTGATGGAAACGCGGCCAATGCCGCAGCACAACGCCTTTGCTTGGTTTTACATGGGGGCCTTTATGGTGGCGGTAGTGGCCTGGTTCATGCTGGGCAATGCGCAGAAAATGCCTGCAACCACGCTACAGTGGGGAATTCTGGTCTTTCTTGGCGTGGCAGCGTCCGGCATTGGTTACTTTATGTGGAACTACGGCGCGACCCAGGTGGATGCGGGCACGCTGGGCATCATGAACAATATGCATGTCCCGGCCGGGCTGTTGGTTAACCTGGCTATCTGGCATCAACAACCTCACTGGCCAAGCTTCATCATTGGTGCGGCTGTGATAGTGGCTTCACTGTGGGTACATCGAAAGTGGGTCGTTCCGCACTCCGCACAAACGGCAGGTGATCGCAGGCGTGATTCCGCGCTGAGCGAATAAACGCTTCTGTGACCGGCTGTCGCTGCTCGCCATCACGCACGGCGGCGTACAGTCGGCTCCACAACCCATCACCCAGGGTTTTAGTCACAACTAAACCCTGGCGTTCAAAACTCTCCACCACCCAGTGCGGTAATGCCGCGATACCCATTCTGGCTGCAACCATCTGAATCAGCAGCAGGGTGTTATCCACGCTCTTCAGCGACGGACTAACACCTGCAGGCTGCAGGAAATGCCGCCATACATCCAGTCGACTCCGTTGCACTGGGTAAATGAGCAGCGTCTCGCTGGCCAAATCTTCCGGCGTGATTTGCGTTTTGCTGGCCAACGGATGGTCCGGCGCCAGTACCAGGCGGACTTCAAAATCAAACATCGGTGAGTAGTGCAATCCGCTGCGCGGCAGGATGTCGGAGGTTAATACCAGATCCAGCTCATCCTGCTGTAGCGCTGGTTGCGGATCGAACGTCACGCCGGATTTAAAGTCCATCTCCACCTGTGGCCAGTTGGCACGAAAATTCTCCAGCGCGGGCGTCAGCCATTGAATACAACTGTGACATTCAATTGCGATTCGCAGCCGGGTTTGCTGCGGTTCGTTGCAAGCCTGCAGCGCGCGACCAATTTGCGGCAACACCTGATTGGCTAACTGCAGCAGGATTTCTCCCTGCGGCGTAAAGCGCAGAGGCTGGCTTTTACGGATAAAAAGTCGAAAGCCAAGGCGCTGCTCCAGATCGCTGAACTGGTGAGAAAGGGCGGATTGGGTCTGATGCAACGTCGCCGCGGCGGCTGCCAGCGAACCACTATTCCGCAACGCCTGGAGCGTTTTCAGGTGTTTAATCTCGATCATGAAAGTCCTTCACTTCGGCATGAACAAATTGCGCTTGAGGAATATACAGTAACTGCCAAATATAGATGTGTAAACATCTGGACGGCTAAAATCCTTCGTCTTTTAAATTTATGGTGCGTTGGCTTCGTTTCCCCACCCCAGTCACTTACTTCAGTAAGCTCCTGGGGATGAGTAAACTTGCCGCCTTCCCTAAATTCAAAATCCATAGGATTTACATATAATTAGAGGAAGAAAAATGACAATATTGAATCACACCCTCGGTTTCCCTCGCGTTGGCCTGCGTCGCGAGTTGAAGAAAGCGCAAGAAAGCTACTGGGCGGGAAATTCTTCCTGTGAAGAGTTGCTGACCGTTGGCCGCGAGCTGCGTGCCCGCCACTGGGATCAGCAGAAGCAGGCGGGTGTTGACCTGCTGCCGGTAGGTGATTTTGCCTGGTACGATCACGTGCTGACTACCAGCCTGCTGCTCGGCAACGTTCCGGCTCGTCATCAGAACAAAGACGGTTCGGTTGATATCGATACCTTATTCCGCATTGGCCGTGGCCGCGCACCGACCGGTGAGCCAGCGGCGGCGGCAGAAATGACTAAATGGTTTAACACCAACTATCACTACATGGTGCCGGAGTTCACCAAAGGTCAGCAGTTCAAACTGACCTGGACGCAACTGCTGGATGAAGTAGACGAAGCGCTGGCGCTTGGCCATAAGGTGAAACCTGTGCTGCTGGGGCCGGTAACTTACCTGTGGCTGGGGAAAGTGAAGGGCGAACAGTTTGACCGCCTGAGTCTGTTGAACGACATTCTGCCGGTTTACCAGCAGGTGCTGTCTGAGCTGGCAAAACGGGGTATTGAGTGGGTGCAGATTGATGAACCGGCACTGGTACTGGAGCTGCCGCAAGCGTGGCTGGATGCCTTTAAACCGGCTTATGATGCCCTGCAGGGCCAGGTGAAGCTGCTACTGACCACCTACTTCGAAGGCGTAACGCCAAACCTGAATACCATTACCGCGCTGCCGGTGCAGGGACTGCACGTTGACTTCGTGCACGGTAAAGATGATGTCGCCGAGCTGCACAAACGTCTGCCTGCCGACTGGCTGCTGTCAGCGGGCCTGGTGAACGGACGCAACGTCTGGCGCGCCGATCTCAGCGAAAAATATGCGCAAATTAAAGATATCGTTGGGAAACGTGACCTGTGGGTGGCTTCTTCCTGCTCCCTGCTGCACAGCCCCATCGATCTCAGCGTGGAAACCCGCCTTGATGCAGAGGTGAAGAGCTGGTTTGCCTTCGCCCTGCAAAAATGCGGCGAGCTGGCGCTGCTGCGTGATGCGTTGAACACCGGTGATACGGCGGCAATTGTCGAATGGAGCGCACCGATTCAGGCTCGTCGTCACTCTACTCGTGTCCACAACGCCGCAGTGGAAAAACGTCTGGCGGCAATCACCGCCCAGGACAGCCAGCGCGCCAACGCTTATCCGGTTCGTGCTGAGGCGCAACGTGCCCGCTTTAATCTGCCGGCATGGCCGACCACGACTATCGGCTCATTCCCGCAAACCACGGAAATTCGCGGCCTGCGTCTGGACTTCAAAAAGGGCAACCTGGATGCCGGTAACTACCGCACCGGTATCGCGGAACATATCAAACAGGCGATCGCCGAACAGGAGCGTCTGGGGCTCGACGTGCTGGTACACGGTGAAGCCGAGCGTAACGACATGGTGGAATACTTTGGTGAGCATCTGGACGGGTTCGTCTTTACCCAGAACGGTTGGGTACAGAGCTATGGCTCCCGTTGCGTGAAGCCACCGGTAGTCATTGGCGACGTCAGCCGCCCGGAAGCGATCACCGTGGAGTGGGCGAAGTATGCCCAGTCGCTGACCGACAAACCGGTAAAAGGTATGCTGACCGGTCCGGTGACCATTCTTTGCTGGTCATTCCCGCGTGAAGACGTGACGCGTGAAACCATCGCGAAGCAGATTGCGCTGGCGTTGCGTGATGAAGTTGCGGATCTGGAAGCGGCGGGGATCGGCATCATCCAGATTGATGAACCTGCACTGCGTGAAGGTTTACCGCTGCGTCGCAGCGACTGGGCGGCGTATCTGGAATGGGGCGTGGAGGCTTTCCGCATTAACGCGGCAGTGGCGAAGGATGAAACCCAGATCCACACCCACATGTGTTACTGCGAGTTCAACGACATCATGGACTCCATTGCGGCGCTGGACGCGGACGTGATCACTATTGAGACTTCACGTTCTGATATGGAGCTGCTGGAGTCGTTCGAAGAGTTCGACTATCCGAACGAGATCGGGCCGGGCGTCTACGACATTCACTCGCCGAACGTCCCGAGCGTGGAGTGGATTGAAGCTCTGCTGAAGAAAGCCGAGCAGCGTATTCCGGCAGAGCGTCTGTGGGTGAACCCGGACTGCGGTCTGAAAACGCGCGGTTGGCCGGAAACCCGCGCCGCGCTGGCAAACATGGTTAAAGCGGCGCAGAATCTGCGTCAGGCGTAAAAACAAAACGGAGGCTGATGCCTCCGTTTTGTTTATTGGTTTGCCTGTCGGGAATTATTTCTTCCCACCGTATTGCGCGAACCACTCCAGCATTCTCTGCCAGCCGTCTTTCGCGGACTCTTCGTGATAGCTCGGGCGATAATCAGCGTTGAAGGCATGTCCGGCATCGGGATAGACCACGATTTCCGCTTTCGCATTGGCGGCGCGCAGCGCCTGACGCATTGTTTCAACGGTATCTTGCGGAATGCTGGTATCCTGGCCGCCATAAAGTCCCAAAACGGGGGCGTTAAGATCGGTTGCGATATCAACGGGATGTTTCGGCGAGTTGAGGGTTTTATCACCCACCAGTTTGCCATACCACGCCACGGCCGCTTTTAACTGCGGATTATGTGCGGCATACAACCAGGTAATGCGTCCACCCCAGCAGAATCCAGTGATCATCAGTTGGTGCGCATCTCCTCCGTTGCGGGAGGCCCAGCTGGCGACGTGGTCCAGATCGGCCAGTACCTGAGAGTCAGGCACTTTGGCGACAAGGCCGCTGAGCAGCGTGGGGATGTCGGCAAAGTCATTGGGATCGCCTTCGCGAAAATAGAGTTCTGGTGCGATAGCCAGATACCCTTCCAGAGCCAGACGGCGGCAAACGTCACGAATGTGCTCATGAATACCAAAAATCTCCTGCACGACAATGACCACGGGAAGCAGGCCATCGGTTTGTTTTGGTCGTGCGTGATACGCTGGCATATCATCGCCTTGTGAAGGTATGGACGTTACACCGGCGATAATCGCGTTATCCGGAGTGTGAACCGTGGTAGACGTCGGTGGAGATACAGCAGGTGCAAAGCCAGATTGTTGTGTTGTCATGGTATTCTCCGTACCCTTAAATATTCAGCCAAAAAGCGCATTGTTAACTATAGACACATGCAACGAACCACATTGCCTTAAACGGGCTATCTTTTGTGCAGGGCTTCCTTACATCGCATCATTTATGTGATATACATCACTTTTTGATGGTAATTGAATGCAATTGATTTACATCAGAGTGATGACTGTCACGAAAATATGTTCATGCCTTCGGTAAAGTGTATTTTTGCTTCTTCTGACAAAACCGATTCACAGAGGAGTTTTTATGTCTAAGTCTGATGTTTTTCATCTCGGCCTCACTAAGAGCGACTTACAAGGGGCTACGCTTGCTATCGTCCCTGGCGACCCGGAGCGGGTGGAAAAGATCGCCGCGCTGATGGATAAGCCGGTTAAGCTGGCATCTCATCGCGAGTTCACTACCTGGCGTGCTGAGCTGGATGGTAAAGCCGTGATCGTTTGCTCTACCGGTATCGGCGGCCCGTCAACCTCTATTGCCGTAGAAGAACTGGCACAGCTGGGCATTCGTACCTTCCTGCGCATCGGTACGACTGGCGCTATCCAGCCGCATATCAACGTGGGCGATGTCCTGGTTACCACGGCGTCTGTCCGTCTGGACGGCGCAAGCCTGCACTTCGCGCCAATGGAGTTCCCGGCCGTTGCGGACTTCGAGTGCACCACTGCGCTGGTGGAAGCGGCGAAATCTATCGGCGCCACTACCCACGTGGGCGTTACCGCATCTTCTGACACCTTCTACCCGGGCCAGGAACGTTACGACACCTTCTCTGGTCGCGTCGTGAGCCGTTTCAAAGGCTCGATGGAAGAGTGGCAGTCTATGGGCGTTATGAACTACGAAATGGAATCTGCCACGCTGCTGACCATGTGCGCAAGCCAGGGTCTGCGTGCCGGTATGGTCGCGGGTGTTATCGTGAACCGTACTCAGCAAGAGATCCCTAATGCGGAAACGATGAAACAAACAGAAAGCCATGCGGTAAAAATCGTGGTGGAAGCTGCGCGTCGTTTACTGTAATTCTCCCGTCTATTCAAAAAGGCCGACGCGTTCGGCCTTTTTATTTTGCGTAGTACCTCGCAGGAAATTCCTTTTAAACTGGACGTTTATACAGCACAATTCTATTTTGTGCGGGTAAGTCGTTGCTGTAAGGGGGCGTTGTGGATATTTCAATTATGATGAGTGCCGTGCTGGCGTTAGCCGCAGGGCTGCTGGTTGGGTGGCTGGCAACAAAAGCACACGCCGACAGGATCCGTGCCGATCTCATCGAAGAACGACGTGAACTGGATATCGCGCTAAGTGCCGCCCGGCAACAACTCTCACAGGAAGCCCACTGGCGTGATGAGTGCGAACTGCTTAATAACGAATTGCGCAGCCTGCACAGTATCAACACCTCTCTGGAAGCTGATCTCCGTGAAGTCACTACCCGGCTGGAAGCAACGCAACAGCATGCGGAAGATAAGATCCGTCAGATGATCAACAGCGAACAGCGCCTGAGCGAGCAGTTTGAAAATCTGGCGAACCGTATATTCGAGCACAGCAATCGCCGCGTAGATGAGCAAAATCGCCAAAGCCTGAACAGCCTGCTGGCACCGCTTCGCGAACAACTGGACGGTTTTCGACGCCAGGTTCAGGACAGCTTTGGTAAAGAGGCACAGGAACGTCATACTCTGGCGCACGAAATTCGTAATCTCCAGCAGCTGAATGCGCAGATGGCACAGGAAGCGGTAAACCTGACGCGGGCATTAAAAGGTGATAACAAAACGCAGGGGAACTGGGGCGAGGTGGTACTCACGCGGGTGCTTGAGGCTTCTGGTCTGCGCGAAGGCTATGAATACGAAACCCAGGTCAGCATCGAAAACGACGCCCGTTCGCGGATGCAGCCAGATGTTATTGTCCGATTACCGCAGGGCAAAGATGTGGTGATTGATGCGAAAATGACGCTGGTCGCATATGAACGCTATTTTAACGCTGAAGATGAATTCACCCGTGAGAGCGCGTTGCAGGAGCACATCGCCTCGGTGCGCAACCACATTCGTCTACTGGGCCGCAAAGACTATCAGCAGCTTCCGGGGCTGCGTACTCTTGACTATGTGCTGATGTTTATCCCCGTTGAGCCCGCTTTTTTGCTGGCGCTCGACAGACAGCCCGAACTGATTACCGAAGCGCTTAGAAATAACATTATGCTGGTGAGTCCTACCACGCTGTTGGTGGCATTGCGCACGATCGCCAACCTGTGGCGCTACGAGCATCAGAGTCGTAATGCGCAACAAATTGCCGATCGGGCCAGCAAACTTTATGACAAGATGCGGTTGTTTGTGGATGATATGTCGGCAATAGGTCAAAGCCTGGACAAAGCCCAGGACAACTACCGACAGGCGATGAAAAAACTCTCTTCAGGCCGTGGAAACGTCCTGTCGCAGGCAGAAGCGTTTCGCAGTTTAGGGGTGGAAATTAAGCGCGAGATTAATCCTGAGCTGGCTGAACAAGCCACTACGCAGGATGAAGAGTACCGTTTGCGCTCGGTCCCTGAGACGCAACAAGATGCGTCTTACCCTGATGGTGAAGCGGTAAATCAGCAATCAAACTAGTCCATTTGGGGTAGTTGAACCCGGCAGAAGGGTAGGGCAAATTGGCCCAATCTGTTACACTTCTCGAACATTTTTTGAATGAGCAGGCACTGAGATGGTGGATAATTCACAAGAAACGACGCACTTTGGCTTTCAGACCGTCGCTAAAGAGCAGAAAGCTGACATGGTGGCCCACGTTTTTCATTCTGTGGCCTCTAAATATGACGTTATGAATGACTTAATGTCATTCGGCATTCATCGTTTGTGGAAGCGCTTCACCATTGACTGCAGTGGCGTGCGTCGCGGGCAAACCGTTCTCGATTTAGCAGGCGGTACCGGCGATCTGACGGCGAAATTCTCTCGCATGGTAGGCGAAACCGGCAAAGTTGTGCTGGCGGATATCAATGACTCAATGCTCAAAATGGGTCGCGAAAAGCTGCGCAATATTGGTGTGGTGGGTAACGTTGAGTACGTTCAGGCGAATGCGGAAGCACTACCTTTCCCTGACAACACGTTTGACTGCATCACCATCTCTTTCGGTCTGCGCAACGTTACGGATAAAGACAAAGCATTACGCTCCATGTACCGCGTATTGAAGCCGGGCGGACGTCTACTGGTGCTGGAATTCTCCAAGCCGATTATCGAACCGTTGAGCAAAGCCTACGACGCGTACTCTTTCCATGTTCTGCCGCGTATAGGTTCAATGGTAGCAAGCGATGCGGACAGCTACCGCTATCTGGCGGAATCCATCCGCATGCATCCCGATCAGGACACCTTAAAAGCAATGATGCAAGATGCCGGGTTCGAAAGCGTTGATTACTACAACCTGACAGCAGGTGTCGTTGCGCTGCATCGTGGTTACAAGTTCTGACAGGAGAGTGGGGATGCCTTTAAAACCCTTAGTGACCGCAGGCGTTGAAAATCTGCTCAACACCTTTCTGTACCGCTCTCCTGCGCTCAAGTCAGCCAGAACGCGTTTACAGGGTAAAGTGCTACGTGTTGATCTCAAAGGATTTTCAACATCGTTAGTCCTGGTGTTTAGTGAGCGCCAGGTCGATGTGCTGGGGGCGTGGGAAGGCGAAGCCGATTGCACCGTAATCACATATGCCAGTGTGTTACCGAAATTGCGTGACAGACAGCAACTCACCACGCTTATCCGCAGCGGTGAACTGGAAGTCCAGGGTGATATCCAGGTAGTACAGAACTTTGTTGCGCTGGCCGATCTGGCGGAGTTGGATCCTGCAGAACTGTTAGCACCCTATACCGGCGATATCGTCGCGGAAGGGGTCAGCAAAGTCTTGCGTGGTGGAGCGAAGTTCCTGTGCCATAACTTTCAGCGCCAGCAGCGCTATGTCGCCGAAGCGATCACCGAAGAGTGGCGCATGGCTCCTGGCCCACTAGAGGTTGCATGGTTTGCTGAAGAAACGGCAGCCGTTGAGCGCGCGGTTGAATCTCTGGCCAAACGGCTGGAAAAACTGGAGGCCAAATGACGCCAGGTGAAGTACGGCGCCTTTATTTCATCATTCGCACTTTTTTAAGCTACGGTCTTGATGAACTCATCCCCAAAATGCGAATCACGCTGCCGCTTCGGTTGTGGCGTTACTCGTTGTTCTGGATGCCTAACCGACATAAAGACAAACCGCAGGGAGAAAGGCTGAGACTGGCTTTACAGGAACTCGGCCCGGTGTGGATCAAGTTTGGGCAGATGCTCTCCACCCGTCGTGACCTTTTCCCTCCGCACATCGCCGATCAGCTTGCGCTATTGCAGGATCGTGTTGCCCCGTTTGATGGGCTTAGAGCGAAAAAACAAATCGAAGAGGCCATGGGCGGGCTGCCCGTCGAGGAATGGTTTGATGATTTTGAAATCACGCCGCTGGCATCTGCGTCTGTTGCTCAGGTTCACACTGCGCGATTGAAATCGAATGGCAAAGAGGTGGTGATCAAAGTTATTCGCCCGGACATACTGCCGGTCATCAAAGCGGATTTAAAACTGATCTACCGCCTGGCTCGTTGGGTTCCTCGTCTGCTGCCAGATGGGCGTCGCCTGCGACCAACAGAAGTCGTCCGTGAATATGAAAAAACGTTGATTGATGAGCTAAATCTGCTGCGCGAATCGGCGAACGCCATTCAGCTACGACGTAATTTTGAAGATAGCCCGATGCTGTACATCCCGGAAGTGTATTCCGACTATTGCAGTCAGAACATGATGGTGATGGAGCGCATTTACGGTATCCCGGTTTCAGATGTCACCACGCTTGAGAAGAACGGCACCAATATGAAGTTGCTGGCTGAACGTGGTGTTCAGGTCTTCTTTACTCAGGTATTCCGCGACAGCTTTTTCCATGCGGACATGCACCCTGGGAACATTTTTGTCAGTTATGAGCACCCTGAAAACCCGAAATACATTGGTATTGATTGTGGGATTGTGGGCTCTTTAAACAAAGAAGATAAGCGTTACCTGGCTGAAAACTTCATTGCGTTCTTTAACCGCGATTACCGCAAAGTTGCTGAACTGCATGTGGATTCTGGTTGGGTTCCACCGGATACCAACGTAGAAGAGTTTGAATTTGCCATTCGTACCGTGTGCGAGCCGATTTTTGAAAAACCGCTGGCGGAGATTTCCTTTGGTCATGTGCTGTTGAATTTGTTCAACACTGCGCGCCGCTTCAATATGGAAGTCCAGCCTCAACTGGTACTGCTACAGAAGACACTGCTATACGTTGAGGGTGTCGGACGACAGCTCTACCCGCAGTTAGATTTGTGGAAAACGGCTAAGCCATTCCTCGAATCCTGGATTAAAGATCAGGTCGGTATTCCGGCGCTCGTTAGGGCATTTAAAGAAAAAGCACCGTTCTGGGTCGAAAAAATGCCAGAAATACCTGAACTGGTGTATGACAGTTTGCGCCAGGGCAAATATTTACAGCACAGTGTTGATAAGATTGCCCGCGAGCTTCACGCGAATCATGTACGCCAGGGACAATCCCGTTATTTATTGGGCATTGGCGCAACATTGTTGCTAAGTGGAACATTCCTGCTGGTAAGCCGCCCTGAGTGGGGGCTTATGCCGGGCTGGTTGATGGTAGGCGGTGTCTTAGCCTGGTTAATCGGCTGGCGCAAAATGCGCTGAATTTTTCATCGCCCAAGGCAGGCCGTGTAACGTATACTACGGCCTTATTAATTCATCATCTATGACAGAGGAACATGTATGGGTGGTATCAGTATTTGGCAGTTGTTGATCATTGCCGTCATCGTTGTACTGCTATTTGGCACCAAGAAACTCGGCTCCATCGGTTCCGATCTTGGCGCATCGATTAAAGGCTTCAAAAAAGCGATGGGTGATGATGAGCCTAAGCAAGATAAAACCAGCCAGGACGCTGATTTTACAGCTAAATCCATCACCGATAAGCAGGGCGAAGTGAAAAAGGAAGACGCCAAAAGCCAAGATAAAGAGCAGGTATAATCCGTGTTTGATATCGGTTTTAGCGAACTGTTATTGGTGTTCGTGATCGGCCTCATCGTCCTGGGGCCGCAACGATTACCCGTAGCGGTAAAAACGGTGGCTGGCTGGGTGCGTGCTTTACGTTCCCTGGCAACTACTGTTCAGAATGAACTGACCCAGGAGCTTAAGCTTCAGGAGTTTCAGGACAGCCTGAAGAAAGTAGAGAAAGCGAGCCTGACAAATCTGACCCCGGAGCTGAAAGCGTCAATGGATGAGCTGCGTGAAGCGGCGGAATCGATGAAGCGTTCATACAGCGTGCACGATCCTGAGAAAGCGAGCGATGAAGCGCACACTATCCATAATCCGGTGGTGAAAGAAGGTGAAGCGCAGCGAGAAGGGGTCACCCCTGCCGCCGCTGAAAATCAGGCCAGTTCGCCGGAGCAAAAACCGGAATCCACGGATGCTAAAACGCCAGAGCTGACGGAAAACGCTTCCGCCACGTTGATGGATGCAGAAAAGAAAGCTGCCGCACCTGTTGTCGAATCCTCACCCTCGTCGAGTGATAAACCGTAAACATGTCTGTAGAAGATACCCAACCGCTCATCACGCATCTTATTGAGCTGCGTAAGCGACTCCTGAACTGCATTATTGCGGTAATCGTGATCTTTCTGGCGTTGGTTTATTTTGCCAACGACATTTACCATATGGTTGCAGCGCCGCTGATTAAACAGATGCCGCAGGGCGCAACGATGATCGCCACCGATGTGGCTTCGCCGTTCTTTACGCCAATCAAGTTGACCTTCATGGTGTCGCTGATCCTGTCAGCGCCAGTGATCCTCTACCAGGTATGGGCATTCATTGCGCCTGCTTTGTACAAACATGAACGTCGCCTGGTTGTGCCGCTGCTGGTCTCCAGTTCGTTGCTGTTCTACATCGGCATGGCATTCGCCTATTTTGTCGTCTTCCCGTTGGCGTTTGGTTTTCTGGCTAACACGGCTCCGCAAGGCGTGCAGGTATCAACGGACATTGCCAGCTATCTCAGCTTTGTAATGGCGCTATTTATGGCTTTCGGTGTCTCTTTTGAGGTCCCTGTCGCCATTGTGCTGCTATGCTGGATGGGCATTACGACGCCAGACGATTTACGTAAGAAACGACCTTACGTTGTGGTGGGAGCATTCGTCGTCGGGATGTTACTGACCCCGCCAGATGTCTTCTCGCAAACGTTGTTGGCGATACCGATGTACTGCCTGTTTGAAGTGGGCGTTTTCTTCTCTCGTTTCTATGTCGGCAAGCGACGTACGCGAGATGAGGACAACGAGGCTGAAGAAGCAAAAGAAGCCGAAGCCACCGAGAAAACAGAAGAGTAAATTCAACCGCCCGTCAGGGCGGTTGTCATATGGGAGGTAGCATGTTTGACATTGGCGTTAATTTAACCAGTTCACAATTTGCAAAAGACAGGGATGATGTTGTGGCGCGCGCCTTTGCTGCGGGCGTAAACGGTATGCTTCTGACCGGAACAAACCTGCACGAAAGCCAGCAGGCGCTAAAGTTGGCACAGCATTATCCGCATTGCTGGTCCACGGCTGGCGTGCACCCGCATGACAGCAGCCAATGGCAGTCCTCAACGGAAGACGAGATTATCGCGCTGGCAAACCAGTCTGAGGTGGTCGCTATTGGCGAGTGCGGTCTGGATTTCAATCGCAATTTCTCCACGCCGCAGGAGCAGGAACGTGCTTTTGAGGCGCAGCTGCGCATTGCTGCTGAACTGCAGATGCCGATTTTCATGCATTGTCGGGATGCCCACGAGCGTTTTCTGACGTTGCTGGAGCCGTGGCTGGATAGCCTCCCAGGCGCGGTGCTGCACTGTTTTACCGGAACGCGACAGGAGATGCAGGACTGCGTGGACCGGGGACTCTATATCGGTATCACCGGCTGGGTCTGTGATGAGCGCCGGGGGATGGAACTGCGGGAACTGCTGCCGTTTATTCCGGTGGAAAGGCTGCTGATTGAAACCGATGCGCCTTACCTACTCCCTCGCGACTTAACGCCTAAACCGACGTCACGGCGCAATGAACCGGCGCACCTGCCACATATTCTTGAGCGTATTGCCCACTGGCGCGGTGAAAATCCTCAATGGCTGTCAGCAACCATTGATGCTAACGTCCGAACGCTGTTCGAAGTGACCTTCTAAACGGCTTAAATTTTCCGAAAGCCGGTATTTTTCACGCTCTGCTTAACCTCTTTATTCAACAGGTTAAGCAGTAGCATGGAACGCGCTTCGCCATCCGGTTCGGTGAAGATCGCTTTTAGCCCCTCAAACGCCCCTTCAGTAATAATCACGCTGTCCCCTGGCTGAGGAGTTTGCGGGTCAACAATTCCTTCAGGCTTGTAGATAGAAAGCTGGTGAATAACGGGAGAAGGAACTGTCGCAGGCGTCGCGCCAAAACGGACGAAATGGCTGACACCACGCGTGGCATTGATAGTGGTGGTGTGGATCACTTCCGGGTCGAACTCGACAAACATGTAATTAGGGAATAGTGGTTCACTGACTGTGGTACGTTTACCGCGCACTATTTTTTCCAGGGTGATCATAGGCGTCAGGCAGTTCACCGCCTGTCTTTCCAGGTGTTCCTGGGCTCGCTGAAGTTGCCCACGTTTGCAGTACAGTAAATACCAGGATTGCATAATAACTCTTATCCGCTTGTTCTGAGCGCCAGCATAGCAAAAGCCATGCGTTAAGTTAATTATACCCGCCTCAACGCAGGCTGAAACCCAATGGGTATATACTCCCAGGGCTTATATGTATCGCCAGAGTTCACGCTAATTTAACAAAAATACAGCATCACAATGATGAACGCCGTATAATGAAGCGCTTACGAAGAGGCCACAATGGACGCCATGAAATATCACGATTTACGCGACTTCCTGACGCTGCTTGAACAGCAGGGCGAGCTCAAACGCATTTCGCTTGAGGTGGATCCCCACCTGGAAATTACTGAAATTGCCGATCGCACTCTGCGTGCCGGTGGGCCTGCGTTACTGTTTGAGAATCCGAAAGGCTATTCAATGCCGGTGCTATGTAACCTGTTTGGCACACCAAAGCGTGTTGCGATGGGGATGGGACAAGAAGATGTCTCGGCGCTACGAGAAGTCGGTAAACTGTTGGCGTTTTTGAAAGAGCCAGAGCCACCGAAAGGATTCCGCGATCTGTTTGATAAGCTGCCGCAGTTTAAGCAGGTGTTGAACATGCCGACTAAGCGGTTGCGCGGTGCGCCTTGTCAGCAAAAAATCTACTCAGGCGATGACGTTGATTTAAACCGCATTCCGATTATGACCTGCTGGCCGGAAGATGCCGCGCCGCTGATTACCTGGGGACTCACCGTCACGCGTGGTCCGCATAAAGAGCGGCAGAATCTGGGCATCTATCGCCAGCAGCTGATTGGTAAAAACAAGCTTATTATGCGCTGGTTGTCCCATCGCGGCGGCGCGCTTGATTATCAGGAATGGTGCGCGGCGCATCCTGGTGAACGTTTCCCGGTTTCAGTGGCGTTGGGGGCCGATCCTGCGACCATTCTGGGGGCTGTGACACCCGTTCCTGATACATTATCCGAGTACGCATTTGCCGGGCTGTTGCGCGGTACCAAGACCGAAGTGGTCAAATGTATTTCCAACGACCTGGAAGTGCCTGCCAGCGCAGAAATCGTACTGGAAGGGTACATCGAACCGGGCGAGCTGGCTCCAGAAGGGCCCTATGGCGATCATACCGGCTACTACAACGAAGTAGATAATTTCCCGGTCTTTACCGTCACCCACATTACCCAGCGTGAAGATGCTATTTATCACTCTACCTATACCGGACGTCCGCCTGATGAGCCAGCAGTGCTCGGCGTGGCGCTGAACGAAGTATTCGTTCCTATTCTGCAAAAGCAGTTCCCGGAAATCGTCGATTTTTACCTGCCTCCGGAAGGCTGTTCATATCGTCTGGCCGTGGTGACGATGAAAAAACAGTACGCAGGCCATGCCAAACGCGTCATGATGGGTGTTTGGTCGTTTTTGCGCCAGTTCATGTACACCAAATTTGTTATTGTCTGCGATGATGACGTTAACGCGCGCGACTGGAATGATGTAATTTGGGCTATTACTACCCGTATGGACCCCGCCCGGGATACGGTACTGGTAGAGAATACGCCAATTGATTACCTGGACTTTGCCTCGCCGGTTTCCGGCCTTGGTTCAAAAATGGGGCTGGATGCCACAAATAAATGGCCGGGCGAAACCCAACGCGAATGGGGACGTCCGATTAAAAAAGATCCTGAAGTGACTGCGCGTATTGACGCAATTTGGGATGAACTGGCCATCTTTAATGACGGCAAAAGCGCCTGAGGCGCGATCGTTTTGCCTATTGATCCGACAGAGAGAGCGCATGACAACCTTAAGCTGTAAAGTGACCTCGGTAGAAGCTATAACTGACACCGTATATCGCGTTCGTTTAGTGCCAGACGCGGCGTTTTCCTTTCGTGCTGGCCAGTATTTAATGGTCGTGATGGACGAAAGGGATAAGCGTCCGTTCTCCATGGCATCAACGCCGGACGAGCAAGGATTCATTGAGCTGCACGTTGGCGCCTCTGAGCTAAATCTTTACGCCATGGCCGTGATGGACCGTATTCTGAAAGACCGGGAAATCAAGGTCGATATTCCGCACGGCGAAGCCTGGCTGCGTGATGAAGACGAGCGCCCGCTGATCCTGATTGCCGGAGGTACAGGGTTCTCTTACGTTCGTTCTATTCTGCTTACCGCGCTGGCACGCAATCCCAACCGCGATATCACGATTTACTGGGGCGGGCGCGAAGAGAAGCATCTCTACGATCTCTCAGAGCTGGAAGCATTGTCGGTGAATCACCCGAACCTGCGTGTTGAGCCGGTGGTAGAGCAGCCTGAAGACGGCTGGCGTGGTCGTACGGGAACCGTGTTAACGGCAGTATTGCAGGATTACGGTACTCTGGCGGAACACGATATCTACATTGCCGGTCGTTTTGAGATGGCAAAAATCGCGCGCGACCTGTTCTGTAATGAGCGTCAGGCACGTGAAGATCGCCTGTTTGGCGACGCGTTCGCGTTCATTTAAGCGCTGTGCGCCGGAGTCCTTCCGGCGCATCCATCACCAACCTTACTTCTTCTAACAGGGTGCAAGCCCGGTCTCACAGCTCCTCTTTTCAGAACATTTTTAGTAAACATGTTTTTCCTGTCTATTAACCATAAAACTGATTTTTTGTGACTGGTCTCATTTTGTTTAGTAAACAAAATAGGCAAGCTGTATCGCATCACATTGCTGGACATCAACGAGGGAAAACCATGAGGCTCGGACTGGATATCGGCGGGACTAAAATTGAAGCGGTGGTGATTGATAACGTGGGTGAAATTGTTTACCGCGAGCGATGTGCGACACCAAAGCAGAGTTACGGTGATTTTTTCCAGGCCGTGACGGAGATGATTTCTAAGGCCAGACTGGCCGTTAATCAGTCTTTATCGGTTGGTGTTGGAGTGCCTGGCGCGGTGGATAGCGAAGGTTTGATTAAGAATTCGAACATCCTGGTGTTGAATCAGCAGGCTTTTGCTCAAGACCTTGAGCGAGCGTTAGGAATACCCGTGCCTGTTACTAATGATGCCAACTGCTTTACCCTGTCGGAAGCGATGGACGGTAGCGGACACGGGCATAGCGTGGTATTTGGCGTGATCCTCGGTACCGGTTGCGGCGGTGGACTATGCATCGATAACCGTTTGATCTCTGGGCCTAACGCCTGTGCAGGAGAGTGGGGACATAATGCATTGCCGCGCTACCACGAATCTCGGGATGGGGCTGAAGTGACATGCTATTGCGGACAGGTGAACTGTATTGAGAGCTTTATTTCCGGCAGCGGCCTGGAGCGTCAGTATATGAATCACACCGCGCAACATGCAGGTGTGCCACATATTATGCAGCGGGTAGAATCGGGTGATGCAGATGCCTGTTTGTTATGGGAACGCTATTGCGATCAGCTGGCGCGCGCGTTGGCGGGGGTGGTGAATACGCTCGATCCCGATGTTATCGTGCTGGGCGGTGGGGTATCCAATATCACTTTACTGTACTCAGGCTTGCAGGCGCGAGTGGCGCAGTACGTATTTGGTAAACAGTGCCGTACGCCGATCGTTCAGGCCCGACACGGTGACAGCAGCGGCGTACGCGGCGCGGCCTGGCTGGGGGCGCAAAAGGCCAGCGTAAATCAATGAGAGTGACATGACGAAACCTGTACGTATCAGGGACATTGCCGAAGCTTGTGGTGTCTCGGTTGGCGCGGTTTCCCGCGCCCTGAAAGGGCAGCCAGGGCTACGTGAAGATACCCGGCTGCGCATTATTTCTGTGGCGCAGCAGCAGGGTTATGATTTTTCTCGCCTGCGTGCAGACAAGATCAAACGCGTCCTGTTTTTGCTGCACCGCCAGCACAATATCAGCCGGGCATTGCCGTTTTATTCTCAACTGCTGCTGGGGATAGAAGATAACTGTCGTGACCATGGTATTGCGCTGAGCTTTCTCTCCATTGGTCCAGGCGATGCAGTGAGTGAGCAGGTGATGTTGCACCAGCCTGATGCGCTGATCTGCGCGGGATTTTTTGAGCCTGAATTACTTGGCTTGCTGCAACAGATGAAACTGCCGTTGGTGCTGGTGGATCTCTGGGCGCCGGGCCTGCCTTGCGTGAACCCGGACAATACCCTAGGCGGTTATCTGGCCACGCAACATCTGATTGCGCAAGGGCGCAGCCGTATCGCTTTTCTTGCCAGTTCGCTTGCGCACTACAGCATCCGTCAGCGCGAGAAGGGCTACCGTCAGGCATTGTATGAATCCCGTTTGCTGATGCCGCCAGAGTATGAAGCCATTGCGCCGCCACTGCTGGATACCGAGCAATCTTTGGTGGAGGCGATTAATGAATTGCTCAGCCTGCCAGAGCCGCCCGACGCTATTTTTGCCTATAACGACGCGGCAGCGCTGGTTGTTCAACGGGTGTGTGCGCAGCAGGGTATACGTATCCCGGAAGATCTTGCGTTGGTGGGGTTTGATGATATTGATGCTGCGGCCTGGTCACATCCACCACTCACCACCATTGCGGTTGATAAACAACAATTGGGGCGTGAAGCGCTGCGTTTATTGCTGGAAGAAAATCAGGAAGAGAATCTGCTGTTGCCGGTGCAGTTAGTGGTGCGTGGTAGTTCAGGGAAATAAAAAACCCGCCCCTGACAGGCGGGAAGAACGGCAACTAAACCTTTCCCCGTCATAATTCACACTGCCTCTTTGTTGGCTGCCTTTGCTCACCCCGGTCACATAGTTATCTATGCTCCCGGGGATTCGCTCAGTTGCCGCCGCGATGCAGCGCGAATTATTTAGGGGAATTTATCTTTGATTAAACTCGCTCAAATACCGTCGCGATGCCCTGACCTAACCCGATACACATCGTCGCCAGGCCAAACTGTACGTCTTTGCGTTCCATCAGGTTGAGCAGGGTGGTGCTGATACGTGCCCCGGAGCATCCCAGTGGGTGGCCCAGAGCGATCGCGCCGCCGTTGAGGTTGATCTTCTCGTCTATCTGCTCCATCAGTCCCAGATCTTTAATGCACGGCAGGATCTGAGCGGCAAAGGCTTCGTTCATCTCAAACAAGCCGATGTCGCTGGTGGAGAGTCCCGCTTTTTTCAGCGCCAGCTTTGAGGCTGGAACCGGACCGTAACCCATGATTGACGGGTCGCAGCCAACAACAGCCATCGAACGAATACGGGCTCGTGGCGTCAGACCCAGCTCACGGGCGCGACTTTCACTCATCACCAGCATCGCCGCTGCGCCGTCGGAGAGCGCGGAGGATGTACCGGCAGTGACCGTTCCACTAACCGGATCGAACGCCGGGCGCAGGGTGGAGAGCGCTTCAACGGTTGTCTCCGGGCGGATAACCTCATCGTAGTTAAACTGCTTCAGCACGCCGTCGGCATCATGACCGCCGGTTGGGATGATTTCGTTTTTAAATGCGCCAGACTGTGTTGCAGCCCAGGCGCGAGCATGTGAACGTGCGGCGAAAGCATCCTGCATTTCACGGCTGATGCCGTGCATGCGGGAGAGCATTTCTGCGGTCAGACCCATCATCCCCGCCGCTTTTGCTACGTTGCGGCTCATGCCCGGATGGAAATCAACGCCGTGGCTCATTGGTACATGGCCCATATGCTCCACGCCACCAATCAGGCATGCCTGAGCATCGCCGGTCATGATCATACGTGCCGCGTCGTGCAGCGCCTGCATTGATGAACCGCACAGGCGGTTCACGGTGACCGCCGGAACGGAGTGCGGAATTTCCGCCAGCAGCGCGGCGTTACGGGCGATGTTGAAACCCTGCTCCAGCGTTTGCTGCACACAGCCCCAGTAAATGTCATCCAGCGCGGTTGGATCCAGTGCCGGATTACGCGCCAGCAGGCTACGCATTAAGTGTGCGGAGAGATCTTCTGCCCGCACGTTACGAAACGCCCCCCCTTTTGAACGGCCCATCGGGGTACGGATCGCATCAACAATTACAACCTGTTCCATTGTGACTCCTTAAGCCGTTTTCAGGCTGCCAACCGGGCGGGCAGGCTCAACCTGGGGATAATACGGTTCGTTATGGCGCGCCTTATCACGCAGACCAGCCGGAACTTCATACAGCGCTCCGAGGTGCTGATACTGCTGGGCCATATCGAGATACTTCGCGCTGCCGAGCGTATCCAGCCAGCGGAACGCGCCGCCGTGGAACGGAGGGAAGCCCAGGCCATACACCAGTGCCATATCGGCTTCTGCCGGGCTGGCTATAATGCCTTCTTCCAGGCACCGTACCACTTCGTTGACCATTGGGATCATCATGCGAGCGATAATCTCTTCATCACTGAATTCGCGTTTCGGCTGGCTGACTTCTGCCAGCAGATCATCAACGGTGGCATCCTCTTCTTTTTTCGGCTTGCCCTTGTTGTCTTCTTTATAACGCCAGAATCCAAGACCGTTTTTCTGTCCGAAACGGTTAGCATCAAACAGGGCGTCTATCGCGTCGCGATAATCTTTCTGCATACGCTGAGGGAAGCCTGCGGACATCACTGCCTGCGCGTGATGTGCGGTATCAATTCCCACCACGTCCAGCAGATAAGCCGGGCCCATCGGCCAGCCAAACTGTTTTTCCATGACTTTATCGACTTTGCGGAAATCCGCCCCATCGCGCAGCAGCTGGCTGAAACCGGCAAAATACGGGAACAGCACGCGGTTCACGAAGAAACCGGGGCAGTCGTTGACCACAATTGGCGTTTTGCCCATCTGGCTTGCCCATGCGACAACTTTGGCGATGGTTTCATCCGAGCTTTTCTCGCCGCGAATGATCTCAACCAGTGGCATGCGGTGTACTGGGTTAAAGAAGTGCATCCCACAGAAGTTTTCCGGGCGCTTGAGCGCGCTGGCCAGCTCGTTGATTGGGATGGTCGAGGTATTCGACGCCAGTACGGTGTCCGGGCGTACCTGATCTTCGGTTTCCGCCAGTACCGCTTTTTTCACTTTCGGGTTTTCCACGACCGCTTCAACCACCACGTCCACACGCTCAAAACCGCTATAGTCGAGGGTTGGATGAATAGTGGAAATCACGCCCGCCATTTTCAGACCGTCAATTTTGCCGCGCTCAAGCTGTTTGTTCAGCAGTTTGGCCGCTTCGGTCATGCCCAGCGTTAATGATTTGTCGTTGATATCTTTCATGACAACCGGCACGCCTTTCCAGGCTGACTGGTAAGCGATGCCGCCGCCCATAATGCCTGCACCCAGCACTGCCGCTTGCTTTGGTGCTTCAATATTTTTGGTGAGCTTTTTGGCTTTGGCTTTCACGAACTGATCGTTAAGGAAGATCCCAACCAGCGCGCGAGCTTCACTGGTGTGCGCCAGTGGCACAAAGCTTTTATTTTCCAGATTCAGCGCTTCTTCACGGCCAAAACGAGCCGCTGCTTCAATGGTTTTTACCGCGGTAATCGGTGCGGGATAATGCTTACCTGCCGTCTGCGCCACCATGCCTTTGGCGATGGTAAAGCTCATAGCCGCTTCAATTTTGCTGAGTTTCAACGGCTCCAGCTTAGGCTGACGTTTGGCTTTCCAGTCGAGGTCGCCGTTAATCGCCTGACGTAATACCGCGATCGCGCCATCAAGCAGTTTGTCTTGCTTCACTACGCCATCGACCAGACCGATTTTTAGCGCCTGCTCAGCACCAACATCTTTACCTGCCGCAATAATTTCCAGCGCGCTGTCCGCTCCCAGCATACGTGGCATACGCACGGAGCCGCCAAAGCCCGGCATAATGCCCAGCTTGGTTTCCGGCAGGCCAATGCGCAGGTCCGGCGTTGCCAGACGATAGTCGGTTGCCAGGACACACTCGCAGCCACCGCCCAACGCATAGCCATTTACCGCTGAGAGGGTCGGAACAGGTAGATCTTCGAGGCGGTTAAAGACGCTGTTGGCAAAATGCAGCCACTGGCTCAGTTGCTCTTCAGGCACGAGGAACAGTGAAAGGAATTCGGTGATATCGGCACCAACAATAAAGGCTGCTTTGTTAGAGCGCAGAAGCAGCCCTTTTAAATTCGGTTGTTTTTCCAGCACATCAAGCGCATGGCCCAGGCTGGCAACGGTGGCCGTGTCGAGTTTATTGACCGAACCAGGGGCATCGAACACCAGTTCGGCGATGCCATCTTCCAGCCAGTCGAGGTACAGGGTGTCGCCTTTGTAAAGCATGTCAGTCTCCTGAATCCGCAAGGTGATCTGGTCATACCAGATGAATCGAAGTGTGTGTTTTATGTTAAAAAAATGCAAATGAATGATTAAAGAAATGACGATTCGATCACGCTCGGCAGAAATCACGCACTCACAAAGCGATGTGCTAAGATGCGGAGACTTGAGGTCAAAAAAACAGAAGGGTAGAAAATGGAATCACTGGCCGCACTCTATAAAAATCATATCGTTACCTTACAAGAACGGACGCGCGACGCGCTGGAGCGCTTCAAGCTGGATGCGTTACTTATTCACTCAGGCGAACTTGTTAACGTCTTTCTCGACGATCATCCGTACCCGTTTAAGGTCAATCCGCAATTCAAAGCCTGGGTGCCTGTCACGCAGGTTCCTAACTGCTGGTTGCTGGTGGATGGCGTAAACAAGCCGAAACTGTGGTTCTACCTGCCGGTCGATTACTGGCACAACGTTGAGCCGCTGCCTACCTCTTTCTGGACGGAAGAAATCGAGATCATCGCGCTGCCGAAAGCGGATGGTATCGGTAGCCAACTGCCAGCTGCTCGCGGCAATATCGGTTACATTGGCCCGGTTCCGGAACGTGCCCTGCAACTGGACATCGCGGCCAGCAACATCAACCCGAAAGGGGTGATTGACTACCTGCATTATTACCGTGCCTATAAAACGGACTACGAACTGGCCTGTATGCGCGAAGCGCAGAAAATGGCGGTAAATGGACACCGTGCAGCAGAAGAAGCGTTCCGTTCCGGAATGAGCGAGTTTGACATCAACCTCGCTTACCTGACTGCCACCGGTCACCGCGACACCGACGTGCCATACAGCAACATCGTGGCGCTTAACGAGCATGCTTCGGTTCTTCATTACACCAAGCTGGATCATCAGGCGCCGTCTGAAATCCGCAGCTTCCTGCTCGACGCTGGCGCGGAATACAACGGCTATGCGGCAGACCTGACGCGTACCTGGTCGGCGAAAAGCGACAACGACTATGCGCATCTGGTGAAAGACGTTAACGACGAAGAGCTGGCGCTGATTGCCACCATGAAAGCAGGTACCAGCTACGTGGATTACCACATTCAGTTCCATCAGCGCATCGCGAAGCTGCTGCGTAAGCATCAAATCATCACCGATATGAGTGAAGAGGCGATGGTAGAAAACGATCTTACCGGGCCGTTTATGCCACACGGCATTGGTCACCCGCTGGGCCTGCAGGTACATGATGTCGCTGGCTTTATGCAGGATGACAGTGGTACCCATCTGGCCGCGCCGTCGAAGTATCCTTACCTGCGTTGCACCCGCGTATTGCAACCGGGCATGGTTCTGACCATCGAACCGGGCATTTACTTCATTGAATCTCTGCTGGCGCCATGGCGTGAAGGGCAGTTCAGCAAACACTTCAACTGGCAGAAAATTGAAGCCCTGAAACCGTTCGGCGGTATTCGTATTGAAGACAACGTGGTGGTCCACGAAAACAATATCGAAAACATGACGCGGGATTTGAAACTGGCGTAATGGACAGTTGGTTAATCCCTGCGGCGCCGGTTAGCGTCGTCGAAGAGATCAAAAAAAGCCGCTTCATTACGCTGCTCGCCCATACGGACGGCGTTGAAGCGGCAAAAGCGTTTGTTGAGTCAGTCAAAGCGGAACACCCGGACGCCCGCCACCATTGCGTGGCATGGGTGGCGGGTGCGCCCAATGACTCGCAGCAGCTGGGATTTTCAGACGATGGCGAACCGGCGGGTACGGCAGGTAAACCGATGCTCGCACAACTGATGGGGAGCGGTGTCGGTGAGATTACCGCTGTAGTCGTGCGCTACTACGGCGGTATCCTTCTCGGTACTGGAGGGTTGGTAAAAGCTTACGGCGGCGGTGTGAATCAGGCGTTGCGCCAGTTAACGACACAGCGCAAGACGCCATTAACCGAATATACTTTGCAGTGTGAGTACGGTCAGCTGGCAGGCATTGAAGCCTTGCTGGGGCAGTTTGACGGTAAAGTTGTTGCCAGTGATTACCAGGCTTTTGTTCGACTCAGGGTGGCGCTTCCTTTTGCCAAAGTGGATGAGTTTTCGGCAAAACTGGCGGATTTTAGTCGTGGTTCATTGCAATTGTTAGCGATTGAAGAATAATCCCCACCTCATTTTAAAGAACTAAGGAAGCGGCAGAGATGCATTTTCGCGCCATCACCCGAATCGTTGGACTACTGGTCATCTTATTCTCGGGGACAATGATTATCCCTGGACTGGTAGCGCTCATCTACCGTGACGGGGCAGGGCGTGCATTCACCCAAACTTTCTTCGTTGCTTTGGCGATCGGCTCCATGCTGTGGTGGCCAAACCGTAAAGAGAAGGGCGAGCTGAAATCGCGCGAAGGATTTCTGATTGTCGTTTTGTTCTGGACCGTTCTGGGCAGCGTGGGTGCGCTACCGTTCATCTTTGCGGAAAGCCCTAACCTGACGATAACCGACGCTTTTTTTGAATCCTTTTCCGGATTGACCACTACCGGTGCGACGACGCTGGTGGGGCTGGATTCATTGCCACACGCGATTCTCTTCTATCGCCAGATGCTGCAATGGTTCGGCGGGATGGGGATCATCGTGCTGGCGGTGGCTATCCTGCCTATTCTTGGCGTGGGTGGGATGCAGCTCTATCGGGCAGAAATGCCGGGGCCGCTGAAAGATAATAAGATGCGCCCGCGTATTGCCGAAACGGCGAAAACGCTGTGGCTTATCTATGTATTACTGACGGTGGCGTGCGCGCTGGCGCTATGGTTTGCCGGGATGCCCGCGTTTGACGCCATTGGGCACAGTTTTGCCACGATTGCCATCGGTGGTTTTTCCACACACGATGCCAGCGTGGGGTATTTCGACAGTCCCACGATTAATACGATTATTGCTATCTTCTTGCTGATCTCCGGTTGTAACTATGGTCTGCACTTCTCTTTATTAAGTGGGCGTAGTCTGAAGGTTTACTGGCGCGATCCGGAATTCCGCATGTTCATCGGCGTGCAGTTGACGCTGGTGGCTGTCTGTACGTTGGTGCTGTGGATACACAATACCTATGGCTCGGCGCTCACGACGATCAACCAGGCCTTTTTCCAGGTGGTATCGATGGCGACGACTGCCGGATTTACCACGGACAGTATTGCCCGCTGGCCGCTGTTCCTGCCGGTGCTGCTGCTGTGTTCTGCTTTTATCGGCGGCTGTGCCGGGTCGACGGGGGGGGGCTTGAAGGTGATTCGTATCCTGCTGCTGTTTAAGCAAGGCAACCGCGAATTGAAACGACTGGTTCATCCGAATGCGGTTTACAGTATCAAACTGGGTAACCGTGCGTTGCCGGAGCGAATTCTTGAAGCCGTATGGGGATTCTTCTCTGCCTATGCGTTGGTCTTTATTATCAGTATGCTGGCGATTATTGCGACCGGCGTTGATGACTTCTCCGCGTTTGCCTCTGTTGTGGCAACGTTGAATAACCTGGGGCCTGGACTGGGGGTTGTTGCCGACAACTTTGCCAGTATGAACCCTGTGGCGAAGTGGATCCTGATTGCCAATATGCTGTTTGGTCGTCTGGAGGTCTTTACTCTGCTGGTGCTCTTTACCCCTACCTTCTGGCGTGAATAATGGAGTAACACGTGAAAACACTGATTCTTTTTTCTTCCCGGGACGGACAAACGCGTGAAATCGCGGAATATCTGGCTTCTGAACTCAAAGAGCTGGGCGTTTGGGCAGATGTTGTTAATTTGCATCGTACCGCGGAGCCGGACTGGCAAAATTATGACAGCGTGGTGATTGGCGCCTCGATTCGCTATGGTCATTACCATGCTGCTTTTCAGGAGTTTGTGAAAAAGCATGCCACACGGCTGAATTCGATGCCGAGTGCGTTCTACTCCGTAAACCTCGTTGCCCGTAAACCGGAGAAACGTACGCCGCAAACCAACAGCTATGCGCGTAAGTTCCTGATGAGTTCGCCGTGGCGACCAGATCACAGTGCAGTCATTGCGGGTGCTTTGCTGTATCCCCGCTATCGCTGGTATGACCGCGTTATGATCCAACTGATAATGAAGATGTCAGGTGGTGAAACGGATACGAATAAAGAAGTGGTGTATACCGATTGGGAACAGGTTGCGAGATTCGCGCGGGAAATAGCCCAATTAACCAACAAAACGTCGTTAAAATAAACGTAAAGAATAAAAAATACGCACTCGGAAGATTATTTTAAATTTCCCCTTGTCAGCCTGAAATAACTCCCTATAATGCGCCTCCACTGAC
>NZ_JAOWFA010000030.1:0-5395 GCF_030333885.1 Citrobacter sp. Cf132
CTTCCCCGAACAGTCAACGCCGGTATTTATGGTTTCTGTCTGCTCTTCAGTAAAAATAAAGGGGAGAGACTGCGGTACTATAAACGGCCATGATGAATCGTCATCGATTCGGGCCCTGATGAAAGACGCGCGTGAGGTTCTTGTTCGTTAAGCGGATACGTATATCCTGTACAATAGCCAGATAGGCCTCACGGGGTCTAACCCTTTATCATCAACGAATTGCAGGTCAGATGGTTATACAGCTTCGAGCTTTAGTTGACTGAGTACAGCCGGAAATCATCACCGTAATGTAGTGATGCCCAACACAGCCGCGCATTTTTGGCGGCGATGGCCACAACAGCCCGCCAGTACCCTCTGCGCTCAACCAACATACAAACCCAACGGCTGAATGAGTCAGTCCTTTTCCCGGCGCCAATAAGCACTGAACGAGCCCCCTGAACCAGAAGCGTTCGCAGATACGAATCACCGGCTTTTGTGATCCTGCCGAGTTTCGACTTTCCCCCGCTGCTGTATTGTGATGGCGTCAGCCCCAGCCAGGCTGCCAGTTGGGGTCGTCTCAGAAAACGGAAAATAAAGCACGCTAAGCGTGCGTGGAGGCTGGCACCCAGCGGTACAGCGTCGGAATGGACACGCCGAGGTTCTTGGCCACGTCCTTGGGCGGCACCCCGCTGGCCAGCAGCTTCTTGGCCGACTCGATCTTGCTGTCGGTCATCTTCGGCTTGCGGCCGCCTTTGCGGCCGAGCTGCTTGGCGACTTCCAGCCCGGCGCGGGTGCGCTCGACGGTCAGCTCGCGCTCCATTTCGGCAAGGCTCGCCATGACGTGGAAGAAGAACCGCCCGGATGGTGTGCCGGTGTCGATGGAGTCGGTGAGGCTCCTGAACTGGACACCGTGCTTGTGCAGATCGCCGACCAGATCGACCAGTTGCTTGACCGACCGGCCCAGCCGGTCGAGCTTCCAGACGACCAAAGTATCGCCTTCGCGCAGCATTTCGAGCGTCTTGGCCAAGCCAGGCCGGTCTGCCCGCGTGCCACTCACCTTGTCCTCGAAGACCTTTTTACATCCGGCCTTGCTCAAGGCTTCGCGTTGCAGCTCCAGGTTCTGATCCTGCGTCGAGACGCGCGCATAGCCAATCAACATGGCTTGTCTCGCGCCCGGTCGATGCGTTCCTGCATCGCCTGCATCACTTCTTCGTGGGTGTACGATCTGGCGTTGGCGTCGGTGGCTTGCCGCAGGGCTTCCTCAACCTCGCGCGTCATCCGCTCGTAATCCTCCGGCCACAGCGCTTGCTCCATGCGCAGCGACGCCTGACCCAGCAGGTGCAGCAGGCTGAACAGCCGCATGTCGTTGGTGGCGACGATGCGCTCCCGAATCTGCTCCTGAATAGCTTCGCTAGCCCGATGCGCTTGTGGTGTGGCAGTCCCCTCGTAGTCAGCGGGGAATTCCGCTTCCTCGGCAATCCTTGCCCAGGCGCTGGCCAGCGCCTCGATGGTTGACGTGCTCATTTCCGCCGCTCCTGTGCTCTTTGGCGAATCAACCGGCCAAGGGGCCTCGACGCGAAAACCAGCAGCATCACGCCTATCGGATACCAGGTCGAGAAGACCACCAAGGCATCGAAGGCTGGCCGTCCGGTGTTGGTAGGCAGTACGGCGGTCACAGCCATCAACCCGCCGACCGTCCAGATGATGCGCCACACGTAGGGCATCACGCGGGGCACGTAGCCGTCATCGAAAGCGGTCTGGTAGTAGCGGCGCAGGCCGCGCTCGGCAAGCGCCTGGCGCTGCCGCTCCGACAGCGCATCCGTCCGGCCATACCAGCGCCGGAATGGTGGACAGCGCAGCAGCAAAGGGGTGAAGAGGATCATCACCGCCACGATCGCGACACCCCACGCCATGACGGCGCCGGCATCGGGCCGCTTGGCGTTCTCGATCACGGGCGCGAAGACGCCCGGAGCACCGATCATCCAGAACAGCGCAATGTGCTGATGGAAGGAGAGCTTCATTTGCTCATCCACTTGCGCAGCAGGCGCTTTTTCAGGGAGGCGCGTTCTTGCGGGTTGCGTCCCTTGTGATTGGCGATGCGATCCGCCGTGGCGGCCTGGCGCTTGACGGGCCAGTAGGAGCGGCCATCCTTGCCCATCGACCAGACGCTGCTGGCCTGGTTTTCCAGCAGGGGCAGATGGGCGCTCAGGGCTTCGGGCGACGCGCTGGTCAGCGCCGTGCGCTCACGGGTGCGCCAGCGCTGATGCCAGAGCTTCTTGTCCTCGCGCTCGCTGCCGCAGGTCGTGTGCCCGACGATGGGTGTTTTGCGGCGGCTGCGGCTCATAACGTAGTGGTCTCCAAGAACATTCAGGACTGATCCCAGGCGTCGATGGTCAAGACCTGATCGGCAGGACAGGCGGCTACGCGGTCGGGAACTGGATGGTGTTCAGTCTCATGCCGACCCCATTCGATTGATCGCGTCGCTTGCGGCACGCTGCGACGCAAGGAGGTTTGCGACCTGGTTTAGCAGCCGTGTCCGCTGCATGTCTGTTACCTATCTCCCCGACCGCTCATTGGACCAACTCCAGAGATTGGGCTCTATCGCTCAGCCAATACGAAACCGGCATTGGCTGATGCCACAACCGAGACTAACACAAATGGCTCGGTACCTGTATTTCGCGCCCCGTGCACTTGGCCCGGTCTTGCCACGGCTATCTCACCTTCCCTGAGGGCACGAACAATCCCATTGCCCTGAAAGTAATCAGCCATTCCCGACAAAACAGTCCACGTGTCTTGGCCGTGAGGATGAATGTGAGCCGCAATTTCCTGCCCGGGATGGACATGCCAAACCACGATAATTGAGTCTCGGGTTTCAAGCACAACGGAACGAATAGGCTCGCCTTCGGACGGCTGAACATACTCGGCTACAGAAAATATTCTCGATTCAACAGTCATCGGAGATCCCTCTTTCACAGTGCACCCAGACAGGCTGGATATGAGTTCTAACTCGAATTTGAACGGGAGGCTGGTCGTGCGGTCGTGCAGTTGCCGATGAGCGTGTCGGCTGCTGCCTCCTTGCCCACCAGCGAACTCACGTCCGTTGCGGCCATCCAGAAGGTCTTGCCCGAGCGCGGCTCATAGGTCGCGGGATCGAACACGCCAGAGGGGCCGAACATCGGCGGCTTGATTGGTCATGGCTCCATGCCTTTGTCGTTACGGTCTTCATCGTCGGCATCCTGACGCACGGCGGGCAATTGCTGGAGCAACGCCGGCAGCCATTCCTGTACCGTCTCCCACACCACATCGAGGTTGATGTCGAAATAGCCGTGAGCCATGCGATTACGCATATTGCGCATGCTGCGCCACGGCACGTCGGCATGCGCCTGGGTGAACTCGACGTAGCCATCCATCACCTTTGTGGCCGCCTCGCCGATGACGATCAGGCTCATGATGACGGCCTGCTGGGTGCGCTTGTCGGCCAAGAAGTCGTCCTTGGCCATCCCTTCCACGAAGCTGCGCGCATCGGTTGCGGCCTGCTGAATGTGGTCGAGGTAATCGGGCAGGCGGTTCTCGCTCATATCGGTTGCGCCTCCGCGAGCACCTTGGCCCGGAACTTCGGCGGCAGGTCGCCGGGAGTCAGCAGATCGACGTCAACGCCGAGCAGCGATTTCAGTTCTTCTTCCAAATCGCCCAAGTCCAACAACGTGGCACCGGGCAGCGCATCGACCAACAGGTCGAGGTCGCTGCCATCCCGGTCGGTGCCATGCAGCACCGAGCCGAAGACGCGCGGGTTCGCGGCGCGAAAGCGGCCTACCGCTTCACGCACTGCGCTTCGCTTCATGTCAAGCACAACAGACGGTCGCATGCGCATCCTTTCTTATCGAAACTCGTTGAGATGATATGCAATCAAGAATAGAATTTCAAGAACTATTTTCGAGAATCGCAATGCCTTGATTCCCGTGCCGCGCCGGTTGCCTTGGCGGGCTTGTCACAAACCTACGTTTTCAAGAAGAAGGAAACCGCATGCCCCGCCGTTCGATCCTCTCCGCCGCCGAGCGCGAAAGCCTGCTGGCGTTGCCGGACACCAAGGATGAGTTGATCCGTCACTACACGTTCAGCGAAAGCGACCTCTCCATCATCCGGCAGCGGCGCGGCCCGGCCAATCGGCTGGGCTTCGCGGTGCAGCTCTGCTACCTGCGCTTTCCCGGCGTCATCCTTGGCGCTGATGAGCCACCGTTCCCGCCATTGCTGAGACTGGTCGCCAACCAGCTCAAGGTCGGCATCGAAAGCTGGGACGAGTACGGGCAGCGTGAGCAGACCCGACGCGAGCACCTGGTCGAGCTGCAAACGGTGTTCGGCTTCCAGCCGTTCACGATTGGCCACTACCGGCAGGCTGTCCAGTTGCTGACCGAGCTGGCCATGCAAACCGACAAGGGCATCGTGCTGGCCAGAGCCTTGATCGAGCACCTGCGGCGGCAGTCGGTCATTGTGCCCGCCCTCAACGCCGTCGAGCGGGCGAGCGCCGAAGCGATTACCCGCGCCGTGTTCTTCAACCGCCTGGGGGAAATCCGCGACCGCAGCTTCGAGCAGCAGCGCTACCGGGCCAGCGGCCTCAACCTGGTGACGGCGGCCATCGTGCTATGGAACACGGTCTATCTGGAGCGGGCCGCGAACGCCTTGCGTGGCCACGGTCAAGCCGTCGATGACGGCCTGTTGCAGTACCTGTCGCCGCTCGGCTGGGAGCACATCAACCTGACCGGCGATTACCTCTGGCGCAGCAGCGCCAAGATCGGCGCGGGCAAGTTCAGGCCGCTACGGCCGCTGCAACCGGCTTAGCGTGCTTTATTTTCCGTTTTCTGAGACGACCCCAACTGGCAGCCTGGCTGGGGCTGACGCCATCACAATACAGCAGCGGGGGAAAGTCGAAACTCGGCAGGATCACAAAAGCCGGTGATTCGTATCTGCGAACGCTTCTGGTTCAGGGGGCTCGTTCAGTGCTTATTGGCGCCGGGAAAAGGACTGACTCATTCAGCCGTTGGGTTTGTATGTTGGTTGAGCGCAGAGGGTACTGGCGGGCTGTTGTGGCCATCGCCGCCAAAAATGCGCGGCTGTGTTGGGCATCACTACATTACGGTGATGATTTCCGGCTGTACTCAGTCAACTAAAGCTCGAAGCTGTATAACCATCTGACCTGCAATTCGTTGATGATAAAGGGTTAGACCCCGTGAGGCCTATCTGGCTATTGTACAGGATATACGTATCCGCTTAACGAACAAGAACCTCACGCGCGTCTTTCATCAGGGCCCGAATCGATGACGATTCATCATGGCCGTTTATAGTACCGCAGTCTCTCCCCTTTATTTTTACTGAAGAGCAGACAGAAACCATAAATACCGGCGTTGACTGTTCGGGGAAG
>NZ_JAOWFA010000031.1:0-209076 GCF_030333885.1 Citrobacter sp. Cf132
GCTTGTAATCCGTTGTTCCGTGTCAGTGGAGGCGCATTATAGGGAGTTATTTCAGGCTGACAAGGGGAAATTTAAAATAACTTTCTGAATGCGTGTTTTTTCACCAAAACAACCATTAACATGCCATAAAATAAGCAAATTGCCGTTTTTGCAGCCGCAATCACACTTCCAGGTGGCATACTAATGAATAAGAAAAAGAGTAAGGAAGAACATTCATGCCGTTAAATGCCCAACAGCTAGCCGCACAGAAAAACTTGTCCTACGTTCTGGCCGAAAAGCTGGCTCAGCGAATATTAAAAGGTGAATACGCGCCGGGCGCTATATTGCCTGGCGAAATAGAGCTGGGCGATCAGTTTGGTGTGAGTCGCACCGCGGTAAGAGAGGCGGTAAAAACGTTAACGGCAAAAGGTATGGTATTACCACGCCCACGTATCGGCACACGCGTCATGCCGCAAGCAAACTGGAACTTCCTCGACCAGGAACTGCTCACCTGGTGGATGACGGAAGATAATTTCCCGCAGGTCATTAAACATTTTCTGGTGATGCGTATCAGCCTGGAGCCTCAGGCGTGTTTACTGGCGGCAACCATTGGTACGGCTGAACAGAAAGCGCACCTCAACACGCTGATGGAAGAGATGGTCGAGCTGAAAAGAAACTTCAGACGCGAACGCTGGATTGAGGTTGATATCGCCTGGCATGAACACATCTATGAAATGAGTGCGAATCCGTTCCTTATTTCCTTTGCATCTCTGTTCCATTCGGTTTACCAGACCTACTTTACCTCTATTACCTATAACGATGTGGTGAAACTGGATTTGCACCAGGCCATTGTCGATGCAATAGATGATAACGATGGCGATCGCGCCTTTGCTGCTTGTCAGGCATTGCTGATAGCACCGAACGTGCTACCGGATAAATAATATGTCGGAAAAGAAATCACGCAGTATGGCCGGGCTACCGTGGATAGCAGCCATGGCCTTTTTTATGCAGGCACTAGACGCCACTATCCTCAATACCGCCCTACCCGCAATAGCACATAGTCTTAACCGCTCTCCGCTCGCCATGCAGTCGGCCATTATCAGCTATACCCTGACGGTCGCGATGCTGATCCCGGTAAGTGGTTGGTTGGCAGACCGATTTGGTACCCGACGCGTCTTTATGATTGCTGTTAGCCTGTTTACGTTGGGATCGCTGGCCTGTGCGCTGTCCAGCTCCCTAAGCGAGCTGGTGATTTTCCGTGTCATTCAGGGGATCGGTGGCGCCATGATGATGCCCGTTGCCCGTCTGGCGTTATTGCGTGCCTACCCTCGCAGTGAACTGCTTCCCGTGCTTAACTTCGTCACCATGCCTGGACTTGTGGGGCCGATTTTAGGTCCGGTATTGGGCGGTGTACTGGTTACATGGGCCAGTTGGCACTGGATCTTCCTGATTAATATTCCAATTGGCATTGCCGGTATCTTCTATGCCCGCAAATATATGCCGAACTTCACCACCCCACGCCGCGGTTTTGATATGACCGGTTTCTTTCTGTTTGGTTTGAGCCTGGTGTTGTTTTCCAGCGGCGTTGAATTGTTCGGTGAGGAGCTTGTCGCTACCTGGATCGCACTCGGTATTATTCTTGCCAGTGTGTTGTTACTACTCGCCTATATTCGCCATGCTCGTCGTCACCCAACGCCACTTATATCTCTTCCGATATTTAAGACTCGAACCTTTTCTGTTGGGATCGCCGGCAACCTCGCCACTCGCCTGGGCACAGGTTGCGTGCCCTTCTTAATGCCGCTGATGTTGCAGGTAGGCTTTGGATATCCGGCTCTGATAGCCGGTTGTATGATGGCGCCAACGGCGTTGGGTTCAATTCTGGCAAAATCCATGGTGACGCAGGTTCTGCGCAAACTCGGCTACAGGACCACATTGGTGGGTGTTACGGTTTTTATCGGCCTGATGATTGCGCAGTTCGCTTTGCAATCTCCTGCCATGCCGGTCTGGATGCTGATCCTGCCGCTGTTCATTTTAGGTATGGCGATGTCCACCCAGTTTACCTCAATGAATACTATCACTCTGGCGGATCTGACCGATGAAAACGCCAGCAGCGGCAACAGCGTATTGGCCGTTACTCAGCAGTTATCAATCAGTTTAGGGGTTGCCATCAGCGCCGCCGTTCTGCGTATCTATGAAGGTATGGAAGGAACCAATACGGTCGAGCAGTTCCATTACACCTTTATGACGATGGGCGCTATCACGGTAATATCCGCGCTGATGTTCATGCTGCTAAAAGCTAAAGATGGACGTAACCTGATCAAAGATCGGCACAAACCTAAACCGACCCCCGCTCCATCAAAACAGGAGTAAGCTGCAAACGCTGTTGTTGTAATGCGGGCTGGGCCATCCGATGGATTAATACATCGATGGCCAGTTCGCCCAATTCATCTTTTGGTTGATGTATGGTCGTCAGCGGAGGCGTCATATAGCGCGCCAGCTCGATATCATCATAACCCACCACCGCCATATCCTGCGGAATGCGCAATCCCGACTGGTACAGAGCCTGATACGCGCCAACCGCCATTGCATCATTACCGGTAAAAACGGCCTGCGGTCGCTGTTTATGCGACAGCAACGTTTGCATAGCTTCAAAGCCGCCACCGAACTCAAAGTCACCGGTAATCTCGTAGCCTTCCGGGACAGGCAAGCCCGCCCGCTTCATTGCCGCCCGATATCCTTCCAGGCGCAAACGCGCCGGGGTTTTATCCAGCGGCCCGGTGATGCAGGCAATGCGCGTAAAACCTTTTTCGATAAGATGTTGCGTGGCTAAATCCCCGCCCAGCAGGGAGTTATCCTGAATCAGATCGCTTTCACCATCAAAGGGCGACCAGTCCATCATCACGGTCGGTATAGAAGGATAACGCTGCATTATCTCTCTGGAAGGCTGATGTGTTTCCGTGCAGAGCAGCAGCAAGCCATCCACGCGTTTTTGCATCAGCGTTTCCAGATTACGGTTCATGCGCTGTTCATCGCCTTCGGTATTGCACAGCACCAGGCTGTAGCCGCGCTCAAAACAGCTACGTTCAACGCCGCGCACCAGCTCAGAATAGAAGGGATTGGTACTGGCAGTGATTAACATGCCAATCGTGCGGGTCTGGTTTAACTTGAGGCTACGCGCCAGCGCGGAGGGAGCGTAGTTAAGCGCTTTAATCGCAGCTTCTACTTTGTCAGTGACAGACTCACTGACAAAGCGATCTTTATTAATGACGTGAGAAACCGTCGACGTGGAAACACCCGCCAGGCGGGCGACGTCCTTCATTGTAGCCAAGCGTTACCTCTGTTGACTTAAAAACGCTTCTATTTCTTCGCGCCACGGAACGGAAGGCTGTGCACCTTTACGGGTAACCGCAATCGCCGCAGCGGCATGCGCAAAACGGATCGCTTCAGGCAGCGGAGTCTCTTCCAGTAACGCTGTAATTAACGCGCCATTAAAGGTGTCTCCGGCGGCAATAGTATCAACGGCTTCCACTTTAAAACCGGGCACTCGCTGACCTTCGCCATTCACGCTGGCCCACACACCGCGACTCCCTAAGGTAATCAGTACAGTATGGATTCCTTTAGCATGCAATGCCTGCGCCGCTTTGGCCGCGTCTTCATCATTTTCAACCCGGATCCCCGTCAGCTTTTCAGCCTCGGTTTCATTCGGGGTAATAATATCTACCAGCGCCAACAGCTCGTCAGAAAGTTCACGTGCCGGAGCCGGGTTTAGGGCGACCATGGTCTTATTTTGATGTGCAATCTTTGCCGCAGCCAGAACGCTTTCGATCGGCGACTCTAGCTGCATCAGCAAAGCGGACGCCTGCGCAATACGCTCATGCTGTGCTTCCACCAGCGCTGGCGAAAGAGCTGCGTTAGCTCCGGCATGAATGCCGATAACGTTCTCACCTTCACCATTCACAAAAATCAACGCAACACCGGTCGATTCCCCCGAAATTACGCTAATCGGCGCAATATCAATGTTGTCTTTGGCTAACTGTTTACGCACACTTTCGCCAATATCATCATCGCCCGTACAGGCAATGAATGCGATATTCGCGCCACTACGACCCGCAGCAACAGCCTGATTCGCGCCTTTACCGCCAAATGCGACCTGATAATGGCTACCGGTTACGGTTTCACCAGGTGTCGGGAAAGAGTTAAGGTTAAGGATGTGATCGGCATTGATACTGCCAAGAACAACGAGGTTGCCTGCGGTTTTCATATTTGGTGTTCCAAGTCAAAGTGCGCCACCGGGTTAGGGTGGCGCGTGCCCTGCTTTTCTTTTTACGCTTTCATCCCCAAAACCAGATACGGGGATGGCGTATTTATGTCTCCATCAGGCCGCGAGCGACCTGAATCGGTATTACTGCTTGATGACCAGCTTCAGGTCAACCGGATATTTAGCCTGAACCTTCTCGCCTTTCAGGACTTTATCCGCAGTCTCAACGCCTTTCGCGCCGATCTGATCCGGCAACTGAGCAATGGTCGCAGCCAGTTTGCCATCATTTACTGCTTTTTCGCCATCTGGAGTGCCGTCAAATCCAACCACCATCACATCAGATTTACCCGCGGTTTGCAGTGCGCGCAGCGCACCCAGCGCCATTTCATCGTTCTGAGCAAATACGGCCTGCACATCAGGATGCGCGGTCAGCAGGTTCTGCATAACGTTCAAACCTTTAGTGCGGTCGAAGTCTGCCGGCTGGCTGGCCAGGACGTTAAATTTGTGTGCCGCAACGGCCTGCTGGAAACCTTCGCCACGCTCACGCGCCGCAGAAGTACCGGCAATCCCCTGCAGTTCGATAACTTTCGCGCCTTCACCTGCTTTCTTCGCGATGTAATCACCCGCAATTTTGCCGCCCAACACGTTATCAGACGCAATGTGGCTTACCACTTCGCCTTTGGAGGCAACACGGTCAAGGGTAATAACCGGAATTTTTGCCTGGTTAGCCATCTTCACAGCATTACCAACGGCATCAGAGTCGGTTGGGTTGATCAGCAGAATTTTAGTTCCACGAACCGTTAAGTCCTGAACGTTAGCCAGCTCTTTCGCCGGGTTGTTCTGCGAGTCCAGAATCACCAGGTTGTAACCCAGCTTATCCGCCTCTTTTTGCGCCCCATCCTTCAGAGAAACAAAGAACGGGTTATTGAGGGTGGAGACCACCAGCGCAATGGTATCTTTAGCCATCGCATTCGCGCTCACGGTGGCGCTTAGCGCAACAGCAGAAACCAGGGTAGCCAGTTTTTTCATGTTCATATTTAAGATGTCCTGTAATCGTTGTTACTGCTTTTTGTTGTCTACCAGTACCGCCAGCAAAATCACCACCGCTTTGACGATCATCTGGTAATAGGAGGATACACCTAACAAATTCAACCCATTATTGAGGAAACCAAGAATCAATGCGCCGATCAGCGTCCCAACAATTCGTCCTTTACCACCCGCCAGGCTAGTTCCGCCTAATACCACCGCAGCGATAGCATCCAACTCATAGCCAGTACCTGCCGTCGGTTGCGCAGAGGAGAGGCGCGCAACTTCAATGATGCCCGCCAGCGATGCCAGCAGACCGCACAGTGAGTAAACGATAATTTTGATTTTACTGACGCTGATACCGGACAGACGCGTTGCCGCTTCGTTACCGCCCAGCGCATAGATATAACGCCCCAGACGCGTGTGGTGCAGCATGTACCACGCCGCGAGGAAGACGATCCCCATGATCCACACCGGCGTAGGGACGCCTAACGGACGACCAATCCCGAACCAGCCAAACAGATCGGCATTGTCAGTAAACCCGGTGTTTACCGGACTGCCGTTGGTGTAGACCATGGTCACACCGCGCAGCAGCAGCATCATAACCAGAGTCGCGATAAACGCCTGCACGCGACCTTTCGCGACAATCACTCCGGTCACCGCGCCAATGGCAGCGCCGAGCGCCAGGGCCGCAGCAACAGCCACCAGCGCATTGACTTCAATCCCTACAATCGAAGCCGCAACCGCACCGGTCAGCGCCAGCAATGAACCGACGGACAGATCGATACCCGACGTCAGGATAACCAGCGTCATGCCAACCGCCATGATGGCGTTCACCGACGTTTGCTGAAGAATGTTGAACAGGTTATTAACGGTAAAAAAGTTAGGGCTCATGGTGGAAACAATCGCGATCAGCACTAACAGAGCGATGAGCGACTTTTGCTCCAGAAGCCATGCTTTAGTGAAATAACGGCGACCAGAAACAGCCTGGGTAGTCATCTTTTTTACTCCTGATTCACGCGATTAAGCTTGCCCACAGCGGCAGCCATTAATACTTCCTGAGTGGCCTGCTCGCGAGTGAATTCACCGCCGAGATGCCCTTCATGCATAACGATAATTCGATCGCTCATGCCCAATACTTCTGGCATCTCAGAAGAGACCAGAATGATACTCAGCCCATCGGCCTTAAACTGGTTGATAAGCTGATAGATTTCTTTCTTGGCCCCAACGTCAACGCCGCGCGTTGGTTCATCAAGGATCAGCACTTTTGGCCGGGTCATCAGACCGCGCGCAATCGCCACTTTCTGCTGGTTACCGCCGGAGAGCAGGCCGATAGCCTGTTCCATCGATGGCGTTTTAACATTGAACAGGCGAATAAAATCCCCTACCGCCTGCTGCTCATCTTTATGTTTAAGGCTTCCGCCTGCACGGCTGAAATAGCGCAGCGCGGTCAGTGACATGTTCTCTTTCACCGACATGCCGAGCACTAAACCATCGCGTTTACGGTCTTCAGAAATATAGACGATGCCGTTAGCCAGTCCATCCTGCGGCGAACGGGTAACCACTTCATGGCCATCAAGCGTGACGTAGCCGCTGGTGCGTGGCAATGCGCCGTACAACACTTTCATCAGCTCGGTACGTCCTGCCCCCATCAGCCCCGATACGCCAAGGATCTCGCCTTTACGCAGCGTGAATGACACATTGTTTACGCCAGGACCGCACAAATTATCGACCTTCAGGCGAATATCACCCGGCGCTTTTTCCAGGCGCGGGTACTGATCTTCCAGCTTACGTCCCACCATCATTTCAATCAGCGAGTCTTCGGTAAGCGATGCGACTTCACGCTCGGCAATAAACTGCCCGTCGCGGAAGACTGTTACGTCATCGCAAATCTCGAAGATCTCTTTCATGCGGTGAGAAATATAGACAATGCCGCGTCCCTGGGATTTCAGTTCGCGAATGACGCGGAACAGGGATTCGGTTTCATTATCGGTGAGGGCATCCGTCGGTTCATCCATAATGATGACCTTCGATTCAAAGCTCAGCACTTTGGCAATTTCGACCATCTGCTGATCGCCAATCGACAGCTCACCGACCAGCCTGTCGCTTTTAAAGCGCAGATTGAGTTTGGCGAGCAGCAGATCGGCTTCGGCGTACATCTTCTTCCAGTCAATTTTGCCAAAGCGATTCACAAACTCACGACCGAGAAAAATGTTTTCAGCGATAGTGAGTTGCGGGATCAGGTTCAGCTCCTGGTGGATGATACCGATTCCGGCTTCCTGGGAGGATTTCGGGCCGTTAAAGGTGGTCTCTTTACCCAGCCACAATAAGGAACCGGCATCACGGGTGTAGATTCCGGTCAGCACCTTCATCATGGTGGATTTACCCGCACCGTTTTCGCCCACCAGCGCCATTACGCGGCCTGGGTAGACATTCAGCGCGGCGCCGGATAGCGCTTTTACGCCCGGGAACGCTTTATCGATCCCTTTGAGTTGCAGTAATGCGTTCATGATGGCCTCAGAACGTGACGCCAGCACAGAGAATAATATTCGCATACGGAGAACACTCTCCGCTGCGAATTACCGCCTGACTGTCTGCGGTTTGTTTTTTGAATTGTTCATGCGTGGTGTAACGAATTTCTATGGTGTTTCCCTGGTGTTGTTGCAGTTGCTCAATGTGGCTGAGCAACGTTTCGTGGAGTTGCGGATTATGTTGTTTAATTTCCGACGCGAGAATGGCCGCCTCGACCTGCATTTCACGTGTGACCACATCCAGTACCTGCATAAAAGAAGGTACGCCCTGGGTTAATGCCATATCGATACGCGTTGTGCTGTTCGGGATGGGTAAACCTGCATCACACACCACCAGCGTATCGGTATGCCCCAGACGGGAGATCACCGATGAAATTTCAGAGTTGAGTACCGTGCCTTTCTTCATTTTCTTTCCCCACTAGCGAAACGTTTCGCTGGAGATAAGTGTAGTGCGAAGAGTGGACAGAAAACCACCGCGACGTTACGAAAATGTGATCGCCATCGAAACGTTTCGCAAGGATTATCATTAGATGAAATGAAAACTGGGAGGGGCAAAACAAAACGCCCCCTTTCGCGATGAAAGAGGGCGTCGATGAGATTAAATCTCGACCTGAGTACCGAGCTCAATAACCCGGTTCGGTGGGATTTCAAACTGGTCCGGCGCACGCAGCGCATTGCGCTGTAACAGCAGATACAGCTTACCGCGCAGACGCAAGTACCATGGTCGTTTGCCGACAATCAGCGACTCGTGCGACATGAAGAAGGAGGTTTCCATCATCCGGCAGCTTAAGCCTTCCAGACCGCAGCGATGGAACACTTCCTCCACGTTCGGCGTTTCGCGCCAACCGTAACTGGCAACCACGCGCCAGAAGGTGGGCGATAACTGCTCAATCTGCACCCTACGCACGTTGTGAACATAGGGCGCATCTTCCGTGCGCAGCGTCAGCAGAATAACGCGCTCATGCAGCACCTTGTTATGTTTGAGGTTATGCAGAAGCGCAAACGGGATGACGTTCAGTGCGCGGGACATATACACCGCCGTTCCCGGCACGCGTACCGGTGGCGATTTCTCCAGAGAAGCAATCATCGCCTCCAGAGAGTTACCGTGCTCATGCATGCGACGCAGCAGACGGAAGCGTTCACTTTTCCAGGTGGTCATGATGGTGAACATCACCAGACCCAACGTCAGAGGCAGCCAACCGCCGGAAATCAGTTTATCGAGGTTCGCGGAGAACAGCGGAACATCGACGCACAAGAATGCCACCAGGATCAGGAAGACGAAGTATTTATTCCAGTGCCAGTTTTTGCGCGCCACGGTGGTCGACAAAATAGAGGTCAGCACCATCGTCCCCGTTACCGCAATCCCGTACGCCGCGGCCAGATTACTGGAGTGTTCAAAACTCACAATCACGATAACCACCGCAAAATAGAGCATCCAGTTAACGAAAGGAATGTAGATCTGGCCCGACTCCATTTCCGAGGTATGGATAATGCGCATTGGCGATAAATATCCCAAACGCACGGCCTGACGCGTCAGCGAGAAGACACCGGAGATAACCGCCTGCGAAGCGATTACCGTCGCCAGCGCGGCGAGGATCAGTAGCGGGATCAACGCCCAGTCTGGCGCCAACAGGAAGAACGGGTTTTTGATCGCTTCAGGATGCTTTAACAATAGCGCCCCCTGACCAAAATAGTTCAGTACCAGTGAAGGCAACACCACAGAGAACCATGCCAGGCGAATCGGCAACTTACCGAAGTGGCCCATATCCGCATACAGCGCTTCAACACCGGTAATCGACAGCACCACCGCACCCAGCGCAATAAAAGACAACGTTTTGAATTCGAGGAAGAAATGCACCGCCCAATACGGATTTAGCGCCTGCAGTACTTCCGGATTGCCAATAATACTGCGCACGCCTAAAACCGCCAGCGTCAGGAACCACAGCAGCATAATCGGCGCAAACAGCTTACCGACCATGCCGGTACCGTGTTTTTGAATCAAAAACAGCAGGGTCAGTACGATTATCGAGAGCGGAACAATCCAGGTATCCAGTTGCGGGGCAATAATCTCCAGACCTTCAATCGCAGACATCACAGAAATGGCTGGCGTAATCACCACTTCACCATAGAAGAAGCTGCCGCCTATCAATCCCATAATGACCAGCATGGAGGTTGTTCGTGCCGAGGTATTGCGCCCGGCCAATGACATCAGCGTCAGGATCCCGCCTTCTCCGGCGTTATCTGCGCGCATGACAAACGTCAGGTATTTAATGGAGACAACAAAGATCAGCAGCCAGAAAATCAGCGAGAGAAAACCAAATACGGCATCACGTTCAACGCCAAAACCAAACTGGCCGGACAAACATTCACGAAGCGTATAAAGTGGGCTGGTACCAATATCACCGTAGACAACCCCAATGGCTGCAAGGGTAATCGCAGACAATGATTGTTTATTATCAGTGCTCATAGACTCGTCTTTCGTTTATACACATCATCTTTCAAGCCACTCCGTGTGGGCTGCATTCGTTATTCCCCCCATCCCAGGAGAAAACTCCATTGCCGCCTTGGTGCAGCTTGATTGATTTGGTGTATATATAAGAAATGTGTGCGTCGTCCCTTGGCCCACAAAAAGGCGCACAGTATGCACGATTAATCACAAAATCGTACCCCTAAATGAGACCAGATTAATCTGGCTCAAAGAAAAATAAGCGCACCTTCAGTCTATTACTGCAATGGTGTGAAGCATCTATACTCGCAGTTTATGCAGTACATTTGGCGAAAGGACGCCACTTCATTATGGCTCACCCACATTTATTAGCGGAAAGAATTTCCCGTCTGAGCAATGCGCTGGAAAAGGGACTTTTTGAACGTAGCCACGCCATTCGTCTGTGTCTGCTGGCAGCACTCAGCGGCGAGAGCGTTTTCTTATTAGGGCCCCCGGGGATCGCAAAGAGCTTAATTGCCCGCCGACTAAAGTTTGCCTTCCAAAATGCACGCGCTTTTGAATACCTGATGACGCGCTTCTCTACGCCGGAAGAAGTTTTCGGCCCGCTGTCCATTCAGGCCCTTAAAGACGAAGGTCGCTATGAACGCTTAACGGCGGGCTATCTTCCTGAAGCTGAAATCGTTTTTCTCGATGAAATCTGGAAAGCAGGCCCGGCAATTCTTAACACCCTGCTGACCGCCATTAACGAACGTCACTTTCGCAACGGCGCGTATGAAGAAAAAATTCCGATGCGTCTGCTGGTGGCCGCTTCCAACGAACTGCCTGAAGCCGACAGCAGCCTGGAAGCACTGTACGACCGAATGCTGATCCGTCTGTGGCTGGATAAAGTTCAGGACAAGGCCAATTTCCGCTCCATGCTGCTAAGTCAGCAGGATGAAAGCGACAACCCGGTCCCCGCATCATTGCAGGTGACGGATGAAGAGTATCACCAGTGGCAAAAAGACATTGGCGCCATCAAGCTTCCCGATCGCGTGTTTGAGCTTATTTTCACCCTACGCCAGCAGTTGGACACGCTACCGAATGCCCCCTACGTGTCCGATCGTCGCTGGAAAAAAGCGATCCGCTTACTCCAGGCCAGCGCTTTCTTTAGCGGACGTGATGCGGTAGTACCTATCGACCTGATCCTGCTGAAAGATTGTCTGTGGTACGACGCGCAAAGCCTGAATCTGATGCAACAGCAGCTTGAAATATTGATGACCGGACACGCCTGGCAGCAGCAAGCCATGCTGACGCGCCTGGGCAGTATTGTGCAGCGCCGCATTCAACTCCAGCAGCAACAAAGCGACAAAACGGCGTTCACGGTAATCCGTCAGGGTGGCATGTTCAGTCGTCGTCCTCATTATGATTTACCACCGGAAGCTACGTCCTCAGTCGTGACATTACTGCTACAAAAGCCATTAAAGCTGCATGATATGGAAGTTATCCATATTGCTTTCGAACGCAGTGCGCTGGAACTGTGGCTAACAAAAGGCGGTGAAATCCGCGGAAAATTAAACGGGATCGGCTTTGCCCAAACGCTGAATATGGAAGTCGATAGTGCACAGCATCTGGTTGTGCGCGATGTCAGTTTACAGGGTTCTCGCCTGGCGCTGCCGGGGGCTTCGCAAGAGAGTATGCCCGCAGAGATAAAACAGGAGCTTGAAGCCCTCGATAACGAGTGGCATCAGCAGCACAGCGCATTCAGCGAACAGCAAAAATGCCTGTTTATTCATAGCGACTGGTTAGGCCGCATTGAGGCCAGCCTGCAGGATGTCGGGGCGCAAATCCGCCAGGCGCAACAATGCTGACCCTTGATACACTCAACATAATGCTGGCAGTCAGCGAAGAGGCGATGATCGAAGAGATGATCGTCGCCCTGTTGGCTTCCCCAAAGATGGTGGTATTTTTTAAAAAATTTCCTCGCCTTAAAAAAGCGATCACTGACGATATTCCCCGCTGGCGCGAATCTTTGCGTAGCCGCCTCAAAGATACCCATGTGCCGCCAGAGTTGGCAGAAGAGGTCATTTGTTATCAACAAAGCCAGCTCCTCTCTCATGCGCAGTTTATCGTTCAACTACCGCAAATATTATCGCTATTGCACCGACTCCATTCGCCCTGGGCTGGGCAAGCGCAGCAACTGGTCAATGACAACAGCACCTTTACGCCCGCCCTGCATACGCTTTTTCTCCAGCGCTGGCGCCTGAGCCTGGTGGTGCAAACCACAACGCTGAATCAGCAACTGCTGGAAGAAGAGCGCGAGCATTTGCTCAGTGAAGTACAGGAACGGATGACCCTTAGCGGACAACTGGAACCCGTTCTGGCGGAAAATGACAACGCTGCAGGCCGGTTGTGGGATATGAGCGCGGGCCAAATCAAGCGCGGTGATTATCAGTTGATGGTGAAATACGGCGAATTTCTGACGCAACAACCCGAACTCCAGCGCCTGGCCGAGCAGTTAGGTCGTTCCAGAGAGGCGAAATCCGTGCCGCGTAAAGATGCGCCAATGGAAACCTTCCGTACCCTGGTGCGCGAACCGGCAACCGTCCCGGAGCAGGTGGATGGCATCCAGCAAAGTGACGATATCCTGCGCCTGCTACCGCCAGAACTGGCCACGTTGGGCATAACCGAACTGGAATACGAGTTCTACCGACGGCTGGTGGAAAAGCAACTGCTGACCTACCGCCTGCACGGCGAAGCATGGCGTGAGAAAGTAACAGAACGTCCGGTGGTGCATCAGGATTTTGACGAGCAGCCGCGCGGACCTTTTATCGTCTGCGTTGATACATCAGGATCGATGGGCGGATTTAATGAGCAGTGTGCGAAAGCCTTTTGCCTGGCGCTAATGCGCGTCGCCCTTGCCGATAACCGGCGCTGTTTCATTATGCTGTTTTCAACAGAAGTGGTGCGCTATGAGCTTTCCGGCCCGGAGGGCATCGAACAGGCGATCCGCTTTTTAAGTCAGCGCTTTCGTGGGGGCACTGATATTGCCAGCTGTTTTCGCGCCATTATTGAACGCATGCAGGGTCGGGAATGGTTTGATGCCGATGCGGTGGTTATCTCAGATTTTATCGCTCAGCGATTACCCGATGAAGTCGTCAGCAAAGTGGGGGAATTACAGCGGGTGCACCAGCACCGTTTTCATGCGGTAGCGATGTCAGCACATGGCAAACCCGGCATCATGCGCATTTTCGATCATATCTGGCGCTTTGATACCGGGATGCGAAGCCGCCTGCTCAGACGCTGGCGGCGTTAATTGTTACAGCAGAGAAGCGACGCTTTCACGTACCTGGGCCGGCCATACGCCACACTGAACCTGGCCAATGTGCGGTAATTGCAGCAACAGCATGGTCAGACGCGACTGCCCAATCCCCCCACCAATTGTCTGCGGCATTTCACCACGCAGCAGCGCCTGGTGCCATTCCAGACTCAGGCGATCTTCATCACCGGTCAAAGACAGCTGGTGTTTCAGAGCGTCAGCATCCACACGGATCCCCATAGAAGACAGCTCAAACGCATCTTCCAGAACCGGGTTCCAGACCAGAATATCACCGTTCAGACCGGCATGACCCAGCTCAGACGCTGAACTCCAGTCATCATAATCTGGCGCGCGTACATCATGACGGTGACCGTCACTGAGTTTACCGCCGATCCCCACCAGGAATACCGCGCCCAGCTCTTTAGCGATCGCACGTTCACGACCTTTTGCGTCAAGATCCGGATAACGAGATAGCAGCTCCTGGCTATGAACAAAGTGGATCTGCTCTGGCAGGAACGGTGCCAGACCAAACTCTTTGCTAACCGCAGCTTCGGTGGCCTTAATTCCCGCCCAGATAGCCTCTACCGTGCTTTTCAGAGTGGAGAATTGACGCTCACCGTCGCCCATCACGCGCTCCCAGTCCCACTGGTCAACGTACACTGAGTGCAGCGGGGAGAGGCGATCTTCATCGGGACGCAGGGCTTTCATGTGCGTGTACAGCCCCTCGCCTGCGCTAAAGTCGTGTTGTCCTAACGTTTGACGCTTCCACTTCGCCAGTGAATGAACCACTTCGAATTGAGCGTCTGGCAATGCTTTAACCTTCACCTGCACCGCTTTTTCACAGCCCGACAAGTTATCCTGCGTGCCATCTCCAACGCGGCTGAGGATCGGAGCCTGAACTTCGATCAGACCTAAACGCTCTTCCAGCTGGCGAGAAAAATGAGATTTTACGAAGCTAATTTGACGTTGTTTGGCAATGTAAGCGGTTTTCATTATGTGTACTCCTGTGTCCTGTTGCCTATGATTAAGCAACAGAATGGAGGTAATATTCAATAATCAACAAACAAAAAGCCGACTTCGATTTTGATTCGTTAAAATTAACGACTAAAATAGAGGGAATCATTAATCTACATAAGAAAAACCTATGGAAAATTATCAGATCGACAATCTGGACCGCGGCATTCTTGATGCCCTGATGGAAAATGCCCGTACTGCCTACGCAGAATTAGCCAAACAGTTCGGCGTCAGCCCAGGAACAATTCACGTTCGCGTAGAAAAGATGAAGCAGGCCGGGATCATTACCGGCGCGCGGATTGATGTTAGTCCCAAACAATTGGGTTACGACGTCGGCTGCTTTATCGGCATCATTCTGAAAAGTGCGAAAGACTATCCGTCAGCACTTGCAAGACTGGAAAGCCTCGATGAAGTGACCGAAGCGTATTACACCACCGGGCACTACAGCATCTTTATTAAGGTAATGTGCAAATCGATCGACGCGTTGCAGCAGGTACTTATCAACAAGATCCAAACAATTGACGAAATTCAGTCCACTGAAACCCTGATCGTCTTGCAGAACCCGATTATGCGTACCATCAAGCCATGATCGGTTTTTTTAATCCCCTATTTTTCCACAGGTAGATCCCAGCTCGCACACAGCGTACAATACGCCCTCTTTATAAAGGTGGGCGATCATGGCAGACATCACTCTTATCAGCGGTAGTACGCTTGGCAGTGCGGAATATGTAGCAGAGCATCTGGCTGAAAAGCTGGACGACGCCGGTTTTTCCAGCGAAATACTGCATGGGCCAATGCTTGAAGAGGTTCCGACTGACGGGATCTGGCTGATTATCAGCTCCACACACGGAGCAGGAGACATTCCTGACAACCTGCAGCCTTTATATGATGCCTTACGCGAGCAGAAACCGAACCTGTCACAAGTGCACTTTGGTGCAATCGGGATCGGCAGTCGTGAATATGACACCTTTTGCGGCGCAATCGACAAGCTGGAAGCCGAATTGAAGGCCTGTGGGGCAAAACAGATCGGCGAAACACTCAGGATCAACGTACTGGAACATGAAATTCCGGAAGATCCGGCTGAAATTTGGCTGGGATCGTGGCATCCGTTGCTCAGAGATTTGTAAAGATCGTACTTTTTTATGTGGATAACTCTGGTTAAAAGCTTGGATCAACCGGTAGTTATCCCAAGAACAACCGTTGTTCAGTTTTTGAGTTGTGTATAACCCTTCATTCTGATCCCAGCTTATACGGACCAGGATCACCGATCATTCACAGCTAATGATCCTCAGCAACCTGTTGATCTTACTTAAAGGATCGACCTTATCCACAGAAAGGTGCGATCCTAATAAGAGATCACAATAAAACAGATCTCTAAATAAAAAGATCTTCTTTTTAATACCCAGGATCCCAGGTCTTTCTCCATCGACTAAAGTTGAGTAGAATCCACGGCCCGGGCTTCAATCCATTTTCACACCGCGTTATGCGAGGCAATCACCATGTTTTATCAGGATCCTTTTGACGTCATCATCATTGGCGGGGGTCATGCAGGCACCGAGGCCGCAATGGCCGCGGCGCGAATGGGTCAACAGACTCTGCTTTTGACACACAATATCGACACTCTGGGACAGATGAGCTGCAACCCGGCGATCGGCGGTATTGGGAAGGGACACCTGGTAAAAGAAGTGGATGCGCTTGGTGGGTTGATGGCAAAAGCGATCGACCATGCGGGTATCCAGTTTAGGATACTAAACGCCAGCAAAGGGCCTGCCGTTCGTGCTACTCGCGCTCAGGCCGATCGTGTGCTCTATCGCCAGGCAGTACGTACCGCGCTGGAGAATCAACCTAACCTGATGATCTTCCAACAAGCGGTTGAAGATCTGATTGTTGAAAACGATCGTGTCGTGGGCGCAGTGACCCAAATGGGACTGAAGTTCCGTGCCAAAGCGGTCGTGTTAACCGTGGGGACTTTCCTCGACGGCAAAATTCATATTGGTCTGGACAACTACAGCGGTGGCCGCGCTGGCGATCCGCCGTCTATTCCGCTGTCACGTCGTCTGCGTGAACTGCCGCTGCGCGTCAGTCGCCTGAAAACCGGTACACCGCCGCGAATCGATGCGCGCACGATTGATTTCAGCGTGCTCGGCCAGCAAAACAGCGATAACCCGATGCCGGTCTTCTCATTCCTGGGCGATGCATCTCAACATCCGCGCCAGATGCCGTGTTATATCACGCATACCAATGAAAAAACCCATGATGTGATCCGTAATAACCTCGATCGTAGCCCGATGTACGCAGGCGTGATCGAAGGTATCGGCCCACGCTATTGCCCGTCGATCGAAGACAAAGTGATGCGCTTTGCCGATCGTAACCAACATCAGATCTTCCTCGAACCGGAAGGACTGACGTCTAACGAAATTTACCCGAATGGCATCTCCACCAGCCTGCCGTTCGATGTGCAGATGCAAATTGTCCGTTCCATGCAGGGGATGGAAAATGCCAGAATCGTCCGTCCTGGCTACGCGATTGAGTATGATTTCTTCGATCCGCGCGACCTGAAACCTACTCTGGAAAGCAAATTCATCCAGGGTCTGTTCTTTGCTGGTCAGATCAACGGTACGACCGGTTATGAAGAAGCTGCCGCGCAAGGGATGCTGGCTGGTCTGAACGCCGCACGCTTGTCTGCTGACAAAGACGGCTGGGCGCCGCGCCGCGATCAGGCTTATCTTGGTGTGCTGGTGGACGATCTGTGTACGCTGGGCACCAAAGAACCGTACCGCATGTTCACCTCACGCGCGGAATACCGTTTGATGCTGCGCGAAGATAACGCCGACCTGCGTCTGACCGAAATTGGCCGTGAGCTGGGACTGGTGGACGATGAGCGTTGGGCTCGCTTCAACGAGAAGCTGGAGCGTATTGAACAAGAACGCCAGCGTCTCAAATCAACCTGGGTGAATCCGTTAGCGGAGTCCGCTGCAGAAGTGAATGCTCACCTGGCGACACCTCTGTCACGTGAAGCGAGCGGTGAAGATCTGCTGCGTCGCCCGGATATGACCTATGCTCAGTTGACCTCTTTATCTGCGTTTGCACCTGCGCTTGATGATGCTCAGGCCGCGGAGCAGGTTGAAATTCAGGTGAAATACGAAGGATATATCGCCCGTCAGCAGGAAGAGATCGAGAGACAACAGCGTAATGAGAACACCCTGTTGCCTGCAACGCTGGATTATCGTCAGGTCTCCGGCTTGTCGAATGAGGTCATTGCCAAACTGAACGATCACAAACCGGTATCGATCGGCCAGGCATCGCGTATTTCCGGCGTAACACCTGCCGCCATCTCCATTCTGCTGGTATGGCTGAAAAAACAAGGTATGCTGCGTCGCAGCGCTTGATATCACTTTTTGGCGGGAGTGCTTCGTTTGCCCGCCCTACAAATTTGTCGGCCCGATAAGCGACAGCGCGTCGGGCAATAGATTATTTACAGGTAACGACCGTGCTCAACAAACTCTCTCGTCTGCTGGCTGATGCCGGTATTTCTCTTACCGATCACCAGAAAAATCAGCTGATTGCGTATGTCGATATGCTGCATAAATGGAACAAAGCGTACAACCTGACGTCGGTGCGTGATCCCAACGAAATGCTGGTGCGCCATATTCTGGACAGCATTGTCGTCGCGCCGTACCTGAAGGGCGAGCGTTTTATCGATGTCGGCACTGGTCCGGGCCTACCGGGAATCCCTCTCTCCATCGTACGTCCTGAAGCGCATTTCACACTGCTGGATAGCCTGGGAAAACGCGTTCGTTTCTTGCGCCAGGTGCAGCATGAGCTTGCGCTTACTAACATCACTCCAGTGCAAAGTCGCGTTGAAGAATTCCCTTCAGAGCCGCCGTTTGATGGGGTGATTAGCCGTGCTTTCGCGTCACTCAATGATATGGTGAGCTGGTGCCATCATTTGCCTGGTCAGGAAGGGCGTTTTTATGCGCTAAAAGGGCAGTTGCCTGAAGATGAAATTGCCTCGTTGCCTGCAGAATTCAGCGTCGAGTCGGTCGAAAAATTACGCGTTCCGCAACTGGATGGTGAACGTCATCTGGTGGTTATTAAGCCAAACAAAATTTAATTTTTATCAAAAAAAATAGAAAAAAAACGGTTCTTCGGGTGTTAAAAGTCATAAGGAATAGTGTGGTTAAATGTCGTTACATTTCACTAATGCCTTACGGTTTTGCATCATAACTATAACGTACCGTTTTTTGTTAAAAGTGAAACAAGTCAGCTGTGAAAATATCAGCCTGCTAAAAATAGAATCAAAGAATCACCGCTCGTGTTAATTTTTTATTATAAATGTCAATGGGTGGTTTTTTTGTTGTTATTCGCTATTTTTAAAACAGTAACGAATTTTAGGCTTAAATATCAAAAAGTTGAAATGGCATCATTTGCCAAGTAAATAAATAGTGCCGGGGCGAATATGCTTAATATGTGATCTGGTGCACGCTTTGCAGCCAGTGTTTACGCGGCTTTTGCAGTTTTGCATGATCGTTCACAGTTTGCATAAAAGTGATAAATGTGGCGTAGCGAAAAATATTTAAACATTTATTCACTTTTTAGCTACTTATTGTTTGAAATCGAGAAGGCGCACCGTATAATTTGACCGCTTTTTGATGCTTGACTCTAAGCCATAAAGAACGTTTTATACGACACGCGGCATACCTCGAAGGGAGCAGGAGTAAAAACGTGATGTCTATGTCGCTCTTGAGTCGAAACGTTGCTCGTAAGCTTTTGCTCACACAGTTTCTGGCGGTAATAGCAAGTGGACTGCTATTTAGCCTCAAAGACCCTTTCTGGGGCATCTCCGCATTGTGCGGTGGATTGGCAGTGTTACTGCCTAATGTGTTGTTTATGATATTTGCCTGGCGTCACCAGGCACATACACCAGCTAAAGGCCGAGTGGCCTGGACGTTCGCTTTCGGCGAAGCCTTCAAGGTATTAGCTATGCTGGTGTTGTTGGTGGTGGCGTTGGCTGTTTTGAAAGCGGTATTCATGCCGCTGATCGTTACGTGGGTTTTGGTGCTGGTGGTTCAGATACTGGCGCCGGCTGTAATTAACAACAAAGGGTAAAGGCATCATGGCTTCAGAAAATATGACGCCGCAGGATTACATAGGGCACCATCTGAATAACCTTCAGTTGGACCTACGTACATTCTCGCTGGTGGATCCGCACAACCCCCCAGCCACCTTCTGGACGCTCAATATTGACTCCATTTTCTTCTCGGTGGTTCTGGGTCTGTTGTTCCTGCTTATGTTCCGTAGCGTAGCCAAAAAGGCGACCAGCGGCGTACCAGGTAAATTTCAGACTGCGATTGAGCTGGTAATCGGCTTTGTGCATGGTAGCGTGAAAGACATGTACCATGGCAAAAGCAAGCTGATTGCTCCGCTGGCCCTGACGATTTTCGTCTGGGTATTCCTGATGAACTTGATGGATTTGCTGCCTATCGACCTGCTGCCGTACATCGGTGAGCATATCTTTGGCCTACCGGCTCTGCGTGTGGTTCCGTCTGCTGACGTGAACATCACCCTGTCGATGGCGCTGGGCGTATTTATCCTCATTCTGTTCTACAGCATCAAAATGAAAGGCATCGGTGGCTTCGCGAAAGAGTTGACGCTGCAGCCGTTCAATCACTGGGCGTTCATCCCTGTCAACTTAATCCTTGAAGGGGTAAGCCTGCTGTCCAAACCAATCTCACTTGGTCTGCGACTGTTCGGTAACATGTACGCTGGTGAGCTGATTTTCATTCTGATTGCTGGTCTGTTGCCGTGGTGGTCACAGTGGATCCTGAATGTGCCGTGGGCCATTTTCCACATACTGATTATCACGCTGCAAGCCTTCATATTTATGGTTCTGACGATTGTCTATCTGTCGATGGCATCTGAAGAGCATTAATTTACCAACACTACTACGTTTTAACTGAAACAAACTGGAGACTGTCATGGAAAACCTGAATATGGATCTGCTGTACATTGCTGCCGCTGTGATGATGGGTCTGGCGGCAATCGGTGCTGCGATCGGTATCGGCATCCTCGGGGGTAAATTCCTGGAAGGCGCAGCGCGTCAACCGGATCTGATTCCTCTGCTGCGTACTCAGTTCTTTATCGTTATGGGTCTGGTGGATGCAATCCCAATGATCGCTGTAGGTCTGGGTCTGTACGTGATGTTTGCTGTCGCGTAGTAAGCGTTGCTTGAATTAAGAGCAATATCAGAACGTTAACTAGATAGAGGCATTGTGCTGTGAATCTTAACGCAACAATCCTCGGCCAGGCCATCGCGTTTGTCCTGTTCGTTCTGTTCTGCATGAAGTACGTATGGCCGCCTTTAATGGCTGCCATCGAAAAACGTCAAAAAGAAATTGCTGACGGCCTTGCTTCTGCAGAACGAGCACATAAGGATCTTGACCTTGCAAAGGCCAGCGCGACCGACCAGCTGAAAAAAGCGAAGGCGGAAGCTCAGGTAATCATCGAGCAGGCGAACAAACGCCGTGCTCAGATCCTGGACGAAGCTAAAACTGAAGCAGAGCAGGAACGTACTAAAATCGTGGCACAGGCGCAGGCGGAAATTGAAGCCGAGCGTAAACGTGCTCGCGAAGAGCTGCGTAAGCAAGTTGCTATCCTGGCTGTTGCTGGCGCCGAGAAGATCATCGAACGTTCCGTGGATGAAGCTGCTAATAGCGACATCGTGGACAAACTTGTCGCTGAACTGTAAGGAGGGAGGGGCTGATGTCTGAATTTGTTACGGTAGCTCGCCCCTACGCCAAAGCAGCTTTTGACTTTGCCGTTGAGCACCAAAGCGTTGACCGTTGGCAGGATATGCTGATGTTTGCCGCTGAGGTGACAAAAAACGAACAAATGGCAGAGCTTCTCTCTGGCGCGCTGGCGCCGGAAACGCTCGCTGAGTCGTTTATCGCCGTATGCGGTGAGCAACTGGACGAAAGCGGCCAAAACCTGATTCGGGTAATGGCTGAAAATAACCGTCTGAATGCGCTCCCGGATGTTCTTGAGCAGTTTATTCACCTGCGTGCAGCCAGTGAGGCTATCTCTGAGGTAGAAGTTACTTCTGCCAATGCACTGAGTGATGAACAGCTTAAGAAGATTAGCGCAGCGATGGAAAAACGTCTGTCACGCAAAGTTAAGCTGAATTGCAAAATCGATAAGTCTGTAATGGCAGGCGTAATCATCCGAGCGGGTGATATGGTCATTGATGGCAGCGTACGCGGCCGTCTTGAACGCCTTGCAGACGTCTTGCAGTCTTAAGGGGACTGGAGCATGCAACTGAATTCCACCGAAATCAGCGAACTGATCAAGCAGCGCATTGCTCAGTTCAATGTTGTGAGCGAAGCTCACAACGAAGGTACTATTGTTTCTGTAAGTGACGGTGTTATCCGCATTCACGGCCTGGCCGATTGTATGCAGGGTGAGATGATTTCCCTGCCGGGTAACCGTTACGCTATCGCACTGAACCTGGAGCGCGACTCCGTAGGTGCAGTTGTGATGGGTCCATACGCTGACCTCGCCGAAGGCATGAAGGTTAAGTGTACGGGTCGTATTCTGGAAGTTCCGGTTGGCCGTGGCCTGCTGGGTCGTGTGGTGAACACTCTGGGTTCCCCGATTGACGGTAAAGGTCCGGTTGATAACGATGGCTTCTCGCCAATCGAAGTTATCGCACCAGGCGTAATCGAACGTCAGTCCGTCGACCAGCCAGTGCAGACCGGTTATAAATCTGTTGATGCCATGATCCCAATCGGTCGTGGCCAGCGTGAGCTGATCATCGGTGACCGTCAGACAGGTAAAACCGCGATGGCAATCGATGCCATCATCAACCAGCGTGATTCCGGCATCAAATGTGTGTACGTGGCTATCGGCCAGAAAGCGTCCACCATTTCTAACGTGGTTCGTAAACTGGAAGAACACGGCGCGCTGTCCAACACCATCGTTGTTGTGGCGACCGCGTCTGAATCTGCTGCACTGCAATACCTGGCACCATATGCCGGTTGCGCAATGGGCGAATACTTCCGTGACCGCGGTGAAGATGCACTGATCGTTTACGATGACCTGTCTAAACAGGCTGTTGCTTACCGTCAGGTTTCCCTGCTGCTGCGTCGTCCACCAGGACGTGAAGCATTCCCGGGCGACGTATTTTACCTCCACTCCCGTCTGCTGGAACGCGCATCCCGCGTAAACGCGGAATACGTTGAGAAGTTCACCAATGGTGAAGTTAAAGGTAAAACCGGCTCCCTGACCGCTCTGCCGATTATCGAAACCCAGGCGGGTGACGTTTCTGCGTTCGTTCCGACCAACGTAATTTCCATTACCGATGGTCAGATCTTCCTGGAAACCAACCTGTTTAACTCCGGTATTCGTCCGGCAGTTAACCCGGGTATCTCCGTATCTCGTGTTGGTGGTGCAGCGCAGACCAAGATCATCAAGAAACTGTCCGGTGGTATTCGTACCGCACTGGCGCAGTATCGTGAACTGGCAGCGTTTTCTCAGTTCGCTTCCGACCTGGATGAAGCTACTCGTAAGCAGCTGAGCCACGGTCAGAAAGTAACTGAACTGCTGAAGCAGAAACAGTATGCGCCAATGTCTGTTGCACAGCAGGGTGTGGTGCTGTTCGCGGCTGAACGCGGTTACCTCGAAGATGTGGAACTGGCGAAAATCGGTAGCTTCGAAGCCGCTCTGCTGGCTTACGTTGACCGTGACCACGCTCCGCTGATGCAAGAGATCAACCAGTCCGGTGGCTATAACGATGAAATCGAAGGCAAGCTGAAAGCTATCCTCGATTCCTTCAAGGCAACCCAGTCCTGGTAACGTCTGGCGGTCTGCTTTAGGGTGGACCGCAAGGCATTGAGGAGAAGCTCATGGCCGGCGCAAAAGAGATACGTAGTAAGATCGCAAGCGTCCAGAACACGCAGAAGATCACTAAAGCGATGGAGATGGTCGCCGCTTCCAAAATGCGTAAATCGCAGGATCGCATGGCGGCCAGCCGTCCTTATGCAGAGACCATGCGCAAAGTGATTGGTCACCTTGCGAATGGTAATCTGGAATATAAGCACCCTTACCTGGAAGAACGCGACGTTAAACGCGTGGGCTACCTGGTGGTGTCGACCGACCGTGGTCTGTGCGGTGGCTTGAACATTAACCTGTTCAAAAAGCTGCTGGCGGATATGAAAACATGGTCCGATAAAGGCGTTCAGTGCGATATCGCAATGATCGGCTCTAAGGGCGTGTCTTTCTTTAACTCCGTTGGCGGTAATGTGATTGCTCAGGTAACCGGTATGGGGGATAACCCTTCCCTGTCCGAACTGATCGGTCCGGTTAAAGTGATGCTGCAGGCCTACGATGAAGGTCGCCTGGACAGACTGTACGTTGTCAGCAACAAATTTATTAACACCATGTCTCAGACGCCAACCATCACCCAACTGCTGCCTCTGCCGGCATCAGATGATGATGAATTGAAGCGTAAATCCTGGGATTACCTGTATGAGCCAGACCCGAAAGCGCTGCTGGATACCCTGCTGCGTCGTTATGTCGAGTCTCAGGTTTATCAGGGCGTGGTAGAAAACCTGGCCAGCGAGCAGGCCGCACGTATGGTGGCGATGAAAGCCGCGACCGACAATGGCGGCAGCCTGATTAAAGAGCTGCAGTTGGTATACAACAAAGCTCGTCAGGCCAGCATTACTCAGGAACTCACCGAAATCGTCGGTGGTGCATCCGCGGTATAACCAGGTTAATTCGTAGAGGATTCAAGATGGCTACTGGAAAAATTGTCCAGGTAATCGGCGCCGTGGTTGACGTCGAATTCCCTCAGGATGCCGTACCGCGCGTGTACGATGCTCTTGAGGTTATGAATGGTAAAGAGAGCCTGGTGCTGGAAGTTCAGCAGCAGCTCGGCGGCGGTATCGTACGTACCATCGCCATGGGTTCTTCTGACGGTCTGCGTCGTGGTCTGGAAGTTAAAGACCTCGAGCACCCGATCGAAGTCCCGGTAGGTAAAGCAACGCTGGGTCGTATCATGAACGTCCTGGGTCACCCGATCGACATGAAAGGCGATATCGGTGAAGAAGAGCGTTGGGCTATCCACCGTGCAGCACCTTCCTACGAAGAGCTGTCAAGCTCTCAGGAACTGCTGGAAACCGGTATCAAAGTTATCGACCTGATGTGTCCGTTCGCTAAGGGCGGTAAAGTTGGTCTGTTCGGTGGTGCGGGTGTAGGTAAAACCGTAAACATGATGGAGCTGATCCGTAACATCGCGATCGAACACTCCGGTTACTCCGTGTTTGCGGGCGTAGGTGAACGTACTCGTGAGGGTAACGACTTCTACCACGAAATGACCGACTCCAACGTTCTGGACAAAGTATCCCTGGTATATGGCCAGATGAACGAGCCGCCGGGAAACCGTCTGCGTGTTGCGCTGACCGGTCTGACCATGGCTGAGAAGTTCCGTGACGAAGGTCGTGACGTTCTGCTGTTCGTTGATAACATCTATCGTTACACCCTGGCCGGTACAGAAGTATCTGCACTGCTGGGTCGTATGCCATCAGCGGTAGGCTACCAGCCGACCCTGGCGGAAGAGATGGGTGTTCTGCAGGAACGTATCACCTCCACCAAAACCGGTTCTATCACCTCCGTTCAGGCGGTATACGTACCAGCGGATGACTTGACTGACCCATCCCCAGCAACCACCTTTGCTCACTTGGATGCAACCGTGGTACTGAGCCGTCAGATCGCATCTCTGGGTATCTACCCGGCAGTTGACCCGCTGGACTCCACCAGCCGTCAGCTGGATCCGCTGGTTGTTGGTCAGGAACACTACGACACCGCGCGTGGCGTACAGTCCCTGCTGCAGCGTTATCAGGAACTGAAAGACATCATCGCCATCCTGGGTATGGATGAACTGTCTGAAGAAGATAAACTGGTGGTAGCACGCGCACGTAAGATTCAGCGCTTCCTGTCCCAGCCGTTCTTCGTTGCGGAAGTATTCACCGGTTCTCCGGGCAAATACGTTTCCCTGAAAGACACCATCCGTGGCTTTAAAGGCATCATGGAAGGCGAATACGACCACCTGCCAGAGCAGGCGTTCTACATGGTTGGTTCTATCGACGAAGCCGTGGAAAAAGCCAAAAAACTTTAACGCCTTAATCGGAGGGTGATATGGCAATGACTTACCACCTGGACGTCGTCAGCGCAGAGCAACAAATGTTCTCTGGTCTGGTCGAGAAAATCCAGGTAACGGGTAGTGAAGGTGAACTGGGTATTTTCCCTGGTCACGCACCGCTGCTCACCGCCATTAAGCCTGGTATGATCCGCATCGTTAAACAGTTCGGTCATGAAGAGTTTATCTACCTGTCCGGCGGCATTCTCGAAGTGCAGCCTGGCAGCGTGACCGTTCTGGCTGATACCGCGATTCGCGGACAGGATCTCGATGAAGCGAGAGCCCTGGAAGCGAAGCGTAAGGCTGAAGAGCACATCAAGAGCTCTCATGGTGACGTGGATTACGCTCAGGCATCTGCGGAACTGGCCAAAGCGATCGCGAAACTGCGCGTAATCGAGTTGACCAAAAAAGCGATGTAACACCGGCTTGAAAAGCACAAAGGCCAGTCTGGTTTCCAGGCTGGCTTTTTTTGCTTTTGCTGCAAGAACATTTAAATTGAAAACTGTTTTGTGATTTAGATCATAAAAATATTGATTGGCTAAAAAATGCGGCGTAGACTCTTTTTGTGTGATGTATGTCACATAATAAAATCAGATAAAAAGAGATGCCAACATGAAATTACTCAATAAAATCATCGCCATGTTCAGCAATATGAGCTTTTAGACTTTACCTGCCTGTCCTGTGGCGCTATGCTTGATATGGTTTATCAGTCAGCGCCACTTGTTGTTATAAATCCCCTCCCCCTACTCTTCTCCCTCAACTTTTTATTTCGCGTACGCATTTTCGGTTTCTCACTGAATCACATAAATAAAATCGGGCTTTGCATGTGTAACTCTTTATTCATGCGGTAAAAAAATAGCAAAAACATTAACCTAAGGCTTTAATAAGAGCAGACCCCAGGTTTTTGGCAGACAAAAGACACTGATTTAGACGAAAATAGTGAGTTATCAGATGGGGAATTACCCCTGTTGAACGTTTTATCTTCGGTCCATTTCACGATGAAAAAAATGTAGTATTTTCAATGTGAAACGGTATAAATTCGTTCTCAAATTACAGTCAGGACGTGTATGTTGAATAAAGCTATGAGCGTCGTGATCCTTGCCGCAGGCAAAGGCACGCGTATGTATTCCGATCTCCCTAAAGTGCTGCATACCCTCGCAGGAAAACCGATGGTTCAGCATGTCATTGATGCTGCTAATGAATTAGGTGCGACTCACGTACATCTGGTCTACGGGCACGGTGGTGATTTGCTCAAGCAGACGCTGAAAGATGGCAATCTGAACTGGGTTCTGCAGGCGGAACAGTTGGGTACCGGCCATGCAATGCAGCAGGCGGCGCCATTCTTTGGTGATGATGAAGACATTTTAATGCTCTATGGCGATGTGCCGCTGATCTCTACCGATACCTTACGTCGCCTGCGTGAAGCCAAACCGCAGGGCGGCATTGGCTTGCTAACGGTAAAACTTGATGACCCAACCGGTTATGGCCGAATTACCCGCGATAACGGCAATGTCACGGGTATCGTTGAGCATAAAGATGCCACCGACGAGCAGCGTCAAATCCAGGAAATAAACACTGGTATCCTGATTGCCAACGGCGCTGACATGAAGCGTTGGCTGTCTAAACTGACCAACAACAACGTGCAGGGTGAATACTACATCACCGATATCATCGCGATGGCGTATCAGGAAGGACGTGAAATTGCTGCAGTACATCCGGCACGCATTAGCGAAACTGAAGGGGTGAATAACCGTCTTCAGCTATCCCGTCTGGAACGTGTTTATCAGTCCGAGCAGGCAGAAAAACTGCTGCTGGCAGGCGTGATGCTGCGCGATCCGGCACGTTTTGATCTTCGCGGTACGCTTATTCACGGGCGCGATGTTGAAATTGATACTAACGTTATCATTGAAGGTAACGTAACCGTTGGGGATCGCGTCAAGATTGGCGCCGGTTGCATCATCAAAAACAGCGTGATTGGTGAGGGTTGCGAGCTTAGCCCATACAGTGTGGTGGAAGATGCCCATCTGGAAGCCGCTTGCACCATTGGTCCATTCGCACGTCTGCGCCCGGGTGCTGAGCTGCAGGAAGGCGCACACGTGGGTAACTTCGTCGAAATGAAAAAAGCGCGTCTGGGTAAAGGCTCCAAAGCCGGTCATTTGACCTACCTGGGCGATGCGGAAATTGGCGATAACGTGAATATCGGCGCGGGTACGATTACCTGCAACTACGATGGCGCCAATAAGTTTAAAACCATTATTGGTGATGATGTGTTTGTGGGTTCTGATACTCAGCTGGTGGCGCCTGTCACCGTGGGTAAAGGTGCAACGATCGCCGCCGGAACCACCGTAACGCGTAATGTCGCCGATAACGAACTGGTATTAAGCCGTGTACCTCAGGTCCATAAACAGGGCTGGCAGCGTCCGGTGAAGAAGAAGTAAGTGATTTTTGCCGGATGGCGGCCTACGTGCGGTGACGTTCTGTAGGCCTGATAAGCGTAAGCGCCATCAGGCACACAAGAGATGAGGGGATAACATAATCCTCCGCTCAACAAGCAGTACCATAAAAATAACCCCACTCTCTACAAGGCTCGGGGCGCCCGAAATGGGCAAATACAGGTCAGCGACAACGACAGGCATAATGCCTAAATTCGGAATCAAAAAATATGTGTGGAATTGTTGGCGCTATCGCGCAGCGTGATGTAGCTGAAATCCTTCTCGAAGGTTTACGTCGTCTGGAATATCGTGGTTATGACTCTGCTGGTCTGGCCGTCGTCGATGCTGAAGGTAACATGACCCGTCTGCGTCGTCTGGGTAAAGTGCAGATGCTGACTGCTGCTGCGGAAGAACATCCGTTGCATGGTGGTACAGGTATCGCTCACACCCGCTGGGCGACACACGGTGAACCTTCAGAAGCGAACGCGCATCCCCATGTTTCTGAACACATTGTTGTGGTGCATAACGGCATCATTGAAAACCATGAACCACTGCGTGAGCTGTTGAAAACGCGTGGCTATACCTTTGTTTCTGAAACCGACACCGAAGTGATTGCTCACCTGGTGCACTGGGAACTGGAACAGGGTGGAACGCTGCGTGAAGCCGTGCTGCGTACTATTTCGCAGCTGCGCGGTGCCTACGGCACGGTGATCATGGATACCCGTAATCCGGAAACCCTGCTGGCGGCCCGTTCTGGTAGCCCGCTGGTGATTGGTCTGGGTATGGGCGAAAACTTCATCGCTTCCGATCAGCTGGCGCTGCTGCCGGTAACCCGTCGCTTCATCTTCCTGGAAGAGGGTGACATCGCGGAAGTGACTCGTCGTTCTGTCTCTATTTTCGACAAGTCTGGCGCAGAAGTGAAACGTCAGGATATCGAATCGAATCTGCAGTATGACGCGGGCGAAAAAGGTATTTATCGCCACTACATGCAGAAAGAGATCTACGAACAGCCGAACGCGATTAAAAATACGCTGACCGGGCGCATTAACCACGGTGAAGTGGATTTTAGCGAGCTGGGGTCGCGTGCCAACGAGCTGCTGTCTCAGGTTGAGCATATCCAGATTATCGCCTGCGGTACGTCGTACAACTCCGGTATGGTGTCCCGTTACTGGTTTGAATCGCTGGCGGGTATTCCTTGTGATGTCGAAATCGCTTCCGAATTCCGCTATCGCAAATCTGCCGTGCGTCGTAACAGCCTGATGATTACCCTTTCTCAGTCTGGTGAAACGGCGGATACCCTGGCGGGCCTGCGCTTATCCAAAGAGCTGGGCTATCTGGGATCGCTGGCTATCTGTAACGTTCCGGGCTCCTCTCTGGTGCGTGAATCTGACCTGGCGATGATGACCAATGCCGGTACCGAAATCGGTGTGGCCTCCACGAAGGCATTTACCACTCAGCTGACCGTTCTGCTGATGCTGGTGGCGAAACTGTCCCGTCTGAAAGGCCTTGATGCGTCTATTGAGCAGGAGATCGTTCACGGTCTGCAGGCGCTGCCGAGTCGTATTGAGCAGATGTTGTCTCAGGACAAACGCATTGCCGCTCTGGCAGAAGGTTTCTCTGATAAACACCATGCGCTGTTCCTCGGCCGTGGCGATCAGTATCCAATTGCGCTGGAAGGCGCGCTGAAGCTGAAAGAGATCTCTTATATTCACGCTGAAGCTTATGCCGCAGGTGAACTGAAACACGGTCCGCTGGCGCTGATTGATGCCGATATGCCGGTTATCGTGGTTGCGCCGAACAACGAATTGTTGGAAAAACTGAAATCCAACATTGAAGAAGTTCGCGCCCGTGGCGGTCAGCTGTACGTCTTTGCTGACCAGGATGCTGGCTTTACCAGCAGCGAAAACATGCACATCATCGAGATGCCGCATGTGGAAGAGGTGATTGCACCGATCTTCTACACTGTTCCGCTGCAGCTGCTGGCGTATCATGTGGCACTGATTAAAGGCACCGACGTCGATCAGCCGCGTAACCTGGCGAAGTCAGTTACCGTAGAGTAATCCGTGCTTAACTGAACTGGAAATGCCCTGCTACAAGCGGGGCATTTTTTTAAACTTGTTCTGTTTTTAATCAATTATCCCGCCTGTTTTATGTGACAAACCGTCATCTTCAACTACTGTTTTCAGTGTCATAAAAAGAAAATTTTAACGAAATGTTATTGTCATGATAGCGACTAACTTTTTGTTTTGAATGTGTTTTTAGATAAAAAACTTCCCGTATTTTTCGTTGTCATAAAACTGTCATATTTCGTACATTTAACTGTCACCTGTTTGTCCTATTTTGCTCACAGTAGCAACTCAAACAACGATTTACGAAAACCGTGCAGGAGACATTATGAAAGTTATGCGTACCACTGTCGCAACTGTTGTCGCCGCGACCTTATCCATGAGCGCGTTCTCTGCGTTTGCAGCAGCGAGCCTGACAGGTGCAGGTGCAACCTTCCCTGCGCCAGTGTATGCCAAATGGGCAGATACCTATCAGAAAGAGACCGGTAGCAAAGTAAACTACCAGGGTATCGGCTCCTCCGGTGGTGTAAAACAAATTACGGCCAATACCGTTGATTTCGGCGCTTCTGATGCACCGCTGTCTGACGAAAAACTGGCGCAAGAAGGTCTGTTCCAGTTCCCGACCGTGATCGGTGGCGTAGTGCTGGCTGTGAATATCCCGGGCCTGAAATCCGGCGAGCTGGTGCTGGACGGTAAAACGCTGGGTGACATCTACCTCGGTAAAATTAAGAAGTGGGATGATGAAGCCATCACCAAACTGAACCCGGGTCTGAAGCTGCCTTCACAGAATATCGCCGTTGTGCGTCGCGCTGACGGTTCCGGTACTTCCTTCGTTTTCACCAGCTACCTGGCAAAAGTAAACGAAGAGTGGAAATCTAAAATTGGTTCCGGCTCTACCGTGAACTGGCCGACCGGTCTGGGCGGTAAAGGTAACGACGGTATCGCTGCGTTCGTACAGCGTCTGCCGGGTTCTATCGGTTACGTTGAGTACGCTTACGCTAAGCAGAACAACCTGGCGTACACCAAGCTGGTCTCTGCTGATGGCAAACCGGTAAGCCCGACAGAAGAGAGCTTTGCTAACGCCGCAAAAGGCGCTGACTGGAGCAAAACCTTCGCTCAGGATCTGACTAACCAGAAAGGTGACGACGCGTGGCCAATCACCTCCACCACCTTCATCCTGGTCCATAAAGAGTCGAAGAAACCAGAGCAGAGCGCAGAAGTGCTGAAGTTCTTCGACTGGGCGTACAAAAATGGCGGCAAACAGGCTAACGACCTGGATTACGCCAGCCTGCCGGACAGCGTGGTTGAGCAGGTTCGTGCTGCATGGAAGACCAACGTGAAAGACAGCAGCGGTAAAGCGCTGTACTAATAGAATATCTTTAACGAGTTGGCGGATGGCGCTACGCTTATCCGCCCTACGGTTTCGACTGTAGGCCCGCTTTGTAGGCCGGATAAGCGTAGCGCCATCCGGCATGGGCAACTTCGTAAACGCGTTTAACTTAAAGAGTGATTTATGGCTGCAACCAAGCCTGCTTTTAACCCACCGGGTAAAAAGGGTGACATGATCTTCAGCGCGCTGGTAAGACTGGCTGCGCTGATTGTGCTATTGATGTTGGGTGGCATTATTGTCTCTCTGGTTATCTCCTCCTGGCCAAGCATTCAGAAATTTGGTTTCTCTTTTCTGTGGACCAAAGACTGGGATGCGCCGAACGATATCTACGGTGCTTTAGTACCGATTTACGGTACGCTGGTTACCTCACTTATTGCACTGCTGATTGCCGTTCCGGTGAGTTTCGGCATTGCGCTGTTCCTGACTGAACTTGCACCTGGCTGGCTGCGTCGCCCGCTGGGCATCGCTATTGAACTGCTGGCGGCAATTCCGAGTATCGTGTACGGCATGTGGGGGCTGTTTATCTTTGCCCCGCTGTTTGCGACTTATTTCCAGGAGCCGGTCGGAAACATCCTTTCCAACATTCCGTTTGTTGGCGCACTGTTCTCCGGCCCAGCTTTTGGTATCGGTATTCTGGCGGCTGGCGTGATCCTCGCCATAATGATCATCCCGTACATTGCGGCGGTTATGCGTGATGTGTTCGAACAAACGCCGGTACTGATGAAAGAGTCGGCCTACGGCATCGGCTGTACCACCTGGGAAGTTATCTGGCGTATCGTCCTGCCGTTCACTAAAAACGGTGTAATTGGCGGCGTGATGCTGGGTCTGGGGCGTGCGCTGGGTGAAACCATGGCGGTGACCTTTATCATCGGTAACACCTACCAGCTCGATAGCGCCTCGCTGTACATGCCGGGCAACAGTATTACCTCTGCGCTGGCGAATGAATTTGCCGAAGCGGAATCTGGGCTGCACGTTGCAGCGTTGATGGAGCTGGGTCTGATTCTGTTTGTGATCACCTTCATCGTGCTGGCTGCGTCTAAGTTCATGATCATGCGCCTTGCGAAGAACGAGGGGGCACGCTAATGGCTACGCTTGAAATGCAAAACACCGCTCAGCTTGCGGAATCCCGCCGTAAAATGCAGGCGCGTCGTCGTCTGAAAAACCGCATCGCGCTGACGCTCTCTATGGCGACCATGGCGTTCGGTCTGTTCTGGCTCATTTGGATCCTGATGTCCACGATCACCCGCGGTATTGACGGTATGTCGCTGGCGCTGTTCACCGAAATGACGCCGCCGCCGAATACGGCGGGCGGTGGTTTGGCGAACGCCCTGGCCGGTAGCGGTCTGTTGATTCTGTGGGCGACCGTGTTTGGTACCCCGCTCGGTATTATGGCGGGTATCTACCTGGCGGAGTATGGGCGTAAGTCCTGGCTGGCTGAGGTCATCCGATTTATCAATGACATCCTGCTTTCTGCGCCATCTATCGTGGTCGGTCTGTTCGTTTACACCATCGTGGTAGCAAAAATGGAGCATTTCTCCGGCTGGGCGGGCGTGATCGCGCTGGCGCTGCTGCAGGTGCCTATTGTTATTCGTACCACAGAGAACATGCTCAAGCTGGTGCCAGATAGTCTGCGTGAAGCCGCCTATGCACTGGGTACGCCGAAATGGAAGATGATTTCTGCGATCACCCTGAAGGCATCTGTCTCGGGGATCATTACAGGTGTTCTGTTAGCAATTGCTCGTATCGCAGGTGAAACGGCTCCGCTGCTGTTTACGTCGCTCTCCAACCAGTTCTGGAGCACCGACATGATGCAGCCTATCGCCAACCTGCCGGTCACTATCTTTAAGTTTGCGATGAGCCCGTTTGCTGAGTGGCAGCAACTGGCCTGGGCCGGGGTACTGATTATTACCCTGTGCGTACTGCTGCTGAACATTCTGGCGCGCGTCATTTTCGCGAAGAAGAAACACGGTTAATTTTTACGGCGTGGCTGATGCGGCGCCGGATGAGGAAAAGATTGAAATGAGTATGGTTGATACTGCCCCAGGTAAAATTCAGGTTCGTGATTTGAACTTCTACTATGGCAAATTCCATGCCCTGAAGAACATCAACCTGGATATTGCTAAAAACCAGGTAACGGCGTTTATCGGTCCTTCTGGCTGTGGTAAATCGACGCTGCTGCGTACGTTCAACAAAATGTTTGAACTGTACCCGGAGCAGCGTGCGGAAGGTGAAATTCTGCTGGATGGCGACAATATTCTCACCAATACCCAGGATATCGCTCTGCTGCGAGCCAAAGTGGGCATGGTATTCCAGAAGCCCACGCCGTTCCCGATGTCCATCTACGACAACATCGCTTTTGGCGTACGTCTGTTTGAGAAACTCTCGCGTGCGGATATGGACGAACGCGTGCAGTGGGCATTGACCAAGGCCGCATTGTGGAATGAAACCAAAGATAAATTACACCAGAGCGGGTACTCTCTCTCGGGTGGTCAGCAGCAGCGACTGTGTATTGCGCGTGGCATCGCCATTCGCCCGGAAGTGCTTCTGCTTGATGAGCCATGTTCAGCGCTCGACCCTATTTCTACCGGGCGTATCGAAGAGCTGATCACTGAGCTGAAAGAGGATTACACCGTCGTTATCGTTACCCACAACATGCAGCAGGCTGCGCGTTGTTCCGATCACACGGCATTTATGTACCTGGGCGAGTTGATTGAGTTCAGTAACACGGACGATCTGTTCACCAAGCCCGCGAAGAAACAAACTGAAGATTACATCACCGGTCGTTACGGCTGATTCAGGAGCTTGTTGTGGATAACCTTAACCTTAATAAACATATTTCCGGCCAGTTCAATGCAGAGCTGGAAAGCATCCGTACCCAGGTGATGACCATGGGCGGCATGGTCGAGCAGCAGCTTTCTGATGCAATCACGGCGATGCACAACCAGGACAGCGAGCTGGCGAAGCGCGTCATTGAAGGCGATAAGAACGTCAACATGATGGAGGTGGCGATCGACGAAGCCTGCGTGCGTATCATCGCCAAGCGTCAACCGACAGCGAGCGACCTGCGTCTGGTGATGGCGATTATCAAAACCATCGCTGAGCTGGAACGTATTGGTGACGTGGCAGATAAAATTTGCCGCACCGCGCTGGAGAAGTTCTCGCAACAGCACCAGCCGCTGCTGGTAAGTCTGGAGTCGCTGGGTCGTCACACCGTGCAGATGCTGCACGACGTGTTGGATGCGTTTGCGCGTATGGATCTCGACGAAGCGGTACGTATTTATCGCGAAGATAAGAAAGTCGACCAGGAGTATGAAGGCATCGTGCGTCAGCTGATGACTTATATGATGGAAGACCCACGTACCATTCCAAGCGTGCTGACCGCGCTGTTCTGCGCACGTTCCATCGAACGTATCGGTGACCGCTGCCAGAATATCTGCGAATACATCTTCTATTTCGTGAAGGGACAAGACTTCCGTCACGTGGGCGGCGATGAGCTGGATAAGCTGCTGGCGGGCAAAGATCCTAAAGAGTGATAAAAACGTAGAAAGTAGGCCGGATAAGCGTTAGCGCCATCCGGCAATTGCCCGGTGGCGCAAGCTTACCGGGCCTACAAAAAATTACCGGGTAATATCCCAACCCCGTGCCTTCCACAATTCCGGCAACTGTGTCAGATCGGTAAAGGTCGTGACTTTTGGATGATCGATCGGTTTGTTATGCGGATCGGCGCAGAAGTAGAACACTTCCATCCCCGCCGCAATCCCCGCCTGCGCGCCTGCGCTGGAATCATCAACCAGAATGCAGTTCTCAACATTAACGTCCATTGCTTTTGCCGCATGGAACATTAGGGCCGGATCGGGCTTCCAGCGTTGGATATCGTAGCCGCTGAACAGTAAATCAGGAAAATGGTGCAACATGCCCAGCTTACCCAGCGAATGCTGCATTTTGCTGACCGGACCGTTAGACACCACGCACATTGGCACAGCCATGCTGTCCAGCAGCGTGTTCGCACCAGCAATGACTTCCAGCTCGGTATCGAACAGACGTGCGACCTCAGCGCGGTAAACCGGTTCTAAATCGGCTTTTGCCAGTTCGACACCGTGCTCTTCGTTGATAATGTCGATGATCTCGTACAGCTTTACCCCCTTGAAGCGTTTGAAAATTTCTTCAAGATCGAGCGTAATGCCAAACGCCTGGAACATGCTGACATACGCGCGAGAACAAATCACTTCACTGTCGACAAGGGTACCGTCACAGTCAAAAAATACGGCTTCTATCTGGGACATGTCATTTCCGTTTTAACAAGTTTAACGTTTTCGTAATGCATTATTGGGCGACGCAATCGTTGCCGTATAAGCAAAATCAATGAAAAAAGTTGCTCATAACCCAACCCTATTGTCGCATTTTGGTATAGGATAGCGACGAATTTTCCCTCCTTGTTCGGAAATTGATAATGAGTCAACAACACACAACCCAGGCTTCTGGCCAGGGGATGCTGGAACGCGTGTTCAAACTGCGCGAACATGGCACGACGGCACGGACCGAAGTGATCGCCGGTTTAACCACCTTCCTGACGATGGTGTATATCGTTTTTGTTAACCCGCAAATTCTTGGCGTGGCTGGCATGGATACCAGCGCCGTCTTTGTTACCACCTGCCTTATTGCTGCCTTTGGTAGCATCCTGATGGGGCTATTTGCTAACCTGCCGGTCGCACTTGCGCCTGCTATGGGCCTGAACGCATTTTTCGCTTTCGTGGTCGTCGGCGCGATGGGCCTGTCATGGCAGATCGGTATGGGTGCTATCTTCTGGGGCGCGGTAGGTCTGCTGCTGCTGACCATTTTCCGCGTACGTTACTGGATGATTGCCAATATCCCGGTGAGCCTGCGCGTAGGGATCACCAGCGGTATCGGTCTGTTCATCGGCATGATGGGGCTGAAAAACGCAGGTGTTATCGTCGCCAACAAAGACACGCTGGTGTCTATCGGTAACCTGACGTCCCACAGCGTACTTCTCGGTATTCTGGGCTTCTTTATCATCGCGATTCTGGCGTCACGTAACATTCATGCGGCGGTGCTGATTTCCATCATTGTAACCACGCTGCTGGGCTGGATGCTGGGCGATGTCCATTACAACGGTATCGTTTCTGCGCCGCCGAGCGTGATGTCCGTTATCGGACATGTCGATCTGGCTGGTTCGTTTAACATTGGCCTGGCGGGTGTGATTTTCTCGTTCATGCTGGTCAACCTGTTTGACTCCTCCGGTACGCTGATTGGCGTGACGGATAAAGCCGGTCTGGCGGACGCGAAGGGCAAGTTCCCACGCATGAAGCAGGCGCTGTATGTGGATAGCGTGTCGTCGGTTACCGGGGCGTTTATCGGGACCTCTTCCGTTACCGCCTATATTGAATCCTCTTCCGGGGTGTCGGTTGGTGGCCGTACCGGCCTGACGGCAGTCGTCGTTGGCCTGCTGTTCCTGCTGGTTATCTTCCTGTCGCCGCTGGCGGGTATGGTACCGGGCTATGCAGCAGCAGGTGCGCTGATTTATGTTGGCGTGCTGATGACATCAAGCCTGTCACGCGTGAAGTGGGATGATCTGACTGAAGCGGTTCCGGCGTTTATTACCGCTGTGATGATGCCGTTTAGCTTCTCAATTACCGAAGGTATTGCGCTGGGCTTTATCTCTTACTGCGTGATGAAAATCGGTACTGGACGTTTCCGCGATCTCAGCCCGTGCGTCATCGTTGTCGCGCTGCTGTTTGTACTGAAGATTGTGTTTATCGACGCGCACTAAAATATCGGTCTGGACAACTGCCCGCCAGGCATCGTTGCTGGCGGGCGTTTTCTTTTAGGCTTTCACGCGTTGGATGTAGTCGCCAAATGCGGTCAACTGGCCGGTCAGATGGTCCAGCGTGCTTTGGTCAATCACTTCACCCGTCTGCGGATCCACCTTGTTTTGAATGACCCCGCCCATAAATTCCGGCTTGTTCATTACCATGGCGTCGAGGAACACCAGGATTTGACGCAGATGGTACTGGCAGCGCGCGCCGCCAATGGCACCCATGGAGCTGGTCTGGATCAGCACCGGTTTGCCGGATAATGGCTGATCGGGCAGGCGAGACAGCCAGTCGATGGCGTTCTTCAGTCCGCCCGGAACAGAATAGTTATATTCAGGTGTGACGATGACGACACCGTCAGCCTTTCTGATTTGCTCAGCCAGTGCTTCTACGCTGGCCGGAAAACCTTCTTCCTGCTGGAGATCGGCATCGTACAGTGGGATATCACCAATCGACGGTAACGCGCTCACTTCCATTCCTGCGGGAGCAATCTTGGGCAGTGTACGGGCAACCATTCCATTAAACGAACCTTTGCGCAGACTTCCCAGTAACGTAACAACATTCAATGTTTCAGACATGGTGACTCCTGTTTCATCATGAAGGTTAAATCAAAGCGTATGGCTTTTCGCTGCGCATAATTGAGAGAACCGGATCAGACGACCCGTTGGCTCATTGGCGCGAGTCTGGATATCAGGCAAACTTTTCCAGTCCTGTTTACCATCAAACTCCCAAACCTTGAGTTTTTCAATGGTTGGCGTAACCGCAACTGACCACACCAGTACATCTTCCGCATCGCAAATGGCTTCAACCTGCGCCACATGGGCACATTTCAGTCGTCCTGCGCCGGGTAAAAGCTGGAGCTCGCGCGGATCGTCATTGCATACATCGCCAGTGAGTTTGAGTACGCTCTGGCGCAATGTAATGAGCTGCGCGCGCGCTTCATTGGGGTCGTTTTGATTATTGATCCACAGGTTTTCGTTACTGGAGAAGCGCCACGTTTCCGCTGAATTTGGATTGTTAAACCCGCGGGTTGCCCGCTGAAGTTCCATATCCAGGCCGCAAGTTCCTTCAGTCGTTAGCACAACGCCGACGATATTTCCGGCATAAGAGATCGAAAATCCCGGTAGATTCTTATCGCGAAAAACGGGCTTACCTTTCGCCTCAGTAACAATCTCAGGTAACGTGCTGGTGCCGTAAAGCATGAACATCAGTTCGGCGAGAAGACTTCGGGAGGCCAGGAAGCGTGTTCGGCGGTGGGCGGGTAGATCTCTTGCTTCAATGTGACATGGAGTAGGGAGACGAACTGAAACCAGGTGTCCCTCCGTAAGAATCCCTCTGGCAAAATGTGTCGCCATTTTTCGCTCCGTGATTAATGGTCCGTGATTATCACCAGAGTAACATTTACACGGCTTCCGGGCAGGCTTTGCTGCCCAAAAAATAAGCGGAAATGGGATACATTACGCGATATTTACATTTCTGTTGCCAGAATGGTCGATTTAGAAACACCAAAATGACGGATCGTCAGGATATATCGCGATAAAGCGCCTTGATCGTGTCTTTTAGCCAGACGATCTTAGGATTGTGGCTGTTGCGTTTATGCCAAAGAAGAGTAAACGGTACGCGCATTTTTTCCAGTTGCGCCGTATCAAATGGCATCGGCCGCGCAACGAGTGGAAGCTGATGGAGTTGGTTATAACGCTGGCAATAAACCGGTGCGGTGGCAATCAGCGCGTGATCTGGCTGCGCTGCCATAAACAGCGATTGCTCAAAACCAGGCAGACATAACGCGATATTGCGTGCGCGCCCCATTTCTTGCAGGACTTCATCCAGCGCCCAGGTATCGCTTTGCTCCCAGCTAATGCTGATGTGCGGATAGCGCAGAAAGGTGTCCAGATTCCACTCTTCCTGCAGTGCGGGATGATCTTCACGTAGCCAGACGCAGGGCAGATCGGAAAACAGCACTTCATGGTCGATCGACAATGGCAACAAACTCAGCAGTTCGCGCGAACGCGGATGACTTTCGCGGCCGGTGAAGCCAATATCCACTTCACCGCGAATAATGGCATCCAGCGAATCATAGTCCCAGTTGCGTATTTTGATCGTCGCCTGAGGATAGCGCTGGTAAATCTGCCGGGAGAGCGCGTTAAACATGATCATCACCAGTGGCGTTTCGGCCACCAGATCAAACTTCAGCCCGCGCGGCGATTCATGGTGCGGTTTATCGAGCAGCTGATTGCCCATCTGCATCCATTCAGCCAGGCTCTGCTCCATGCTGACCATCAGCGGCGTCGGCGATAGCCCCAGCGGGGTGTTCACAAACAAGGGATCGTCAAACCAGGCCCGCAGCTTCGACAGCGACTTACTGACCGCCGACGGTGTGACGTTCATCCGTTTAGCGGTTTTAGTGACGCTGCGTTCCTGCATCAACAGCTGCAGGCAGAGCAATAAATTAAGATCGAGACTGCTGAGGGATTTCTTCATGAGTTGGCGCGGACCGGTTAGGTGCAACAGTGATAATCAGCATGATACTCACTATGCTACAGCCAATCAGAATCCCGATCAGCATATTCAGCGCATCAAGGCCAAGAACAGCCGCCAGCCAAATCCACAGCGAGGAACCGCAAACCTGTGCAATACCTAATGCCGAGCTGGCGACGCCCGCGCGCAGCGAGAACGGTCCCAGCGCCTGGCTCATCGCAACACCGAAACCGACCGAGAATCCGGCGCAGATTAAGGTTAACCCGAACAACGTTACCGCGTGTGAAGTAGCAAGGGTTAACACCACGCCAGCACACAGAAACAGCACCTGCGAGGTCAGCATCATAACGCGAGGTTTAAACACGCTCAGAGCAAATGGCGTAGAGAAAGAGACCGCCATACTGATGCCAGCGGTCATGGCCATGGTAGTGGCGTACTCGCCGCGGTCGAAGCCCATCACTTCCATCAGCAGCACCGGAGACGTATTCACAAAGGTCAGGATCACCGACACGCTGAGGGTGGTAATGGCCAGACGGCTTAAGAAAAAGCGGTTTACCAGTGATTCGGTTGTGTGGTTCTTTTCCATCGTCGCCATAAGCGTTGCTGGGCGCGATTCTCGCAGGACAAACACCGACAGCAGGCAAACAGCCACACCCATTCCCATCATCGTGTAGAACAGGCTCTGCCACGGGTATTTGAGCATGATCAGATGCCCCATCACCGGAGCCAGCACCGGCACGATACAGGTAATACCGTTCAACAACGACAGTACCTTCGCCCGGCGACGATCGTCGAGCGTATCGCGCAGAATAGCGAAAGCCACCACATAGCAGCAGCCGGCGCCCACACCCTGAATAAAGCGGCCTACCAGGAACGGCGTACCGCTCTCGGCAAATGAACACAGCGCAGAGGCGAAAATAAAGATGAGTGCACCGACAATAGCGACTGGTTTACGTCCTGACTGGTCGGCAACTTTTCCGGCGAAAAGCATCGCCGTCGCCATTCCCGCCAGATAAACCGAAAACGCGATATGCAGTTGCGCCTCGCTGGCCTGTAGATCGGCCGCAATACGGGGCAGCCCCACCAGATACATATCAATACCGGCAGGATAAAGAAGAACCAGGGCGAAACTGCAGATTAGAAAGCGTGTCATAGCGACCTCATGAGAAATGTGGCGCTAAGCATACGGTCAGAGAGTCAACTGCACGAGTTGCCATTTGGACAACAGTGATTTCCGCATGGGAAATTGTTGTTGCCGGATGGCGGTGTAAACGCCTTATCCGGCCTACAGGGCCTGTAGGCCCGGCAAGCATCGCGCCACCGGGCAACACAACGTTACTTACCAATACAGAAACTGGAGAAAATTCGTCCCAGCAGATCGTCGGAGGTAAATTCCCCGGTGATCTCACTGAGGTTCTGCTGCGCCAGACGTAGCTCCTCTGCCAGCAATTCTCCGGCCCATGCGCCGAGAAGTTGGGCTTTACCCTGCTCAAGATGCTCCGCCGCTTCTGCCAGTGCCTGCAGGTGACGACGACGCGCCAGGAAGCCGCCTTCCATATTGGTTTCAAAGCCCATACTCTGTTTGAGATGGTTACGCAGTACGTCAACGCCTTCACCGGTACGTGCGGAGAGACGAACCAGTGAGTGGCCATTTACTTCGCTAAGGCCCAGCGTCTCACCGGTAATATCCGCTTTGTTACGTACCACGGTAATCGGCAGTTTGGCTGGCAGACGGGCAATAAAGTCTGGCCAGATGTCAGCTGGGTCCACGGCATCGGTGGTGGTGCCATCCACCATAAACAGCACACGGTCGGCTTGTTCGATTTCCTGCCACGCACGTTCGATACCAATGCGTTCAACTTCATCGCTGGCATCGCGCAAACCGGCAGTATCGATGATGTGCAGCGGCATACCGTCGATATGAATATGCTCACGCAGTACGTCGCGAGTCGTCCCCGCAATGTCGGTCACAATAGCCGCCTCACGGCCTGCCAGCGCGTTCAGCAGGCTTGATTTCCCGGCGTTAGGGCGACCGGCAATGACTACCTTCATCCCTTCGCGCAGCAGGCTACCCTGACGCGCTTCGGCACGTACGGCATCAAGATCGCTGATAACGTTATTGAGCTGCGCTTCAATCTTGCCGTCAGACAGGAAGTCGATTTCTTCATCCGGGAAGTCGATCGCCGCTTCCACATAGATGCGTAGGTGAGTGAGCGCTTCCACAAGATGATTTACCCGTGCGGAAAATGCACCCTGCAACGAGTTCAGCGCCGAGCGAGCGGCTTGCTCCGAGCTGGCATCGATCAGGTCGGCAATCGCCTCTGCCTGGGCTAAATCGAGCTTATCATTGAGAAACGCGCGCTCGGAGAATTCACCCGGTCTGGCAATGCGCAGCCCGGGAATGGTCAGAATACGTTTGAGCAGCAGGTCAAGAATCACCGGACCTCCGTGACCCTGAAGCTCTAAAACGTCTTCGCCGGTAAAGGAGTTCGGGCCGGGGAACCACAGGGCAATCCCCTGATCCAGCGTGCTGCCATCCGCGTCTTTAAACGGCAGATAATCGGCATAACGCGGTTTGGGTAGTTTCCCCAGTACGGTTTCTGCGACCTCACGCGCCTTCAGGCCGGAGATACGCAGGATACCCACGCCACCACGTCCCGGTGGGGTGGCCTGAGCGACGATGGTGTCGTTATGGCTCATGGTTTGTCTCTTCTTAATGCAATAAAAAAGGCGGTCTAATGACCGCCCTTTACTTTATGTTCCGTTTGCCGGATGGCGGCTTCGCCTAATCCGGCCTACACCGAATCAGGAGTTTTTCTTCTCGCGGCTATGCAGGCCACGCTTCTCCAGACCACGGTAAATCAGCTGCTGCTGAATAATGGTTACCAGGTTGCTGACGATATAGTACAGCACCAGACCTGACGGGAACCACAGGAAGAACACGGTGAAGATGACCGGCATAAAGGTCATGATCTTCTGCTGCATCGGGTCGGTTACAGTGGTCGGAGACATCTTCTGAATGAAGAACATCGTCACGCCCATCAGAATCGGCAGAATGTAGTACGGGTCCTGTGCAGACAGGTCATGGATCCACAGAGCGAACGGCGCATGACGCAGTTCAATGGAGCCCATCAGCATGTAGTACAACGCCAGGAAGATTGGCATCTGGATGATCAGCGGGAAGCAGCCGCCCAGCGGGTTAACCTTCTCAGCTTTGTACAGGGCCATCATTTCCTGACTCTGACGCTGTTTGTCATCGCCCAGACGCTCACGCATTGCCTGAATCTTCGGCTGCAGCATACGCATCTTCGCCATGGAGGTGTACTGCGCTTTGGTCAGCGGGTACATGATGCCACGAACGATAAAGGTGATAACGATGATGGAGAAGCCCCAGTTACCCAGGAAGCTATGGATCCACTTCAGCAGTTTAAACAGCGGCTGAGAAATGAACCACAACCAGCCGTAATCCACGGTCAGATCCAGGTGCGGTGCAACGGCCGCCATTTTATCCTGAATTTCCGGGCCGACCCACAGGGTACTGGTCATCGCGCCAGTCTGGCCAGGCTGTACCAGTACCGGCTGTGACTTATAGCCGATAGCGGCAATGCCGTTACCCAGGTTAGCGGTATAGAAGTTGTTGGTGCCGTCGTTACGCGGAACCCATGCCGTTGCGAAATACTGTTGCAGCATTGCGACCCAGCCGTCTTTAGCATTGACGTTCAGGTTTTCGTTTTCAGCAATGGTGTCGAATTTGTATTTCTCATACTTCTCATCCGGCGTGGAGTACGCCGCGCCGCGGAAGGTGTGCAGCGCAAAGTTGCTGCTACCTGTGTCGCGATGAGATGGCAGATTGATGGATTGCTTCAGCTGACCAAAGGTGGAGACTTCCAGCGGTTTTTCGCCGGCGTTCTGCACGCTGTAGTTAACGTTGACAGCATATTCACCACGCTTGAGTACAAACGTTTTAGTGAATGTGTTACCCGCTGCGTCAGTATAGGTCATCGGGATCTGCAGTTCGTTCTGACCGTCAGCCAGTACAAACGCGTCTTTCTCGACGTTGTACAGCGGACGCGGGCCGTTAGCCGGGTTATCCGGGCCGTCACGACCTGTCAGGCCACTCTGTGCCTGATAGATGAACTGTGGCGTGGTTTCCAGTAACTGGAACGGTTCGGTAGAACCGAGTTCTTTCGGGTAAGCTGGCAGTGAAGCCTGTTCCACATCACCACCACGGGTGTTGATGGTCAGATCAAGCACGTCAGTTTTAACCGTAATCAGTTTCCCCTGGCCACTGGCCGGTACGCCCTGGTCTGCGGCGCTACCCGCTGCGGTGGTCGTTGTCTGCGTGGTCTGTTGGGCCTGAGGTTGCGGGTTTTTATCCTGCTCCCAGGCTTGCCAGATCATGAAAGACACGAACAGCAAAGCGATGACTAAAAGATTGCGTTGCGAATCCATCGTTAGTGTTCTCTGGTATCAAATGGTCCGGGCGGGACGGGATCGTCACCACCAGGGTGTAAAGGGTGGCATTTTAATACGCGTTTCACCGTCAACCAACTGCCTTTTATCACTCCAAACCTGCGCAATGCCTCAATTCCGTAGCTCGAACAGGTTGGAGTGAAACGGCAATGCGGCCCAAGCAGCGGACTGATCAGGCGTTGATAGACCCGAATGAGGGCTATCAGGACCCGCGAGCCAGGCGACAATGGCGACGCCATAATTTTTCCAACGCTTCCGAGAGAGCACGGTTATCGAGGTCAGCAACCCCTTTTTTCGCCACCACCACGAAATCCATTGCTGGAAGGTCGTGCTGACGTAAACGGAAGCTTTCACGCGTCAGACGTTTAATCCGATTGCGTTCATGCGCACGTTTAACATTTTTCTTGGCGACTGTAAGACCGATACGGGGATGCCCCAGCGAATTCAGGCGGCCGAGGATGGTGATTTGCGGCGTGCCAGCCCGTTGTGGCTGCTGGAAGACGAATGTGAAATGAGTGGGAGTTAACAAACGTAACTCCCTGGGAAATGCGAGCTTAACCACTCAGGGGCTAGCTTTTATTACTTAGAAACGGTCAGACGAGAACGGCCTTTAGCACGACGACGTGCCAGAACCTGACGACCATTTTTATTAGCCATACGAGCACGGAAGCCGTGAGAACGGTTGCGCTTCAGTACAGACGGTTGAAAAGTGCGTTTCATGGCGATTTCTACCTAAACTTGAATAAATTCACTGACTTTTGCGTATACCCGAACGAATTTCGAACGACTTACGCCACAGTGTGGGTGATTAAAGAGGCCGGATTGTAATAATTGTACACTCCGGAGTCAATTCTCTTTCCTTATTTCCCGCTTTTTTCCGCATGGTTTCGCGTAAAAAACAGGCAGCGTTGACGCCGTAAGGCGACCGTTACTCGCTGGGGGTAAGAATTATACGGGCTGGTGGATAAAGCGCAAGGATCGCTCGGGATCTTTATTAGATCGTTTAAGCAGTAAAGCATCTTTACTCATTAATTTTTTCAATATGCGCGCTAAAACCTGCAGCACTTCTCCAGGATCGTTTACACTTAGCCGATTCTGGATCATCCTGTGGATAAATCGGGAAGAATCTGTGAGAAACAGAAGATCTCTTTCTCAGTTTACGCTATGATCCGCGGTCCTGATCGTTTCAATGGATCCTGATCGGGTAAAAATTGCAGATAGCAATTCGCACGTCACCCTTTGCATAGGGTCTTGTCGGTGTGCGTCAACAATCATGAATGTTTCAGCCTTTGTCATTTATCGACTTTTGTTCGAGTGGAGTCCGCCGTGTCACTTTCGCTTTGGCAGCAGTGTCTTGCCCGATTGCAGGATGAGTTACCAGCCACAGAGTTCAGTATGTGGATACGCCCGTTGCAGGCGGAACTGAGCGATAACACGCTGGCTTTGTACGCGCCAAACCGTTTCGTGCTCGATTGGGTAAGGGATAAATACCTTAATAATATTAATGGATTACTCAATAATTTCTGTGGAGCGGATGCCCCACAGCTGCGCTTTGAAGTCGGTACTAAACCCGTCACGCAAACGCTGAAAACGCCGGTCAACAACGTTGTTGCGCCCGCCCACGTGACTCAGCAAGTGCAACCACAACGTGCTGCTCCGGCGGCGCGTCCAGGCTGGGATAACGTCCCGGCTCCGGCAGAACCTACCTATCGTTCTAACGTCAACGTCAAACACACGTTTGATAACTTCGTTGAAGGTAAATCTAACCAACTGGCGCGCGCGGCGGCACGTCAGGTGGCGGACAATCCTGGCGGCGCCTACAATCCGTTATTCCTTTATGGCGGTACGGGCCTGGGTAAAACTCACCTGCTGCACGCTGTCGGTAACGGCATTATGGCGCGTAAGCCAAACGCCAAAGTGGTGTATATGCACTCCGAGCGTTTTGTGCAGGACATGGTCAAAGCCCTGCAAAACAATGCGATCGAAGAGTTTAAACGCTACTACCGTTCCGTTGACGCGCTGCTGATTGACGATATCCAATTCTTCGCGAATAAAGAGCGATCGCAGGAAGAGTTTTTCCACACCTTTAACGCCCTGCTGGAAGGCAATCAGCAGATCATCCTGACCTCGGATCGCTATCCGAAGGAGATCAACGGCGTTGAAGATCGTCTGAAATCCCGTTTTGGCTGGGGACTGACTGTCGCGATCGAACCGCCTGAACTGGAAACGCGTGTTGCGATCCTGATGAAAAAAGCCGACGAAAACGACATTCGTCTGCCGGGTGAAGTAGCGTTCTTTATTGCCAAGCGTCTACGCTCTAACGTACGTGAGCTGGAAGGCGCACTGAACCGCGTGATCGCCAACGCCAATTTTACCGGCCGGGCGATTACTATCGATTTCGTGCGTGAAGCGCTGCGCGATCTGCTGGCTTTGCAGGAAAAGCTGGTCACCATCGACAATATCCAGAAGACGGTGGCGGAGTATTACAAAATCAAAATTGCGGATCTGCTTTCTAAGCGTCGATCTCGCTCGGTAGCTCGTCCGCGCCAGATGGCGATGGCGCTGGCAAAAGAGCTCACTAACCACAGTCTGCCGGAAATTGGCGACGCGTTTGGTGGGCGTGACCATACTACCGTGCTTCATGCCTGCCGCAAGATTGAGCAGTTGCGTGAAGAAAGCCATGATATTAAAGAAGATTTCTCCAATTTAATCAGAACATTATCTTCGTGACGCTATGAAATTTACCGTTGAACGTGAACATTTATTAAAACCGCTTCAGCAGGTCAGCGGCCCGCTGGGTGGACGTCCTACACTGCCGATCCTCGGAAACCTGCTGCTGCAGGTTGCTGACGGCACCCTTTCGCTTACCGGTACCGATCTCGAAATGGAGATGGTGGCGCGCGTGGCGCTGATCCAGCCTCATGAACCTGGTGCGACCACCGTACCGGCGCGTAAATTCTTCGATATTTGCCGTGGATTACCAGAAGGGGCGGAAATTGCCGTTCAACTGGAAGGCGACCGTATGCTGGTGCGTTCTGGCCGTAGCCGTTTCTCGCTGTCTACGCTGCCTGCCGCCGACTTCCCGAATCTGGACGACTGGCAGAGCGAAGTCGAATTCACCCTGCCACAGGCGACAATGAAGCGCCTGATTGAAGCCACGCAGTTTTCGATGGCGCATCAGGACGTGCGTTACTACTTAAACGGCATGCTGTTTGAAACCGAAGGGGAAGAGTTGCGTACCGTGGCGACCGACGGTCACCGCCTGGCGGTCTGTTCAATGCCTGTCGGTCAGCCGTTGCCTAGCCATTCGGTGATCGTACCGCGTAAAGGTGTGATTGAACTGATGCGTATGCTCGACGGCGGCGATAACCCGCTGCGCGTGCAGATTGGCAGCAACAATATTCGTGCGCACGTTGGTGACTTCATCTTTACTTCCAAGCTGGTTGACGGTCGTTTCCCGGATTATCGCCGCGTATTGCCGAAGAATCCGGACAAACATCTGGAAGCCGGTTGCGATATCCTCAAACAGGCGTTTGCGCGTGCGGCGATTCTCTCCAACGAGAAATTCCGTGGCGTGCGTCTGTATGTCAGCGAAAACCAGCTCAAAATCACTGCCAACAACCCGGAGCAGGAAGAAGCAGAAGAAATTCTGGATGTTTCCTATCCTGGTACTGAACTGGAAATCGGCTTTAACGTTAGCTACGTACTGGACGTTCTGAACGCGCTGAAGTGCGAAAACGTGCGTATTCTGCTGACCGATTCCGTCTCCAGTGTACAAATTGAAGATGCAGCCAGCCAGAGCGCGGCTTACGTTGTTATGCCAATGAGACTGTAATGTCGCTGACCCGCCTGTTGATCCGCGATTTTCGCAATATCGAAAATGCGGATCTCGCTTTATCTCCCGGCTTTAACTTTCTGGTAGGCGTTAACGGCAGCGGCAAAACCAGCGTGCTGGAAGCTATCTATACGCTCGGCCATGGTCGGGCGTTTCGCAGTTTGCAGATTGGCCGCGTGATTCGCCACGAGCAGGAGTCGTTTGTTTTACACGGGCGTTTGCAGGGTGAAGAACGTGAGACGTCGATTGGCCTGACGAAAGACAAACTGGGTGACAGCAAAGTGCGCATTGACGGCACTGACGGGCACAAGGTCGCGGAACTGGCGCACCTGATGCCGATGCAGTTGATCACGCCTGAGGGGTTTACTTTACTCAATGGCGGCCCCAAATACAGAAGAGCATTCCTTGACTGGGGATGCTTTCACAATGAAGCCGGATTTTTCACCGCCTGGAGTAACCTGAAGCGACTGCTCAAGCAGCGCAATGCAGCGCTGCGCCAGGTGAGTCGTTATGAGCAACTGCGCCCGTGGGATAAAGAACTGATCCCACTGGCGGAACAAATCAGCACCTGGCGCGCGGAGTACAGCGCCGGTATCGCGCAGGATATGGCGGATACCTGCCAGCAGTTTCTTCCCGAGTTTTCTCTCTCCTTCTCTTTCCAGCGCGGCTGGGAGAAAGAGACAGATTACGCCGAAGTGCTGGAACGTAGTTTTGAACGCGATCGCATGTTGACCTACACCGCGCACGGTCCGCATAAGGCGGATTTCCGCATTCGCGCCGACGGTGCGCCGGTGGAAGATACGTTGTCGCGTGGGCAGCTCAAGCTGCTGATGTGCGCCTTACGTCTGGCGCAAGGGGAGTTCCTGACCCGCGAAAGCGGACGGCGCTGCCTGTACCTGATAGATGATTTTGCCTCTGAACTGGATGATGCGCGTCGCGGGCTGCTGGCCAGCCGCTTAAAAGCCACGCAATCTCAGGTCTTTGTCAGCGCAATTAGCGCTGAACACGTTATAGACATGTCCGATGAAAATTCGAAGATGTTTACCGTGGAAAAGGGTAAAATAACGGATTAACCCAAGATAAAATGAGCGAGAAACGTTGATGTCGAATTCTTATGACTCCTCCAGTATCAAAGTCCTGAAAGGACTGGATGCGGTGCGTAAGCGCCCGGGTATGTATATCGGCGACACGGATGACGGCACCGGTCTGCACCACATGGTATTCGAGGTGGTAGATAACGCTATCGACGAAGCGCTCGCGGGTCACTGTAAAGATATCGTGGTAACGATTCACGCTGACAACTCCGTGTCCGTTACCGATGATGGCCGTGGTATCCCAACCGGTATTCACCCGGAAGAGGGCGTTTCGGCAGCGGAAGTTATCATGACCGTTTTGCACGCAGGCGGTAAATTCGATGATAACTCCTATAAAGTTTCCGGCGGTCTGCACGGTGTGGGTGTTTCCGTCGTTAACGCCCTGTCACAGAAGCTGGAACTGGTGATTCGTCGTGAAGGCAAAGTGCATCAGCAAACTTACGTGCACGGTGTGCCGCAGGCGCCGCTGGCAGTAACTGGCGAAACAGAAATGACGGGGACTCAGGTCCGTTTCTGGCCAAGCCACGAAACCTTTACCAACGTCGTTGAGTTCGAATACGACATTCTGGCGAAGCGTCTGCGTGAGCTGTCATTCCTGAACTCCGGCGTCTCTATTCGTCTGCGCGACAAGCGCGACGGCAAAGAAGACCATTTCCACTACGAAGGTGGCATCAAGGCGTTTGTTGAATACCTCAACAAAAACAAAACGCCGATCCACCCGAATATCTTCTACTTCTCCACCGAAAAAGACGGTATCGGCGTTGAAGTTGCGCTGCAGTGGAACGATGGTTTCCAGGAAAACATCTACTGCTTCACCAACAACATTCCGCAGCGTGACGGCGGTACTCACCTTGCAGGTTTCCGTGCGGCGATGACCCGTACCCTGAACGCCTACATGGACAAAGAAGGCTACAGCAAAAAAGCCAAAGTCAGTGCCACCGGTGACGATGCCCGTGAAGGCCTGATTGCCGTTGTTTCCGTGAAAGTACCGGATCCGAAGTTCTCCTCACAGACCAAAGACAAGCTGGTCTCCTCTGAGGTGAAATCGGCGGTAGAACAGCAGATGAACGAACTGCTGAGCGAATACCTGCTGGAAAACCCGTCTGACGCGAAAATCGTTGTCGGCAAAATCATTGATGCTGCGCGTGCTCGTGAAGCTGCACGTCGCGCGCGTGAAATGACCCGTCGTAAAGGCGCGCTGGACTTAGCGGGTCTGCCGGGCAAACTGGCGGACTGTCAGGAACGCGACCCGGCTCACTCTGAACTGTACCTGGTGGAAGGGGACTCAGCGGGCGGCTCTGCGAAGCAGGGACGTAACCGTAAGAACCAGGCGATTCTGCCGCTGAAGGGTAAAATTCTTAACGTTGAGAAGGCGCGTTTCGACAAGATGCTCTCTTCTCAGGAAGTGGCGACGCTGATCACCGCGCTGGGCTGCGGCATCGGTCGCGACGAGTACAACCCGGACAAACTGCGTTATCACAGCATCATCATCATGACCGATGCGGACGTCGACGGCTCGCACATCCGTACGCTGCTGTTGACCTTCTTCTATCGTCAGATGCCGGAAATCGTTGAGCGCGGCCACGTTTACATTGCACAGCCGCCGCTGTACAAAGTGAAGAAAGGCAAGCAGGAACAGTACATCAAAGACGATGAAGCGATGGATCAGTACCAGATCTCTATCGCCCTTGATGGCGCCACGCTGCACACCAACGCCAGCGCACCAGCCCTGGCGGGTGAAGCGTTAGAAAAACTGGTTTCTGAATACAACGCGACGCAGAAAATGATTGGCCGTATGGAACGTCGTTTCCCGAAAGCGCTGCTGAAAGAACTGGTTTATCAGCCGACGCTGGCTGAAGCCGATCTGGCTGATGAAGCGAAAGTCACTGCCTGGGTGTCCCAGCTGGTTAACGTACTGAATGAAAACGAAGTTCACGGCAGCACCTGGAACAGCTTTGTGCGTAAAGACGCTGAACTGAACCTGTTCGAGCCGGTGATCCGCGTGCGTACCCACGGCGTTGATACCGATTATCCGCTGGAGCATGAATTTGTGACCGGTGGCGAATATCGTCGTATTTGTACGCTCGGCGAGAAGCTGCGTGGACTGATCGAGGACGATGCGTTTATCGAACGTGGCGAGCGTCGCCAGCCGGTTGCCAGCTTCGAGCAGGCGCTGGAATGGCTGCAGAAAGAGTCACGTCGCGGCCTCGCTATCCAGCGTTATAAAGGTCTGGGCGAGATGAACCCGGAACAGCTGTGGGAAACCACCATGGATCCGGAAAGCCGTCGTATGCTGCGCGTTACCGTGAAGGATGCGATTGCTGCCGACCAGCTGTTCACCACGCTGATGGGTGATGCCGTTGAACCGCGTCGCGCGTTTATCGAAGAGAATGCCCTGAAAGCGGCGAATATCGATATCTAACATGTACCTCAGGCCTGCTCCTGTAGGCCTGATAAGCGAAGCGCCATCAGGCAGTTCGTCTACGTTTGCCGGCTCAGGCCTTATCCGGCCTACCATCGATTGTCAAAAGGGGAATCTCGATTCCCCTTTCTATCCCCCTTTTCGTAGCTGTTTTTTGAGCGGAATCGCGTTAGCATGAGGACGGACTCATTTAATCCGGGGAACTCATGGCTATCAAACTTATTGCTATCGACATGGATGGCACACTTCTGCTGCCCGATCACACCATTTCACCTGCGGTCAAAACGGCGATTGCCGCAGCGCGCGCGCGTGGCGTGAATGTGGTGCTGACCACGGGACGCCCGTATGCCGGCGTTCACAGCTATCTGAAAGAACTACATATGGAACAGCCCGGTGACTACTGCATTACCTACAACGGTGCGCTGGTGCAGAAAGCTGGAGATGGCAGTACCGTAGCGCAAACTGCGTTAAGCTATGACGATTATCGCTACCTGGAGCAGCTTTCCCGGGAAGTTGGCTCACATTTCCACGCCCTCGATCGCAACACGTTGTATACCGCGAACCGTGATATCAGCTACTACACGGTGCACGAATCGTTTGTCGCGACCATCCCGCTGGTGTTCTGTGAAGCCGAGAAAATGGATCCAGAAACCCAGTTCCTGAAAGTGATGATGATTGATGAACCGGAGATCCTCGATAAAGCCATCTCGCGCATCCCAGCAGAAGTAAAAGAGAAGTACACCGTATTGAAAAGTGCGCCGTATTTCCTCGAAATCCTCGATAAACGCGTCAATAAAGGGACGGGCGTAAAATCGCTGGCCGATGCGTTAGGTATTAAAGCCGAAGAGGTGATGGCGATAGGCGATCAGGAAAACGACATCGCGATGATTGAATACGCAGGCGTGGGTGTTGCCATGGGCAACGCTATTCCATCAGTCAAAGAAATCGCCAACTTCGTGACCAAATCCAACCTCGAAGATGGCGTCGCGTATGCCATTGAGAAATTTGCGCTGAATTAAGAAATTATGGGCAAGTGCCTTGTTTCATTTGCCCTGTTTCAGCCATGATTTGTGGTGCTGAATGGTCTCCCTGGGGAATATGCGCCACGCCGCTGCGCATAATCCATTTACGGGAAAATGCTGACGTGAGTGCCCGGCTTTTCAGGATTTTGCCATACAGTTTGAGACGTATTTTTCGGGTAGCTTTACGGTAAGCGTGATTCATATCTGGCGTATCCCGCAGCAGTACCGATTTGAGGATCTCCGCGCTGTCCAGCGCATAGCTAATCCCTTCCAGCGAGCTGGCGCTAATAAAACCGGCCGCTTCACCAATCAAAAATGCGTTGTCCTCTCCGCAGACAAAGTCTTTCCAGCGTGAGGGGAACAGAACCGTACATTTTTCACTTTTCACCGGTTTGCCGAACTGGAAATGGAATGCTTTCAGCTTCTCCTTCAGCGCGTCAAAGCGTGCCTGTCCGTCCTTCATGGGGTAGGCGCCACCAAAGATAAAATAGCCATCTTTGCTGATACTCCATGAATAACAGTCAGTTGCATCGTTATCAAAAATACAGGAATAGAACGGCACAGGATGTTTCTCCGCAAACCATTGTTGAATAGCGACATATTTACGGATTTGGTGCTGGGGATAGAGATGACGGCGCACCAGTGAATTCGCACCGTCTGCCCCCACTAGATAACGCGCGGTGATCTGCTCCTCCCAACCGTCGGCGCGGAAAATAACATGCCATTTATCGCCCTCGCGCCAGATTTTCCGACACAGGCTGTCGTGGTACACCTGCACATCATCAGGGATGAGAGATTTAAGCCATAAATCAAAAGCATGGCGGTTGATATTAATGTAGCTGCGCTGGTAGTTACGCGTCAAAGAAGCGGCAACATCAACCGTTTTAACGCTAAAAATCTGCGGGTTGGCGATGACATCAACGGGTAAGGTTATACCATCGCGGATAAACGAACGCTGGGCGTCCGGGGCCAGCAGACCGCCGCAGGGTTTAGTGAAACCTTCGTTGCCGCACTGGCGTTTTTTATCCAACGCAATCACGCGCATTTTTCCGCTCAACTGCCGCGCCAGCCCTGCGCCTGCCGGACCTAATCCGATAATCGCCACGTCAAAATGTTCCATCTTTCTGTCCGCAAAAATGAAGATGGCGATACGCTAAAGCCTGAAAGTGAAGTGCTTGTGAAGTATGATTGCTTTAATCGTCTTGTATCAGGGCATCTCATGAAGCAAATCACCTTTACGCTGCGTAATCATCAGCTTACCAATATTAACACCTGGACACCGGACAGCCAGTGGCTGGTCTTTGATGTGCGTCCTTCTGGCACCTCCTTTACCGGTGAAACAATTGAGCGCGTCAATATCCATACTGGCGAACTGGAGGTGATTTACCGGGCTACTCAGGGAGCGCACGTTGGCGTGGTGACCGTTCATCCAAAGTCGGAAAAATATGTATTCATTCATGGGCCTGAAAATCCTGATGAAACATGGCATTACGACTTCCATCATCGTCGTGGGGTGATTGTTACGCAGGCTGGGGTGGAGAATCTGGATGCGATGGATATTACCGCGCCGTACACGCCAGGCGCGCTGCGTGGCGGGAGTCATGTGCATGTCTTTAGCCCAAACGGTGAGTTTGTCAGTTTCACCTATAACGACCATGTTTTGCATGAGCGCTCGGCGGCGCTGGATTTACGTAACGTCGGCGTGGCTGCACCGTATGGGCCGGTGAAGGTCTCCGCGCAGCATCCGCGTGAATACAGTGGCAGCCATTGGTGCGTGCTGGTGAGCCAGACGACACCAACGCCAAAACCGGGTAGCGATGAGATTAACCGTGCCTATGAAGAGGGCTGGGTAGGAGAAAACAGGCTGGCGTTTATCGGCGATACGTTGTCAGTGAATGGCGAAAAAGTACCGGAATTGTTTATTGTCGATTTGCCACTGGATGAAAACGGCTGGAAACAGCCGGGGGACGCGCCTCTGGAGGGGACTGACATGACCATGCCTGCGCCGCCATCCGGTATTTGCCAACGTCGCCTGACGTTTACCCATGAGCGCGTCTTCCCGGGGCTGGTGAATCAACCTCGCCATTGGGTACGCAGTAATCCAAAGGCGTCTGAGATTGCGTTTTTAATGCGTGATGACAACAGTATTGTGCAGCTATGGCTGATTTCCCCACAGGGGGGAGCACCGCGTCAGCTTACCCAATGCTCTACGAATATTCAGTCAGCCTTTAACTGGCACCCATCGGGGAAATGGCTGGGATTTGTACTGGAGAACAGAATTGCTTGTTGTGATGTTCAAACGGGCAAGATTGATTTTTTAACGGAACGTCATGGTAACCCGCCGTCGGCCGATGCGATCGTCTTCTCCCCTGATGGTCGACAGGTTGCGTGGATGGAAGACGTCGAGGGTTTCCGCCAGCTGTGGGTGACTGAAACCGGGCGTTAACTTATGGAGCGGACATTTCTGCCGGGGGAATAACGGCGTTCGTGGCCTGGGTTCTCTCCTCGCTCTTTTCTACGCGGGATCTCACCGAGTTGTCTTTGCGAAAGAGATCCCACGGTAGCAATACCGTATCGAGCACCGCGGTGAAAGGCATATCCAGAATCGCCAGTGACTTGGTTCCCCAGTTCGTATCACTTTCGCTAATCATTGTGGCACTGGCTCGCGTGCCAGGATATGTCCCTTCTTTGCCACCGGTATGCGACATGATGCTGGAACAGCCGCTTACAAACGCCATCCCACTACACATCGTCAGTGTTACCAACATTTTTTTAATCATCATTTATTCATCTGTATTTATCGTGTTTGCATGGTGAGTTAAAGCGATCCGTTGCGAAAATAACATCACCATTTCGTCGCACTGTGGCGGCCATCGCGATTTAACGAGAACAACTGCTCCCCCCAGTGTATGCAATAGACAACAAACTGCAAAAAAAGTCAGATGAATACGCTTGAAAAGTTTGTATTAAGACCCATTTTTAGAGTGTAGACAAATGAAGGGCATGCCTGATGGGTGTCCTGGCTACCTGACCTGTCCATGATGGAAGGTCAATTATTCTCGCTGATTTCAGGAGCTATTAATTATGCGTAACTTTGATTTATCCCCGCTGTACCGTTCTGCTATTGGTTTTGACCGTCTGTTTAACCTGCTGGAAAACAATCAGGGCCAAAGCAATGGCGGCTACCCTCCGTACAACGTTGAGCTGGTAGACGAAAACCATTACCGCATTGCAATTGCCGTTGCCGGTTTTGCTGAAAGCGAACTGGAAATTACTGCCCAGGATAATCTGCTGGTGGTGAAAGGCGCCCATGCGGACGATCAAAAAGAACGTACTTACCTGTATCAGGGTATTGCCGAGCGCAACTTCGAACGTAAGTTCCAGTTAGCGGAGAACATTCATGTTCGCGGCGCAAACCTGGTAAATGGTCTGCTGTATATCGATCTTGAGCGCGTGATTCCTGAAGCGAATAAGCCGCGCCGCATCGAAATCAACTAATTCTATAGGCCGCTTCAGGCGGCCTTACTAAGTCATCGGCTTGCCGTCAGGGAGCCGAAAGGTACCTACTCGCTTCTTAGAAGGAGATTATTATGCGTAACTACGATTTATCCCCACTGCTGCGTCAATGGATCGGTTTTGACAAACTGGCCAATGCTTTGCAAAACACCGGTGAAAGCCAGAGCTTCCCGCCTTATAACATCGAAAAGAGCGATGATAACCACTACCGCATTACCCTTGCGTTAGCCGGTTTCCGCCAGGAAGATTTGGATATTCAACTGGAAGGTACGCGCCTGACCGTGAAAGGTACGCCGCAGCAGCCGGAAAAAGAGACCAAATGGTTGCACCAGGGGCTGGTCATTCAGCCGTTCAGCCTGAGCTTTACGCTGGCTGAAAATATGGAGGTCTCCGGCGCAAGCTTCACTAACGGCTTGCTGCATATCGATTTGACCCGGAATGAACCTGAAGCCATTGCTCCACAACGTATCGCTATCAGCGAACGTCCCGCATTAAATAGTTAAATAGCTCCATGCCTTTGCCCCGCCAGAAATGACGGGGCTTTTTTGTGCTTTACCACCCATACATTGCGACTGTACTCTGCGAGAATCCATTTACTTAATGATGTTATTCACAGGGAACAAGATAATGAGTGATATAGCATTGACGGTCAGCGTTCTGGCATTAGTGGCAGTTGTCGGATTATGGATCGGCAACATAAAAATACGTGGTGTGGGTTTTGGCATCGGAGGCGTGCTTTTCGGCGGTATTATTGTCGGGCATTTTGTCGATCAGGCAGGGATGACCCTGAGCGGCGACATGCTGCATTTCATTCAGGAATTTGGCCTGATCCTGTTCGTCTACACCATCGGTATCCAGGTCGGACCGGGCTTTTTTGCGTCATTGCGCGTTTCGGGCCTGCGGCTGAATCTGTTTGCTGTGCTGATTGTCATCATGGGTGGCCTGGTCACCGCGATCCTGCATAAGCTTTTTGCCATTCCTCTTCCCGTGGTACTGGGTATATTCTCCGGGGCGGTCACCAATACCCCGGCGTTGGGAGCCGGGCAGCAAATTCTGCGCGATCTGGGTACCCCTGGCGATGTGGTTGACCAGATGGGGATGAGCTATGCCATGGCTTATCCTTTCGGCATTTGCGGAATTTTACTCACCATGTGGCTGATGCGCCTTATTTTCCGCGTTAACGTCGATGCTGAAGCCCAGCAGCATGAATCCACGCTAACCAACGGGCACGCACTGATTCAGACGATGAACATCCGTGTGGAAAACCCAAACATCAACAATATGGCAATTCAGGATGTCCCGATTCTGAACAGCGACAAAATCATCTGCTCGCGTCTGAAACGTGACGAGACATTGATGGTGCCGTCGCCAGGGACAGTTATCCAGATGGGCGACCTGCTACACCTGGTCGGGCAGCCAGCCGATCTGCACAACGCGCAGGTGGTGATTGGTCAGGAGGTGGACACATCGTTGTCGACGCGCGGGACTGATTTACGCGTTGAGCGCGTGGTGGTGACCAACGAACAAGTGCTGGGTAAACGTATCCGCGATCTGCACTTTAAAGAACGTTACGACGTGGTGATTTCCCGCCTGAACCGTGCGGGGGTTGAGCTGGTAGCCAGCAGCGACGCCAGCCTGCAATTCGGGGACATCCTCAATCTGGTTGGGCGCCCTTCGTCGATTGACGCCGTTGCCAATGTTGTTGGTAACGCGCAGCAAAAACTGCAGCAGGTGCAGATGCTGCCGGTATTTATCGGTATCGGACTGGGTGTTCTGCTGGGGTCAATCCCGCTGTTTATCCCGGGTTTCCCGGTGGCATTGAAGCTGGGGCTGGCCGGTGGGCCGCTGATTATGGCTTTGATTCTTGGACGTATTGGCAGCATCGGTAAGCTGTACTGGTTTATGCCTCCCAGCGCTAACCTGGCGCTGCGAGAGTTGGGTATCGTACTGTTTCTCGCGGTGGTTGGTCTGAAGTCAGGCGGTGATTTTGTTCATACCCTGACGCAAGGCGATGGCTTGAGCTGGGTGGGCTACGGTATTTTCATTACCGCGATTCCGCTCATTACCGTGGGCTTGCTGGCGCGGATCTTCGCCAAAATGAACTATCTGACGCTGTGCGGCATGCTGGCCGGCTCAATGACCGATCCTCCTGCGCTGGCGTTTGCTAACAACCTGCATGCCACCAGCGGGGCGGCTGCGCTCTCCTACGCCACCGTTTATCCGCTGGTCATGTTCCTGAGGATTATCACCCCGCAACTGCTGGCGGTGCTCTTTTGGGGATTAGGTTAAAACTGACTTATCCGGCCTGCATCTCCTGTAGGCCGGATAAAACGCAACTCGCCATCCGGCATTACAAACACCCTCTCTCTTTTCCATTGTCTCATCACCCGACTCGCCCTTTCGTTTGAGAATCAGGTTCATACTCCTTAACTGTTCCGGTATAACGACCAGACAACAATATTTAAGGAGCTGTCATGAAGATTTCTCGCCTTGGGGAAGCACCGGACTATCGCTTCTCGCTGGCAAATGAACGTACCTTTCTGGCGTGGATCCGCACCGCGCTCGGATTTCTGGCTGCGGGGGTTGGCCTTGATCAACTGGCCCCGGATTTTGCCACGCCGGTCATCCGTGAGGCGCTTGCTTTGTTGCTGTGTCTGTTTGCCGGCGGTCTGGCGATCTACGGCTACCTGCGCTGGCTACGTAACGAAAAGGCAATGCGACTGAAAGAGGACTTGCCCTACACCCACAGCCTGCTGATTATCAGCGTTATGCTGACTATTGTGGCAGTGATTGTCATGACGCTGGTGCTGTATGCCGGATAGCCGCAAATCGCGACGTATCGCCGACCCGGGGTTACAACCGGAGCGAACATCGCTGGCCTGGTTTCGTACCCTGCTGGGTTATGGTGCGTTAATGGCGCTGGCGCTGAAGCACAACTGGCATCAGGCGGGCTTCCTGTTTTGGGTTTCAATTGTGGTGCTGGCGATGGTGGGAATCGTACTTTGGCGCTATACACGCAGCCGTAATCTGATGGATGTTACACATAGCGATTTTTCTGAATCTCGCGCGGTGCGTGACAAATTTATGATCTCCCTCGCGGTGTTATCCCTCGCAATACTGTTTGCTGTAACGCATGTTCGCCAACTTATCGTATTTATCGGGAATTTTGCATGACAGGATGTGAGAACATGGATGTTAGTGATGATGTTTTAAACGTGGTGATTGACCACCAGAAGTGTTTACAACCAGTTGAAGTGTACCGTGGTTTGCAACAAGGAAATGTTCGCCTGGTACAGTTTATTCCGCTGGTTAAGCACGATGGCTCAGGTCATCTGACAGACGAATCGGTTACGTCTGAGGCGTGGGGCCGATTTTTAATTACGATATTTGATATCTGGGTACGTGAAGATATTAATCAGATATCTATCCAGCTTTTCGACAAAACGCTCCGCCAGTGGTGTGGTCTGGCAGCACAGATTGAACGACAGACCATGTCATCAATGAATACGCGTTGCCAAACATGCTCATTGTTTCAATATTACCATGGTGATTGTCCTGCGTACTGCGAGGAAAATGGAAAGGGCGTGCTGTGTGCAGGATATCAGGCTTTCTTCAACCATACCGCACCGCATATGCGCGTGATGCGTGACCTGCTTAAGCAGCATCGCTCACCGATGGAGCTGATGGCGATGCTGCGCTGAGATTAGCGCCCTTTCGCCAGGTATTGCGCCATCTCGGTTTCCGGCACCATGCCGCCGCCGGTTGCCCACACCAGATGGGTGGCGTTATTGAGCTGATCCGCGCTGAAGCCATGCATCTGCTGGTAATCCGTGGAGGCGCAAACGTGCTGAGGGCCAGCCATGCCTGCCAGCGCCGACGGCTCAAGACGAATGCCTTCTTCCTGCGCCAGCCAGCCCAGCATATCGTACATTGTCTGATCGTCCAGGGTGTACAGACCGTCGAGCAGACGTTCCATCGCCCGGCCAACAAAGCCCGATGCGCGACCCACCGCCAGTCCATCCGCTGCTGTCAGGTTATCGATGCCGATGTCCTGTACGGAAATGGTATCGTGCAGCCCGGTGTAAATCCCCAGCAGCATGCACGGTGAATGAGTCGGTTCAGCGAAGAAGCAGTGCACGTTATCGCCGAATGCCAGCTTCAGGCCAAATGCCACGCCGCCAGGGCCGCCACCGACACCGCACGGTAGGTAGACAAACAGAGGATGATCGGCATCCACCACGCGCCCCTGCTGGGCAAACTGCGCTTTCAGACGCTGACCGGCGACCGCATAGCCTAAGAACAGCGTGCGGGAATTTTCATCATCGATAAAGAAACAGTTCGGATCGGACTCTGCCGCCTTACGACCTTGTTCAACCGCCACGCCGTAATCTTCTTCGTACTCCACTACCGTCACGCCGTGGCTGCGCAGCTTGGCTTTTTTCCACGCGCGGGCATCAGCAGACATATGGACCGTAACGTTGAAGCCGATACGGGCGCTCATGATGCCAATCGACATGCCGAGGTTGCCGGTGGAGCCAACCGCGATGCTGTACTGGCTGAAAAACTGTTTGAACTCCAGCGAAAGCAGAACGCGGTAATCGTCTTTGGTGGTCAGCAGACCGGCTTCCAGCGCCAGTTTTTCCGCATGGGTCAGTACTTCATAAATGCCGCCACGGGCTTTAATCGAGCCTGAAATCGGCAAATGACTGTCTTTCTTCAGCAGGACTTCGCCGTTAATGTGTTGCCCGAACTCTTTTTCCAACCGTTTTTGCATGGCAGGGATTGCGGCCAGCTCAGATTCGATAATGCCCCCGGTGGCGGCGGTTTCCGGGAAGGCCTGCGCCAGATACGGTGCAAAGCGCGTCAGACGCGCGTGGGCATCCTCAATGTCGTGTGCTGTCAGGCCAACATACGGTAAACCTTCCGCAAGAGAGGTGGTGCCAGGGTTAAACCAGGTTGTCTCTTTCAGAGCCACCAGATCTTCCACTAAAGGATGCTGGGCGATAAGTGTTTGAATGTTTTCCATAGTCAGTCTCTTCGCGCTTAGATAATAAAGGAAAGCAGGAATGTGCAAGCCAGTGCAATAACGGACGCGATAAATGTCGCGGTCGTATAGTATTTGAACGTTTCATTCAGGGTGGCGCCGCAATACTGCTTCACCAGCCAGAACAGGGAATCGGTGACGATCGTGCAGCCAATAGCGCCGGAACCGATGGCAATGGCGATGATCTCCGGGCTTACGTTAGGGTAGAGTGGCAGCATCGGTGCCACGATTGCCGTTGCGCCCATCATCGCCACCGTGGCAGAGCCTACCGCCGCATGCAGAATAAGAGCGACCAGCCACGCCAGTAGAATCGGGTGCATATGCATGTTTGAGAGGATCAGCGCCAGAGTATCCGCCAGCCCGCTGCTCTTGAGAATAGCGTTGAATGCGCCGCCTGCGCCGATAATCAGCAAAATGTTAGCAATCGAGCCAAAACCGTTTTCGGTGTGGGTCAGCAGCGCACCCATACCGATGTGCTGACGCAGACCGAGAATGTAATAGGCTACGAAAACGGCGATAAACATCGCGGTGATCGGGTTACCAATAAACTCCAACAGCGTATACAGCGTACTGCCTTTCGCCATGTTCAGCTCAGCGACGGTTTTGACCAGCATCAGGCCAATCGGCAGAAGTACAGTAAACAGCGTCGCACCCAGCGATGGCAGCGTACTTTCGTCGCGCACTTTCAGGTCGGAAAACTCAGCCGGTACCGGTTTAAATGGCAGACGGTTACCGAGGAATTTCAGGTACAGCGGCCCGCCGACAAGCGAGGCCATTAAACCCACCAGTAAGCCGTAGACAATCACGGTGCCAATGTCTGCGCCCAGCTTATTCGCCACGAACAGGGCGGCCGGATGCGGAGGTACGACGCAGTGTACCGCCATCAGCGCCGTACACAGCGGAATCGCCAGCTTCAGTAATGAGGTATTGGTTTTTTTAGCAATCGAAAAGGCCAGTGGAATCAACAGCACCACGCCGACCTCAACGAACAGCGTGATCCCGCAAATCAGCCCGACCAGCACCATAATGACGTCGGCGGAAAGCCAGCGGCAGCGCTGCAGCGTCAGACCGATGCGTTCGGCCGCGCCGGACACTTCCATCATTTTGCCCAGAATGGTCCCAAGGCCAATAACCGCCGCGAGGAAGCCCAGCGTACCGCCGATGCCGCTCTCAATGGCATTGACCATATCCAGCGGCCCCATCCCCATCATCGTACCCACGAAGAAACTGGCTAACAGCAGCGCCAGAAACGGGTGGAATTTGAACTTCACGATGGTCAAAACGATTAACACGATGCTTATCAGCAGCGTGCTCACAACCCAGATTTGAGAGTGCATAGCTCACCTTGCCCTGTGATTAATATAAGGTTATTGGACAAAAATAAGGCACCGTCTGACAAACGATATAAATCTCCTTTCACATGAGCTAGATTGCATCAAGTGAGTGATTTATGTCTAATTACGCTATGTTTATGCGATATGGTTCACCTTGATTCATCTTTATGCTGATTTTTGCAGCGAAGTTTTTTACACTCCGGCGAATGAATCAGGAGGACAGGAGGTGAGTTTGGATCCCCTACGCGAGGTCAGAAACCGGCTGCTCAATGGCTGGCAGCTGTCAAAGCTGTATACTTTTGAAGTGGCGGCCCGGCATCAGTCGTTTGCGCTGGCGGCAGATGAGCTGTCGTTAAGCCCCAGCGCCGTCAGCCATCGCATTAATCAACTGGAAGATGAACTGGGCATTCAGCTGTTTGTCCGTTCGCACCGTAAAGTGGAACTCACCCACGAGGGTAAGCGGGTATTCTGGGCGCTGAAATCGTCGCTGGATACGCTGAATCAGGAAATCCTCGATATTAAAAACCAGGAGCTGTCCGGGACGCTCACCGTCTACTCTCGACCTTCTATCGCCCAGTGCTGGCTGGTTCCGGCGCTCGGTGACTTTACCCGTCGCTACCCGTCAATTTCACTGACCATCCTGACCGGAAACGACAACGTCAATCTGCAGCGTGCCGGGGTCGATCTGGCTATCTATTTTGACGATGCGCCCTCCGCGCAGCTTACGCACCACTTCCTGATGGATGAAGAGATCCTGCCGGTATGCAGCCCGGACTACGCTCGCCGCCATGACCTTACCGGTTCGTTAGTGAATTTGCCGCACTGCACCTTGCTGCACGACAGACAGGCATGGAGTAACGACTCAGGAACCGATGAATGGCACAGCTGGGCGCAGCATTTTTCGGCGAATTTGCCGACATCATCGGGGATTGGTTTCGATCGTTCTGATTTAGCGGTAATTGCCGCCATGAACCATATCGGCGTGGCGATGGGCCGAAAGCGGCTGGTGCAAAAACGTCTCGACAGCGGAGAACTGGTCGCGCCTTTTGGCGATATGGCGCTGAAATGCCATCAGCATTACTACATCACCACGCTGCCCGGCAGGCAGTGGCCGAAAATCGAGGCGTTTATTAGCTGGCTTCAGGAACAGGTAAAATAAGCGGACCGCGAATATTTTTTACGCTTTCTCTCTACACGGAAAGTGAAAAAGCGTGCTAAATACGTGATATCACTCCTGATGATTTGCGTAAGGACGACCGTGTTAAAGCCGATTGTTTCCCTTTTACTGTTGGCCAGCGCCACCGTATGTGCCGCGCAACCTGCGCTGACGGCGGCGCAGTATGCGCAGCAGCTTGGCGTTGGGATGGACGTAGATTGGGCGCGCACCGATCGGGGTATCCGTGAATTCGATCCGCTGGTAGTGCGGGACTACAAGGCGAAAGGGTTGGCCCACGTACGCATTCGCGTAGCGGGAGAGCCTACGGAGGCGCGGCTGATTCATCTGCGCAAGCTGGTGGAAGCCTGCGAGCAGTATGGCGTGATCCCGATCATTGCCTATCAGGCAGACGAATATAAAAAAGACCCCAGCGCCGGGAACGAAAAAGAGGTGGTTAACTGGTGGGTGGCGGTGGCGCATTACTTTGGTCAACGCTCGCCGTTGCTGGGGTTCGACCTGATCTACGACCCCTCTGATAAGCTCAACCATAATCAGTCGTCGCTCAATCGCGTGTATGACAAAGCCATTCGAATCATCCATGCCATCGATCCACAGCGAATGATTTTTATCGCGCCGAAACTGCATGCCGCTCCGGAAGATTTGGCCAACCTAAAGCTGCCGCCGCAAAGTCAGAATACGGTGCTGGCCCAATGGCATATTTTTCCGTGGGGACCGCTGAAAAATAACGGCAAATATCCGTGGACCTCAGGGACTGCGGCAGAAAAGGCCGCCATTCGCGCCCGTATAAATACCGCCATTCATTGGCAGCAGAAAACCGGGCATGTCAGTTGGGTAGGGGGCTGGTCGCCGGGAGAAACCGTCAAAAACGCGCCTTCTGCCTCGCAAATGGCGTTTGCCCGCTTTATGGCGTGCGAGCTGAAAAAAGCGAAAATTCCCTATGCTATCAATGCGGATACGCAGTTCTATGATGGTGAGGAGGGGGCCTGGCGTCCGGCGCTGGAGCCGTTACTGACGACGATTATCGCGCCAGAATGCGAAAAGCCCGGCGATAAGCCGGGCCATCATACGCTTAAACCGCTTGTCCCTGATGCGACACGCGTGATGCTAGCGGAAGCCAGCAAACAAAAATCAACAGCCCCATAAGGGTCATCAGCAGGCCCAGACTGGCTTGCCCGGTCTGCGGCAGCATGGCAGAGAACCACGCCAGCACGCCGGAACCAATGTTCTGTAATCCCCCAACCAGCGCGCCAGCAGTGCCTGCCAGGAACGGGAAAGGCTCCATTGCACCGCTGGTTGCCAGCGGAAACAACATTCCGGCGCCGAAGAAAAATAGTGCGGCAGGAACCAGCAGCGTCCAGACGTTCATCACGTCAAACAGCCCTGGGATCCACATCATTAAACCCGCTACCAGACAGCAGGTCACCGACTGCCACATTAGCGTCGAGAAACGTTTATTCGGGCGACCGGCGAACCATGCGCCGAAAAACGCCGCCGGGATGGGCAGGATAAACAGGATACTGACCACCATGCTGCTTAGACCGAGACGTGCGCCCAATAATACTCCGGAGCAGGCCTCAAAGACCGCAACGCCCGCCAGACCACCGATCAACATCAGCACGTAACAGGTGAAAGCGCTATTACCAAACAGGGTTTTGTAGCTGGCGATCAGCCGTGGACGCGGCGCACCTGCAGGGCGCGTTTCCGGCATCCAGCGTGCCATGCTAAACGTCACGCCCGCACACAGAATCAACAGAAAAATATAGCAGGCACGCCAGTTCCACACTGTATCCAGCACACCGCCAATCAGCGGAGCTAACAGCGGACTGACCAGAATCCCCATGTTTAACAGACTATTGGCGTGGCGCAGTTGCGTGCCTTCGTACAGATCGCGCGGTAACGTTCGCGCCATCACACCGCCGACGCCCGTTCCCATCCCCTGGATGGCACTGGCGATAATCAGTACCGTCAGGCTATGCGTGGTAATCGCGACCAGCGTGGCCAGCATAAAAATAGACATCCCGGCGAGGATAACCGGGCGGCGGCCAACGCGGTCTGAAAGGGGACCATAAACCAGTTGTGATAGACCATAGGTCAACAGATAGGCGGCCATTACGCTTTGCACCGCCCCTTCGCGAACGTTCAGTTCACGCGCCATATCAGCAATCGCGGGGATATAAATGGTTTGCGCCATCTGACCTACCGCCACCAGTAATACCAACATCAACAACAAATTGACGCTTCTATGCCTTTTCATTTCGCTGATTACTTTTAAAAAAGAGAAAAAAGAAGAATAAGGTGCTGCACTTTCCCGTAAATGCGCGTGGAATCTACCACAACAGAAAAAGAAGGCCAGATAGTGGGCTGGAATGTTTATGTGATAGACGGCAGGAAATGTAAACAAAAAGCGGCAACAAATGTTGCCGGATTGCATCGGGTTTACAACGCGATCATGATAAGCGTAGTAAAACTGCGCCTACGGCAATACCTGCAGCCGCGACAAGACGTATTCCGGCAACCTTCTCTTTCAGTAGCAGCCACGCGAGCAGCGCGCCAAACAGGATAGAGGTTTCACGCAGCGCCGCGACTACAGCCAACGGAGCCTGGGTCATGGCCCACAGCGCCAGGCCGTAAGAACCCATTGTGCCAATGCCACCAAGAATACCTTTCTTCCACTGCTGTACCAGATAGCGCGACGCTTCCCGGCGTCTGGCGATCATCGCCCAGCCCAGCAGGCAGGAGCCGTTCAGAAAGAAGGTCCACAGCGTATAACCCAGCGCGGTTTCTGATAAACGTACGCCGGTGCCATCAACCAGCGTATAACCGGCGATAAAGCAGGCGTTAATGAGCGCCAGGATAATCCCGCGTTGCGAACCGCTGCGTCCGTTAAATGCCATCCCGAGAATAGCCAGACAGATGGTGGCAATCCCCACCCAGGCGAGTAGCGAGAGGCTATCACCAAGAAACAGGACGCTGATAATCGCGACCAGCAGTGGCGCTGTGCCGCGCATCAGAGGATAGGTCTGGCTCATATCCGAAACCTGATAGGTTTTAGCGACCAGGACGGTATAGACCACCTGTAATGCGGTTGAGACAGCTAAAAACGGCAGGCTGGCGGCAGAGGGTTGCGGCGCAAAGGGTAAACAAATCAGCGCCATAATCGCAGCGGTTCCGCTGACGCTGATCGCCGAGTACAGCTTGTCGTTTCCCGCTTTTACGATGGCATTCCAGCTGGCATGCAGCAGTGCGGCGAACAGCAAAATGCAGAAAACAGAAAGCGTCATGGCGTAATTCTTCCCTGAGGATGTCATAAAAACGTAACATATTGACGCGATACAAGCACCAGGGAGAAGGTGAAAGGGGAGCGGAGTGTTATCCGCCCCCCTTAGGTGCGACTTGAATCTGAATTACTTAATGTATTTCAGAACGGCATCAAGGAGTTGCAGTGCTGCAACAATGAGTTTGAGGATAAGAATAGCGATATCCACGAGGCTCATACGCTCTCCTTTTGGTACAAGGAGCACGGTGCTGACGTACCTCGCCGCTGCCTGTTGCCAGCACCTTTGTTGACATAACACAGTGTGCTCACGCGGGGGTTAAGGCGCTGACGGCACCACCCGTTTCAGCCAGGACTTTGATGCGCCGGTTTACGATGCGGCCCCCGCATAACACATTGCGTACCGAGACATTATAGATAAATACTGTATAAATTAACAGTATTTTATGGACGTTACGCTATTCATGTTCCATACTCAAAAACATCAAAATTCGTGCCGAAATTGCGTGTTCTTCGTAGAACGCGTATACTTTTTTCGTTGACATAACACAGTGTGTTCGGCGGCTACCAACCGCACAACGCTGAAAAAACCTCGCTCCGGCGGGGTTTTTTGTTTTTGCACGACATACAATGAAATGTGATCGTTGAAGCATTTTTGTGCAGATGAAAATTTTTCCATTGTCACGCTGAAAAACCTGTGTTTGTATAAATCCAGTTAATCAACAAACAGACAGGTCCCTAATGAACCCTTCCATGCTGACTGCGACCCTACTAAAAACTGCGCCATCTCGCGCAGCGTTCGTCGTGCGTGTGGTGGTGGTCGTCGGCAATGCGCCGTAGGGTCCGAATCAACACACGATTCCAAAACCCCGCCGGCGCAAACCGGGCGGGGTTTTTCGTTTCAGAGACCTGCCCGGAGCAAAGGCCCAGAATAAAAGGACTGGAGCATGGCAATTTCGGGCATAACATCCAAGCGTACGCGTTTTACGGGCGCAGAATTCATCGTTCATTTCCTGGAACGTCAGGGGATTCAGGTCGTCACCGGTATTCCAGGTGGCTCGATTCTTCCCGTCTATGACGCTTTAAGCCAAAGCACGCAAATCCGTCATATCCTGGCGCGCCACGAGCAGGGCGCGGGGTTTATCGCGCAGGGAATGGCGAGAACCGATGGCAAACCCGCTGTCTGTATGGCCTGTAGCGGACCGGGCGCAACCAACCTGGTAACCGCCATTGCCGATGCGCGTCTGGATTCCATCCCGCTGGTGTGTATCACCGGGCAGGTTCCGGCCTCAATGATCGGCACCGACGCTTTCCAGGAAGTCGACACCTACGGCATCTCTATCCCCATCACTAAGCATAACTATCTGGTCCGCCATATCAGTGAATTACCGCAGGTCATGAGCGATGCGTTCCGCATTGCGCAGTCCGGACGTCCAGGCCCGGTGTGGATAGACATTCCTAAGGATATTCAAACCGCTGTTTTTGACATTGAAGAGATGCCGGAGCCCGCGCAGAAAATGGCGGCACCAGCGTTCAGCCAGGACAGCATTCGCGATGCTGCAGCTATGATTAACGCCGCCAAACGCCCGGTGCTGTACCTCGGCGGCGGCGTAATTAACGCGCCGGAACGTGTTCGTGAGCTGGCCGAAAAAGCAAAACTGCCTACCACCATGACCTTGATGGCGCTCGGTATGCTGCCAAAAGCGCATCCGCTGTCGTTAGGCATGCTGGGCATGCATGGCGCACGCAGCACCAACTTTATTCTGCAAGAAGCGGATTTACTGATTGTTCTGGGCGCACGTTTTGATGACCGGGCGATTGGTAAAACCGAACAGTTCTGCCCGAATGCCAAAATCATCCACGTGGATATTGACCGCGCGGAGCTGGGTAAAATCAAACAGCCGCATGTGGCGATCCAGGCAGATGTCGATGAGGTTCTGGCACAATTGCTCCCGCAGATTGAAGCGCAGCCGCGTGAAGAGTGGCATCAACTGGTGTCTGACCTGCAGCAAGAATTTCCGTGCACGATCCCCCAGGAAAAAAATCCGCTCAGCCACTATGGATTGATCAACGCCGTGGCTGCCTGCGTAGACGACAGCGCCATTATCACCACCGACGTAGGCCAGCATCAGATGTGGGCGGCACAGGCTTACCCGCTGAATCGTCCACGCCAGTGGCTGACCTCCGGCGGCCTGGGCACCATGGGCTTTGGCCTGCCTGCGGCGATTGGTGCGGCCCTGGCTAACCCAGACAAAAAAGTGCTGTGCTTCTCCGGCGATGGCAGCCTGATGATGAATATTCAGGAAATGGCCACCGCCAGCGAAAATCAGCTGGATATTAAAATCATTCTGATGAATAACGAAGCGTTAGGTCTTGTATATCAACAGCAGAGTCTGTTCTATAAGCAGGGTGTTTTTGCCGCGACCTATCCGGGGATGATTAACTTTATGCAGATAGCTGCCGGGTTTGGTCTCGAAACCTGCGATCTGAATAACGAAGCGGACCCACAGGCAGCGTTGCAGGAGATTATTAATCGCCCTGGACCTGCGCTGATCCACGTGCGCATCGATGCCGAAGAAAAAGTGTACCCGATGGTGCCGCCGGGTGCGGCAAACACAGAAATGGTGGGGGAATAAGCCATGCAACAGCAGACTCATGACAACGTAATCCTGGAACTCACCGTACGTAACCATCCGGGCGTAATGACTCACGTTTGCGGCCTGTTCGCCCGTCGTGCGTTCAACGTAGAAGGCATCCTCTGTCTACCGATTCAGGACAGCGATAAGAGCCGCATCTGGCTACTGGTCAACGACGATCAACGTCTTGAGCAGATGATAAGCCAGATCGACAAGCTTGAAGATGTGGTGAAAGTGGCCCGCAATCAGTCCGATCCGTCGATGTTTAACAAAATCACCGTGTTCTTTGAGTGAGTTAGTCGCCGTCTGAATCCGGGGTGATCACTTTGACAGAGCCGTTCCGGCAGTGGGTTGCGTAATCTGCCGGTAACGGACGGTCGCTTATCAGTACGTCAAAGGTGGAGAGTGGACCAATGCTGGCGGGGGCGACCTCATCGAACAGGGCGTGGCGCGTCAGCAGAATTTTGCGTAATCCGCGTTCCATTGCTTTGCGTTTTGTGGCTAGATCGTCCGGATTGAACCAGCTAACGCCGAAATGCTCATGGACGCCGCTGGCGGAGATGAATACTTTTCGTGGGTTGAGCGCATCCAGCGGAGAGGGGGTGCTGGTATCGTAAAAGGCGTCACTTTTCGCCCGATAGGTGCCTCCGCAAAGAATCACCGTGGCGTTGGGTTTTTCATTTAGCGCCACGAATACCCGGTGCGAGTAGCAAATTCCGGTAAAGGAAATATCATCCGGGATCATGCTGACCACCAACGGCATTTCCGCACCATTATCAAAAAAGACCAGATCATTTTCACTTACCAGTCCCGCGGCCAGAATGGCAACCGGTAAATCGTCGCGGTGATACTGTTTTTGCGCAGGCACTGGGGCATTAACGATGGCGGCGGGCTTGTTCACCATCACAATGTAACCACCGAGCAGCGTAAGCGGTAACGGCTCGTCATCCTGACTGAGATCCCGACGAATAGTCATCACGGAAACTTCCAGCATTCGTGCCGCCTCTTTCAGATGGATTCGGTCGGTCTTCTTCAACAATTCCATCAGACGTCGAATACGTTCTTTTTGCTTAGTTTCCATGTGCTTCTCCACGAATCATGTTCCCATGTTCCTTCAGTAACATTTTTGTGTTTCTGAGAACATGGCATTGCCGCATTACTATACGTCTGACTATTCGGAAATAAAAGCGTGTTTTTTCACGTTTTATTGATTATATCCATTAACTTTCAGTCAATTGTAAGCAACTTCATTATTTGTAGTGTGATGGGGGCGCAACATTTAGCGTAATAAATAAACAATAAAATGATCTTCCAATCGCGATCCTAGTCACAAATGATACGAAAGTAACATGATAATGTTATTTTAATATCATTGTAGTGTGATTGTTTCTGAGAGGTAGTAAAATGGATATCGCGGTTATTGGCTCCAACATGGTGGATCTCATCACCTACATCAACCAGATGCCCAAAGAAGGGGAAACGCTGGAAGCGCCGGCGTTCAAAATTGGCTGCGGGGGCAAAGGCGCAAATCAGGCCGTTGCGGCTGCTAAGCTCAATTCCAAAGTACTGATGCTGACAAAAGTCGGTGATGATATTTTTGCGGATAACACTATTCGCAATCTCGAATCCTGGGGGATTAATACCACCTATGTCGAAAAGGTACCCTGCACCAGCAGCGGTGTCGCACCGATCTTTGTTAATGCGAACTCCAGCAACAGTATTCTGATTATTAAAGGAGCGAACAAATTTCTCTCCCCGGAAGATATCGATCGTGCGGCGGAAGATCTGAAAAAATGTCAGCTTATTGTCCTGCAACTGGAAGTGCAGCTGGAAACCGTTTATCACGCGATTGAATTTGGCAAAAAACACGGTATTGAAGTGTTACTAAATCCCGCCCCTGCATTACGGGAATTAGATATGTCTTATGCCTGTAAATGTGATTTTTTTGTGCCGAACGAAACCGAGCTGGAAATATTAACCGGTATGCCAGTGGATACTTATGACCATATTCGCGCAGCGGCACGTTCTCTGGTTGATAAAGGTCTGAACAATATTATCGTCACCATGGGTGAGAAAGGTGCGTTGTGGATGACGCGTGACCAGGAAGTCCATGTTCCGGCGTTTAAAGTGAACGCTGTCGATACCAGTGGCGCAGGCGACGCTTTCATCGGTTGTTTTGCCCATTATTACGTTCAAAGCGGTGATGTCGAAGCCGCCATGAAAAAAGCCGTTCTCTTCGCTGCATTTAGCGTTACCGGGAAAGGCACTCAATCATCTTATCCAAGCATCGAACAATTTAATGAGTTTCTTACCTTAAACGAATAATACTCCTGCATTGTAAAAGGTAGCACTATGAACGATAAAAACATCATTCAGATGCCCGACGGCTATCTGAATAAGACGCCTCTGTTCCAGTTTATTTTGTTATCCTGTTTATTCCCATTATGGGGATGCGCAGCCGCATTAAATGATATTCTGATTACGCAATTCAAAAGCGTATTTTCACTCAGCAACTTTGCTTCGGCATTAGTGCAGAGTGCCTTTTATGGCGGTTATTTTTTAATTGCGATTCCAGCATCATTGGTGATTAAAAAGACCAGCTATAAAATCGCCATCTTAATGGGACTGACGCTTTATATTGTTGGCTGTACGCTCTTTTTCCCGGCATCGCACATGGCCACTTACACCATGTTCCTCGCGGCAATTTTTGCGATTGCGATTGGCCTGAGCTTCCTGGAAACGGCAGCTAATACCTACAGCTCCATGATTGGCCCAAAAGCGTATGCCACTTTACGCCTGAACATCAGCCAGACCTTTTACCCCATTGGCGCAGCTGCCGGTATTCTGCTGGGCAAATATCTGGTCTTCTCTGAAGGCGAGAGTCTGGAAAAACAGATGGCTGGGATGAACGCGGAACAGATCCACAACTTTAAAGTGTTGATGCTGGAAAATACCCTTGAGCCTTACAAGTACATGATTATGGTACTGGTTGTGGTGATGGTGTTGTTCCTGCTGACCCGCTTCCCGACCTGCAAAGTCGCGCAAACGGCGAGTCATAAGCGTCCGTCAGCGATGGACACGCTGCGTTATCTGGCCAGCAATGCCCGTTTCCGTCGTGGAATTGTGGCGCAGTTCCTGTACGTGGGGATGCAGGTCGCGGTATGGTCATTCACCATCCGTCTGGCGCTGGAATTAGGTGATATTAACGAGCGTGACGCCTCAACCTTCATGGTCTATAGCTTTGCCTGCTTCTTTATCGGCAAGTTTATCGCCAACATATTGATGACGCGCTTCAATCCGGAAAAAGTGCTGATCCTATACTCCATTATTGGCGCGCTGTTCCTCGTCTATGTTGCGCTGGCGCCAAGCTTCAGTGCCGTGTACGTCGCCGTGCTGGTGAGCGTCCTGTTTGGACCCTGCTGGGCGACAATCTACGCCGGTACGCTGGATACTGTGGATAACGAGCATACTGAAATGGCGGGAGCTGTCATTGTCATGGCGATTGTCGGTGCTGCGGTAGTTCCGGCAATTCAGGGCTATGTGGCTGATATGTTCCACTCGCTGCAACTTTCGTTCCTGGTCTCCATGCTGTGCTTCGTGTACGTCGGTATCTACTTCTGGCGTGAAAGCAAAGTACGCAACAATCTGGCTGAAGCGACGGTTTCCTGAGGAGAACGATCATGACAACACGTATCACGCTGTGGCGGGAACTCTTTGCAGAGCATCCGCGAATCTTACTGAAAAATAGCGATTTCATGGTTACCGCGTTTCGTTATGCCAGCGGTGTGGAAGGGCTGAAGATAGAAAACAGTCGTGGACATCTGGTTATTCTGCCCTGGATGGGGCAGATGATCTGGGATGCGCAGTTTGACGGGCATGATCTGACCATGCGCAACATGTTCAGTCAGCCAAAACCGGCTGCAGAAGTGGTCGCGACCTACGGCTGCTTTGCTTTCCACTCGGGGCTATTGGCTAATGGCTGCCCGTCGCCGGAAGATTCTCACCCGCTGCATGGTGAAATGGCCTGTGCTGCGATGGATGAGGCCTGGCTGGAGCTGGAAGGCGAGAATTTGCGCGTGAGCGGACGCTACGAGTATGTGATGGGGTTCGGTCATCATTATCAGGCGTATCCTGCGGTGGTCATGCGCAAGGCGAGCGCGCTGTTTGATATTCAGATGTCGGTCACTAACCTCGCTTCAGTGGCAATGCCTTTGCAGTACATGTGCCATATGAACTATGCCTACGTCCCGGAAGCGACCTTCAGCCAGAATATCCCGGATGAAGCCATAACGCTGCGTGAATCGGTACCCGCACATGTTAAGCCTACCGAGCAGTGGCTGGCGTTTAATCAGCGGATTATTCAGGGTGAGACTTCGCTGATGCGCCTTAATGAACCCGATTTTTACGATCCGGAAATCGTTTTCTTCGCTGACCAACTGGATAGATACACAGATAAGCCTGAATTTAGCATGATCGCACCTGATGGCACCACGTTCGTGACGCGTTTCTCCAGCGCGGAGCTGAATTATGTCACCCGTTGGATCCTCTATAACGGCGATCAGCAGGTGGCAGCCTTCGCCCTACCCGCGACTTGTCGCCCTGAAGGCTTCCTGGCAGCGGAGCGAAACGGGACGTTGATTCAGATAGAACCGAAACACACCCGCACATTTACCGTCACAACGGGCATAGCATGATCGCTCAAGGCTTGAACAGCAACGCGCTTATCGTTAAGGTAAGCGCTTTTGCTGGATGGCGGTATTAATGCCTTATCCGGCCTACAACGGCACCCGCCCGTAGGCCTGATAAGCGCAGCGCCATCAGGCATGTCTTAGCGCCAGGATGAATCCATGATTACCGTTGCCCTTATTGACGACCACCTTATCGTCCGCTCCGGCTTTGCCCAACTGCTGGGGCTGGAACCTGATTTGCAGGTGGTGGCTGAGTTTGGCTCAGGCAGTGAGGCGCTGGCGGGATTACCGGGGCGCGGCGTGCAGGTCTGTATCTGTGATATCTCGATGCCAGATATCTCCGGTCTTGAACTGTTAAGCCAGTTGCCAAAAGGAATGGCGATTATCATGCTCTCCGTCCACGACAGCCCGGCGCTGGTGGAGCAGGCGCTCAACGCGGGCGCGCGTGGTTTCCTTTCTAAACGCTGTAGCCCGGATGAGCTGATCGCAGCGGTGCATACCGTTGCGACCGGCGGCTGTTACCTGACGCCGGACATCGCCGTCAAACTGGCGGCTGGTCGCCAGGATCCGCTCACCAAACGCGAACGTCAGGTGGCGGAAAAACTGGCACAAGGTATGGCGGTCAAAGAGATTGCTGCTGAACTGGGCCTGTCGCCGAAAACGGTGCACGTGCATCGCGCCAACCTGATGGAAAAGCTGGGCGTCAGCAACGACGTCGAACTGGCCCGCCGGATGTTTGACGGCTGGCAATGAACACGCTCTGTTCCCGGTTAATCACCGTTGTTGCCTGCTTCTTTATCTTCTCTGCCGCGTGGTTTTGCCTGTGGAGCATCAGCCTGCATCTGGTTGAGCGCCCGGAGCTGGCAGTACTGCTGTTTCCGTTTGGCCTGCGTCTGGGGCTGATGCTGCAATGTCCACGTGGCTACTGGCCGGTGTTGTTGGGCGCGGAATGGCTGCTTCTTTTCTGGTTGGCACAGGAAGTGGTGCTGGCCCATTTGCCACTTTTGATGATCGGCAGCTTCCTCACGTTACTCCCGGTGATGCTGATATCGCGATACCGCCATCAGCGTGACTGGCGTACGCTGCTGTTGCAGGGCGCGGCGCTTACGGCGGCGGCATTGCTGCAATCGCTGCCCTGGCTTGGGCAGGGTGAAGAGGCATGGAACGCGCTGCTGCTGACGCTCACCGGCGGATTAACGCTGGCGCCGATCTGTCTGGTGTTCTGGCACTATCTGACCAGCACCACCTGGCTGCCGCTGGGCCCTGCGGTGGTGTCGCAGCCAGTGAACTGGCGTGGGCGGCATCTGGTCTGGTACCTGCTGCTGTTTAGCGTCAGCCTGTGGCTACAGCTCGGTTTACCCGCCGAGCTTTCGCGCTTCACACCGTTTTGCCTCGCGTTGCCGATCATTGCGCTGGCCTGGCACTACGGCTGGCAGGGGGCGCTGATTGCGACGCTGATGAACGCCATCGCGCTGATTGCCAGCCAGACCTGGCACGATCATCCCGTCGACCTGTTGCTCTCGCTGCTGGTGCAAAGCCTGACCGGGCTGCTGCTCGGCGCGGGCATTCAGCGTCTGCGTGAGCTTAACCAGTCGCTGCAAAACGAATTAGCGCGCAACCATCGTCTGGCTGAACGCCTGCTGGAGACCGAAGAGAGCGTGCGTCGGGACGTGGCGCGCGAACTGCATGATGATATCGGCCAAACCATCACCGCCATTCGTACCCAGGCGGGTATTGTCCAGCGCCTGGCGCCGGAAAACGCAGGGGTGAAGCGTAGCGGGGCACACATCGAACAACTTTCTCTCGGCGTGTACGATTCGGTGCGTCGCCTGTTAGGCCGCCTGCGACCACGCCAGTTGGACGATCTCACGCTGGAACAGGCCATCCGCTCATTGATGCGCGAAATGGAGCTGGAAAGCCGCGGCATCGTCAGCCATCTTGACTGGCGAATTGACGAATCTGCACTCAGCGAAAGCCAGCGAGTGACGCTGTTTCGCGTCTGTCAGGAAGGACTGAACAACATCGTCAAGCACGCTAACGCCAGCGCGGTGACGCTTCAGGGCTGGCAACAGGATGAACGACTGATGCTGGTGATTGAGGACGACGGCAGCGGCCTGCCGCCAGGGTCGAATCAGCATGGATTTGGCCTCACCGGGATGCGTGAACGGATTAGCGCCCTCGGAGGATCGCTGTCGATTTCCTGTACGCACGGCACGCGGGTCAGCGTGTCACTGCCTCAACGTTATGTGTAAGGAGCGGCCATGTTTGCGTTTTTAAAAGCCCCGGCCAATGCGCCGCTCATCACCGACAAGCAGGAAGTGGATGCCCGCTATCGCTATTGGCGGCGGCATATCCTGCTGACCATCTGGCTTGGTTACGCGCTGTTTTACTTCACCCGCAAAAGTTTCAACGCCGCAGTACCGGAAATTCTCGCCAGCGCCGTATTGACCCGCAGCGATATTGGGCTACTGGCGACGCTGTTTTACATCACCTACGGCCTGTCGAAGTTTGTTTCCGGTATCGTCAGCGACCGCTCCAACGCCCGCTATTTTATGGGAATCGGGCTGATCGCCACCGGCGTGGTGAACATTCTGTTTGGATTCTCTACCTCACTGTGGGCCTTTGCGGTGCTGTGGGCGCTGAACGCCTTTTTCCAGGGCTGGGGGTCGCCGGTCTGCGCGCGTTTATTGACCGCGTGGTATTCGCGTACCGAGCGCGGCGGCTGGTGGGCGCTGTGGAATACCGCGCACAACGTCGGCGGGGCGCTGATCCCTATCGTGATGGCGGCGACAGCGCTGCACTACGGCTGGCGTGCCGGGATGATGATCGCTGGGCTGCTGGCTATTGTGGTGGGGGTTTTCCTCTGCTGGCGGCTGCGCGACAGACCGCAGGCGATTGGTCTGCCGCCGATTGGCGACTGGCGACATGATGAGCTGGAAATTGCTCAGCAGCAGGAAGGTGCAGGGCTGAGCCGCAAAGAGATCCTCACCCGCTATGTGCTGCTGAATCCTTATATCTGGCTGCTGTCACTGTGTTATGTGCTGGTGTACGTGGTCCGTGCAGCGATTAATGACTGGGGCAATCTGTACATGTCTGAGACGCTCGGTGTGGATCTGGTGACTGCCAATACCGCCGTGACCATGTTCGAACTGGGTGGATTTGTCGGTGCGCTGGTGGCGGGGTGGGGCTCGGACAAGCTGTTTAACGGCAACCGCGGTCCAATGAACCTGATTTTTGCCGCCGGAATTTTGCTCTCCGTTGGTTCGCTGTGGCTGATGCCGTTCGCCAGCTACGTGATGCAGGCAGCGTGCTTTTTCACCACCGGATTCTTCGTCTTCGGCCCGCAGATGCTGATCGGCATGGCGGCAGCGGAGTGTTCGCACAAAGAGGCAGCAGGTGCAGCAACCGGTTTTGTTGGGCTGTTTGCCTATCTGGGGGCATCGCTCTCCGGCTGGCCCCTGGCGAAGGTGATGGAGGTCTGGCACTGGACCGGGTTTTTTGTGGTGATCGCCATTGCAGCGGGGATTTCCGCGCTGCTGCTGCTGCCGTTTTTAAACGCCCAGGCTCCGCGCGATCTCAACGAAGCGTGATGCACCTCACCTTTTTGCCCTGAGTGGGGCAAAACTAAGAAATTTTCCCGGTTTCACCTGGACGCTGTCTCAGGCACGTCTCCCGGCTGATTTTTACAATGCCTGCTATTCGCAGGTATAAAAATTAGCTCGGGAGTGTCAAATGCTGGCCTTTCTCAACCAGGTGCGCAAGCCGACCCTGGATCTGCCGCTCGATGTGCGGCGCAAAATGTGGTTCAAACCGTTCATGCAGTCCTATCTGGTGGTCTTTATCGGCTACCTGACCATGTACCTGATCCGCAAAAACTTCAACATCGCGCAGAACGACATGATCTCCACCTACGGGCTGAGCATGACGCAATTGGGGATGATTGGCCTGGGCTTCTCCATCACCTACGGCGTGGGAAAAACGCTGGTTTCCTACTACGCGGACGGCAAAAACACCAAGCAGTTCCTGCCGTTTATGCTGATCCTCTCTGCCATCTGTATGCTCGGCTTCAGCGCCAGCATGGGCGCGGGTTCAACCAGCCTGTTTCTGATGATCGCCTTCTATGCGCTGAGTGGTTTCTTCCAGAGTACCGGCGGCTCGTGTAGCTATTCCACCATCACCAAATGGACGCCGCGTCGCAAGCGGGGTTCTTACCTCGGTATGTGGAACATCTCCCACAACCTCGGCGGTGCGGGTGCGGCAGGCGTGGCGCTGTTTGGCGCTAACTATCTGTTCGACGGTCACGTCATCGGGATGTTTATCTTCCCGTCGATTATCGCGCTGATTGTTGGTTTTATCGGCCTGCGCTACGGCAGTGACTCCCCGGAATCTTATGGTCTTGGTAAAGCTGAAGAGTTGTTCGGTGAGGAGATCAGCGAAGAAGACAAAGAGACCGAAGAAAACGAGATGACGAAATGGCAGATCTTTGTTGAGTACGTGCTGAAAAACAAAGTGATCTGGCTGTTATGTTTCTCGAACATCTTCCTGTACGTGGTGCGTATCGGTATTGACCAGTGGTCCACTGTCTACGCTTTCCAGGAGCTAAAGCTCTCCAAAGAAGTGGCGATTCAGGGCTTTACCCTGTTTGAAGTGGGCGCGCTGGTCGGCACGCTGCTGTGGGGTTGGCTCTCTGACCTGGCGAATGGTCGCCGTGCGCTGGTGGCCTGCGTGGCGCTGGCGTTGATTATCGCCACCCTGGGCGTTTATCAGCACGCCAGCAACCAGTACGTTTATCTGGCTTCGCTGTTTGCACTGGGCTTCCTGGTATTTGGTCCGCAGTTGTTAATCGGCGTTGCGGCAGTCGGATTTGTACCGAAAAAAGCGATCGGCGCAGCCGATGGGATTAAAGGTACCTTTGCTTATCTGATTGGTGACAGCTTCGCCAAGCTTGGTCTGGGGATGATTGCAGACGGCACGCCGATTTTCGGCCTCACCGGCTGGGCAGGAACCTTCGCCGCGCTGGACACCGCCGCCATCGGTTGTATCTGTCTGATGGCCATCGTGGCCGTGTTTGAAGAACGTAAAATTCGCCGCGAGAAAAAGATTCAACAACTGAAAGTCGCTTAAGTTAAGTGTGCATTGGTAACTTTTGCCCGCCTTAATGGCGGGCTTTTTTATGCCGTGGCGTTCATCCATCGACAGCGATAAATTTGCCGCTATGATGGACATCCTGTCTGGTAATGGATGTGCGCATGATTTGGATAATGTTGGCCACCCTGGTGGTTGTTTTTGTGGTGGGATTTCGGGTGCTAACGTCCGGGTCGCGGCGGGCAATTCGCCGTCTGAGCGAGCGACTGAACATTGATGTCGTGCCAGTAGAATCGATGATCGATCAGATGGGAAAAATACAGGGTGAGGCTTTTTTACAGTACCTCCACCGCCCTGATGAATCACATCTGCAAAATGCGGCCCAGGTGCTGTTGATCTGGCAAATCGTGATTGTCGACGGCAGTGAGCCGAATCTGCTGCAGTGGCACCGTTGGCTGCAAAAAGCTCGGCTGGCCGCGCCGATTACCGACGCGCAGGTGCGTCTGGCGCTCGGTTTTTTGCGCGAAATGGAGCCGGATATGCAGGAGCTTAATGCGTTTCAAATGCGCTATAACGCCTTTTTCCAGCCCGAAGATGGTGTGCATTGGTTGCATTGATAGTCATGCCTGATGGCGTTACGGTTCTCAGGTCGACAAAACGTGTCGCTATCTGGCAGTGGCTAATTACATCAGAACGTCCAGGCCATGTTTTTGCACGATGCTGAGTAGTTTTAATGACATCCCACCAGGTCGTTTAGCTCCGCTCTCCCATTTTTGCACTGTCGATACGCTGGTGTTCAGATAACGGGCAAAAACGGGTTGGCTTACATTTAGCTTTTCACGCAATGCTTTAATCTCAGTCGGTTGAAGATCTTCCACGTGACTAAGACTGGCTTTGTCAAAATCGCGCATCGTTTCCTGTGGAATTGCACCAACGCTAAATAATCCAGAAGCTGCGCTATGGATGGCTTCAAAGGCAGGGCTTTTGAATTTATTCTTTGCTGTCATGACAGACCTCTACCAGTTCTTTACTCTGAATCAGTGCTGCTATTTTCATATCACCGAGGCTTGCATAATGCTTCGCCAGTTCACGAAAGCCGCTTAACTCGCTACTGTTAATATTTGCTATGTTCTGCTTGGCGTACAAGAACGTATAAAACCAATGCTCTCCGCCTTTAGCAAGGATGATGGCGCGATCGCGATTTTGATTAAGCCGCTTTTTATAAACTCCTCCGCCGAGATTGTCTGCTCTTCCCTGAAGAGTGGCGGCTATTGCTTCACATAATTCATCGTCATTAATCGCATGAGATTTCGCTTCCCTGGTAAACCATTTGGTTTTGAACACTCGCATCGGGTTGACATCCTGTAACCATAAATATAGCACCTGGTGATATACTATGCTTTTAGTTAGCTGTAAAAAGGGGAAAAATCAGCCACGTTCGGAATGTGCGAGCCTCTACGCAAGTGACAATGCAAAACGGTAGAGTTGCTGAAACGTTAAATACGTCACAAATTTAATGTTACACTGCGTAACTTTTCTACAATAACCCCACGCAGGTAACAAAATGAGTGAAGCTGTTGAACAAAAATCCCGCGCTGAGGCAAATTCCCGACCTAACTGGTCGGCGGTATTTGCCGTGGCGTTCTGCGTTGCCTGCCTGATAACCGTTGAGTTTCTGCCCGTGAGCCTGTTAACGCCGATGGCGCAGGATCTGGGGATTTCTGAAGGTGTGGCGGGGCAATCGGTGACCGTGACGGCATTTGTCGCCATGTTCGCCAGCCTGTTTGTGACGCAAATTATTCAGGCGACCGATCGTCGTTATGTGGTGATCCTGTTTTCGGTGCTGCTGACGCTTTCCTGTCTGCTGGTATCCTTTGCCAATTCTTTTTCGCTGCTGCTCGTTGGCCGCGCCTGCCTCGGTCTGGCACTTGGCGGTTTCTGGGCGATGTCGGCGTCGCTGACCATGCGTCTGGTTCCCGCACGTACGGTACCGAAAGCGCTGTCGGTTATTTTTGGCGCAGTCTCAATCGCGCTGGTGATTGCCGCGCCGTTGGGGAGCTTTTTAGGCGGCATTATCGGCTGGCGTAATGTGTTTAATGCGGCGGCGGTGATGGGCGTGCTGTGCACAATTTGGGTGGTGAGAGCGTTGCCTTCGCTGCCTGGCGAGCCTTCGCATCAGAAACAAAACATGTTCAGCCTGTTGCAGCGACCGGGGGTGATGGCCGGGATGATTGCCATCTTCATGTCCTTTGCCGGGCAGTTCGCCTTCTTTACCTATATTCGCCCGATCTATATGAATCTGGCGGGCTTTGACGTTGATGGCCTGACGCTGGTGCTGCTGAGCTTCGGTATTGCCAGCTTTGTTGGTACGTCGCTTTCGTCGATGATTTTGAAGCGTTCGGTCAAACTGGCGTTAGCCGGTGCGCCACTGGTGCTGGCGCTCAGTGCACTGGTCCTGATTCTGTGGGGCAGTGACAAAGTGGTGGCGGCGGGTATTGCGATTATCTGGGGACTGTTGTTTGCGCTGGTACCGGTCGGCTGGTCGACGTGGATCACGCGCTCGCTTGCCGATCAGGCAGAAAAAGCCGGATCGGTGCAGGTCGCCGTGATCCAGCTTGCCAATACCTGTGGGGCTGCGGTGGGAGGCTATGCGCTCGATACTCTCGGATTGCTGTCACCCCTGATGCTTTCCGGCAGTCTGATGCTGCTGACGGCGCTTCTGGTGGCAGCAAAAGTTCGCATAAAGGGTATGTAATAAACTAAAGCTCGGTATGCCGGATCGCTATCCGGCATCCTGGTTATTTTTAATTAAAACCATTGTTTTCGGCAGTATGGGCAAACCATTCGCCGCTCTTTTTCACCGTACGTTTTTGCGTTTCTAAATCTAACTGAACAAAACCGTAGCGGTTTTTATATCCGTTGAGCCAGGACCAGTTATCAATAAAAGTCCACATATGGTAGCCAAGACAATTACAACCTTCGCTGATGCCTTTATGTAGCCATTTAAGATGCTCAGAAACAAATTCAATGCGGTAGCTGTCGTTGATCTGGTCATGCTCAACGAAACGCTGCTCATTTTCCACACCCATACCGTTTTCAGAAATAAAGCAGCGCGGGTTGCCGTAATTATCACGAAGATTAGTAATAATATCGTAAATACCAGGCTCATAAATTTCCCAGCCACGGTAAGGGTTCATTTTACGCCCCGGCATTTCGTAATAATCAAACAGCCACTCCGGCATAAACGGCGCATTTGGATTGACCGCAGTATCACGACATTTCACGCGACGCGGCTGATAATAATTGATACCGAGCAGGTCGATTTTCCCCTCGGCGATGAGCTGATTGTCGCCTGGCTGACAGGTTGGTAGCTGATCGTACTCTTTCAGCAATTCGACCAGATCCGCCGGATATTCCCCTTTTAGTACCGGGTCAAGGAAGCTGCGGTTAAACAGCAGATCCGCATGGTGCGAGGCCTTCACATCCGCCGGGTGCTGAGAGCGTGGATAAGAGGGCGTCAGATTTAGGATCACACCGATCTCACCGCCGTAGTTTCCGGCGCGATACGCCCGTACCGCTGTGGAATGCGCCAGTACAGTGTGATACGCCACGGTGGCCGCGCGTTTGAAATCCACCACGTTAGGGTAATGGAAGTCATACAGATAGCCGCCTTCCACCGGGACAATCGGCTCGTTAAAGGTGAACCAGTGCTTAACCCGGTTACCGAATAAGTTAAAACAGGTCTGCGCGTAGCGGCCAAACGCCTCAACCACCTCACGGTTTTCCCAGCCGCCTTTCTCCTGCATCACCATTGGCATGTCAAAGTGGAACAGGGTGATAAATGGCGTAATGCCTTGCGCCAGCAGCTCGTCGATGACGTTGTTATAGAATTCGACGGCTTCCGGATTAACATCGCCGGTACCGTCCGGGATCAGGCGTGACCAGCTCAGCGACGTACGGAAGCTGTTGTGCTTCAACTGTTTGAGCAGTGCGATATCCTGTTTCCAGTGCTGATAAAACGTTGAGGTGTCCGCCGGACCAACCCCCTGATGGAAACGACCTGGCTGGCGGTCGAACCACACGTCCCACGTGGTCTGGCTTTTGCCGCCGTTCAGGCTATCCCCTTCGGTTTGCAGTGCCGAGCAGGCACTGCCCCACCAGAAGTTTTCTGGAAAACGGTATCGCATTGTTATTGCTCCATTGCTATTTATACGTTCTGGCAACAATACGTTTTTTTGCGACACAGAAACCGGTTACAGTGCTCATTTTACAACAAGATGTTTATAAATCCGGGCATTCAACTTTGCCAAGTGCTTCCCAGTAGTTGTTCTGGTTATTTCTTTGTATTGCCAGAATAGCCTCGCGGATATGCTGCTGATTACGTGTATCAGACATAATCGTTTTTTCCCACACGTCATCGGAGGGTGATCCCTGTGGGGTACAAATCTTGCGTAAGTCCTTCAATACAGTATTTTTTTCATGAACGGACTGTAGAGAGCCGTAAGCCGAATCGGCCTGCGCTAAACCCGACAGCGTGAAAAGAATGGCAATAAGCGGTAAAGCGGCTCGTTTCATGATAATAATCCTTGTTGTCGATGCGCATCATCTCAAGAGTAAGTGTAGACGGCATGCGTCTCACTCATCAGCCTGTGTTAATTTCTAAACAAATAATCAGCCAGAAGTTGTATTTTTTCAGGAGGATAGGATGCAAATACAGATTACAGATACCATTACCGAAGACGATCAAAATGCCCTGCTTGCCGGATTGCGCGCCTACAACCGCCAGTTCCTGAGAACCACCAATTTTGGCGACCTGGCGGTGTACTGGCGCGATGAAAGCAATGAAATTCTGGGCGGGCTGATTGGCAAAATCAAAGGCGAATGGCTGTGTATTGATTTCCTGTGGATGCATGATTCGCTGCGCAAAGGCGGTTACGGCACAAAATTGATGCAGGCTGCCGAACAGACAGCGCGTGAGAGAGGATGCCTGCATGCGCTGGTGGATACCATGAGTTTCCAGGCGCTGCCGTTTTATCAGAAAAACGGCTATCAGCTGCAAATGACCCTCGATAACTTTCCGGAAACCGGCTCCGCGCGGCATTATTTGTCGAAAACGTTTTGATGACCGGAAGCTCTGGACGGCGCCTCACTTTCTTGCGCAGCAGAATAGTGTATGTTCTGAACAATCATTTATTTCTTAAGCGGTAAAGAGATGAGACGGATTGAGATAATACTGGGGGAGCTGGAACGGCTGACGCGAGGACTGAATCTTGCCCATCTGGCGCAGGAAACGGCGTTCACAGCAGAAGCTATCGGCTTTAACCTCGGACTGGCGCGCAACTCGGTCAGTAAAGATCTCAATCAGCTCTGGAACGACGGCCTGGCGATTAAAAGCCGAGGACGCCCGGTATTCTTTCTGCATCGTCAGGCGATTGAAACGCTGCTGGGGCGCAAACTGGATGAGTCCGAGCGTGAAGTGCAAACCGTTGCCGACCTGTTGCCTGTTCAGGAAAACCAGGCGACAGACGATCCCTTTTCTGGCCTGATTGGTTACGATCGCAGCCTGCGCGACGCGGTGGAAAAAGGCCGCGCGGCGGTGCTGTATCCCCACGGGCTGCACGTTCTGCTGACCGGTTCCTCCGGTGTCGGCAAAACCTTTTTTGCCGAACTGATGCATCGTTTCGCCTGCGAACGCGCAGTGGGAGCGTTGCCGCCGCTGGTTTACTTTAACTGCGCGGAATACGCCCATAACCCGGAGTTGCTTTCTTCGCACCTGTTTGGTCATCGACAGGGGGCATTTACCGGCGCAAATGAAAATAAACCCGGTCTGGTCGAGCAAGCCGACGGCGGCTATCTGCTGCTCGACGAAGTGCATCGTTTGCCGTATGAAGGTCAGGAAAAGCTATTTTCTATTCTCGACAAAGGCGAATACCGGCCGCTGGGTTCCAGCGCCGTGGCGCGGTCAATCTCGGTTCGTCTGATATGTGCGACCACCGAACCGGTAAGTTCGGCGTTGCTGCGCACTTTCCAGCGACGTATTCAGGTATGTATCGATCTCCCCGGCATCCGCCAGCGTTCGGTGGAAGAGCAGGTTGAACTGATCGTTGGCTTCTTACAGCGTGAGAGCCGCAAAATCGAGCGTACGATAAGCATCGACCGTACCTTGCTGCTCTGGCTGTTGAACAAGCCGCTGGAAGGCAACATTGGTCAGCTTAAGAGCGACATTCAGTTTCTCTGCGCCCAGGCCTGGGCCTCAGGGATGACCGAGCACAGCGACACGCTACAGCTGGATAAACGTCTGGCGGAGATTTCGTTTAACGCTACGCCTGAACAGCGTCTGCTGGTTGGCGCACTGTTCGAAGGCAAAGAACACCTGAGCATCGATGCCCGCACGCTGCCTGCGCTGAAAAATTCGCTGGCCACCGGAGCCGAAATTGAAGAGAGCGATCTCTTCTACAGCTTCCTGACCCGCGAATATATCAACCTGCGTAACAGCAACGTGCCGCCAGCCGAAACGCTGGCAATCCTCAAAAACAAGCTCAGTTCGATATTTGAATATGGTCTCTACAGCCGCGACAGCGTGGCGCATCCTCCGCGCTATGGCGATCAGATTGAAGAGCGAGTCACGCTGCTGATCGGTTGCGTTGAGCAGGTGCTTGGTTTTACGCTGCCGGAGAATCTGGTTAACCCGCTGCGCAAACACTTCCTGGCGCTGATTGGCTATGTGCAGCGCGGCCTTATTCCGCAACTTTATTCTTCCAGCCTGATCCTCGATCGCTGCAAAGATGAATACGAAAACGCTACGCTGTTATGCCGAAAAATCAATGAGCTACTGCATATTCAATGTCCGGCGACGGAGGTGGTCTGGCTGTGCCTGTTCCTCAAAGAGTGTCGCCATTACCGCCAACGGATTGACGCCAGTCCTGACTGCGGGGTGATTTTGATTGCCCACGGTGCGACGACCGCCACAAGTCAGGCGCAGTACGTGAATCGCGTGCTGGAGCGCGAGGTGTTCAGCGCTATCGATATGCCTTTTGAGCAGTCGGTGCATGACACGCTGGAAGCCCTTACGCAGATGATCCAGACCCGGCAATATCGCCGATTGATCCTGATGGTGGATATTGGCTCGCTGGTCCATTTTGGCAGTACGATCAGCAAATTATTCCAGATAGACGTTCTGCTGATGCCCAATATCACGCTCACCAGCCTGCTGGAAATCGGGCTGGATTTAAGCTACGAAACCAGTGACTTACCGCAACTGGCGGCGTTGATGCAGAGCAAAAATATTCCCTGTCAGCTCTGTACGCCGCAGCAGGAAAATAGCGGTAAAGTGCTGGTTATCTCCTGCATCACTGGGATGGGAACGGCAGAAAAAATCAAAAAGGTGCTGGAAGAGAGCTTCGGTGAGTTGATGTCGCAGGATACACGGATGGTGATCCTCGATTACAACGAAGTTCGCAGCCTGGAGCGTGTTCAGCAGGCGATTAACGCCAGTGAACGCCTGGCGGGAATAGTGGGCACTTTCCAGCCAGGACTGCCGGATATTCCGTTTATCTCGCTCGAGGAGCTGTTCTCTGAGCAAGGCCCCGAGCTGGTACTCAGCCTGCTGACGCCAGATCTCTCCAGCAGCGAACGCCGTCTGGAGATGGAGCGCAGCGCGATGCGCTTTATCAGCGCGTTGACTATGGAGAGCATCATTAACCATATTTCGGTGCTCAACCCGCAGCGTATTCTCAAAGAGATGGAAGGCGTGCTGAATCATCTGACCACCGCGCTTTCGCTCAAACCGAGCCGTCAGGTGACACTGCGCTTCCTGATCCACTGCTGCTGTATGGTCGAGCGTATCGTGATTAACCGCAAACCGTTACAGATGGCGCTGGAGAACAAGCCGGATCTGGATAATCGCGCGTTTAGTGTCATTAAATCCGCTTTCCTGCCGATCGAAGAGGCCTATGCCATTCGCTTATCGGACGCGGAATATTTTTATATCTACGAACTGCTATATAGCTAATCCCTTTACTGGCGCGGCTTTCTGCCTCGCCAGCGCTCCTCTCCTCCCCGCGTGACACAAATTCTGGCACAGCCTTTGCTCTGTTTACCTATGTCTATGTAATCGAGCCAGGAGGCCATTTTGACTACCACTGAATCCTTGCCCCAGATCCTGCTGCTGACCCATGGCGGCTGGGGGCAACAGCTTTGCAACAGCCTGCGCATGGTGATGGGTGAAATCAAAGGCGTGACGGAAATTGCGCTGATGCCCGTTGATACGCTCGGCGAGTTTTATCAGCGCGTTGAAGCCGTAGTGAAAACCATGCCGGAAGGCTCACTGATCCTGACCGATTTTATTGGCGGCACCACCTCCAACGTGGCGGCGCGGCTGAGCGCCGATTACCCGGTGGCTGTTATTTCCGGGCTCAACGCCTCTTTGCTGCTGGAGGCGCTCGACAAACGCGAGCATGGCCAGTTGACCACCTGCGTGGCTGAACTGGTCGACGCCGGGCGTAGCAGTTGCCTGGACGTTGTCGCCCACGTGCGTCAATTACAACAATCACAATAAGGAATAAACATCATGGCAAACATCGTCTTATGTCGTATCGATAGCCGTCTGATTCATGGACAAGTGGTGACCAAATGGGTTGGGCAATCTCAGGCCAACCGGATTGCGGTGGTTAGCGATGAGCTGGATGCCGATCCGTTTATGAAAAACATCTACCTGATGGCCGCGCCGCCAAGCATCAAAGTGGATTGCTTTGGTAACCAAAGTTTTGCGGCCGCCTGGAAAGAAAACCAGCTTGGTGACGGCAAAGTGCTGGTGCTGTTCCCTTCTCTGGCGGCGGTTCAGGAAGCGGTCCAGTTGGGGTTTGACGTCACTACCATTCAGGTCGGTGGGCTGGGCGGTGGGCCAAACCGCAAAGCGGTATTCCAGAACATTACGCTGGATGAAAAAGACGTCGGCATTCTGAGCGACCTGAAAAATCGTGGGATTCAGGTGTTCTTCCAGACTATCCCGGAAGATAAGCCTCAGTCGCTGGACGATATCCTGAAAAAATTCTAATTCTTTGATAACAGGGTACTTAACTATGGATACTTTAGTCTTTGCAAGCCTGATGGGGCTGTATTACTGGTTTGCCCGTTTACGCCTTGGCTACACCTTCTCCGCTATGCTGCTGCAACCAGTCGTGATTGCCGTATTCGTTGGCCTGCTGTTAGGCAACATGGAAACGGCGATGATCATCGGTGCCGGTATGCAGCTGGTTTATCTCGGCGTGACCTCTACGCCAGGCGGTAACGTCCCGTCGGATCCGGCGCTGGCCGCCTGTATTTCAATTCCTATCGCTGTGAAGGCCGGAATGGACCCGAACCTGGCTATCGCGCTGGCGATCCCGTTTGGCGTCATCGGCGTGTTCCTCGACCAGCTGCGCCGCACGTTAAACGCGGCATGGGTGCATATGGCCGACAAACATGCGGAAACGGCCAACATGGCGGGCATCATGCGCTGTGCATTCCTCTACCCGGCGTTGCTTGGCCTTGTACTGCGTTTCCCGGTGGTTTTCGCCGCCAACTATTTTGGTCAGGACGTGGTGGAAAGCTTCCTCAAGCTGATGCCGCACTGGCTGACGCACTCCTTTGAAATTATGGGCGGCATTCTGCCAGCGTTGGGCTTCGCCATCACCATTATGGTGATCGGTAAAAAGAGCCTGCTGCCGTGGTTTATCGGCGGATTCTTCGCAGTGCTGTACCTGAAGGTGGACATCATGGCGATGGCAATCTTTGGTACCTGCGTGGCTTTCCTGATTAAAGGTCTGGCGAAAAATGAAGGAGCAGCATGATGAGCAGCGACGTAATGCAACATGAACTGGTGGAGCGTGCGCGTGAAAGCGGCACGCTGACCAAAGCAGACATCACCAAAGCCTGGTTTATCTACTGGCTGGGCGCGGAAGTTTCCAGCTCCTATGAGCGTTTGCAGAGCCTGATTTTCTGCGCCTCGATGACGCCGATCATCAAAAAGCTCTACCCGCAAAAAGAGGAACAGGTAGAAGCGCTGAAACGACATCTGAACTTCTTCAACTCAGAGCAGACGTTCGGGGCGGTGATTCAGGGGATCTCCATTGCGATGGAGGAACAGAAAACCCGCGGCGAGCCGATCAGCGATGCCTCAATTACCGGGATTAAAACCGGGCTAATGGGACCGCTGGCTGGGATGGGGGACTCCATCATCTGGGCAGCCGTGATGCCGCTGTTAATTGCTATTTTTATCCCGTTCGCCGCCAATGGCAGCGCGATGGGCGGAATTGTACCGTTAATCCTCTACCCGGCCATTACGTTGGCAATCAGCTACGGTATGGTGCACAAAGGCTATACGCTGGGACGTGACTCGATTATCGGTCTGCTGCAGGGAGGGCGAATTAAGGAACTGATCTACGGCGCGAACGTGCTGGGCCTGATCATGATGGGCGCGCTTTCTGCGAGCTACGTCAAGATCACCACGCCGTTAAAACTCAGCGCCCTGAAAGGCTCTGAAGTGGTGGTTCAGCAAATCCTCGACTCTATTGCCCCCGGTCTGTTGCCGCTGGCGGCGGTGTTCGCCATTTATTTCTATCTGGTGAAGAAAGGGCCGCGTTACACCACGATTTTGCTGTCGATTGTCGCACTCAGCGTGGTCTGCTCACTGCTGGGAGTGCTGTAAGCCATGACACAGAATATCTACCAACAATTGGGGCTAAAACAGGTGATTAACGCCTGCGGCAAGATGACGATTCTGGGCGTTTCCAGCGTCGCGCCGGAGGTGATGCAAGCCACCGCGCGGGCAGCTTCGGCCTTTGTTGAAATTGACCGGCTGGTGGACCGTACCGGTGAATTGGTTTCCCGCTACACCGGCGCGGAGGACAGCTATGTTACTTCGTGCGCCTCGGCGGGTATTGCGATTGCCGTTGCCGCCGCCATTACCCGCGGTGACCAGGCTAGTGTCACGCTGATGCCGGACAGCGCGGGTATGGCCAATGAAGTGGTCATGCTGCGCGGGCATAACGTTGACTACGGGGCGCCCATCACCAGCGCGATCCGCTTAGGGGGAGGACGGGTGGTGGAGGTTGGCTCAAGTAATCTGGCGGCCCGCTGGCAGTTGGAGAGCGCGATTACCGATAACACCGCCGCGCTGCTGTACGTGAAATCGCACCACTGCGTGCAGAAAGGCATGTTGAGCATTGCAGACTTCGTACGGGTTGCGCAGGTTCATAACCTGCCGCTGATTGTCGATGCCGCCGCCGAGGAAGACTTACACGCCTGGGTGGCGAGCGGGGCGGATATGGTGGTCTACAGCGGAGCAAAAGCCTTTAACGCGCCGACCTCCGGGTTTATCACCGGGAAGAAACAGTGGATTGCCGCGTGTAAAGCGCAGCACCACGGAATTGCCCGGGCGATGAAGATCGGCAAAGAGAATATGGTCGGGCTGGTGTATGCCCTGGAAAACTATCATCAGGGGCAAACCGTGGTCACCGCCGAAGAGCTTCGCCCCGTGGCGCAGGCGATTTCAGCGATTCGCGGACTGGATGCGGATATTGAGCAGGACGAAGCCGGGCGCGCCATCTGGCGGATTCGTATTCGGGTGAATGCACAAGAGCTGGGGATGGATGCTTACGCCGTAGAAGCGCAGCTGCGAGAGGGTGATATCGCGATTTACGCTCGCCGTTACAACCTTCATCAGGGCGTCTTTAGTCTTGACCCGCGTACGGTTGCAGAAGGGGAAATGGCACTGATCGTGGCCCGACTAAAGGGGATTGCAGACCATGCAGCACATTAATTTTTATCGCAATAAAGTGGCTATTAACGTGCTGGCGAAGGATATCGCCAACGCCCGGGAAATCTATGACGCTGCCGAAGGTCACGCGGTGATCGGCATTCTTTCGGCGCAGTTCTCCTCGGTTGAGGAAGGGGTTAAGGAAGTAAAACGCTGGATGGTCGACGTGCCGTCGATTTCCGTGGGGCTGGGGGCGGGCGACCCGGCGCAGTATTACAAAGCGGCAATAATTGCCTCACAGGTCCATCCGGCACACGTCAACCAGACCTTTACCGGTTGTGGGTTTGCGGCAGGCGCCTTGGCGGCAACGGGCGGTGAACAGACCCATATCAACGCGTTAGTCAGTCCCACGGGCACGCCGGGGGAAGTGTTGATCTCCACTGGCGTCAGCAGCAGCCAGGGCACGCCAGCCCACGTTTCCTGTGATGCAGCGGTACGTATGATGCTGGACTCTGGCGCGCATGCGGCGAAGTTCTTCCCAATGGGCGGTGAGCAGTCCCTGCCTGAGTTGTACGCACTGGCGACGACAGCGGCACGCAACGGCATGACGTTGATTGAGCCGACCGGCGGTATCGATCTCGATAACTTCGGCATTATCCTGCAATCCTGTCTGGAAGCAGGAGTACCGCGCGTCATGCCGCATGTTTACAGCTCGATTATCGACCCACAGACCGGTAATACCCGGCCTGCAGATATCATCAGGTTGATGGAGATAGTCAAAGCCCTGGTGTGATGTTGCTATCGCCGGATGGCACACAAAAAATGCCCGAAGGTGATCTCGCCTACCGGGCATTTTTGCGAACATCATTCATGGAAAATGAATGCATTGCAGCAGCATCTATTTATCCTCGAAAACGCCTCGCAAAGGGGTAATTTCCCTGATGTCGTCTGTAGCACTGGCGAGTAATGTCCCGTCATCTTGTTCTTCTGGTGACGGATCGCCATGCAAAAACCAACAACCTCTACGCCGCATGATGCCGTATTTAAAAAATTCTTAAGCCATCCAGAAACGGCACGGGATTTTCTTGATACCTATCTTCCTTCGTCATTACATGAGCTTTGCGATCTGGATACACTGAAGCTGGAATCCGGGAGTTTTATTGAGGAAGACCTGCGTGCCAGTTATTCCGATATTCTGTGGTCGCTAAAAACGAGAACCGGTAAAGGCTATATCTACGCGTTGATTGAACACCAGAGTTCACCGGATGCTCATATGGCATTCCGGATGATGCGTTATGCCATTGCTGCGATGCAGAAACACCTTGATGCAGGACACAAAACGCTGCCGCTGGTGGTGCCGATACTTTTTTATCATGGCGTCGATAGCCCGTATCCGTACTCGCTGTGTTGGCTGGATGAATTTGACGATCCAGAAACTGCGCGGCAGCTTTATGGTGCGGCCTTCCCGCTGGTAGACATCACGGTGGTGTCTGATGATGAGGTTATGCAGCATCGGCGGATGGCGCTACTGGAGCTTGTCCAGAAGCATATACGCGAGCGCGATTTGATGGTGCTGGTGGATAACCTGGTTGCTCTGCTGGTTAAGGGATACGCTAATGACAGCCAAGTAGAAACGCTATTTAATTATCTGATGCAGTCTGGCAGCGCCCCGCGTTTCGAGGCGTTTATTCGCGAGGTGGCTTTACGCGTTCCCCAACACAAGGAGAGATTAATGACGATTGCAGAATGTTTACGTGAGTCGGGGCGAAGAACGGGGTTGCTAGAAGGCAAACGCGAAGGCAAACAAGACGAAGCGTTGCGGATAGCCCATGCCATGCTTGAGAAGGGGCTCGATCGTGAACTGGTGCTGATTATTACCGGGCTCTCCATCGATGAATTAACAACAGATTCCGACTAATTTTACTTTTTCCCATTATGCTTTTTTCTTCTTGCTGATGCTTTTTCGTTTTTTAAACCGCAGCGGCCTTGCCGCTATAGTCATTTCATTACTCATCAGGCGGTTATTGCAAAAGGATAAAACGTGAAACTGAAAATACCTTATTTCGGGGCTGGGGCGGCGGTATTACTGGCGGGATTATTGCTGGCAGGATGCGATCAGCAGAGCAGTGATGCAAAGCATATTAAAGTGGGTGTGATTAACGGTGCCGAGCAGGATGTGGCGGAGGTCGCGAAGAAAGTCGCTAAAGAAAAATATGGCCTTGAGGTGGAGCTGGTGGGTTTTAGCGGTTCTCTGCTGCCTAACGATGCCACTAATCATGGTGAGCTGGATGCCAATGTCTTCCAGCATCGTCCGTTCCTCGAACAAGATAATAAAGCACACGACTATAATCTGGTTGCTGTGGGCAATACCTTTGTGTTCCCGATGGCAGGGTATTCGAAGAAAATCAAAACCGTCGCTGAACTTAAAGACGGTTCAACGATTGCGATACCTAACGATCCAACCAACCTCGGGCGGGCGCTGTTGCTGCTGCAAAAAGAGAAGTTAATTACGCTGAAAGCGGATACCGGCCTGCTGCCAACAGCGTTGGATATCACTGATAATCCGCGGCATCTGAAAATTATGGAACTGGAAGGCGCGCAGTTGCCGCGCGTATTGGACGATCAGAAAGTGGATGTAGCGATTATCAGTACCACCTACATCCAGCAAACCGGTCTTTCCCCGGTACATGACAGCGTATTTATCGAAGACAAAAACTCACCGTACGTGAACATCCTGGTGGCGCGAGAAGACAACAAAGATGCCGAGAATGTGAAAGAATTCCTGCAATCTTATCAGTCACCGGAAGTGGCAAAGGCGGCAGAAACTATCTTTAACGGCGGCGCGGTTCCGGGTTGGTAATCGTGACCCGTTGCCGCGCCGGTTGGGGTTAAACCGCTCTGGCGCGGCGACGTGAGTCCATTGAGATCAGTACTACCGATGAGAGGATTAAAAGCGTGCCCAGCCAGTCTGGCAGGGTAAACGTAATACCTAACAACAGTAGTGACAGCAACGCGCTGCTCAACGGTTCTGCGCAGCTTAAAATGCTCGCTTTCGGTCCGCCAATCATCTGCGCGCCTTTCAGGTACAGGCTAAACGTCAGCGACGTGCCGATGACCACCAGATAGAAAAACGCCAGAATCAAACTGCCATTCACCACGAAATTAGTGCCCTGTCCGGCATAAAACGGCAGCAGGATCATGCCGCCGATTAACATACTCCAGCCGACGACCGGCAGCGTGCCGTAGCGCGCGATAAGCGTTGAGGGGTAGGTGGTGTAGAATGCGGCGGCAAACGCCGAGGCAATTCCCCAGAACAGCGCGGCAGGTGAGATAGACAGCGACGTTGGGTTACCGTGGGTGACCAGTAAGAAAGTGCCGATGAGCGAGGTGAAGATTGCGGTCAGCACTAAAATCCCCGGTCTAGCTTTGCGCACCACGGAAAACCACGCCACGATAATGGTCGGTGACAAAAATTGCAGCACCGTCGCGGTGGCGGCGTTGGATTTTTCAATGGTCAGCAGAAAGGTTAGCTGTACGGTGAGCGCTCCAACTACGGAAAAAATCAGCAGGCTGATGGCGTCTTTGCGGTTTTTGATAATGGAGAACACTTTGTCGCCGTGAACGAAAGAGAGCATCAGCAGAATCAGCCCGGCGAAAATCAGACGTGTCATGGTCAGAAACTGCGACGACATCTGACTTTGCTCCATGATGTACTGCGCGCAAACGCCTGAACTTCCCCACAATACGGCGGCAATCAGGACGTTCATCATCCCTCTTCTGGTGGAACTCATCTTTCCCTCGGCATGTTGTTTTGTTTTATTTGTGTGCAGGCATCATAGCAGAGATAGCGAAGCGAGTGAGACATGACTGGTGTAGCCCCCCACGCGGCAGGGGGCTTCGGTAGTTATTTTATGGCGCAATCGGCGTCAGATAATCCAGCCGTAGCGGTTCGGCTAGCAGATCGTTCATTTGTAGAATGAACGCCTGGAAATGTGGCAGAGCGATATGTTCGTCCAGACCGGCCTGTCCGCGCCAGGATTCGCGCACGTAAAACACATCCGGCGTGTCGCGTAACTGGAACAGGGCATATTCAATATTGCCCGGCTCCCGGCGAGTAGGCAGTAACAGAGCCTGTAGTGCCTGTTTCAGTGCATCGATTTTCCCTGGTTTGGCTTTCAGTATCGCAATAATTGAAATCACTTCTGAATCGGACATGTTAAAACCCCTCCAGCACAATCTTGCCGACCGAACGACCGGTTTCAATTTGCGCGTGGGCTTTTTGCAGATTTGCCGCGGTGATCGCGCCAAAATGTTCGCCCAGCGTGGTGCGGAGGGTGTTGCTGTCGATCAGCTGTGCCACGCGGGTCAGTAACTGATGCTGCGCAATGATGTCGTGGGTGGTAAACATCGAACGGGTAAACATAAACTCCCAGTGCAGCGAAATGCTTTTGGCCTTCAGCGGACGCGCATCGAGAGTGTGCGGATCGTCAATCAACGCCAGTTTGCCCTGCGGTGCCAGGGCGGCAATAATTTGCGAATAGTGCTGCTCGGTATTGTTCAGGCTGGCAACGTGCGTCACCTCTTTAATGCCTATCCGTGCCAGCTCTTCCGTCAAAGGCTTGCTGTGGTCAATCACATGATGAGCGCCCGCTTCACGAACCCATTTCTGGCTCTGAGGACGTGATGCCGTACCGATGACGGTCATTTTGGTCAGCTTACTGGCCAGTTGCGTCAGAATAGAACCGACGCCGCCAGCCGCGCCAACGATCAATAACACATCATCTTCATTGCTATTCTCCTCAACGCCCAGACGGTCGAACAGCATTTCCCAGGCGGTGATGGCGGTCAGCGGCAGCGCCGCAGCAGAAGCATTATCCAGTGTTTTTGGCTTCAGCGCGGTAATACGTTCATCAACCAGCTGAAATTCACTGTTACTGCCAGCGCGGCCCAGCGCTCCGGCGTACCAGACTTCATCGCCAGGTGTGAACAGGGTGACGGTTTCACCCACGGACTTCACCACGCCAACGGCGTCCCAGCCCAGAACGCGCGGCACATCGGCGTTAAAACCTTCGCGAACCTTGGTATCAACGGGATTGACGGAAATGGCTTTCACTTCAACCAGCAGATCGTGCCCGGTAGCGACTGGCATGGGCAGGTCAATCTCTTGTAAAAATTCAATGTTATTGCCGTCGGTCGCGGCGCGAGTAATAGCGATGGCTTTCATGGTCTCTCCTGTCACAGGAATCAGTTGAATAATTCGATGGTAAACCGGTAGCAGAACGGGAAAAATAGCCCTACGGCGACAGGACTTATACTCGGGGAGTGAAAATGTTCCGGCTTGAAGATCTCACGTTGTTTGTCCGCGCCGCGGCGCTGAATAGTTTTAGCGATGCTGCACGCGAAGTCGGCGTTCAGCCTGCTCAGGTCAGTTCAGCTATCAAGCGACTGGAGTCTACGTTGGCTATCCGCTTGTTCGCCCGCTCCACGCGAAGCCTACGCCTGACGCCGGAGGGCGAGGTCTGGCTACCCTATGCCCGCCAGATGCTGGACGTGATGCATGCCGGGCTGCAAAAAATTCAGACCCCAGAAGATGAAGTTTCTGGCACGCTGCAAATCGCCGTGCCTTCCGATCTTGGCCGTAACCTGCTGCTGCCGGTCTTTCAGTCGTTTCGACGCCGCTATCCCGCGCTGCGCCTGCGGATTTTTTTCTCCGATCAGGTGACGGATGTCTTTAAAGACCCCGTCGATGTTGCGTTTCGCTATGGCAATACCGAAGACGCTTCATACATTGCGCTGCCCGTTGCACCGAGTAATCGACGCGTGCTGGTGGCATCACCGGAATGGGTTGCGCAAAACGGCGCGCCGCAAACCCCGGATGATTTAACACAGCTCAACGCCATGACCTTCGTATTACGCGGCCGTCTGCACGATCGCTGGACGTTTATGCGCAACGGCGAGGTCAGTAGTGTGCAGGTTAACGGCACCATTATGAGCGACGATGCGGAAGTGATCCGACGGCTGGCAATTGCCGGGGAAGGTGTGGCGTACAAGTCGTGGCTGGATGTCAGCGAAGATGTGCGTGACGGTCGATTACAACTGCTGATACCGGATTATCAGGGGGAGAAAGTCCCGCTGAATATGATTTGCCCGCATCGGAAGCAGCTTTCAACGGCGGTCCGTCTGCTGCACGACGCGGTGAAGGCGCGGTGTGAAATGCTGGCGCAAAGCTAGTAAGCGCTTTACGCCAGAATACTATCGCGTCGTTACTCAGTCTTTTTTCGCAGCGTTTGCAAAGAAGATATCAGACTGAATGTCTTTGGTGCGGATGGTAAATAGCTGATTAGTCAGATCTTCCGTCAGCTTCTCGGCGTCGGCCATGATGCGCAGGTTGAAGTCATTCAGCATCTTATCGGCGGCTGGTTTATCAGTTTTCGCCATCTTCAGATACTCTGCTTCAACCTCTTTTTGCTCCTTGGCCACTTTGTCTTCCCACGCTTTGTAGGCTTTTTTGACGATTGGCGCGAGCTTCGGATAATCGGTCATCGTCAGCGTTTGTAATTTACGATATTTCCAGTAGATAGACTGATCGTCCGCTTTATCGGTACCCATCGTATAGTTAGCCGGATACGCTTTCAGGCCGCTGTAGTACGGAACAAAGGCGGTGAGATCGGCCATGCCCAAACCAATGTAGGTCGTTTCACCGATCTCTTTTGGCAACCACGGACGGACCTGCATAACATGCGCTTCATAGGTGCGGAAGACGCTGACCGGACGCCATGGCTCTTTGCCGTTCAGGCCGTTGGTGTAGGGGTCATGGCTGGTGCCTTCATAATGGTTACGCAGTACGGCCTTCACATCGTCCAGCGTCATTTTCTTCTCTGGCGTCATGAAGACCGGGAATTCACGTCCTTTGGCCATATCCTGGTTTACGGAAGGATTGAACTCTTTCTGGATGGTCCAAACGCGAGGGTCGTTATACGTGCGGTCACGCTCGTCATCACGGGTATAGGCTTTGGAGAAGTTGAATTTGCCATCTTTCGCCGGTTCGTACAGACCCTTTTCGGTCGCAAATTGAATCAGGTTTTTTGACGCCATCATGTCCGGGTTTTTCGGATCGTAATCCTGTAAGCGGCCCTGGTTACCGGTGGCAAAATACTGGTTATTTGGCAGACGCTGCGCCATCCACTGATGGCCGCTGCCGGTTTCCAGATACCAGATCTCGTTATCGTCGACGACGGCAACGCCAAAGCCTTCGCCTGCGCCGACGGTCTCAACGATATGGCCCAGTAGCGCCACGGCTTCACGCGCGGTTTTACTCTGCGACAGCAGAATATCCGGAATATCGTCTTCGGTGATCCCTTTATCCTCAACGTACGGATCGGCGGCCAGCGCTTTTGGTGAGGCAAAAATAGATTCTGTGCCGCTCACGCCAACGCCCAGCTCGTTAAATCCGGTCGCGCCGTGCAACTGGGTTTTCCAGTTTGGAACCGTGGTATAGCGCAGAGAGTTTTTGGGTAGCGGCCAGGTAAAGTCATTCGCACCGTTATGTGCTTTGGTGCTGTATACCCCGGTCTGATTCTGTTTTGCCGGGTGAATGACAAAATGTTGCGCTTTCAGGGCATCGCTGTCAGCGCTACGGGCAACCAGCTTCGAGCCGTCCGCTGATGCTTCGTTACCGACCAGCAGGGTCGTACAAGCAAAACCTGATGAAACAACGGCCAAATTTATAGAAAGTGCAATCAGGCACTTTTTAAAAGTAAACATTACGTATCCCTCATATGTACGCCAAAAATACACCGGAAACATACCGTTTCCTTAAATGCGATAACGTCTGAACCCTCAGACATTGCTCGCGAGAGAGATAAACGCCCCTGCCCACGCCTTCTCCGAATATCCATCCGTAGATTGAAGTCTTCTGGGCAAAATAAAACGCCCATTTCGCTTAATTATTACGCAATGGATATCGTGATATTCAGGATGTTTCCTGATTCGGGATGAAGAATAGCAATGGGTTATTAGAGGATTCAGTGACCCATGTCGCGTAAGTCGATGATGGCAAATATGAATTCCATTGAGGGGGCGCGCTTTTTGTTTCCGGATATGACGTTACCTCTTGCGGCAATACAGCGAGGGTACATTGGAGCTGGCAAAGATCCATGCGCCCTTATACTCTTCGATGACCAGACTCAGGGTTTGTCCGCTTTGGCGGTAAAAACCGGGTAAGGTGTTGTTAATATCCGTTTCATCGGCGCTGTCTGCGAAGGTTTTGACCACCTGCATCGCCTGTAGCACCCGGGCTTCGTGCTGTCTGGTGTAGTTGAAATAAATGTTCCTGCTGATGTCTGAGGTATTACGTCCATAAAGTTTTCCGGTAATGGTGGCCAAACCTGCATTATCGTACATCCGAAACGATAACGTACCGGCAAAGCGATTGCTGCCAATATTCCATTCCATGTTGCCGATGCAACTCAGCGGCTTTTCGGCAAAGCGTGAATACCATAGCCACCCGCCTGAACCGAGCAACGTCGCCAGACCGATTACCAGCAAAATAAGGTGATGTATTTTTTTCATTACCCGCGCATCCAGTAATAGTGGGTAGCACAAAACGCGTTAGCATCTATCCGCGCATCTTTATCACAGACAAATGCCACGATCCTCTCCGCTTTGCGGTAGCCGGAAAGGAAGACATGCTTGTTGTTTTCACAGAGATAGGGATGCAGTTGCATCAGATTGAAATAATTCTCCTGGTCGTGCTCATTCGGTGAGTAATAAATTTTACAGTTTTGCCGAGAGGGAACTTGCATAGAAACAGACACGAATTTACTAAACGGCGTAACAGGGCGCGTCTGATACCACACCAGCCAGATAATCAGGGTGGCAATAACGATGCCCGTGCTAAATATAATGTACCACCAGGGTCCCCGCGTCGTTTGTTGAGGCGCGGGAGCAATTATCTTTGGGGGCGCGTAATCCTCAATAACCGGTGGCTGGTAAACTTCACTTTGAGGATGTGTTATCGCCTCAATCTGCGTATTTTCATTTAATGTAAGCCCGCGCCGGGAAATTGTTTTCACCGTATCTCTCGGCAGACCCACATCCGCCAGAGCATTACGTAGCGTCAGAATAGCCTGGTAAAATGTGTTGGTGGTGGTCACATTATTTCTCTCACCCCAGCCCACTTTAATCAACGTGTTCTGAGAAACAATGTCACTTGCGTGAGTAATTAAATAGAGAAAACAGAGCGAGGCTGGGAGCTGAAGTTGTATTGCTCGCCCTGTCTGTCGATTGACCAGGCTTTTGTTATCAGGATTAAATTCGACCAACTGATTGATAAGGTACAATTGCCCAGCCCTCAGTAACCAAAACGTATCACCGCATGTGCCAACACTTACCTTAAATTTTACATCCAAATCGATAATATGCCTCACTCTTTGTACGTGATCGCAGATAAGAATTTCATTTAAGAGTTAAATATTCTTTACATACAATGTGTTAGCTGAGTAAGTTCTTAGGTAAAATTAACTAATGTTAAATAATGAGAATTCATTACAGGTTTATCTGAATTATCATTATATTTATCCACAGCACTTCAAGGGTGATTGAGTTATCAGTATTGTGTAATTAATGAGTATCGTTTACATCGGTTGTTTTTTAGCAAATAGTGCTTTTTTGGGATTTATCCTATGGTTTTAATTTATGCATAAAATTCCTAATGCCCAGGCTGTTATTCTGAGATAAGGCACAAAAAAGCTTAGCGCAATCGTATTAATCACAGTCCATACTTATTAGCGCATCAGGAGTTTATTACATTTTATTAGCGCCACTGTTATTAACTGACAAGGAATGTCGTACGTGTCGGATTGACACATTTATTTACCAATGAAATATTTATGGAAAAATAACAGGAGTCATTTTGATGAAGAGATCACCATCACAGAGTGTTCGTTGCATAAGCTGTGAATTATCCTGTCAATTATTTCCGGATGCTGCGGTTCGCGCCAGTTACTGTCACCGTGCCGCTTTTGCTATCTGGCCTGAGGGAAATGGCTTTCTGCAAAAAGGAATTATTGAAAAACTTCTGCTTAATAATCAAAACCATTTGTCGCGCGGGTTTATTTTTGTGGACTTCTCTTTCCCGAACCTGCGCCTGTTTGCCGACCCGCAATGGGTTGATCGTCTGGCTTATAGCGGCATGCATATTGTTTTAATAGCGGACCGGAACCTGGCGCCGTTAGCCAACTACTGGCTGTCGAAAAGCAATAAAATACAAGGAATTATATATTCTGATGATGATGATGACGTACAGCATCAGAAAATGAGACGATTATTTACCGGTCATCTCGCTAACAGTAAACGTGGGCGCACACTCAACTATACAGAAATGATATTACTGAAGCGATTTGTCTCAGGAAAAAGTATTCAGCAAATTACCCAAATAGATAATATTGATATTAAGAAAATATATGTCTATAAGCTCCGGCTTGAAGATAAGTTGGGCCATAGTATTCATAAAATACTATCGAATATTTTATAACGCATTTCTGATTTTTATTATTTCACATCCTTGCGATGTGGTGGACGCTCTACGCCTAATAGCAGGAGGCTAATATGCCAAATCCCAAATCTTACTCTCGTATTGCCATCGCGGTTTCAGCCGCATTAACTTCTATGGTATTTTCGGCCCATGCAGCCTGGATTGATGTTGATAGTCTTCCTTCCAGCGGTCTGGTTAGTAGTCTGCCTCCGGAGTTGCAGGCTTTATTTCCTGCACAGGCGAATGCCAGTTTCGCTAAAACCAGCGCTACGCCGAATTATGTTTATCAGTGGAGTGCCGGCACCATTCCCGTTTTTGGTCATGGATTAACGCTGAATGGGCCGGGAGCAGAAGCCTTCGAACACTCCATTACCGTTATTCAGAACAGTGCGACGGGTAGCCCGGGTGTTATTTTTGGTGATGACCTGACGATCCGCACACAGTCGAAGAATGCCGCTAATAATGGTAAGGATGTTGATGGTATTCGCACGCACGGGGCTAATACGCCGGATAACCCGGTCTTTATCATCACCGGAGATCGCACCAGCATTTATGTGGACGGTCAGGATGGTGACGGTATTAACGCCGGTTACAACTCCTATAGCCAGGGTTGGAAAGGTTCAGCCAACATATATGTCGGCGACGATCTGTATATTCAAACCACCGGTTATCAGGGGCGTGGTATCACTGCAAACGCAATGAAAGACGCTACGCAGGCCAAAAATACGATTGTCGTCGGCGACCGGGCACACATTGTGACGATAGGTGACAGTTCAGAAGGTCTCCGCACCGGGCAGAGCGGGTCCTCGATCCGCCTTGGTGATGACGCCACTATCGAGACATCGGGCGCTTCCTCGACAGGGATCTATGCCGCCTCATCTTCCAAAACGGAACTGGGCAACAATGCTACGATTACGGTCAACGGCGTTAGCGCACATGCGGTTTATTCCACCAATGCGACCGTGAATCTCGGCGAAAACGCGACGATCAACGTAAACAATTCGGCCAAAGCGGCGTCATACAGCAAAGCGCCACGCGGCCTGTATGCGGCTTCACGCGGTGCGATAAACCTGGCGGGCGGCGCTGCCATTACCATGGCGGGCAATCACAGCAATGAAAGTTATGCCATCAGCACCGAAACGGGCGGCTCCGTAGATGGCTCCGCAGGTGGGCGCTTCCTTATCGACGGCGATCTTCACGCCGCCGGCGCGACTGCCGCGAGCAGCAGCCTGCCGCAGCAAAACAGTACCATTACGCTCAATATGACCGACAACTCGTTGTGGAGTGGGGCGTCATACATCACCAGCGTCACGGCCGGAACGGGGGTTATCTCGCTGCAAATGAGCGATGCGACCTGGAACATGACCAACAGCTCAACGCTCACCGACCTGACGCTGAACGGCGGGTCAGTGGTGAATTTTGGGCATACTGACGGCGAACCGTGGCAGACGCTTACCATTAATGAAGATTTCACCGGCAACGGCGGCAAACTGGTTTTCAATACCGTCCTGAATGACGACACCTCCGAAACCGACAAGCTGAAAGTGCTCGGCAACACCGCGGGTAATGCGTTTGTGGCGGTGAACAACATTGGCGGAACCGGGGCGCAGACCGTTGAAGGTATTGAGATCATCGAAGTAGCCGGTAATTCTGACGGTACTTTTGAGAAAGCAGGTCGTATTGTTGCCGGTGCGTACGACTATAACGTGGTGCAAAAGGGCAGCAACTGGTATCTGACCAGCTTTATTCCTGCTCCGCCGGATCCGGAAGACCCGGACCCGGTAGATCCCATCGACCCAGACCCCGTTGACCCGGACCCGGTTGACCCCATTGATCCAGACCCGGTCGATCCTGTAGACCCGATCATCCCTGAGCCGGAAGAACCTGTTGCGCCTCCTGTTACTGAGCAGCAATACCGTCCGGAAGCAGGCAGTTATCTGGCGAACAACTATGCCGCTAACACGCTGTTTATGACCCGACTGCACGATCGTCTGGGAGAGACGCAGTACATCGACATGCTGACGGGCGAGAAAAAAGTCACCAGTATGTGGATGCGTAACGTCGGGGCGCATACCCGCTTCAAAGACGGTAGCGGGCAGTTGAAAACCCAAAGCAACAGCTATGTGTTGCAGTTAGGCGGCGATCTGGCGCAGTGGAGTAGCGACGGTCTCGACCGTTGGCACATCGGCGCAATGGCAGGTTACGCCAACAGCCAGAACCGCACGCAGTCCAGCCTGACCGGCTACTATTCACGTGGTCAGGTCACCGGTTACAGCGTAGGGCTGTACGGCACATGGTATGCCAATGACGCAGACAAAACCGGCACCTACGTGGACACCTGGATGCTGTACAACTGGTTTGATAACAAGGTGATGGGCCAGGAGCAGGCGACAGAGAAATACAAATCCAGCGGGATAACCGCTTCGGTAGAAGCCGGTTACAGCTTCAAACTGGGTGAAAACGAGCGCAACAGCTACTGGCTGCAACCGAAAGCGCAGGTGGTATGGATGGACGTGCAGGCTGACAGTCACCGCGAAGCGAACGGTACCCGCGTGAAAGACAACACCGATGGCAACCTGATGACCCGTCTGGGTGTGAAAGCCTTTATCAACGGTCACAACGCCATCGACGACGGTAAATCACGCGAGTTCCAGCCGTTTGTCGAAGCCAACTGGATCCACAACACGCAGACGACCAGCGTGAAGATGGATGATGTGAGCAACGACATGCGCGGCACCAAAAACATCGGCGAACTGAAAGTCGGCGTAGAAGGGCAAATCACTCCGCGCCTCAATGTGTGGAGCAACGTGGCCCAACAGATCGGCGACAAAGGCTACAGCGATACCCGAGGTATGCTCGGCGTGAAATACAATTTCTGACAGGATTGTAGGTAAAGGAAAAGCCGCTGATTGATGGTTAGCGGCTTTATTTTTTGGGGAGAATTGTAGGCCGGATAAGCGTCAGCGCAATCCGGCAATAAAAGCAGTGTGCAGCGCTAGCTATTACTATTTTTGCTACAAGCAAGTTCTTTGCCTAAAGCAATCATAGCCAATTCAGAAGGGCTGTATTTTGTTCGTTCTTTAGGATGGGTCTTGAGGTAATTACCAACAATATCAGCTTCCTGCCCAATGGTTATGCTTTCATTACAGATGATATTTTCTTTTGATAGTGTCCCCGCTACACCGGCAACAAAAGACATATACATCACTGCTGTCTGTTCATCCCGAACATTCAAATAATCAAAACCTTTCTCATACAACTGATAACCGTGATAAAGCGAGTTGCCGTCGATATTCAATGTCGATTTTGCCAGCACAGGTGTTGAAAAACAGAGCAATAACAAGACAGGAATGGCAATTTTACTGATCATATGAACACCATCCACCTTTATGGTGCGAGCCTGTACCTCCGTGCGGGTGTTCTCCTTTCGGGCATGCGAAAACAGTGGATGATGCGGTGATAGTGACGAGAGCGATAACCATTGCCATGAATACGTTTTTCATATGTAACCCAATAATCTAATTTATTAGAAACGAGGCTGTCCCTTCCTGATTAAAGAAAAAGGATGCCTGTGTATTTTTAGCGGGATTATAATATGGTGTTTATTGTGCTGTCATGTTTATCGTTTGGCATAGGCCATCAGGATAGTATTTTTATTATGATTTTTAGTGTAGTGATTGAATCATTTCTAATGCGTTTCTGATTCATGAATAATGAGTTGCTGCTTCAAATATCATAATTATTGATTATTGCCCGTAAGTTTATATTGCTTTTTTCATTTATCAGGCTCCATTAATTCATCAAAGAAATTATCGCCGTTAACAATATTATCAGAATGAATATCACATTGTGCACATTGAATCTTGGCTTTCAGTAACTGAATTTTTATTTCTTCGACTTTTTCATCGTCGTCAATCGAAAAGATGGTGTCTGGTTTTTCGTGGTGATTCATTTGTTTGGGTTCCCGTTACACTTTGGCTTCATTTTCCAGGAGAGTAGGCCGGATAAGCGCAAGCGCCATCCGGCACCAAGTGAACCTGTAAGTACTGCTTGCAGGTTCAGCTGTACTTCACTGGAGAGTCGCCAACGTGCTCTCAATTCTTTTTAACTTCTGATTTGCTTCTTGCAGCTCATCCTGCAACCGTTGTTCCTGCTCGCCGTAGACCATCAGGACGATACAGCCGTTCATCACTTTTACGCTAATCTGTTGCCCGGTATCAAACCCCGCTTCGCGTAGCCACTTGCCGGAAAGAATAATTTTGGGTGTGGATTTGTCGAAAACATTCGGGCGATATCCCACAATTACCGAACGTTCGGTTCCGAATTGGTCGCTGTCTGGGGTAGAATGCGAATCAGCCATAATCAACTCCTTGATAGTTGGTGAGGTTAGCTCTCGTCGGGTACTGCGAATACCGGGCGAGGGCGTTTATAAATCAGGTCGTTAGGTGTAAAGGTACGTACCTGATTGGTGATATCTTGCGCTTGTAGGTACGTACATGTCAACGGCTAAACGCGACCCAAATCAGTCCAAATCCGGAAAGGCTCCAACTTTCCAGATTCGTATCACACCTGAGTTAAAGGCGCAGTTCGAGGCTGCGGCAAAGGCTGAGGGGATGAGTTTGGGGAATTGGCTCAAAACCTTGGGGAGAAATGAATTACGTAAATTAGGTATTGAGCCAGAAATGTAGGCTAGTTCAATTGAGAATTTTGAGCGTCAGAAGATTCGGGAAAAGAAACTACATCCATTTTTAATGCTGTTTCACCAGAGAAAATTGAAGCTAGGCCTTTACGAATTTTTTGATTATCTAAATTCATTTGTCCGTGAGCTACAGGTATATAAATAGCGTTCTGCAAATGAACTCGATCAAAATCGTAGCCTATATCTTCAGCCATAACAGAAAGTAAATTCACAAATAGTCTATCGCTAGTTTGATTCCACAACGTGTTACCACTCTCACTTTCTGGACAGTGAGTACATAAATGAGTGAAATATTCTTTCCAGGCATCAAGGACTTTTTTCTCGGATTTTGTTCTTTTATTTATACTTCCTTTTAAATCACCATAGAATGCTAAGTCGATCATATTCAGCGCTCTAACGTGCTCATTGGAAAGGCGAGCTGCGGCCGATCTTGTTGCCATTAGTTCGGTGAATATATTAACTTTTATGTTTCTTTTTTCTGAATGTTTCTCGATAAGCTTTTGTACTCTGACTGCGAGCAAGGGACTTAAAAGGGTAGCAAAAATAGTAGCGATAGCTAGTGCCCAACTCATGTCTCTTCCTTAATTCTGAAGGTTATGACAATTGAAATGAAATAAAATCTTTGAGGATGATATGAGAATTTTGGCGGAAGATCACAGGAGTGCGTTTTCTTATCTAACCATATGATATATATGGTTTTGATGGCTGTTGATATATAAGGTTATACATATTTATATACATTTTCATCGCACACCTTTGCAGTTAGTCAAAATACAATCGCAAAAAGGCTCACAACAGCCAGGCAGCAGTACGGGCCCCATATCAACCATCTTTTACAGAGGAAGATTTCGTTCCTAAAATCGACGAAACTAGTTTCCGTGATATTTATTTTTATTCCCTCATCGGGTAAATGCAACTCAGAGCCCTCTAAGAATGTATTTAAGCTATTTTCTATTTCATGTGAGCGCTCAATCATTTTATATTCAATTATTCTTATTCCACATTCAAAAATAAATATAGGGATTAAAATTACAATACTTATTGCTATAATTATTGTACTATGATTTGTAAAGGCATAACTCAGTAACGCGCCCCAAATCGTAATCCCCCACATTCTAACTTTCCATGCTGTTTCCGCATTATTTTTAGCAACTGACTGAGTCAATTCCCATGCTTTTAAAAGTATGTCTTTTTCGTTACTCATCATTACCCCAGTTATGTTTTATAGTTATTAAGAAATCCATTAATGCTTCCTTGTTAGCATTCTTGACTGTATCGAGAGATATTATCTCAAGAATGAAAGGGATCATGAAGTTTATAACGAAATCTATAATTTCACCATTGTCATCTGTATAGGTTTTGTTGCTCAATGGATACTTCGTAGTCAGGCTTTCTCGAAGAGCTTTGACTATTTTTTGGTGTTTTTTATCTATTTTAAATTTTGACACATTAATTGTTCTTAATGTGGTTGTTAAGTTCCTGAAATCTTTACCATATACATGGCTAAAGGTTTGTTCAACTAAGCTCTCATAGAAAAATTTAAATCTTTTTCTTAAGTCGCAAACATTGCTTTCTTGTGAGTTATCGAATGCATAAAATAATTCTGAAAGATTTTTATACATCTCATCATTGATAATCATTAACATTCCTTATGAAATCGTAAGAGCATTTTATTAAATCTCTTGCTTTTGAAGAGTTAGGGCTTACTTCTAATGCAATGTCTAATTCTCTAACACTATAATCATAGAATTCTTGTAATATAAGTAACTGTTCTGATTTTTTCTCATCGGCCGCAGTTAGGACTATGCATTCTTTTTTATTAAATTCATAGATTCCTTGGTTTGCCAAAGTAAAGATACAATAGTTTTTTAATAATGGGTAAATGTTGACTAATGCCGATAAATAATACCCATTTAAAAAATCAAGTTTTTTATAAGGTATAATCTCTTTTTGGATTTTATTTATCTCTTCCTGAAAAGATTTTTTTACAACGAATGATTGACAAATTTCACTCCATTTTAAAGCATCTCCATCAATTAGCTTTCCTTGCTTGAAAATGTGATAAAGAAATAGACTGCCTTCCTCATGAAATTTCCAGAGCATATTGCTGTCATATAAAACGAAATTTACCGGAAGTTGAGGAAGGTTAATTGATGCTATATTTTTTTTTGCTTTGTCTTCTGGATAGTTACAGAGCAATATATCTATATCGCTATTTTTATTGTAATCACCCCTTGCGACAGAGCCAAATAGAACGGCAAACGATTCCTCTTCATAGTTGAGCATAATATTTCTCTTTGTATTCTTCTTATGAAATTCTTAATAAAGAATGGAATACAACATATCAGACGTAGCAATATAATGCTAGCTTGTTTTTGCATAATAAATGCAAGGGAAACTATTACACTCCTTATTAATGTTAATCTAATTAAGCTATTAATCGCTTCTCTCCGGTAACTTCATTCTTACTGTGTAAGTGATCGATAAATGTTAGTTTGTAGAATGAAGGACAATAGTTTTTTTCGCATTAACTGTTCACTCTGTTCACCATTCGTTTTTATGTAATAATTTCATTCTGTTAAGTGATGAACAGATGGTGATGGGTGAACAGTGGATTGTTCACCTTGTGGCAATGGCCAGAAAGGAAAAGACCGGCTGCTGCCGGTCTGAGTGAGGTTATGTTGCTGCGGGTTCGTCGCACTTCGGCAGCCAGTCGCCGTAGCTTTCCTCTTTCAGCGACAGGTTGGTCTGTATCCCCTGCTTGGTGTGTCGTTTCTCATAATTCAGGCCGTACTCTTTCAGCATCATGGGCAGCCCCAGCCCGAACATTTTCAGGCTGAGCACGTTCCTGTACCCGTTAGCCTCCATATAGGCCAGATAAGCGTGATAGAGATATTTACGATAATTACGCGGGATGATGCTGGCATTCCCCATAAACATCCCGTTGGTCTGTGGGAGCATTTCCAGATAGCCGCAAAAATCAAACGTCGGGTCAGCATCACGCTTGATGCTGAGCGCCTCGTCGGAGTTCTGCTGCGACTGGAGCAGTGCGCGCGCTGCCATCGGGTCGCTGAATTTCTGCATAAGCTGGCGCACAATCACGGCCAGCTCACGCGCAATTTTATCCCTGAGCTGCGGGTCGCGTTCCTCCGGGGCAATCTGCTCCGGGAAATGAATAATCACCCGGCGACGGGAGACGCCGCCGCTGCGGTCGGTGAAGCGCATCGGGTTATTGTTCACGGCCAGAATCACCGCCGAAATATGCGTTGAGTACGGATTCTGGTATTTCGGGTCAACCGAGACCGCATCACCGCCGGTGATGGCCTTAAGCCCTGCACCGTCACCGCTCCATTTTTCCTGGTCTGGCAGACGGATAAGCGAGAAGCCAATCAGGGAGGCACGCTTGCGCGGGTCTTCCAGCGTGTCGATGTCGGCTGACGTGGCGTTATCCTCTCCGGCGAGCAGGGTCGCGATTTCGGCCAGTATACTTTTGCCGCTGCCACCCGGACCGGTGACTTCGAGAAAGAGCTGCCAGTCGTAACGGTTCGCCAGCACCATAAACAGCGCAGCCAGAATCACGTCGCGCTTTTGTGGATTTTTACCGGCCGCCCGGTCGAGCCAGCGCCAGAAGTTCGGCGCGTGGGTTTCCAGCATTTCGCCTTCCACCGACGGGGTAAAATCCACATCGCACAGCGTGCGCAGCCAGTGCGATTTGTGGTGCGGGCTGAACAGGCCACTTTGGGTATCGAGTACCCCGTTGCGAAAACCAATCAGACGGCGCGCCGGTGTGTCCTGCTGCGGAATAATCAGTTTCAGGGTCTCTACCACCGAAGCAATTTTCCCCGACGAGAACGGGGCGCGCAGACGCTGGAATAAGTCAGCCACATTTCGTGAGAAAGTGGCAGCAGGGATATTTTTCCAGATGCCGTTTTCATAGCGGGACAGGAGCTGGCCGTTCGCATCCACCGCCAGCGCTTCGCCGTAATGCTCATGGACCCGCAAAGCCTTGTCGCTGGCGCTCATGGCGGTAAATTCCGCCTCGCTCATGGTGTCGAACGGACTTTGCGCCGGTGGCCGGATGGCGTCATAAATAGTTTTGCGCGTGGCTTCCTCGCCGTACTGTATAAACGCATCATTCCAGTCACCGAACACCGGCGGCAGGGCAACAACGCCCTCACAGGCGTCTGCGGCCGCAGCGGCTTTACTCTGGCCGTCGCCGTTAAGGTCACGGTCGGCGGCGAGGACAATCTGACAGGCCGGATATTTCTGACGGGCAAGGCTCGCCAGAGAAAGGAGGTTCACGGAGGACAGCGCCACCATGACGGTTTCCCCGGTCAGGTGATGTACAGTGAGCGCGGTCGCATACCCCTCCGCAATCCACAGGCGTTTTCCGGCCTGTTTTTTCCCTTCGATGACATGACATGCCCCTTTGACCTGACCGCCTTTCAGGGTGCGTTTGAGACCGTCAGCATTGATAAGCTGAAGGTTAACCAGTGCGCCGGTATCCTCATACAGCGGGACAACCACATCCCCGGCGCGGAACGTCACGCCGCCGGTTTTATGCATGACGGTGAGCGTCAGACATTCCAGAGCGGGGAAACCCTTGCGGGTGAGGTAGGCGTTGCCGGTGGCCGGTCGGGTTTTCTCCATGAGCCTGACGGCCAGCGCGGCCGCCGCTTTGCGGCCGGCCACAGTTTCGGCCTCTTCGGCCGCAATCACTTCCGGGGCAACCGGCGACAGATTGCCGGTCACGGCGTTCACCTTCCCGGCGGCCTCTGAGGGAGTCACGCCAAACACTTTTTCTACCAGCTTAAGCCCGTCACCCGCGCCGCATTGATTGCAGAACCACGTCCCGCGCCCTTCTTTATCGTCAAAGCGGAAACGGTCAGAGCCGCCGCATACCGGGCAGGACTGATGGCGGTTTTTAATCACTTTCACACCCAGCGCAGGGAGAATGCGCGGCCAGTGGCCGCACGCCTGTTTTACCGTTTCTGTTACGTTCATTTTCATCGTTGTTTTCTCCCTCAGTGCAGTACCGGTGCGGTGATATGACGGGCGCAAAGCTCATCCATCACGGCCAGCCCGAAAAAGGACAGCGACGGCGCGGCTTTGAGTGGTCCGGCTTCCATTAAATCTTCCAGCAGTGCACAGGCAATCTGGCGACCTTTTTCCTCGCCGTGCTGGCGCAGGTAAAAGCCCTCCAGCTCGGCGGCAATGGCGCTTTCCAGCGCGTCGAGGGTGAGGTGCGGGTAGCGGTGCTGGCGTTCGCACAGGGTCAGCCATTCACAGGCCACGGCGCGACGATACAGCGCGGCGCGTAATACGGGCGGTAATGGCTGTTTCATACGTTACCCTCCCCGGTCAGCCACTGCTGATTGCAGCGTTCGACCACGCCGTCGAGCTGGGCGGTCATGAGGTAAATCACAGAGGTGAGCTGTAACTGCTGCGCCGGGTCACGACGAACGGTGGCGCAATCGTGCACCTGCATCAGGTCGCCGACGAGCTGGCCAACATTGCGCATATGCTCCAGACATTCGAGGTCACGGGCGGTAATGGTGGTGTGTCTCATGCGCGAACCTCCGCAACCGGCAGACGGCCAGCAAACGAGAGAACGTAATCGCGAACGAGAGAAAGGCGTGCGGCGTGCTCATCACCGGCAACGGTGCGGAGCATACAAATACGAGGGGTACGGTCTGCGCGACGAACAGCAGCAAACACAAAGACAAATTGCGGGTGTGACGGGGTGAGGGTCGTAGCCATAGTGGCAACCTCCATTGAGTAGCGGTTATTGCCACCACCGGAGTTCCTACGCTCATGGGTGGTGACCCGAACGGGGGTAGGAATACCGGCCTCAATGAATACCGGCCAGCCCGAAGGCTGCCCCGCCCGGATCACCATTATCTGACAGGGGCTAAGGTGTAAACACCACAGCCCGAAAAATGGGTGTGCCTGAGCAACGACGTAAAAAAAGACGCATGGCGCGTCCGGTGTCGCCATTGAGTAACTCGGGTTCCTACGCCCGGCTGCCGATTTTGCGACAGCGGGAAAACTATACCTGGAAACGGCGAAAAGAAGCAAGCCAGAAAAAGGGGCTGTTTGCTGAACGGTCATCATCATGCGTCATAGCCCCGGTTACGTTCGGCAATGCGATCCGCCATCCATGCAGTGATTTCAGACTGCGCCCACGCCACATTTTTTCCGCCGAGGGAGATTTGTTTCGGGAAGGCTTCCCGGCTGATGAGGTCGTAAATGGTCGAGCGGGACAGGCCGCACAGATGCATCACTTCGGGCAGACGGATAAAGCGCTCGTGAACGGTATCAGAAACCGGCATCAGCGGTGCGGCAGGGGCAAAAGACGGGGAAGAAAAAGCGGTGTGCATCGGGCTACCTCACAAAGTCCATACAGTGCCGGTCGTGTCCGTCCGGCTTCGGGTAGCTCCTTATTATGTCTATATTTTCCCTCAGGTCATGTGAGATTTTCGGGGAAACAAACATTGACTTTTCGCTATGGCAAACAAAGGCAAACGCTGGCAAACATATGCAAATCACTGCATTACAATGCAGCAATTTCTATTTCTTTTAGTTATATATTTTTCATTTTTAATCGAAATAAAGTCTAGATGATATAGCCAGAGCAAAACAAGAGGGTGAACAGTGGTGAACAGACGGTGAACAGTCAGAGCCTCAACTGTTCACCATTTAACTTACTGTATTATTTATCTTTTTATTTGAGGTGAACAGTGGTGAATAGTTATAAGTAAAAAAAACAAATGGTGAGTAAGCTCTTCCTGCAACCTTTCTCTGGCCAGCCTGATTTTAAGGTCTGTTTGTGCCAGCACTCTGACAACGGCAATGAATCGTGTTGTTGTGCAGGAGGCGTCAGAATCATTTCAGGTTGAACACACGGAGAACCTGAACATGAAACCCGAACTCATTATCAAAGCCATGCAGACCGTTATCAGTAAACAGGATGAAGGCGCGGAACAACGTATTGCCGGTGCGCTGGCCGCACTTAACGAAGCAAAAGACGCACACACGGCCAGCATGGGTAAACTCAGCGACATTGAGGCTTCCATTCAGCGTTGTGAGCAGGAGCGACAGACCGCCCTCAGTGAAAGTGCACAGGCCGAACAGGACTGGCGCAGCCGCTTTCGAACTCTGCGCGGCAACCTCACTCCTGAACTGAAAGCTGAACACAGTAAACGTATCGCCAGCCGCGAACTGGCTGATGAGTTCACCGGTCTGATTACCGAGCTGGAGAAAGACAAAAGCCACGCCATGCTTGGAGCATGCTCCTCCGGTACTGCTTATATCAGCGCCCATGAAAAAGCGTTCACCACTTACGCCAACAGCGAGTGGAAGAAGGCGCTGGCCGGTATCAGCCCCGCACTGTTACGTGCCTTTCTGTTGCGTATACGGTCGCTGGAAATGAGCGGAGAAACCTCGCCGCGTGCGACCGTGACTCGTGAGCTGGGTGATGCCCTGAATCTGCAGTCAGCTCTGTATCATTTTGATATGGAGCAGGAGCCGGTCCTGTCCGTAACCGGCATGAATCGCCCGGTCATAACCGGGGTTGATATGGCGCTGTTAAGAAGCCCGGCCAGACGGATGAAGCTTGCCGCTGAACTGGCCGAAAAATCCCACGAACAGGCAGAGGGCTGAATCATGTTTCACTGCCCGTTCTGCAAAAAGACCGCGCACGTCCGTACCAGCCGGTATCTGTCGGAAAACGTCAAACAGCGTTATCACCAGTGTACCAATATCGAATGTTCGGCCACTTTCCGCACCATCGAGTCGGTTGACGGTGTGATACGTGCCGCACCGGAGAAAACCGACCCTGCCCCGGTGACGCCACCGCCGCCGCGTAAAGTACAGGGCTGCTACAGCTCGCCGTTCCGGCATTAATCAGGAGAGAGACTCGTGACCACTGTGACCATACAGCAGGCCTTTGAGGCCTGTCAGACGAACAAAAACACCTGGCTGAAACGTAAAGCCGAACTGGCAGACCTTGAACGGGAATACCGTGAAAAGCTCTTTGCCGGTGACGAACAAATTCTGCGCAGAATGCAGGATTTACGCGACAATATCGATGTGAAAAAATGGGAGATTAATCAGGCCGCCGGTCGCTATATCCGCTCACATGAGGAGGTGCAGCATATCAGCATCCGCAACCGGCTCCATGACTTTATGCAGCAGCACGGCGCGGAGCTGGCCGCCACGCTGGCACCTGAGCTGATGGGATATCACGAACAGCTTCCCGCAGTAAAACAGAGCGCCATGCAGCACTCGGTTGATTATCTGCGTGAAGCCCTGTCGGTGTGGCTGGCCGCCGGTGAAAAAATTAATTATTCCGCGCAGGACAGCGACATTTTAACGGCCATCGGATTCAGGCCTGATGCGGCTTCGCGGGATGATAATCGCCAGAAATTCACCCCGGCACAGAACCTGATTTACACCCGCCGACGTGCAGAACTGGCCGCACGGTAGCACGCAAAAAAAAACCCCGAAAATTCCGCTATTTTTCCCGAAAAAAGCCATGCATCCATAAGGTGCATGGTTTTGCATGCAAATCCCCGTATTTTATTTCCCCTACCACGCCAGTACCGGTGCGGCCTGAGCCGGTTCATGCACCTGCATGAAAACTACCCTATAAAGCGGGCAGGCGTGGCGGGGAGAGCATTGCGCGCAAGCTGGGTAATTTTAGTTTCGTACATTTCTTGGTGGCAGGTATACTTTGACCGCATTTGTCGGGCAACATGTATATTGTATAAATGGTTGTAAAAGATATAGTGTTTGCATTAGAAATGAATAAACCAGATGAGCAGATACCAGCATTATTGCAAAAAAGGACATTACCATGCAGATAATAAGTGGCGAAACTAATATAAATGATGTTGGCATAAAAAAGAGATTTAAAAGTTGCGAGCCATTTCAGTGTATTGTTGAGCTAGCATGGAATGGATTTGATGCCAAAGCTCGGAATGTCACTATTGAGGTGCGTAGAACTGATTTAGGTGGCCTGTCATCAGTTTATATTCTTGATGATGGTGATGGTATAGACTTTAATAACTTTGATTTGAACTTTAATAGATTTGATGATTCACTAAAAAAAGATAATATTGAATTACATGGTTCACAAGGAAGAGGAAGGCTTGCATTTCATAAGCTCAGTCATCAAGCTATATGGTTTACTAAATATAACGATATAAATGCTAAAATAGAAATTGATGATGCTGATCTTAAAAATTATCAAGCTTATATTAATATTCCGTATCAAGAGCAGCATACAACATTAATCGGACAAAAAAGTGGCACATGTGTCATGTTGAATCATTTTCATAATGATTTACCAAGTGATAATGAAATAATAAAAAGATTACAGAGTGAGTTTTGCTGTCACTTAGCACTGAACGAGCAGATAACGTTATCTTATAATGGAGTTGTTATAACGGCACCAGAACATGATTCTCACTCATTAGAAAAAGAATTTGATGGAAATCCATTTTCAATCAAGGCTCTCCGATGGGATGAAAAACCCTCTAAAGAAAGATCGTATGTATATTTGGTAAATTCGCAGGGTAAAAAAGTTCACGAAGTTCCAAGTAAATTTAATCAGAAAAAAGATTTCTACCTTTCTATATTCGTCAGTTCTGACTGGGCTGATAATTTTAGTAATAAAGGCGATGATATATTTTCAGATGCTAAGTATAATGCTGACTCAAAAGTTTGGAAAGATGTCATAAAATTTGTTTGGGGATTATCAAAAAAGATATATGATGATTTCCTTCAAAAGAAAATTGACGAAACTTTAGAGCGTTATCAACAAGAGGGAGTATTCCCTTCTTATAGCGAATACTCAGATCCTAAATATGCTGAGTGGCGCTTGAATAATATCAAGGCTATCGTTCGTGATATATATATAGCCGAGCCAGCCATGCTCGATAATTTGAATACAAAACAAAGAAAGGTTTTTGTAAGGCTATTAGATAAACTATCTTCATCAAATAATAATGAGGATTTATTTAATATACTTGAAAGCGTTTTAGATTTGAGTAAAGAGGGTTTATCAAAACTTTCTAATCAATTAAGAATTACAAAACTCGATAATATAATTAGCGCGATTGAAGAACTACAAAAAAGAAGGCTTGTAGTGGACAAACTTCGTTATTTAATGGATCATCATTATAAGGAAATAAGAGAGACTCCAGATCTTCAAAAAATAATTGAAAACAACACATGGTTGTTCGGTGAACGCTATGAAACTATCGGGGCTGAGGAAGATACATTTACCAAAATAGCATTAGAATTAAGGAATAGTGTTAAACATATCAACGATATTGATGAAGATGATGTTGAGAATGAGGCAGAATTAGCTGGTTCAAAACGGCAGACAGATCTATTTTTAGCCAGAAAGTATCCAGCCCTTGATTCCAATGGTAACCCATATTACAAATGCATTATCATTGAGATAAAAAGACCAAGTATTTCATTAAATATAAAACATCTAAGACAGCTTGATGATTATGCGGCAATAATTCAAAGACATCCGGGGTTTAGTAGTCAAAATTTGCATTTTGAACTCATACTTATAGGTCGTAAAATATCTAAAGATAGTTTCGAAATAGAAAGTAGATTGAATTCACATATACAAAAAGGTGATATGGGATTAGTTGGGGATGATCCTAGGATGAAGCGCTACGTTAAAAACTGGTATACCATTTTTGATGGCTTCGAGCTCACTAATAGATTTATGCTTGATAAATTGAAATTAGAAAGAGATAGCTTAGAACTTGGTGAAATATGTTCGAAAGAAATTGTTTCAGAATTACAAGGTAACTTAAGTAAATAATATGCATATTGCATCGGTGAAATACTGATGCAATATGTTAGCATATAATAATTATATTATATCTGTTGTTAATAGGAGATCACTATACCATTGCAACATCATTTTTCGATTTTCAATATATTGTGCATGATTGTATGTTCCACGAATGCTGTTCTTATCTACATGTGCAAGCTGCATTTCAATCCACGCACTTGCAAATCCTTGTTCGTGTAAGATCGTTGACATTGTGTGTCTGAATCCGTGACCTGTCGCACGTCCTTTGTAGCCCAGTAATTCAATAACCTGCGACACACTTTCTTTAGAGATCGGTTTACTACGATTATTTCTACCAATAAAAATGTAGGGATAATGGCCGGTAATAGGTTTGAGCTGCTTAAATAGCTCAATTACCTGAGTAGATAAAGGAACAATGTGAGGCCTACGCATTTTCATCCGTTCTGCTGGTATTTCCCATATACTTTTCTCAAGATCAACCTCATCCCATGTAGCAAAGCGCATCTCTTGGGTTCGTACACCGGTCAGCATGACGATTTTTGTCGCATTCTTAGTGATGATGCTGCCGGTATACGCTTCAAGATCCCGAATAAAATAAGGTAACTCTTCAGCGGATAAAAATGGATGATGCTTTTGCTTCGGAACGGCCAAAGCAATAGCCAAATCAGGAGCAGGATTATATTCTGCGCGACCAGTTATGATTGCATAGCGATAGACCTCGCCGCATCTTTGGCGCACTTTTCTGGTCTTCTCTAGTGCTCCACGCTTCTCTATTCGTCTCAATACTTCAAGCAGTTCTAACGGTTTGATTTCACTGATTGGGCGTTTACCAATGAACGGGAACACATCTTGCTCGAATGTCTTAATGATTTCTTCGCGATAGGCCACTGTCCAGCGGTCAGCTTTGTTGGCCTGCCATTCTCGACATATGGCTTCGAATGAGTTCTCTGTTGAGAGTTGCTGTGCCAGCTTTTGGGCTTTACGTTCTTCGACCGGATCAATGCCATTTGCGACTTGCTTACGGGCCGTATCTCGTTTCTCTCGTGCTTCTGCGAGGCTCACAAGGTCGTAGCTACCAAATGACATTAACCGCGCTTTTCCGGCAAAGCGGAAACGGAAACGCCATCCCTTCGAGCCATCGGGATTGATAAGCAATGACAGGCCTTGCCCGTCGTTCAATGTGTATGGCTTGTCTTGGGGCTTTGATCGTTTGATTTGTATATCTGTAAGTGCCATGTGTATAAGCCAAAAATGTGTATAAAAAATCTATACACATCACTATACATATTTTTCATGGATTCAGGGAGATCTTGTCGGACGGTTACGGATGAGTGATTTACTATTTGCTTTGAAAATAAAGGATTTTTAGACTTTCTCGGATGGTGACGGAGGAATTTTGGCGGAAGATCACAGGAGTCGAACCTGCCCGGGAACGCTGGCGCCCCCAACTGGATTTGAAGTCCAGCCACCTCACCGGAGATGACGATCTTCCGCGCCTCGATTGCTACATGGAGGCGGGGCGCATTATAGCTACTTCCTGGGGTTTCCACACCCCCTCACTCACTTTTTTAACTTCCCTTTTGTCTTGCCATGATCGGTTTCATATAAATCCTCAATAAATCCGGTAGTTACATTTCATCACATTTTTCGACGCAACTCTGATCACAGAAAACAAGAATCGTAATTTGATAACGAGATATCGGAATACCCGCGCTCACAGGGATGGTTTACAAGAACTGTAACCGGTATCAGTGTGTGTGAAAGTGCTAACAAGGATGCGTAATGAAAAGTGAGATTTTGTCCGTTAAAGAGAAGATTGGCTACGGAATGGGCGATGCGGCGAGCCACATTATCTTCGATAACGTCATGTTATATATGATGTTCTTCTATACCGATATTTTTGGTATTCCGGCCGGATTTGTCGGCACCATGTTCCTGCTGGCCCGCGCGCTGGATGCCATCTCAGACCCTTGTATGGGGCTGCTGGCCGACCGCACCCGCTCGCGCTGGGGGAAATTCCGCCCGTGGGTGCTGTTTGGCGCGCTGCCGTTTGGTCTGGTGTGTGTGCTGGCCTACAGTACGCCAGATCTCAGTCTGAACGGCAAAATGATTTATGCCGCAATCACCTACACGCTGCTGACCCTGCTTTATACCGTGGTGAATATTCCCTACTGTGCGCTGGGCGGCGTGATCACCAATGACCCCACGCAGCGTATCTCCCTGCAATCATGGCGCTTTGTGCTGGCGACGGCGGGCGGCATGCTCTCCACCGTGCTGATGATGCCGCTGGTGGATCTGATTGGCGGCGAGGATAAAGCGTTCGGCTTTCAGGGCGGGATTGCCGTGCTCTCGGTTGTGGCCTTCCTGATGCTGGCGTTTTGCTTTTTCACCACCAAAGAACGCGTGGAAGCGCCGCCGAGTACCACCTCGATGCGTGAAGACCTGCGCGACATCTGGCAGAACGATCAATGGCGCATCGTCGGCATGCTGACCATCCTCAACATCCTGGCCGTCTGCGTACGCGGCGGGGCGATGATGTATTACGTCACCTGGATTCTGGGCACGCCAGAAGTGTTTGTCGCCTTCCTCACCACCTATTGCGTCGGCAACCTGATCGGCTCTGCGCTGGCAAAACCGCTGACTGACTGGAAATGCAAAGTCAGCGTCTTCTGGTGGACCAACGCCGCGCTGGCGGTCGTCAGTCTGGCGATGTTCTTCGTACCGATGCACGCCAACATCACTATGTTCGTCTTCATCTTCGTGATTGGCGTACTGCATCAGCTCGTGACGCCAATTCAGTGGGTAATGATGTCCGACACCGTGGATTACGGCGAGTGGTGCAACGGAAAACGTCTGACGGGGATCAGCTTTGCGGGCACGCTGTTCGTGCTCAAGCTGGGTCTGGCGCTCGGCGGGGCGCTGATCGGCTGGATGCTGGCAGGCGGGGGCTACGACGCCGCAGCGAAAACCCAGAACAGCGCCACCATTAGCATCATCATCGGGCTGTTCACTATTGTCCCGGCTATTTGCTACCTGCTGAGTGCCGTGATTGCCAAACGCTTCTATACCCTGAAAACGCCGTATCTGACTGAAATCATGAATCAATTGGCTCAGGGTGCGCGCCGCAATCAGCAGGATTTTACGACGAAAGAATTACAGAACTAAGGAACCGACAATGAAAATTAGCGATGGAAACTGGCTGATTCAGCCCGGTCTGAACGTGATTAACCCGATTCAGGTATTCGAGGTCGAACAGCAGGGTAACGAGATGATTGTCTACGTTGCGCCGCGCGATGTGCGCGAACGTACCTGGCAACTGGATACTCCACTCTTCACCCTGCGCTTTTTCTCACCGCAGGAAGGCGTGGTGGGTGTGCGTATGGAGCACTTCCAGGGGGCGTTGGATACCGGTCCGCATTACCCGCTAAATGTGCTGCAGGATGTGAAGGTCGAGATGCACAACACCGCCGAATTTGCTGAGCTGAAGAGCGGTAACTTGAGCGTGCGCGTGACTAAAGGTGAGTTCTGGTCGCTGGACTTCCTGCGTAACGGCGAACGTATTACCGGCAGTCAGCTGAAAAATAACGGCTACGTGCAGGATACTCACAGCGGGCGTAACTATATGTTTGAGCGCCTGGATCTCGGTGTCGGGGAAACGGTATATGGTCTGGGCGAACGCTTTACCGCACTGGTGCGTAACGGGCAAACGGTAGAAACCTGGAACCGCGACGGCGGCACCAGCACCGAGCAATCTTACAAGAACATCCCGTTCTATATCACTAACCGCGGCTACGGCGTACTGGTGAACCATCCGCAGTGCGTGTCGTTTGAAATCGGCTCTGAGAAAGTGTCGAAAGTGCAGTTCAGCGTGGAAAGCGAGTATCTGGAATACTTCGTTATTGACGGCCCAACGCCGAAGGACGTGTTGAACCGTTATACCCAATTCACTGGCCGTCCCGCGCTGCCGCCTGCCTGGTCGTTCGGCCTGTGGCTGACCACGTCGTTCACCACCAATTATGACGAAGCGACGGTCAACAGTTTTATTGACGGGATGGCCGAGCGCAACTTGCCGCTGCACGTTTTCCACTTTGACTGCTTCTGGATGAAAGCCTTCCAGTGGTGCGACTTTGAGTGGGATCCGCTGACCTTCCCGGACCCGGAAGGCATGATCCGCCGCCTGAAAGAGAAAGGGCTGAAGGTTTGCGTGTGGATCAACCCGTATATCGGGCAAAAATCACCGATTTTCAACGAGCTGAAAGAGAAGGGCTATCTGCTCAAGCGGCCGGATGGTTCCCTGTGGCAATGGGATAAATGGCAGCCGGGCCTGGCGATTTATGACTTCACTAATCCGCAAGCCTGTGAGTGGTATGCCAACAAGCTGAAAGGTCTGGTGGATATCGGCGTTGACTGCTTCAAAACTGACTTTGGTGAACGCATTCCTACTGACGTTCAGTGGTTTGACGGTGCCGATCCGCAGAAAATGCACAACCATTATGCGTACATCTACAACGAACTGGTGTGGAACGTGCTGAAAGAGACTGTCGGTGAAGAAGAGGCGGTGCTGTTTGCCCGTTCAGCTTCGGTCGGCGCGCAGCAGTTTCCGGTGCATTGGGGCGGCGACTGCTATGCCAACTATGAATCGATGGCCGAAAGCCTGCGCGGCGGGTTGTCCATTGGTCTGTCCGGCTTTGGCTTCTGGAGTCACGATATTGGCGGCTTTGAGAATACCGCCCCAGCGCACGTCTACAAGCGCTGGTGTGCGTTCGGGCTGCTCTCCAGCCATAGTCGTCTGCACGGGAGCAAATCCTACCGTGTGCCGTGGGCGTACGATGACGAATCCTGCGATGTGGTGCGCCATTTCACCGAGCAGAAATGCCGCATGATGCCGTACCTGTATCGCGAAGCGGCGCGCGCCAATGAGCTCGGAACGCCGATGATGCGCGCAATGATGCTGGAGTTCCCGGACGATCCGGCATGTGATTACCTCGACCGCCAGTACATGCTGGGCGATAGCGTGATGGTTGCGCCGGTGTTTAGCGAGGCGGGCGATGTACAGTTTTACCTGCCGAAAGGACGCTGGACGCATCTGTGGCGTAACGACGAGGTGTCTGGTAGCCGCTGGCATAAACAGCAGCATGACTTCCTGAGCCTGCCAGTCTACGTGCGTGAGAACACCCTGCTGGCGCTGGGCAGCAATAACCAGAAGCCGGACTACGCCTGGCATGAAGGAACCGCGTTCCAGCTGTTCCATCTGCAGGAGGGCCGGGAAGCGGTGTGTGAAGTGCCTGCGATGGACGGCTCGGTTATCTTCACGCTGAAGGCGACGCGTGTAGGTAATACCATCACTGTGAAAGGGAACGGTGAGGCACGTAACTGGACGCTGTGCCTGCGAAATATTCAGAAAATTGGCGGCATTAAATGCGGGTCGCATATGGGCAGCGAGCTGGGTGTAGTTATTACTCCACAGGGCAGTGAGCTGACGATTACCTTGTAAGCATGTGTCGACGTGGTGCCGGATGCGTTTTATCCGGCCCACGCTGCGAGCAGCATTCCAGATCTGAGAATCCAAAAATCCTGAATTAAATTTTTATCTCTGCATATTTGCGAGCGGTATCACTCTGATTCCCGCGAAAAATGTGATCTGCGCCGTAAATATCTCACTATTTCCTCTTTTTGTCTTATTTCTGTCCGGATTACTGGACACGATTTAGTATTGTTGGCGCATCGTAGACCTCTTATATTTATCATCACGGATTACACGTGGAGCATAAGCGCTTCTTTAGCTATTTAATCTGGTGTGTGATAAGGGTAAATAATGCAAATGATTACCTCGCGACAAAACAGATTATTAAAATTTCTTCTGTCTAAGAAGGAATATGTCACGCTGCTGAAAATTGCCGAGTATTTATCTGTTTCAGAGAAAACTGTGCAGCGCGATCTGCGCTTACTGGAACCATGGTTATCAGAATGGAAAATAACCATCGATAAACGTGCTGGTGCTGGGGTGATATTAAGTTCCGATAATATTACCGACCTTTTATATATGGACCAGTTATTAGGATCGGAGGGTGATGATACTGACGGCATGATGAATAATTCACGGCGAGTCAAGATAGCCTCACAATTATTAAGCGAAACGCCGCATGAAACGTCGATCAGTAAATTATCCGAACGTTATTTCATTAGTAGCGCATCGATTGTTAATGATCTGAAAGTAATTGAATCCTGGATTACCCCACTGGGCCTGTCGTTGATTCGCAGTCAGAGCGGCACGCATATCGAAGGCAGCGAGAGCGGTGTGCGCCAGGCGATGGCGTCGCTGATTAACGGCGTGATTAACCATAATGAACCTGGTAACGTGGTTTATTCACGCCTTGACCCGGGCAGTTATAAAGCCTTAGTGCATTACTTTGGCGAAGAAGATGTTTTATTTGTCCAGACGTTATTGCAGGAAATGGAGAACGACCTGTGCTGGTCTCTGGGCGAGCCTTATTACGTCAATATCTTTACCCATATTTTGATCATGATGTACCGCATCACGCGGGGCAATGCGCTGCCGAGAAAAGATGAAAATATCACCTCATGTGACGAGAATATTTTTTCCATTGCCAGCCGGATGATTCAGCATATTGAAAAACGCATTGCCCACCCGCTGCCGGAAGACGAAGTCTGGTTTATTTATCAATACATTATCTCTTCCGGCGTGGTAATTGAAGAGCATAACGACGTGAGCGTGATTGGCCATATGCACTCTAGCGACGAAGCGCGTTTGATTACCCATCGGTTGATTGCCTCCTTTGCCGAGATGGTCGACAGCGATCTTAGCCAGGACACGGCGCTGTATGACGGATTGCTGATCCACATTAAGCCGCTGATTAACCGCCTGAACTACCAGATCCGCATTCGTAATCCGCTGCTGGAGGATATTAAAGGCGAGTTGCAGGACGTGTGGCGTCTGACCCAGTGCGCGGTGAATCGGGTGTTTAGCGGTTGGGGCGAGCGGCCCGTGTCGGATGATGAGGTGGGATATTTAACCGTGCATTTTCAAGCCGCAATGGAGCGGCAGATAGCGCGTAAGCGTGTGCTGCTGGTCTGCTCAACCGGTATTGGCACCTCTCACTTACTCAAAAGCCGTATTCTGCGCGCCTTTCCGGACTGGACTATCGTCGGCGTGGTATCGGCAGGCAGCCTGCCCTCCGTAATGACTGACGATATTGAACTGGTGGTATCGACGATAAATTTACCTGCTGTTGCTATGCCGGTCGTGTATGTCACCGCCTTTTTCAATGATGCAGATATTAAGCGGGTAACAGAAACGGTTATTACGGAAAAATTACATCGGGCGACGTCGCTGGTCGTCGAAAATTAATGTCTGAACTCCATGAGGTATGATTGATGGACATCACGAAAATACTCAATACAAATCGCGTTATTTTGGACATGAAGGCCACAAACAAAACGGAGGCTATTGAGGAACTGACGGATATTCTGCAGAAAGATGGGGCAATTAGCTGTCGGGAAACGTTTATTCAGGATGTCTGGCAGCGTGAATCAGAAGGCTCGACCGGCTTCGAAAATCATATTGCGATCCCGCATGGGAAATCCTCGGCAGTGGTCAATACCACGCTGGCAATTGGGCGTACCCGCCAGGATATTCCTTGGGAAACCCTGGATGGTAGCAACGTGCGCTGCATCATTCTGTTTGCCGTACGTCTTGAAGATCAAAACACTACACATATTCGTCTGCTTTCGCAGGTTGCCGGCGCGTTGGCGGATGACGACATTATTGAACAACTGTTAGTCGAAAGCAGTCCACAGAAAATTATTGAGCTTTTTAGCCAATATGCTGAATCCAATGTCTGCTAAATAAAAAGTGGAGCATGTTATGAATATTGTTTGTGTTGCCGCCTGTACGGCGGGTATTGCGCACACCTATATTGCCCGTGAGAAGCTAATTAAAGGTGCTAAAGCGCTTGGTCATAATATAAGAGTTGAAACCCAGGGAACTATCGGCACGGAGAACGAACTGCTGACAGAGGATATTTCTGCAGCTGATGTCGTAATTCTTGCTGTCGATGTCAAAATAAAAGGAGAGGAACGATTTTCAAATAAACGCATCGTGCGAGTGAAAACCGAAATCGTCATAAAATCGCCCATTCAGTTTCTTGAAAAGGTCGAAAAATCATTAGTTAATAATAACCAGTAGCGATCCTCATTCTGGAGGGGTTTCACATGAGTGAAAATAAAATTCCGCTATCTCAGGAAATAAAAAGACATTTATTAACGGGGATTTCGTGGATGATCCCGTTAATTGTCGCCGCCGGGATCTGTATTGCTCTCGGGCAAATACTTGGCGGCACTAACGTGGGTGAAAAAACAGGAACCATACCCTGGATGCTCAACCAGATTGGCGGCTGGGGGATGGGGTTAATCGTACCGCTGATTAGTGCGGCGATTGCGTACTCCATTGCCGATCGTCCCGGATTTGCGCCGGGCCTGATTGTCGGCTTTGTTTGCGGCGAAATTCATACCGGTTTTATCGGCGGGATGCTGGGCGGGTTCCTGGTCGGTTATACCGTACTGCTACTTAAGCGCTATATCCGTTTGCCACAGTCGATGCAGGGGCTGATGCCCATCATGGTGTTGCCGGTACTGAGTACCGTCATTGGCGGCCTGTTGATGATGACGCTGATTGGCAAGCCGATAGCCTGGCTGCAGGACGCGTTGATTCATCTGCTGGAGTCCATGCAGGGCGGATCCCGCTTTCTGATGGGCGCTATCCTCGGTGCGATGGCGACATTCGACTTCGGCGGACCGGTGAATAAAACCATGTCGCTGTTTGCTGACGGCATGCTGGTCAGCGGTGTGTACGGTCCGGAAGCGGTGAAGTTTGTTGGCTCGATGATCCCTCCGTTCGGCATTACGCTCTCTTTCCTGCTGACGCGTCACAAGTACACCCGTGCGGAACGTGAGGCGCTGAAGGCCGCATTCCCGATGGGGATCTGCATGATTACCGAAGGGGTCATTCCGATTGCGGCGCGCGACCTGTTGCGTGTGGTGAGCTCCTGCGTGGTGGCCTCGGCGATTGCGGGCGGCCTGATTATGGTGTGGGGTGTCGAAAGCCCGGTACCGCACGGCGGCATGTTTGTGGTTCCGCTCTTTACGCATCCGCTGCTGTTTTGCCTGGCGCTGGGGATCGGCACAGTGATTTGCGGTGTCATGTTGTCGCTGTGGAAGAAACAGGTGACCGAGCGTGACGAAGAGTTTGATGAACTCAGCGATCAAAAACTGAAAGACGAAGAGATCACCTTCACCCTGGAATAACCGGAGGCCGTATGTTTGCCGATATGAAAAGCATGGTGACGAAAGCCTGGCGCGAGCAGTACGCGCTGCTGGCCATTAACTGCATGAACCTGGAAAGCGCCCGCGCGGCGGTTCGGGTGGCAGAGAAACACCGTGCGCCCATCATTCTGAATCTGTATCAGGGGCATCTGGAGCATTTTCCGGCCCCGATAGCGGCTGCGGTTGTCAAAACGCTGGCAGAGGAAGCCTCAGTACCGGTCGCGCTGGCGCTGGATCATGGAAAGGATCCTGTACGCATTCGTCAGGCTTTTCGCGCCGGATTCAGCGGGTTAATGATCGATGCCTCCGCTTTTGCGCTGGAGGAGAATATTCGCCAGACCCGTGCAGTGGTTGAGCTCGCAGCCAGCGTTTCTTTGTGCGTGGAAGGCGAGCTGGGCCATCTGGCCGATGCTCCGCGCTATGACCATGCCGCTAACGCTGATTTGATGACTCAGGCCGCCGACGTGGAACCCTTTATCCAACAGACCGGGATCGATTTGCTGGCGGTGTCGGTGGGTACGGCGCACGGCATGTACGCGCCGGGCGTTACGCCAGCCATTGATTTCCAGCGGCTGGAGGAAATTGCCCGGTTATCAACGGTACCTCTGGCGCTGCATGGCGGCAGCGGGACGCCGTTTGATCAGCTACAGCGCTGTCCGATGTTTGGCGTCGCCAAGATAAACGTTGGTGCGGCGGTTTTCGAAGCCGGAAAGGCTGCGCTACTGCATACCCTGTGTCGTGACACATCCGGTGAGCTCGTTGATGCCCTGGCCCTGATGGAGCAGGCCTGCGAGGAAGCCATTATTCCGTACCTGCAGGCCAGCGGCGCTATCGGCAAAGCCTGATTCATTTTCTGTAACGCCTTCTATGCCTCTGCGATGACGCACTGGCAGGGCTTTCTACACCCTGAAACTGGAGAATTAACATGTTAGTTTCGATGAAAGAATTACTGCAACCTACTCGTCAGCACGGTTTTGCTATCGGCGCATTCAACGTGGCGGACAGCTGCTTTGTACGTGCAGTAGTGGAGGAAGCGGAAGCGACCAATACCCCGGCGATTATCTCTATTCACCCCAGTGAACATGATTTTGTCGGCGATGCGTTTTTTAGCTACGTCCGTGATATCACTCTGCGTAGCCCGGTTCCCTTTACTCTGCATCTGGACCACGGCGCTTCGGTTGAGCATGTGCTGCGGGCGATTCAGTGTGGGTTTACCTCGGTGATGATTGATGGCTCGCTGCTGCCGTATGAAGAGAACGTGGCGCTGACCCGCGAAGTGGTCAAGCTGGCGCATGCGGTAGGTGTTTCTGTGGAAGGGGAGTTGGGTACGATTGGTCAGACCGGGACGTCAGTGGAAGGCGGCGTGTCGAAGGTTACTTATACCGATCCTGCTCAGGCAGAGGATTTTATCGCCCGAACCGGTGCAGACACGCTGGCGGTGGCGATTGGAACCGCGCACGGGATCTACCCGAAAGGGATGCAGCCAGAGCTGCAAATGAATATCCTGCGCGACATCGCCGGGCGTGTGGATATTCCGCTGGTGCTGCACGGTGGTTCCGCGAACCCGGATGCGGAAATTGCCGAATCCGTCACGCTGGGTGTTGGCAAAATCAACATTTCCAGCGATATGAAATATGCCTACTTCCAGAAAGTCCGCGAAATCCTGGCAAAAGAAACCTGGTGGGACCCGAACGTAATCTACCCAGAAGCCATTAGCGCCGCGCGGGACGTGATCCGCCACAAAATGAAATTGTTCGGTTCAACCGGCAAAGCATCACTTTACTAACGGCATGCAGGCGGGGCGACCCGCCTCTTTCGCAACAAGGAAAAGTGGAATGAAGCGTTCACATATTAATTATGCCGTCGATAAAGCGCATGCCATCGCCGAGACTTTTCGGGTCTGTCTGCCTGATTTTGCGTATTTTACGATCGATGCCTGGCGGCAACAGGATCAATCTCTGTGGCGTGAAGTGCGCGATCTCCAGCTGGGCTGGGATATTACCGACTTTGGGCGTGGAGATTTTGCGCAAACGGGACTGACGTTACTGACGTTGCGCAATGGTCTGATGGGGTCAGCGGATTACCCCAAACCGTACGCCGAAAAGATGCTGCAAATTCAGCAGGATCAGCAAACGCCATGGCATTTTCATCGCCATAAAATGGAAGATATCGTGAATCGCGGCGGCGGTGACTTATGTATGCAGCTGGCATGGGCCACGCCTGATGACGGGTATGACGCACGGCGTATTGTTGAAGTTAGCGTCGATGGTCAGCGGCGTACCGTTGACGCTGGCGAGACGCTGGTATTGAAACCGGGACAGGGGGTGTGCCTGCCGCCGCGCTTGTATCATCGCTTTTGGGCGGAGAAGGCGTTCGTGCTGGGCTGGGAAATCTCGATGGTCAATGACGACCAGCATGACAACCACTTTCTGGAACCTGGCGGTCGCTTCCCGGCGATTGAAGAGGATGAGCCGGTGAAGTGGCTGTTGTGCAGTGAATATATTCGTTTATGAGCGTGAGTAAGCCCGGTAAGCGAAGCGCCACCGGGCAATAAATTATTGCGCAGGTGGTGGTGCTGTGACTTCACTCCCTGAAACCACACCCGCCTGCATAGTCTGCGTGACCTGCTGTTTCTCCACGTTCACCGCATGCAGTTGCCCGCTGACCGTTGGCTTGAGCGGCGCATCGGCCTGAATATTGCCGCTGGCGGTAAGCTGAATATTACCATCGCCGGAAAGCGGCAGTGCGGGCCAGCCCCACTGCTGCAGGATCGTCATTGGCACGCCGCGTCCGTTCAGGCTGATCTGAGCCTGACGCTGAGGCAACTGCGAAATGCTGGCGGTGGCCTCCAGCAGCCCTTTTTCCGTATAGGCGCTCAGTTCGCTGATATTGATGGTGCTGTTGTTCGCCGTCAGCGCCAGCGAAGGACGACGTACATCCGTGCGGTTAAAGGTAGCAGCAGCGGCGTTGAGGGTGGCGCTCCCGCTCCAGATCCCCCACTGATTGTTCTGTACCAGCCCGAGGTTAGCGCCGTAACCGTCAAGCGCGGTGAGCTGCCACGGGAAACTCGGGTCGATATCAATTACCAGATTGCGGCTGGCGCTGAATTTCTTCAGCGTCAGGCTGTTTAGCCATGTTGGCAGAGGTTTCATCCACTGCTGCTTCCAGTTTTCCGGCAGCGTGTATTCCAGACCGACAATAGCGGCATCATCGAGGACCATCGCTTTGTTGCTGCGTAGCCAGTTTCCGGATGTTCTGACCATACCGCCTTCCCAGCGGGTGGTGAACTGGCGCAGCGCAATGCCCTGGGGTGAGAACTCGGCGTTCAGAATCGGATCGAAGAAGTGCAGAGAGCCGTAGATAAACTCGCTGGCGTTCATCGACAATTTTCCTTCCTGAGTTTGCCAGTCGTCCTTGCTGAAGGTCATGTTGCGCAAGCTCAGATCGAGATCCGTCACCGCCCAGTCGGGGCCTTGCAGACGGGCATCCGTTACTTCCAGACGACCAATTTGCAGGGAAGGAATGGTGCTTATCGGGGCAAAAAAGTCGGCCAGCGATTTGTCGCTTTGCAGCCGGATATCGTTCAGGCGCAGATTCTCCACTACCCAGCTCCCGTCGGCATTGCGTTGCGCTACGCCGGTTAATGCTCCACGCGCCACGTCTGCGCCAATATTGCTAAGCGTCACCCGGTCATGGTCAATGCTGCCTTCAATCAAGACGTTGGTGGTCGGGACATCGTTGAGCGTCAACGAACTGGCGCTGAGCTGAATTTGCGCTTTGCTGCCGAGAATTTTACCTGCCTCAGGGCTCCAGGGAATGACGCCGCCGTTAACGCGTTGGGCGCTGAGGTTCCACTCGCTACCGGGGCTGTTAAGCGCCATATCCTGCAATTGCAGACGATCGGCCTGAAACGGTAACGGCGCGGTTTGCTGGGAAAGATTCAGTGTGCCGTTTTGCAACAAAATGGTGTCTACGTGCAGCGGGTCGGTGATTTGGCGGCTACTGAGTCCAATATCGACCGTTTTGGCGACCAGCGTGGCGGGCTGACCATCCCGGCCAAAGGTGACGTTTTCCAGCAGAATATGGGAAGGGGAAGAAAACCGGTGATCGATGGCATCAAAGGCCAGATGGTAGCTGCTGTTCTGTGAAACCCAGGCACTGACGTGCTCTGCGCCCCAGCGGGTTTGCAGTAGAAAATAAAGGCCGAGGATCGCCACTGCAAGGGCGATCAGCACGTAAAGAAGCAGCTTTCCAATAAATTTCATGGTCTTCCATCCCGCGAAGTGCACATAGTCAAGTTATGCACGATTTAGACGCAATGCTCAAGGCGGGAATGGTGAAAGAGCGTTACAGCGGCGTTGATTCAGAATCAACGCCGCAGTTTGCTTATTGCTTTTCTGGTGGGAACACCAGGTTCAGAACGATAGCGGTAATACCGCCTGCGGCAATGCCGGAAGAGAGCAGGTTTTTCACCCAGTCCGGGGCGAACTGCAGGATCAACGGCTGCTGGGAGACGCCCAGGCCGACGGCCAGCGACAACGCGATAATCAGAATCGCGCGGCGGTTCAGTGGCTCGCGGGACACAATACGCACGCCGGATGCGGCGATAGTACCGAACATTACCAGCGTTGCCCCGCCCAGTACTGGCTCAGGAATATGCTGTACAAAACCGCTAACCGCCGGGAACAGGCCCAGCGCGATCAACATCAACGCCACCACAAAACCGACGTAGCGGCTGGCAACGCCCGTTAACTGAATAACCCCGTTGTTCTGCCCAAAACAGGAGTTCGGGAAGGTGTTGAACACAGCGGAAACAAACGAGTTCAGGCCGTTCGCCAGCACGCCGCCTTTCAGGCGTTTCATATACAGCGGACCAGAAACCGGCTGCTCGGAGACATCAGAGGTGGCCGTAATATCGCCGATGGTTTCCAGCGAGGTGATCATAAAGACCAGCATCAGTGGCAGCAGTAAACTCCAGTCGATACCCAGGCCATAATACAGCGGCGTTGGCACCATTAGCAGGTCCTGACTTACCGGTGCGGTATTTTGCGGCAGCATGTCCATAAACCAGGCCAGCAGATAGCCTGCCGCCATCGCAATCACCAATGACGCAACACGCAGGTAAGGGTTGCGTTGACGGTTAAGCAGGATGATTAGTGCCAGTACCACGCCTGCCAACAGTAAATTCTTCGGTGCACCAAAGGTGTTGTCGCTCATTGCGGCATAGCCACCACCAATCGATGTCAGACCCACCTGAATCAGCGACAGGCCGATAATCATCACCACCACGCCTGAGACCAATGGGGTAATGATCCGCCGCGCCAAATGCAGTACGCGTGAGATAACCATCTCGGTGCAGCTTGCCAGCATCAACGTACCGAACAGCGCCGCCATCATGGTTGGGACATCTGCGCCACCGGTTTTTAGCGCCGTACCGCCCATAATCAGTGGCGCAACAAAGTTAAAGCTGGTGCCCTGAATGGATAGCAGCCCTGAGCCTACCGGCCCCCAGGCTTTGATCTGAATGATAGAAGCTACGCCGGAGGCGAACAGCGACATACTGATAATGTGTTGAGTATCCTGAGCCGGTAAACCAAGCGCCTGGCAAATTAACAGAGCGGGAGTAATTACCGCGACGAACATGGCCAGCAGATGCTGACAGGCGGCAAACAAGGTCTGGGCTAACGGGGGGCGATCTTCAAGACGGTAAATCAGTTCACTGTTGTGAGTCTGCGCAACCGGTTGCGCATTTGTTGACTCTACGGCGTTAACGGACATCAGAGGCAATCCCATGGTGGAAAAGCGGTGATTTTATCTGACCAGGGCGGAAAAGCAAACGTTTGCTAGCAGGTATTCTTAATATTTAAAACGGATAAACAAACATTTTTATATAACTTTTCATCATTTTCTGCTTAAAATCCACCCCGAAAACTCAATAAGAGCTAAAAATCGGTCTGGAATGCATCGTGCGTGATTGTGCTAAACGCACTAATGGAGCTGTAAATGTTTTATCTCGATACGTTATCAACGCTGGTTGCGGCAACCCTTGTGTTGCTGCTGGGACGTAAGCTCGTCCAGTCTGTTTCCTTCCTGAAAAAATACACCATTCCCGAACCCGTAGCGGGCGGCCTGCTGGTGGCGATTGCGCTGCTGGTGCTGAAAAAAAGCATGGGCTGGGAAGTGAACTTCGACATGACACTGCGCGATCCGTTGATGCTGGCCTTCTTCGCCACTATCGGTCTGAACGCCAATATCGCCAGCTTGCGTGCTGGCGGCCGCGTGGTGGGTATTTTTCTGATTGTGGTTGTTGGCCTGTTGCTGATGCAAAACGCCATCGGTATTGGTATGGCGACCCTGCTGGGTCTGGACCCGCTGATGGGTCTGATCGCTGGCTCGATCACCCTCTCTGGTGGACACGGAACCGGGGCCGCATGGAGCAAGCTGTTTATTGAACGTTATGGCTTCACCAATGCGACTGAAGTGGCGATGGCTTGCGCAACGTTTGGTCTGGTATTGGGTGGGCTGATTGGTGGCCCGGTGGCACGCTATCTGGTCAAACACTCCACCACGCCAGACGGTATGCCGGACGATCAGGCTGTGCCGACCGCATTTGAAAAGCCGGACGTCGGACGCATGATCACCTCACTGGTGCTGATTGAAACCATCGCGCTGATCGCTATCTGTCTGACGGTGGGTAAAATCGTTGCGCAAATGCTGGTTGGGACGGTGCTGGAACTGCCGACCTTCGTTTGCGTGCTGTTTGTTGGGGTGATCCTCAGCAATGGTCTGGCGCTACTGGGCTTTTACCGGGTGTTCGAACGTGCGGTTTCTGTGCTGGGTAACGTTAGTCTGTCACTGTTCCTGGCGATGGCGCTGATGAGCCTGAAGCTATGGGAACTGGCTTCTCTGGCCTTGCCGATGCTGGCAATCCTGGTTGTGCAGACCACTTTCATGGCGCTGTATGCGATATTCGTTACCTGGCGCATGATGGGTAAGAACTACGATGCCGCTGTGCTGGCTGCCGGACACTGCGGTTTTGGCCTCGGCGCGACGCCGACGGCGATTGCCAACATGCAGGCGATTACCGAACGCTTTGGGCCATCCCATATGGCGTTTCTGGTGGTGCCGATGGTGGGGGCATTCTTTATCGATATCGTCAACGCGCTGGTGATTAAGCTGTATCTGCTGTTACCGATTTTTGCGCAATAACGGCTGTGCGGCGGGGTAACATCCGCCGCCGCTATGAATCGACTATGCGTTGGAGTAGCGTTCGGTTTCCGGCATCCAGCGCTCTATTAGCGCCACGGCCTGTTGCGGATAGCGTTCGTGAATATGGCGAGCAATGCGCTGAACTTCCGGGATAATCGCCTGATCACGCAGTAAATCTGCGACCTTGAATTCTGCCGTTCCGGTCTGGCGAGTACCTAACAGCTCGCCGGGGCCGCGAATCTCTAAATCTTTTTGCGCAATCACGAACCCGTCGTTGCTGTCTCGCAGAACCTGCAAGCGTTTCTGCGCGGTTTTAGACAGCGGTGATTTGTACAGCAGGACGCAGTGGGAGGCCACCGCGCCACGACCTACGCGGCCACGCAGCTGATGCAGCTGGGCCAGGCCCAGGCGCTCCGGGTTTTCAATAATCATCAGGCTGGCGTTTGGCACGTCCACGCCCACTTCAATCACCGTGGTGGCAACCAACAGATGCAGTTCACCCTGCTTAAAGGCCGCCATTACTGACTGCTTCTCGGCGGGCTTCATACGGCCGTGTACCAGGCCAATATTGAGTTCTGGCAGCGCAATCTTAAGCTCTTCCCACGTTGCTTCTGCTGCCTGAGCTTCTAACAGATCAGACTCTTCAATCAGCGTACAAACCCAGTATGCCTGGCGCGCTTCGTGGGTACAGGCGTTGCGCACGCGATCAATGATGTCGCTGCGGCGGGTATCCGGAATGGCGACCGTGGTGACCGGCGTACGTCCCGGTGGGAGTTCATCAATTACTGAGGTGTCGAGATCAGCATAGGCGGTCATCGCCAGCGTGCGCGGGATTGGCGTGGCAGTCATGATGAGCTGGTGCGGGTGGAAACCCTGCTGCTGACCTTTTTCCCACAGCGCCAGACGCTGATGCACCCCGAAGCGGTGCTGTTCGTCGATGATAACCAGTGCCAGACCGTTGAACTGAACCTGTTCCTGGAAAATTGCATGGGTACCGACAATCATCTGCACCTGACCGCTGGCGATGGCTTCCTGTTGCGCCAGACGCGCTTTGCCTTTCTGCTTGCCCGCCAGCCAGCCCACTTCAACGCCCAGCGGCGCGAACCAGCTGCGGAAGTTATTCGCATGTTGTTCAGCCAATAATTCGGTGGGGGCCATCAGCGCAACCTGCTTCCCATGTGCGATAGCGCGCAGGGCGGCTAACGCCGCAACCAGCGTTTTACCGGAGCCGACATCACCCTGTACCAGGCGCATCATTGGGACATCCAGTGCCATATCACGTTCGATCTCAGCGGTAACGCGAGCCTGTGCGCCAGTCGGTTTAAATGGTAGCGCCGCCAACAGCTTATCTTTCAGCGCATTGTTTGCGCTCAGCGGCTGGGCATGAAAACGCTGCGCCCCGGCGCGTAATGCCAGCATGCTGAGATTATGCGCCAGCAGTTCTTCGAGAATCAGACGTCGCTGCGCCGGATGTTGTCCTGTTTCCAGATCGCTGAGTTGCAGCGACGGTGGAGGGCGGTGCAACGTGCGCAGTGCTTCGGGCAGGCTCATCATGCCCTGTAACAGCTCTGGCGGTAGCAGTTCGGCAATGGCGCAAGTATCGAGCAGATCCAGTGCCTGATCGGTCAGCTTGCGCAGCGTGGCCTGCTTCACGCCTTCGGTAGTCGGATAAACAGGGGTCAGCGTTTCCTGTAATTCCGGCGTGCTGAGATCGCCCTGCACACGGTATTCCGGGTGGATCATCTCTGCGCCGTATTTCCCGCGTTTGGCTTCACCGTAGGCCAGCACCCGGCGACCGGTGGCGAGGCTGTTTTTCATTGCTGCGCTGAAGTTGAAAAAGCGCATGGTGAGAATGCCGGAGCCATCGCTGATCTGACAGGTCATCATCCGGCGACCGCTGAAGGTGATATTGCAGTTCAGCACTTCGCCTTCAACGGTGGCATAGACGCCCGGCAGCAGTTCGCCAATTGGGTACAGATGGGTACGGTCTTCGTAACGCAGGGGGAGGTGTAGCAGGAGGTCCTGTACGGTGTGCAGGCCAATTTTCGCCAGTTTACTGCTTTGCGCTGCGCCAACGCCGGTCAGAGAGTTGAGTGGGATGGCATCCAGTAAACGGCCTTTCATCGCGTTTATCTCGCAGATTGCATAGTGGCCCACCACGTTGCATCGGCTTCAATTTCGCCCTGCGTGTTTACGTGAGGGTAGGGAAGACCTTTGCGCTTAGCGACATTCGCCAGCACCGGATAACCGCCTTCAAACAGTAAGCGCTGCTGCTCGTCTTGTGGCAGCATGCTGTTTTCTCGTCGGTACATCCCAGCGTTTTGCCGCTGGCGTTGTGCTTCGTACAGAATCAGCGCGGAGGCGACCGAAACGTTCAGCGACTGCACCATGCCAGTCATGGGAATGATGATGTCCTGATCAGCGAGATCCAACGCTTCCTGAGTGATGCCGGTTTTCTCCTGGCCCATCAGGATGCAGGTGGGGCGCGTGTAATCAATATCGCGAAAATCCACGGCTTTATCTGACAGATGAGTTGCCAGAACCTGCATGCCGCGGTTTTTTAAATGTGAGACCGCATCGCCAATAGTAAGGTGAGTTTTCACCTGCACCCAACTGTTGCTGCCTGCGGCAGAAGAGGCCATGGTGCGCATACGACTACCCGGCCAGACGGCGTGGACTTCATGCACGCCGACCGCATCTGCAGTACGAATGATAGCGGAAACGTTATGAGGTTTGTGGACCTCTTCCATGCAGACGGTCAGATCGGGCTGACGACGTGCGAGCATCTCGCGGATACGTGCATAGCGCTGTTCATTCATAAGACTAGTTTCGGTTACGGGTGACTTTTATTACGTCCGGCATGACGCGAATTTTGCGCATGATATTCGCCAGGTGCACGCGATCGCGAGCGGTCAAGCGAATAAAGGCGCTATAGACGCGACCATCTTTCTCTTCCGTATTCAGGCTTTGAATATTGGAGGTGGTCGTGTTGATTGCCGCCGTCAGGTTCGCCAAAGCACCCTGGTGGTTAAACATATCCACCTTAATCTCAGTGATGAATTCCTGCTCTGTTTCTTTATCCCATTCCACCGCCATAAATTTCTCTGGCTCTTTCTGGTAGCCACGAATATTACGGCAGGACTCATGGTGAATCACCAGACCTTTACCCGGACTGACGTGGGCAATGATGGGATCGCCTGGAATTGGACGGCAGCATTTCGCGAAGGTGATCAGCACGCCGTCTGCACCTTTGATCGGCAGATGACCATGGCCAGATTGTGCCGGTACGTTCGCTGTTGCTTCGCCCTGCTGGAGGTTTTTCGCTACCACCACGCTCATGGCGTTACCCAGACCGATTTCTGCGAGCAGATCGTCAAGAGTGGCGAGCTTCATGCGCTCAAGCTCACGCTGGATGCTCTCTGGCGGGATCTCAGTCAGTTTACGGCTACCGCCCAGGGCATGGTTGAGCAGTCGACGGCCCAGACTGACGGAATCATCGCGCTTGAGGTTTTTCAGCAGTTGGCGAATCTTGGCGCGCGCTTTCGAACTGACGACGAAGTTGAGCCACGCGGCATTCGGGCGCGCACCCGGGGCGGTAATAATCTCAACTGTCTGACCGCTAAAGAGCGGTTGTGAAAGCGGGTAAGGCTGTCTGTCGACGCGCGCGCCGACGCAAGCGTGACCGATATCGGTATGCACGGCGTAGGCGAAGTCGACAGGCGTTGCACCGGCGGGCAGTTCGACAATGCGCCCTTCCGGTGTGAAAACATAAATCTCATCCGGGAAGAGATCAGATTTAACGCTTTCAATAAATTCAAACGAGCTACCGGCGCTCTGCTGCAGTTCCAGCAGGCTTTGCATCCAGCGCTGAGCGCGGATTTGCGCAGTGGTGCTGCTTTCGCCGCCGTGCTCTTTGTAAGCCCAGTGCGCTGCGACACCCATCTCTGCCATCTGGTCCATGTCTTCAGTACGAATCTGTACTTCAACCGGGACGCCATGAGGGCCGATCATTGAGGTGTGCAAAGACTGATATCCGTTCGCTTTTGGGATGGCAATATAGTCTTTCACGCGGCCAGGACGTGGTTTGTACAGGCTGTGCATCTGGCCGAGTACGCGATAGCAGGTATCGGAATCATGAACGATGACGCGAAATGCGTAGATATCCATGATGGAGTGAAAACGCTGCTCTTTGAGCACCATTTTGCAGTAAATAGAGTACAGGTGCTTCTCACGCCCGCTTACGCGACACGGAATACCTGCCTCCTGCAAACGTCCTTCGATTTCCGAGAGGATTTTTTGGATCATCTCTTTGCGGTTGCCGCGAGCGGCTTTAACCACTTCTTTAATCACGCGATAGCGGTTCGGGTACAGCGCTTCAAAACCCAGCTCTTCCAGCTCGGTTTTAATGTGATGAATACCTAAACGGTGTGCCAGCGGACTATAGATTTCGAGGGTTTCACGGGCGATGCGGCGACGCTTGTCCGGGCGTAATGAGCCCAGCGTGCGCATATTGTGGGTACGGTCGGCAAGTTTGATGAGAATGACGCGGATATCCTGCACCATCGCCATAATCATCTTGCGAAAGTTTTCGGCTTGCGCCTCTTTCTTATCGCGAAACTTAAGCTTATCAAGCTTCGATACCCCTTCTACCAGCTCTGCAACGCTTTTACCAAAAAGCTGTTCCATGTCCTGATAGGTGGCTGGGGTATCTTCAATCACGTCATGCAGCAGTGCAGCCATCAGCGTTTCGTAGTCGAGTTTCATCTCGGCCAGAATACAGGCTACCGCTACCGGGTGCGTGATATAGGGTTCACCGCTTGAACGTGTCTGGCCCTCGTGAGCGTCACGTGCAACGAGATACGCCTGCCGAAGACGCTTAATCTGGTCTTCCGGCAGGTAGTTTTGAATCAGTTGATTCAGGCTTTCAAACAGATACAAGGGCGACCCGCTTTGTGATTAACGACGACCTTCAGCAATAGCGGTAACGGCTTGTAATTCAGCGGCTTCCTGCTCTTGCTGTTCCTGGCGCTCACGCACGTCGAGGATCTGGTTGTTGATCAGACCTTCTTCGATTTCGCGCAGCGCGATAACGGTAGTTTTATCGTTTTCTTCCGGTACGAGCGGATCCTTTCCGCCTACCTGCATCTGACGAGCGCGACGCGCGGCGACCAGTACCAGGTCAAAACGGTTACCAATTTTCTCTACAGCGTCCTGAACAGTTACGCGTGCCATACTTAAAATGCTCCACAGGTGAAGAAATGACTGGGCATGATACTGAATGTGGGTTCAGTCTGCCAACAGTTTGCTGATTAAAGCGTCATGACGCTGCTTTTGGCGGCTCATGCGCAGACGTTCGGCGCGAATGATGGTTTTCAAATCGCCCAGGGCGGTATCGAAATCATCGTTCACAATAAGATAATCATATTCGGCGTAATGGCTCATTTCTGCAACAGCTTGCGCCATACGTTTTGCGATCACGTCTTCGCTATCCTGACCGCGGCCACGCAGACGGCGATCCAACTCAATCTTAGATGGCGGCAAAATAAAAATACTGCGCGCATGCGGCATTTTTTCGCGAATTTGCTGCGCACCTTGCCAGTCGATATCTAAAAAGACGTCTACGCCGGATGCTAATACTTGCTCAATGGTTTCACGTGAGGTGCCGTAGTAATTACCGAAAACCTCCGCGTGTTCCAGGAACGCATCTCTGCCAATCATGGTTCTGAATTCATCATGGTTCACAAAAAAATAGTGTTCACCGTGCACTTCCCCCGGGCGCGGTGCGCGCGTGGTGTGCGAAACAGAAACCTGGGTGTCATACAACGGTTGGGTCTTTAATAAAGCCTGAATCAGGCTGGATTTACCCGCGCCACTGGGGGCAGAAACAATATAAAGCGTGCCTTGAGCCATGAGTATCTTAATGTATGTGATTGTCGAAAGAGAGCCTACATACGGGCTTATTATACACGTAGCCGCTATGTGACGTAGCCCTTGTCACACTTTTTGCGCATGTTTATTGCGTTTTGCGTATCAGTTTCCTGTTTTATCGATGATTTGCAGCAATACGTGCAAATGTCAGGAACGGTGCTCGCAGGATGCTTTTTTGCCGCTCTGTTTCCCTATTATTTCGCGCTATACCTGCCAGGAAATGCAGTGCTCAGCGGAGGTAACATGGGATTATGGAAAGGCATAGGGCTGGTTTTGCTAATGGGGTATCTACCCGCATGGGCGGTATGCCCCGTCTGGTCGCCTGCCAGGGCAAACGAGGAAATTTCACGACTACAGCAGCAGATAACACAGTGGAATGACAGTTACTGGAAACAGGGTGAAAGTGCCGTAGATGACGGCGTTTACGACCAGCTCAATGCGCAACTAATTCAATGGCAGCGCTGTTTTGGCGATGAAGTTCCACCAGATCTGTCTGCGCCACCAATGGGTGGCACAGTATCGCACCCCGTTCCCCACACGGGAGTTCGAAAACTTGCCGATAAGCAAGCGCTACAGCAATGGATGCACGCGCGCAGCGATCTCTGGGTGCAACCGAAGGTGGATGGCGTGGCAGTGACGTTAGTCTATCGCAATGGCAATCTGGTACGGGCGATTAGCCGTGGTAATGGCCTGAAAGGCGAAGACTGGACGCAAAAGTTTCTTCAGATCCCTTCCGTACCACATTCCACCAAGGGGAATCTCGCTAACAGTACGTTGCAGGGTGAGATTTTTTTGCAGCAAGAGGGGCATATTCAGAAGCAGAGAGGGGGAATGAACGCCCGCTCGAAGGTTGCTGGATTGATGATGCGCCAGAGCAATCCGGAATTATTAGGCTCGCTGGCTATTTTTATCTGGGCCTGGCCCGATGGTCCTGCGGTCATGTCTGAAAGACTGGAGCAGCTCACTGCTGCCGGGTTCAGTTTCACGCAACATTTTACCAAGGCTGTGAAGAGTGCGGATGACGTAGAGCAAGTGCGAGCAAAGTGGTGGACTTCAGCATTACCTTTTGTCACTGATGGCGTGGTCGTGCGAACAGGAAAAGAGCCGCAGGCGCGATACTGGCTACCCGGACAGGGAGACTGGCTGGCTGCGTGGAAATATCCTCCCGTGGCCAGGGTATCTGAGGTAACCGGTATTCAGTTCTCCGTTGGTAAAAGCGGGAAAATTGCGGTGGTAGCATTGCTGACTCCCGTCATGCTGGATGATAAACGCGTACAGCGCGTCAATATTGGCTCCGTTCGACGCTGGAATGAATGGGATATCGCGCCTGGCGATCAGATTCTGGTGAGCCTGGCCGGACAAGGGATCCCCCGTATAGATGAGGTGGTCTGGCGCAGTACCCAGCGTAGTAAGCCAGTGCCACCTGAGGGGCGCTTCAATTCATTAACCTGTTTTTATGCCACAGCGGAGTGCCAGGAACAGTTTGTTGCCAGACTGGTCTGGCTGGGGGCCAATGAGGTGCTGGGGCTGGAGGGCATCGGCGAGGCGGGATGGCGGGAGCTCCACCAGGTGTATCGCTTTGAGCATATCTTTTCCTGGCTCGGGCTAACTCAGGAACAACTACAGTCGACATTTGGTATAAGCAAAGGGGAGAAGTTATGGCATCAATTCAACCTGTCACGCGATCTTCCGTTCACGCGCTGGGTGATTGCCATGGGAATACCGTTAACACAGGCAACGCTGAATGCCAGCAGGGATGGTTCGTGGCAGCAATTGCAAGAACGCGATGAACAAAGCTGGCGGCAGCTTCCTTTCATGGGGGAGCAGCGGGCACGGCAGGTTATTCAGTGGCTGGAGGATCGAGAGGTCACAGCGCTGAGCAACTGGTTAGCTGCTCAGCGGATCGCGGGCTTTATGCCTTAATGGCCTTCATGGCGATAGTAAAATACAGGCAGACCTAACTTCAGGCGCAGCGCCAGTAGTCGGGCGGTAAAGCCGAAGAGCAGGGTAGAGATAACTACTACATCATGACTGGAGACATAATGCTGCAGCACGATGTACAGCACGGCAGCGGCAAATGATACGCCGGCATACAGTTCTTTCTGGAACACCAGCGGGATGCGTTTGCAGAACATATCGCGTAATACGCCGCCGAAAACCCCGGTAGTGACCGCAGCGACCACGGCGATAATCGGTCCATGGCCCATATCCAGTGCCACCTGAGCCCCGATAATAGAAAAGACCACCAGGCCCAGCGCATCCAGTACGAGGAATATTTTGCGCAGATAGGGCATCACGGGAGCAATAATAGTGGTCAGTACCGCGGCAGTGGCTACGATAATAACGTATTCAGGGTGCTTTACCCAGCCGAGCGGATAATGGCCGAGAAGAATATCGCGTACTGAACCACCGCCAATTGCTGTCGCGGTGGCAATGATAATGACGCCAAACGTATCCATACGACGACGCCCAGCCGCAAGCGCACCGGTCATGGCTTCGGCAGTAATACCAATTAAGTATAAAACGTGTAACAGCATGTATTCCCCCTGATTTGCTGGGGGCTAAGGTTAACGATTTGTGCGCACTGTCACGATTGAGATTTTCTAAGGTGAAGTGATTTTAATTACTACAGCTAATGCGAAATTGTTGTAAACACGTTATGGCATGCGCTTTGTGATATGAGTGGTGACAATAAATGATGAGAAAATATAATTCTTGTCGCATAGATGAGAACTGATAGCGTCGGGAAAAGCACGTAGCGCCGCCGTTTATTGACGGGCTACGTGAGATGGTGACTTACTCGATTGAATCTGAATATTGAGTGATTGTGTGTTTGCGTTGATTTTATTATGTTTTTAATAATCTATTTTTTCGTTAAGTACACTCTTAAGTACACGAGAAAAGAAAGTGTTCATTGCAGTTGGGGAAATCGGTTCAGTAAGATGAAGTAACAAGTGCGGATTGTTGGCATACTTTACATTTTGCAATTTTAAGAGAGGGCTCAGTAAGGCCTCCTCCTTGCCATTCTGTATGAAAATGTTGGAAAGAGCCTCCACTTTGCCAATGAGAGCCGCCCCAGTTAGAACCTTTATCTAGTATTGCCAGAGTTTCTACAATCTCGCAATTCGGACATTTTAGTGTATATGTCGATTTATCTATGATTCCCAAATGTCTTCCTTAGCACGTAGCTTAATGCTCTCAGAGCAGAATCGTGTTTAACGAATTTAGTTTGCACCATGAGATTTTGTAGGTGCTGCACTAACTGGTCAACGTTTTCTTACCTAATCGTATGGTTTTGCACTCGATCGATGAGTGCTTTGGTCATATCGGTATCAGGTTCTGCTCGAATTCAGTTTCTGAGTGTGTATTGTTCTGACTAAAACATAAAAACGGCTATTAATTATATGTTTATCATCAGTATTGACAAGATTGCGAATCGGTTACTTTTTTAATGTCACTTGACAAATATCGAAAAATGCAAGATTATTGCTAGGTATTTCACCAAATCCCATCAAGGGCTACGTAACTCTACGCATGAGGTCTTTTTTATAATGAAGCAACCGTGGGAGCTAAACCCAGCTCTAACAATAGAGCGACTTAAACAACTTGCATCCCTAATTCGAAATGTCAGGGATGATGTGATTGATTTACATAATGAAGAGCTTGGTGATTCTGCTCGTTCAACTGGGTTGAGGGCCTATGAATGTTGCCGAACGAGGATAATTCGTGCTGCAACTCAATATGAAGAGTGGCCCTGGCTTGGCATAGTGAAAGACGATGGGAAATTTACCTTTTCTATTGATTCAGTGCCAGTCCGTTTGTACCGGGGAGGCCCTAATCGCCCGGAAGAGCGTAGGCTGATACCTTGCGTAGAAGCGCTGAGTCAGATGAGTTTATTGCCTGTTGAAGTAGGCAACGCTGCTTCAGTTATTTGGTTTTTTGCTGTTGAAGTTGATGATTTCCGCTATGTTGAGCGTGTAACCTTTACTGGCTTTTTAGAAGGCGTGCAGGTTTCATGCTGGGAAATTCCTTTGGATGAAAGGGTTCCTGCTTTCAGCTCCATTGATACCGAATTACCTGAGCCAGTCAAAACTCAGAAAGCATCAATCTCTGTTAAAAGGAAAGATAAAAAGGCCGAGAATGATGACTCGAATAATGGTTCGTAAGTTATGGCTATAGAATTTTATGGCGAGCGGCTTCGGCTCGCTCGTTTGTTAAAAGGGTATACTCTGCAAGAGCTTGGTGATGCTGTTTGCGTGACCCGGCAAAGTATACATCAGTACGAAAGTGACGTTCGGGCACCAGCTGATGACGTGCGGAATGCATTGGCAGAGTTTCTTCAGGTTTCCACCGATTTCTTCGGGATACCTCTTTCTGGTGACGTTAAGCCAGAGCAATGCCATTTTCGCAAAAGACAGACAACGCCTGCAGGTGTTAAAGAGCGGGTTCAGGCATACAGTACTATTCTTGAGCAACTCGTTGCTGAGCTGCATGAACACCTAGATATGCCCGAGAACGGTTTTAATTTGATTGATAATAGTAAGATTGTAGAATTAACACCTCCATTGATAGAAAAGATTGCTGAGGGGGCCCGTATTCGTTGGGGGCTAACACCTGATGCCCCTATAGATAATATGGTTAATGTTGTTGAAAATCAGGGAGCAATTGTTACCTGTTTTGATGGCGTGTCTGAAAAAGTTGATGCTTTATCTGTTAATAGAAAATTCCCTATAATAATTCGCAACACTGCGAAAGAAAGTGCCTGCCGAATGCGTTTTGACTTGGCTCATGAATGTGGTCATTTAATAATGCATGATGGTATTGAGACTGGATGTAAAAAAACAGAGCGAGAGGCTGATGCTTTTGCTAGTGCTTTCTTATTTCCTAGAAAGTCTTTTGCCAGAGAATTTCCGTCCTGCTTAGGTGTTGGCGGAATGATTGACTGGAAAAAAGTGTATGCTTTAAAAGCTCGATGGAAAGTTAGTGCTAAAGCAATTATTTATAGAGCACATTTCTTGGGATTTATTAACGCCCAGCAATATAGAAGCGCTAATGTTTGGTTCAGTCAAACACGACAAACAAAAAAAGAAAAACTGGACGATCAAATTCCGTTAGAAGAACCTCATGTTCTTGAGGAAAGTTTAACTATTTTGAAAGAACATCTGGGTATATCTTTCGGCATGTTAGCTGAAAAGATTAAAATCAAACCAGAATTATTGGCAGATATATCAGGTGTTAAATACGTACCTGACATAGATGATGGCTATGACGATATTGTTGTTCCATTCAAGTTTTGACGTTTTATTGTCCTCTATGGCCCTTAATATTTAAGGGCCTAAACTTTCTCTCTCACTCTGAGCAGTAGATAATTGGGATTGCGTTTACTTCTTTTACTGCATGAGAAAAAGATGACAATATCCATAGCAATTGAGTAATGTGCCCATTCACCTTCTCACCTCTGGATATTTTATTAAACTCATCCTTTATTTCATTCTTTGATACAAAGGAACAGCTCAGAATGCATTTTCTATGCAATTTAAAATCCTTTAAAAGATTAGAAATATATTCATCCAGACCATTTGAGTTGCCTTTTCTGGTCCTTTTTATATTTGTCTCACCTTTAGTTGAATTATATTTCTCTACAAATTTAGCTTCGAATTTTTTCATAAAATCAGCTTTACTAAAATTCATGTAACCTAAGTTTTTTACCGCTTGTCCGACAACATCATGCAAGTTACTAGCGGAAGTACTAACCGGTCCATGCTTCGAATGAATGAAATTGATGCATGAGTCACCTTTATTAAAGGTTATGTGATCAGCCCATTCATTACCTAAATCATCGCAAAAAACATAGTCATCATTTTTATGTATCTTCTCAACTAGATTAAACATTGACCCTTTCGAAAATTGGACACTGGTTTTCCTGAAATTACCTTTTTCACTAGTTACGGAATCCATATTTTCCACGGGTCTTAACATATCTAATATACTATTTATTTCTGCGATGCCTGAATCATCTTGAAAACAGTTTCCAATAAAATACATATAGCGGGGATCATCAAAAGTTATACTATAAAATCCATTTTTAATTATATAGCTTTGTAGCGTAACATTACTTCCTGATACATTTACTTTTAATGATCTCAAGAATGAGGAGTCGAAGGTTAAAGTTTTATTATTTATTCTGATAAATGCCCGGCCAAATTTAGTTGTTATTTTTCCTTCTGAATCGATGGCGTAAACTCTTTCGAGATGCTTTATCAATCGCTCTAATTCCTTCGTTTTTAGTTCAACCTCTATTCCTTTTTTGTTTTCATATCTAATTTTAATATCATCTTCGATGAGTTGGTCATATAAAGATGAGCTTTCAATTAAAATTGCATTTGGTTTTGAGTGCTCAAGCACTTCATGAAGTTTCTTCTGCTTAGCAAATGCATCTAAAAAATCCTTTTCGCCCCCACCATCTTTTATTAGAGAAAGTTGATTGTAAACCCAAAGAGCTAAGTTATCAAAGTTAATTCTATTAGATGACTCGACTAAACGCCCGGTTCCTGAAATAGTTCTTACAGTTGATCCTTGTCTGAATTTCAAGAATAGCGGTATTGATCTTCCAGCAGCATGAGTAGAGAAAGTGCCCTTTAAATCCGGAGCTTCATAAGATCGCTGCCTTATTGCTTTGTCCGATACCGTCATGTTTCTTAAGGATATTCTTTGGAAAGAAACATCAGAATCATTGAAAGTCTCAGCTATCATTGTGTTAGTAATCAGGTCAAAGTTTTTCTCAATTTTTTCAGATATATTAGAGCAGCTTTTTTTGATTATACTAATGTGATTTTCAAATTCAAAAATAATAATAAACGCATGAATTCTGTCATATAGGCCAAGCTCACCTTCATCTTTCCCAATGAAGTAAACTGGCCTGATCGTGGGGAATATCCTGACTGAATATAAATAAGGGATATCTTCATCAATTAAATGGCTTCGAGTTCTAAATTCATTTAGTATATATAGAGCATCAGGTTCAATATTGTCATCAGAAGCATTTAATATATCCAAGATAAATACATCTTCTATTGGAGGTAGTGGTTCATTTCCCTTGGAAATATAAAATTGTGCATTTTTGGTTAATTCTAACTTCTCAAGCATCGTAGTATCCTTTAAAGATAAAAATACAAAATATATTCGAGAAATAGTTCAGTGAAGGTAATCTACTTGATTGGTAGAAATTGATCAATTAATAAAATTTATTCCTGAGAGCTATGCCACTGATTAATATTCATATCAATGTCGAGATAATCTCCATGCAGGTAAATGATTTAACTGTCTGTCTGTAACCGCTGCGATCACTGGCGATAGATGTCATGCTCAACTCCTTCTCGTACAGGTCAGAATTCACGTTCAACAAAGTAAATTGCATCCGTCAGCAGCGTATGCCGTTTCAGCTCTGGCTGAATGGAGAAGGTGTCCCTGCGCTGACTATGTATCCCCAAGCTGTCAAACAAGAACAGCCGGGTGGAATCCGTGCGAATAACCACAGACCAGTGCCAGGTGGTGCCCAGAATCACCACGCGCTGCGCCTGATTTTCCGATGGTGCCAGCCAGTCGTTGATGTCGCTGAGAATCTGTCGGGTACGTCGGGAGCGGTAACGGAAAGGGGTATGAATATTGAGAGGATAATGTCGGGCGTAATGCCCTTTCAACAGGACATCACCAATCAGGTGGTCCATTTGCTCTTCATCCAAGCCAAGCGTCAGTAGATCAAATAAATCCCATCGTCGTTTATAGCTGCTAAGTAGGTGGTACATCAATTTTTCTCGCCGAACTCTGCCGTCATAAAGATAACTGAGGGTGTTAATCAGGCTGTAGATGCCACACAAGTAGTCATGCTGGCCCTGACGGGACGCATGGACGTCTCGGGGAAGTGTCATTGTAGTGATTCCAGAATAGGTGATGGCCGTGAACCAGCCAAGATGGGTTAATACAGTGGCTGAGTACGTAATGACTGCCACTATATTAATTATAGCAAAATCAAACAGTTAATTCAAATGATTCCTATTATCACTTATCCAACACAGTCAAGGCTTCCATCACTTATTACTGGTTAACGTCTCCTTCAGCCAGGTCCCTCGCAACCTGAGTCAGAGCCTGCTGTAAAAGTTTATCCCTGGAGGCCGGTTTCATTGTGCGAAACAGTTGTATCCACAGGTTAAGTTGCTCGTCTGCTGAGGCATCTGTCGCATCCCTCTCACTTTTCAGCGCCATCCCTGCCGCGCTGATATGGTACAGAAATCCCTTCCCACTCGTGCGTTTGCGGCGGATTTCCGGGTGCAGAGCTGTGAGTTTTTCCAGACGTAGCCGTGCCCCTTTCGCAGTTCCCGGCATCCCTTCCATTCCGGCAAACTGCTCTGCTGTTAGCCACTCTCCACTTTCTATCGCACCGATATCACTGGGCCCAGTCATCTGTTCATTACTCATAAAAATTTCACCTCTGATCAAAGCGTTAGTTAAATGAGCGCAAATAACCACAAAAAGGGAACTTGATAACTTCCCTTTGTTCGCTTTTAATATCTCCAGTACTAACAACCCGGAGTGAATACATTGAGTAACTCAACAGATTCGCAAAAAAAGCGAAGTAAGGGAAGTGCTGTTAACTGGCACCGGGCCGATATTATCGCGGCCCTGCACAAACAGGGGCTTTCTCTGTCTTCCCTCTCACGGCAGCATGGGCTGGCTTCACGGACACTAAATAATGCCTTCGAACGTCATTATCCACGGGCTGAAAAAATTATTGCAGACGCTTTGGGTACCACACCTGAATCCATCTGGCCTCAGCGCTATGGGGGAAAGTAAAGAAGTAAAACCGACAGATTCTGATATCACAAACCAGAACCAGTCTGACAACTACATGATTTTTAAGTATTAAGGACAGGAAATTATGAAAAAAACATTGATGGTCTCACTACCGAGTATCCTACTGCTTACATTATCAGCAGAAGCCAAAGTGTTACCGATCCAGTCATACAACGTCTTAACGGAGCAGTTCAGTCTTTTGAACACTTGCAGAGCTGAGGGATATATTGTCGATACAGCAGTACTTAAGCGGCTTGATAAACTCATCAAACGCTTTGAATACCAGGATGCCTCCGGTACCACAACCCGCATCACCCCGGCAATGGAGCAGGAATATCACAATCGAGCGGATATAGACGTACTGAATGCACGAATGCTTGGTCAGCAGGATCAGGCCTCCATTGTATGCAATAAAGTGCTTAAAGATTTCACTGACCGGTTCGATGAGCTTGAGGAAAAGATCTCAGCCACGAACTCGCCGCAAACCGAATCCCCTGCTTTAGCACCCGCCCCTACCGAGCCGGAAGACCGCCCGATGAAATGGGAAAACAGCCCGGTTCAGGGTATTCCAATTCAGTGAGGGGTAACACAATGAAGAAGCGTATTATTACTGCGCTACTCGTCACAACAGCATCCGCCCCGGCGCTGGCAACTTACCCGGCAAGCCAGCCTGCTCAGGCCGCAGAAGTGATGGTCAGGATGTGTCTACAGCAACGTACAGGCGTTGATAAGAAAACGGCGATCGGTAGAGTCTACGACACCGTAAGCGACTGGCCCATAGCCTCAACAACAGAGGTTGCTGCGGCTATGGATGAAGGATGGAAGTTCGCTGTACAGAATAGCGGGGCTCAGTGCGAGAAAATTTATCTCGTAATGATTGATATGCTGGCGGGGAAGACGCACCTAAAGGGCTGAACTAATGCTAACTATATTTCTTTGTTATTTTAAAGGATGCTAAAGCACTTAATATCTAATAAAGTAGAACACCGTCCTTTCAAATAAAAAAACCATACGGCAGCGATAATGTTTCTGACGTGTGGTTTTATTTCAGTTTTAATACTTCACTTTTGTGATGATATTTTCCGCCTAAGATATTGAATAGAGGTAATTACGTGTCACCATCCTTCCTAGAAAGATATACTGCAAGACTTAGTACTACAAGACTTAATGTAGCAAAAACCTGAACAAACACAATGTTTGTAATGAAAGGTGTATTTTGCCCACAAAAATTAAATGCATACCCCACATTCGTTAGCGTGCCAACACTCAACGACATTGTAACGGCATCATATACAGAATTTATTTGCGGTAATAGCATATATGCCGCCGCTGAATAAAAAAATATCTCTAAATAGCTAAATAGAGCTAACCGAATACGTTCATGTTTGTTTAACCCCGTAACGGATTCATGCTGCTGAAATATGTCACAAACAAAAGCATATGTGATCTCATAACTTCTAGAAATAAATCGAATAAAAGCTATACACATTAACGCTTTTGAATAAAAGTAATCATGAGCATATTCATAAACAAGAAAATTAAGCACCATGATAATAACACTAATACAAAAGTTAACCTTATTGTTTATATCCACATAATCTTTTAACTCTTCCTTCACTTTTTCACCCGTAACGTTTGCCTTTAGTCGGGATTTGAAGCGAAATGCCCACCAGTAATCAGGACTGATAAAAAATGTGCTTTCATGTCCATTCTGCCATCTTGCAATAGGAGGAGAAGAAAACTCTTTTCTGAACGGGTATAATATTCTCTTAATGATGTATGCAAATATTGAATATGTGATAAATGAGATAATAAAATATCTCATCCAAATATATACCCAATCCAATGACGTATATTCGCAAATACTAATCATGTATTTTTATCCAGATTAATAATAATCTTAGCTACCGTTGAAAATTCACTCATTTTTTTAACCTTGGCATCAGTCCACTCCCCGTCATCTATTATAATATCACCGTCTTTTTTACCTATTGAAAAAACGCTATTATTATTCAATTCCAACGCAACGGCCTTGACTGTTTTATCTTTTCTAACTCTCTCTTTGCATACCTTTTGATGAATTTCACGAATTATTTTTTCATTCTTATTTTTGACGGTAGAACATTGTTGCAAATAAGTGAATCCAATCAATTCTGCTATAACAAAACAACGTCCTTCAGTTGTTTTCAACATATCAACATCTAAAGCGGGAAACCCTCCTCCCCTGATAATTTCCTCAAGACATTTCTCCATATCTTTATGGATATAAATTTCCATTAACCTACCAAATTTTTTAACCAACGTATCACGCTGAATTTTTTTCCTGATCTTGGCAGCCTCACGCTTTTTTACCTGCGGGTTCCTCATCATACCTCCTACGACAAATGTACAGTTCGCCATTGACTATGTGACTGTCACAAATTCAAGGCGAACTGTCACGCTTCTTTTTCGAAAAATGAGAGAAATTGCATCTTGTAAATCCTGCTCCTCATTAACTGAAGGAGCACTTCGATGAACGAACTCAAATTGATCAAACGTCAGGCCGTACTGGAGCGCTGCGCCGTCAGCCGGGCAACGCTCTACCGAATGGTTGCAGCAGGCACATTCCCGCGTCCGGTATCGCTAACAGGAGGGCGTGCGGTGGCATGGTTGCAACACGACGTTGAGGCGTGGATTGCCTCCAGGGTACCCACAGGGCAGCGAAAGTAGCAGGTGGATGGCTTATGGGCGTGTTTTCAGCCCGTCTATAAGCCACATATGCGCCCACTTAGAACCATATTGCCACTGGGGAATATAACCAGTGAGAAGCATGTAATTGGATTAACTGATATAGCCACTCACGATGGTGGGTGGCATGGAGATAAACATGAATAATATCGACAATGGGAAGAAGTCATTAAAAATTGGGGTAAGCAAAGATGGGCACCCACTGAGAATGCGTGTGGATGCGATTACTATTGTAACCATGGCAGAAAACAAGAATGAGAGAATACTTATTAAACGTTGGGTTGAGAGTGTTTTTGAAGATCCAACGCCCTATTCTTTAAGACCTGCGACAATATCGAAGAATGGAAAAAAACTCTATCAAAAGGGGTTTGTTATATACTCTGGAAATACCATGCTGCTGAGGTTTGAATATAAACCAGTAAGAAGAAATGTTGGCAACATAAGAATGGAGTTTCGCCCTCAGCATTTGGATGAAAAGGGCATGGACAGCCTTATTCTTTGGATGGCTGAAAGTGGCCTCGGTGAGTTTATTTTCAAACTCTTAAAAAGAGCGTGGATTACACGCTTAGACGTGGCTCTAGATTTGTATAAGTGTACCCTTGAGGACTATTTTTTTGGGATGAAACGCTGCTATACAGGGAAAATGAACCTTGGCACGGAAACTAGGGGATTAACGCTGGGAACAGTAAATTCTCATATTCAGATGTCTATATATGAGAAAATTGATCTGTCTGATGCTGAGACATCCTTTAAAACAGTAAAAGCCGAGGGCAAAAACACTCTCAGCGTGGATCAGTTCGCGGGTTTCCTTCGTATCGAGGCCAGAATTCGCCCAAAAAGTATACCTCACTCAAAGCAGAGTAAGAATGCTCTGCTTCTGGCTGATATAGGCAAAGTAGAGAACCCGTATGAAGATCTACAGATCTATCAGAAAGGTTTGAACGAAACGCTGTATCTCACTGAGAGTCGCTTTAAATATGAAAAGGGGCATAATCTGGTGAAAAATAAACACGACTTTTTGAAGTCTGTTAATCTCAGGAAAATGCCGAAGCGTCTTGAGAATGTGTTCAGAATGTATGAATATGATCTTCTGAATAAGTCTGAAATATGGTGTGCTTGGCCCAGTTGCGTAGCTAAACTCGGCCTGTTAAGCAACGCGCCGTTGTGGGTCAACAGCAACAGAATACGCCGATTTGGTTAAACATACTCCAGATGCCCTTGTTACTCATACAGGGGCACTTAGGGCGCTGAATCATGACCATTGTTCATCGGTGAACGTTCGCGCCAAAATGGCCTTCAGACGAGCCTGTGAGTCATCAAAAATAGTTTCTGGCCCTGTATGAGTATTTTGTCATTTCACGGAGAGGCATATCCCCCCAGTAAAATTCATCGGTTACTTGCTAAATCTGTGCGCAGAAAGCGGCAACGACTCTTACAGGCACCCAGTTGTTAACGATAGTAGCCATATTGGCACGATACACAATTACCCAAGCAACCTCAGTATGGGGGATTCCTCACAGAACTAGTCGTGAGGACCGGAATTGCCTATTGCTCTGGGGTCATTCCAGTCTGTTAATCCCCTAACAAATCAATGAAACATTTTATCGCCGTACAGGCTAACTGATTTTTTTGTTGTTTTTTATCGGCATCACATTGTAATCCTCACCGCGTTCCAGTGAGGCCAGTAATGCTGCCCACTGCTCTAAGGCTGCTTTACGTTCTTGAAAATATTCATAACGGTTATAGATGCCTTCTACACCCTTGATACGGTGGTTTAAACAACGCTCTGCAACAACAGGGTCAACGCCTAAAGCAGCTAAGTGTGAGCGCCCTGTACGTCGGAAATCATGGATGGTGAAATTTGGTATATCAGGAAGGTTGCTGCGCACTTTTGCCAGTGCTACGGGCAGTGTACTTTCCTGTATATGAGGGATCATTCTGTGTTGCATTTTACGCGCAGGTAGCACCCACTGGCTATTGAGGGACATCTGGTGTAGTTCCTTCAACCATTCAACGGTTATCGCGGGTAAGGGGATATCGATAGCATCACCGTTCTTTACCCGTTCGGCAGGTAAATGCCAGACTGAGTTATTTAAATCAAATTCAGCCCACTGAGCAGCGCAGAGTTCCATTTTCCTACAGCAGAGTGCAAGCAGAAGTTTCATAGTCAGCTCGTTTTGCCGGGAAAATCCTTGAGTCACCCGCATGGCCTGAAAGAATTTAATCAATTCTTCTCTGCTCAGCCAGCGTTCACGGGATTTCTCCTTACCTCCAGCATCAGCGATCTCAAACGCTGTTGTGGGGTTACTCTCCAGCATATGGCGTTTGATACCATAGTTGAAAATGCGGCGGGTCCAGCGGAGGACATCATTAGCCACTGTAGGGGCGTTTCGTGCGATGATCTTCTGCAACATATCATCAATATGGCGGGGGCGAACATCTTCGATTTTAAGATGCCCAATACTAGGATTGATGTCTTTGTCGATACGACGGCGCAGGATATCTGGATGTTTCCAGTTCCCTAAGATCTGGCGTTCGAAGTACTCGTGGGCCAGATCTGAAACCTTCAACGCATTTTTTTGTTCTTCAATCTTTTTGATAGCCTCGGCCTTACGTTCCTGCTTTTCTCCTGCAACGTCATAGCCTAAGGCAACACGTGCGGAAAGCTCTTTCGCCGTTTCTCGCGCTTTAGCGAGTGAAAATTCAGAGTAGGTTCCAATAACCATTGCCCTCTGTTTCCCGACAAACCGATAGCGGAAACGCCAGAATGGTATAGCGTAGTTTTTAGGAAAGCATAGATACAAGCCATTGCCATCAGATCGACCATTAAATCGTTCCCCAGCCCTCACCCATGCTTTGATCTGAATGTCCGTTAGCTTTGCCATAATTCGTCCTCAATGAAGTTCTTACTGTGTACATAGATGTGCGTGTACATAACATGAGTATATACACAACTATGTACACGATAAATGTGCGCTGTATTGAGATCGTGTGAGATTCTATGGTATTAGAAAAGCCCGTTATTACACAGGCTTGTTGGTGTCGGTGAGATGTTGTGAGACTTAAAAAGTTTTTCTGAAATTTTACTCTATGTTTTGAATTTGCTCGCGCATTTGCTCGATCAATACCTTCAGTTCAATTGCGGAGTTAGTCACTTCGGCATTGATAGACTTCGATGCCAGAGTATTCGACTCACGGTTGAATTCCTGCATCATGAAGTCCAGACGACGGCCAACCGCCTCTTTTTTCTTCAGAATGTTGTAGGTTTCTTTGACGTGAGCTTCCAGGCGATCCAGTTCTTCAGCCACGTCGATACGCTGTGCCATCAGCACCAGTTCTTGCTCAAGGCGGTTATTTTCCAGCTGCACCTGAGCATCTTCCAGTTTGGCTACCAGACGCTCGCGCTGCCATTGCAGGATTTCCGGCATATGTGCGCGCACTTTTGTGACTTCAGCGCTGACGCCTTCCAGACGCTGCTCGATCAACGCCTTCAGTGCCTGACCTTCGGTTTCACGCGCAACGATAAAGTCATCCAGCGTACCGTCAAGCGCGGCGAGGATTTCGGCGGCAATGGCGTCCAGATCTTGCTCCTGGGCTGCCATTACGCCTGGCCAACGCAGGATATCAACCGGGTTAATTTCACCTTCATCACTCTGCATTTTGACCCAGTTAGCAGCGCTAACGAGCTGTTTAGCGAGTTTTTCATTCAGAATCAGCTCGCCTTGTGCACTGGCATCAGGCTCAAAACGCAGCGTACATTCGACTTTACCGCGCGTCAGACGCGTGCGAATACGTTCGCGAACTACGGGTTCGAGACTACGGAACTGCTCCGGCAGGCGAAAATAAGTTTCCAGATAACGCTGGTTTACCGAGCGCATTTCCCAGGTAGCGCTACCCCATTCACCCTTGATTTCACGCCGGGCGTAAGCGGTCATGCTGCGGATCATAGACGTTCCTGTTTTTAAAGATGAGATGGGAGGATTATAGCCATCCACGTCTTGTCAGGATAGGAATAACAGTCGGAAGTCCGTATAATGCGCAGCCACATTCGTTTCAAGCCGGAGATTTTATCATGCGTCCAGCAGGTCGTAGTGCCAATCAGGTGCGTCCCGTCACCCTGACCCGTAATTATACAAAACACGCTGAAGGCTCCGTGCTGGTCGAATTTGGTGATACCAAAGTGCTATGTACCGCTTCTATTGATGAAGGCGTACCGCGTTTTCTGAAAGGTCAGGGCCAAGGTTGGATCACCGCAGAATATGGCATGCTGCCACGCGCCACACACACCCGTAACGCCCGTGAAGCGGCGAAAGGTAAGCAGGGCGGTCGTACCATGGAAATCCAGCGTCTGATCGCTCGTGCGCTGCGCGCTGCCGTTGACCTGAAGACGCTCGGTGAGTTCACCATTACGCTGGACTGCGATGTTATCCAGGCAGATGGCGGTACCCGCACCGCATCAATTACCGGCGCATGCGTTGCGTTGGCGGATGCGCTGAACAAGCTGGTCGCGAGCGGTAAACTGAAAACTAACCCGATGAAAGGGATGGTCGCCGCGGTTTCCGTGGGCATTGTTAACGGTGAAGCGCTCTGTGACCTCGAGTACGTTGAAGACTCTGCTGCAGAAACCGACATGAACGTAGTGATGACTGAAGACGGTCGCATTATAGAGGTTCAGGGCACGGCGGAAGGTGAGCCATTCAGCCATGAAGAACTTCTCACCCTACTGGCGTTAGCCCGAGGGGGAATCGAATCCATTGTAGCGACGCAGAAGGCGGCGTTAGAAAATTGATTTTAAAGGCGACTGATGAGTCGCCTTTTTTTTGTCTGTAATAAAGTGAGATGAGGAGCGAATCCATGAAACCGTATCAGCGCCAGTTTATTGAGTTTGCGCTTAGCAAGCAGGTACTAAAGTTTGGCGAGTTTACGCTGAAATCCGGGCGTAAAAGCCCCTATTTCTTCAACGCCGGACTGTTTAATACCGGGCGCGACCTGGCTCTGTTAGGCCGTTTTTACGCCGAAGCGCTGGTGGATTCCGGTATTGAGTTCGATTTGCTGTTTGGCCCAGCGTACAAAGGTATTCCGATTGCGACTACAACGGCCGTTGCGCTGGCTGAACACCACGATAAAGATTTGCCGTACTGCTTTAACCGTAAAGAGGCGAAGACCCACGGTGAAGGTGGCAATCTGGTCGGTAGTGCACTTGAGGGGCGCGTGATGCTGGTGGATGATGTTATCACCGCAGGTACGGCGATTCGTGAGTCGATGGAAATTATCCAGGCGAATGGCGCCACTCTGGCGGGGGTACTGATTTCTCTCGATCGTCAGGAACGCGGTCGCGGCGAGATTTCCGCTATTCAGGAAGTGGAACGTGATTACGGTTGCAAAGTGATCTCTATTATCACCCTGAAAGACCTGATTGCGTATCTGGAAGAGAAACCGGAGATGGCGGAGCACCTGGCGGCAGTACGAGCCTATCGCGAAGCATACGGTGTATAAGGACAGCAGGATAGCGCTGCGCTGATCCGGCCTACGCACTTACCGGGCCTACGGTTTACGTAGGCCGGACAAGACGAAATCGCTACTGCAATTGAGCGGCAACCAACGGCCAGCGGGTGTCAAAATCATCCGTTGGGCGGTATTTAAATTCGCTACGTACAAACCGGGATAGCATACCTTCGCAGAAAGCCAGTAACTGACTGGCCAGAAGCGTTTCATCCACGGTGTAGCCTTCACCTTCACGCATTCTTTTTTCTCGCAGAACCTGGCGCAACTGCGCTTCAATGCGCTCAAAAAGTTGGTTAATACGACCTTGCAGACGGTCTTGCTCGAACATCAACGCGTGTCCGGTCAGAATTCGCGTCAGGCCCGGATTACGCTCACCAAACCCTAAAATCAGCAGAACGATCAGACGCAGACGCGCGCTGGTGTCCTTTTCATCTTTCAAAATCAGATTGATACGGGTAATCAGACTATCTTCGATAAACTCAATCAGGCTATCGAACATGCGAGTCTTGCTGGGAAAATGGCGATACAATGCCGCTTCGGATACGCCAACTGAGGCTGCCAGCTTTGCTGTGGTGATGCGTTGGCTACCATCGCTGGACTCAAGCATCAGTGCCAGAGACTGAAGTATTTCTTCGCGACGATTCCTTTTCGCAGTTTGCTTTTCTACCATGTTACAAAATACCCCTGAAAATAAGCTCTTGCCAGGCAGGCATCCACACAGCGACCGCAAACTGTTGTTTGCGGTGTGTTATTGCGTTATTACGCTATGGGATACTTTTCTGCGGGTTACTTGCGCCCGGAATGGCCGAAGCCACCTTCGCCACGATCGGTGGCTTCAAACTCTTCCACCAGATTAAATTCAGCCTGCACGACCGGTACAAATACCATCTGCGCGATACGTTCGCCCGGCTCAATAGTGAAGCTGTCCTGACCACGGTTCCAGATGGACACCATCAGTTGGCCCTGGTAGTCGGAATCAATCAAACCAACCAGATTGCCCAGCACGATACCGTGCTTATGGCCCAATCCGGAGCGCGGGAGCATCACCGCTGCCAGAGAAGGATCGGCAATGTGGATAGCTAACCCGGTTGGCACCAGCGTTGTTGCGCCCGGTGCCAGTTCTACGGCGTCATCAAGACAAGCACGCAGGTCAAGTCCGGCAGAACCAGAAGTGGCGTACGTCGGGAGCGGAAATTGTTGCCCTACGCGCGGGTCCAGAATCTTAACGTCGATTTTTTTCATCATAACGGGTCACGATCTCGTCGAGTAATAATTGGCCCAGGAGTTCTTTACGCTCAAGCGGTAAGACTTTGTCTCCATCCTGCCAAAAAAGGTGTAATGCGTTGCTATCGCTGTTAAACCCTTGAGTTGACAGCGAAACGTCGTTCGCACAGATCACATCAAGGTTTTTGCGGATGCGTTTTTGCCGGGCATATTCTTCCACATTATTTGTTTCGGCGGCAAACCCAACGACAAAAGGACGGTTAGCATCCAGTGCGGCAACACCGGCGATAATGTCCGGGTTTTTGACCATTTTTATAGTTAATTCATCACCCTGCGTCGCTTGTTTTTTTATTTTTTCGTGGGCGACAGTTTCAGCGCGATAATCAGCGACTGCAGCGCAGCCGATAAAAATATGCTGTTGTTGCACTGTAGACTGCACAGCGGCTTCCATTTCCAACGCGGTCATCACATCAACCCGCTGAACAAATGGTGGTGTGGATAACGAAACCGGACCCGACACCAGTGTGACGTTTGCCCCGCGCTTTGCTGCAGCGGCCGCGATAGCAAATCCCATCTTCCCGGAGCTATGGTTGGAAATATAACGCACGGGATCAAGCGGTTCACGCGTTGGACCCGCCGTAATCATGATGTTGAGATGTTGCAGATCGTTGACAGGCGAAAAATGTTCTGCCGCCATATCCACAATCGTTAACGGATCCAGCATACGTCCAGGACCGACATCGCCACATGCCTGGCTACCGCTGTCTGGGCCCCAAATGAGCAAACCGCGTGAGGCAAGAATACCCAGATTGTGCTGGGTCGCGGCAGCGCGATACATCTGCTGGTTCATGGCTGGCAGTACAGCAACAGAAGCAGGCGTTGCCAGACAAATCGTTGACACCAGGTCGTTGGCCATACCTGCGGCGACACGAGCAATCAGGTCTGCTGTAGCGGGCGCCAGGATGACCAAATCGGCCCATTTTCCCAGCTCAATGTGGCCCATCGCAGCTTCGGCTGCGGGATCAAGCAGGCTGTCGGAAACGGGATAACCTGAAACTGCCTGTAAACTCAGGGGAGTAATAAATGCTTTTGCCGCTTCGGTCATTGCCACGCGGACGTCAGCGCCGCGTTCCCGTAAACGACGCACCAGCTCAGGGGTTTTGTACGCAGCAATACCGCCACTGACGCCAAGTACGATTTTTTTACCGGCCAGGCTCATCATGATCTTTCCTGTTGGGTTTCACCAGAAGGCGGATATTTTATCACAATACGCAATTTGTCGTGCTTTTGACCGCCTTCTACTTTGCGAGGCACTACGAAGAAGTGAAAACAGCGCGTCGATTCACCGTCGGTGTTATGCCACTATGCGGACGCGAAAGGAGGGAAAAGTATGGACAATACAGGAAGTATGATGCCCAGGGAAAAGCTGTTGGCACAGGGGGCCAGTTCGCTGACCGATGTTGAGTTACTGGCGCTTTTTTTACGTACCGGCATTCAGGGTAAAGATGTGCTTACGCTGGCGAAAGAGATGCTTCAGCATTTTGAGTCGTTGTATGGTTTGTTGTCTGCTGATTACATGGATTTTAGCTATGTTCCGGGAATCGGTATCGCGAAGTATGCACAGTTGAAGGGTATTGCGGAGCTGGCAAGACGCTACTACAACGTGCGAGTGATAGAGGAGCGTGCTCTACTTAGCCCGGAAATGGCGCGTGAATTTCTGCAAAGCCAGCTCTCGCAAGAGGAACGCGAGATCTTTCTGGTGATCTTTATGGATTCTCAACATCAAGTGATTAAACACAGCAAACTTTTTTCCGGGACACTAAGCCACGTCGAGGTACATCCGCGAGAAATTGTCCGCGAAGCGATAAAAATGAATGCTTCCGCCGTGATCCTTGCGCATAATCACCCTTCGGGGTGTGCAGAGCCGAGTAAAGCAGATAAACTCATCACCGAGCGTGTTGTGAAATGCTGTCAGTTCATGGATATCCGGGTGCTTGATCATCTGGTCATTGGGCGCGGAGAGTACGTTTCTTTTGCGGAACGCGGTTGGATTTAACGCACTTTACGCGATCCATCGGGATCTTTGTCTGTTCGGGACTTGAGCATAACGCCGGGTCAGCGTATACTACGCCACCTTTGAGAATCTCGGGTTTGGCATTTGGGCCTGGCAATCGAGAGTTCACTTAGAACTATGCGATGACCGGGCTGTAAAGCCTGACGAGGCGCCGATACCCCATACGAAGCTCGAGCTAATTTGATTTTTGGAGAATAGACATGTCCCGAGTCTGCCAAGTTACTGGCAAGCGTCCGGTGACCGGTAACAACCGTTCCCACGCACTGAACGCGACTAAACGCCGTTTCCTGCCGAACCTGCACTCTCACCGTTTCTGGGTTGAGAGCGAGAAGCGTTTTGTCACCCTGCGCGTATCTGCTAAAGGTATGCGTGTAATTGATAAGAAAGGCATCGAAACAGTTCTGTCTGAACTGCGTGCCCGTGGCGAAAAGTACTAAGTACTAAGAGGAAATAAATCATGGCTAAAGGTATTCGTGAGAAAATCAAGCTGGTTTCTTCTGCTGGTACTGGTCATTTCTATACCACTACGAAGAACAAACGTACTAAGCCGGAAAAACTGGAACTGAAAAAATTCGATCCAGTTGTACGCCAGCACGTACTGTACAAAGAAGCTAAAATCAAATAATTTTAGTTTTGATGTAGCAAAAAACCTCGCCTCGGCGGGGTTTTTTGTTTTCTGGCCGTCCCCATATTAATGAGACCTGATACACCGCCGGAGATACTATGCCTGAATTACCTGAAGTCGAAACCAGTCGCCGTGGGATTGAGCCGCATCTGGTGGGGGCAACGATTATGCACGCGACTGTGCGTAACGGTCGTTTGCGTTGGCCGGTATCAGAGGAAATCTATCGCCTGAGCGATAAACCTGTCCTGAGCGTACAGCGGCGCGCAAAATACCTGCTTCTGGAGCTGCCGGATGGCTGGGTAATCATTCATCTGGGGATGTCGGGTAGTTTGCGTATCCTTCCTGAAGAGCTTCCGGCAGATAAGCACGACCACGTTGACTTAGTGATGAGCAATGGCAAAGTTCTGCGTTATACCGATCCCCGTCGCTTTGGTGCCTGGCTGTGGACTAAAGAGCTGGATGGACATAATGTCCTCGCCCATCTTGGCCCTGAGCCGCTGAGTGACGATTTCAACGCCGGTTATCTACAGCAGAAATGTGCAAAGAAGAAAACGGCGATTAAACCCTGGCTGATGGATAACAAGCTGGTGGTGGGGGTGGGTAATATCTACGCCAGTGAGTCGCTATTTGCGGCTGGTATCCATCCTGACCGTCTGGCGTCATCGCTGTCGCAGGACGAGTGTGAACTGCTGGTACGCGTTATCAAGGCGGTTTTGCTGCGTTCTATCGAGCAGGGCGGGACGACGCTGAAAGACTTTCTGCAAAGTGACGGTAAGCCTGGCTATTTTGCCCAGGAGCTGCAGGTCTATGGGAGAGAAGGTGAACCTTGCCGTGCATGTGGCGCACCGATTGTTGCGACAAAACACGCCCAGCGTACAACGTTCTATTGCCGTCGCTGTCAGAAATAGTGTCATTGCTGGCCGGATGCAGCATCCGGCCAGGCACATTACTTCAACTTACTCATTAACGCCTGATGGACGTTTTCCGGCAGAAAGTGCGTCACATCACCCTGATGGCGGGCGACTTCTTTCACCAGTGACGATGAGATAAATGACCACTCTTTAGACGGCATCAGAAAGACGCTTTCCAGTTGCGGCATTAGGTGGCGGTTCATGTGCGCCAGCTGCATTTCATACTCAAAATCTGCTACCGCGCGTAGGCCTCGGATCAGAATGTTAGCCTGATTATCACGGGCAAAATTTGCCATTAAGTCGCTGAATCCCAGAACTTCCACATTGCCGAGATGCGCCGTTGCCTGTTGCGCCAGCTCGACGCGCTCTTCAAGGGTAAACATCGGTTTTTTACTGGGACTTGCAGCAATCGCCAGGATCACGTGATCGAACATGCTGGTCGCACGCGTCACGATATCAAGATGGCCGTTAGTTATGGGATCAAAGGTTCCTGGATAAATCGCCCGTTTTTGCATGACTTGCCTCAATGCGTTTTGGGTGGCAGATAAGGTTCCAGCAGCTGCAGCAGACGCTGTAACGCGCCCTGATTTTGATACAGAACTTCAACTGCGTGACGGCCATAAAAATTACGATAATCTGCATCGGTCAGTAAAGAAGATACTTCTTTTACCAGCGTAGGTGCGTCGGTGACGGTGATCAATCCGCTTGCCTGTTCGAGGCGGGCGCAAATGTCTTTAAAATTAAACGTATGTGGTCCCATCAGCACTGGAATAGCATGTGCCGCGGCTTCCAGTGGATTGTGCCCACCACGTTCAACCAGTGAACCGCCGACAAAAGCAAGGTCGGCAATGCCATACAGCAACATCAGCTCACCCATGGTATCGCCGATCACAACCTGAGTGCCTGAGGACGGAACTTCACCCGAAGAACGAGTGGTATAACTTAGCCCAGCCTGGCGTACGAGGTTAATTGCATCCGGGAACCGTTCAGGATGTCTGGGAACCAGAATTAGTAAAAGATTCGGGAACTGATTTAATAACGCCTGATGGGCGGCAATGATGATGCTTTCTTCGCCGTCGTGGGTGCTGGTTGCAATCCATACCGGACGGTGAGGAGCCCATTGACGACGTAATGTCACCGCTTTTGCGGCCAGTTGTGGCGTGACGGATATATCAAACTTCAGGCTGCCAGTAACGGTGACCTGATTGCTTCTGGCACCAAGTGTAATAAAACGTGCGCCATCTTCTTCGTTTTGTGCGGCAATTAACGTAATTCGACGCAGTAGTCTGCCAACAAATTTACCTAATTTCGCATAGCCAGCTGCTGAACGAGCAGAAAGACGTGCGTTGGCAATAACCAGAGGAATGTGACGCTTATGGAGTGCCGCGATCAGATTTGGCCACAGCTCGGTTTCCATAATTAACACCAGCTTGGGGTCAACTTTATTCAGAAAACGGTTCAGGGCATCCGGTAAATCGTAAGGCAGATAAATATGCTGAACGTCAGTGCCAAAAGCAGATTGTACGCGCTCGGAACCGGTTGGCGTCATAGTGGTGACCGTGATCGGCAAGTCGGGATAACGGTGACGCAGAGCGCGAACTAATGGGATTGCAGCCAGTGTTTCGCCCACAGAAACCGAATGAAGCATGATCCCGCCGGGTTTTAGCGGGCGGCGATAAAAGCCGTAGCGTTCGCCCCAGCGTTTACGGTAGGCCGGAGCCTTACGTCCGCGCACCCAAAGCCGTATCCAGATCAAAGGCTGAATAAGGTAGAAAAGGGCGGTGTAAAGCAATTCGAGCATAATGGTAGCTGACTTATGAATGTGCTGGGGATTCTATGTATTTAGCTGTGGCTTTACCAATACTTTTCCTATTTTTAAATTAAATAGCGCCCTTTGTGGGAACTGCCAATGGGAACAACATCTTTTGCATCTTTACGTTTTCTGTTGAAATTTTCAGGTTTAGTCGAGATATAGTGCTAAAACTCAAAAACATGTAACATATCAACATATTGATTTAAAAGAATAAAGAACATTATTTGTGCAAAGATTATTCGAGTCGGAACATGGCAAAAGAAGTGATACACTAGCACGTAAAAATCAGTGCGATATCAGTAATCAGGTAGCTGTTGAGCCTGGGGCGGTAGCGTGCTTTTTTCTGCTTAACTTAACCAGACAATCACAACAAAAGAGTCGCTTGTGGAAAAGCAATTTCGAAAAATCCTGGTCATAAAAATGCGTTTTCACGGAGATATGTTGTTAACAACTCCTGTTATTAGTACGCTAAAGCAGAATTATCCTGACGCTAAAATCGATGTGCTGCTTTACCAGGATACGATCCCAATTTTATCTGAAAACCCTGAAATTAATGCACTTTATGGGATCAGTAATAAGGGGGTAAAAACCACAGATAAGATTAAAAATGCCCTTTCGCTGATCAAAACTTTGCGCGCCAACCAGTATGATCTTGTCGTCAATCTCACCGATCAGTGGATGGTTGCAGTCATTGTTCGTTGTCTTTCTGCTCGTGTGAAAATCTCACAGCTTTATGGCCACCGACAGCATGGTTTTTGGAAAAATAGTTTCACACAATTAGCACCTATTCATGGTGCTCATATTGTTGAGCGTAATTTATCTGTGCTGGAGCCTTTAGGTATCACTGATTTTTATCAAGATACTACTATGAGCTATGCTCCCGAGCACTGGCAGAAAATTCATAAAAATTTGGATACCTTGGGAATTAAAGGGCGCTATGTGGTTATTCAGCCAACCGCAAGACAGCAATTTAAATGCTGGGATAACGACAAATTTTCTCGTGTAATTGATGCACTACATCGTCGTGGATACAAGGTTATTCTGACGTCAGGCCCTTCGGCAGATGACCTGGCTTGTGTGGAAGAAATTGCACAGGCATGCGAAACCCGGCCCGTTACGGAACTTGCTGGCAAAACCACTTTCCCCGAGTTGGGAGCATTGATTGACCATGCGGATCTCTTCATTGGCGTCGATTCTGCGCCTGGTCATATTGCTGCAGCGGTAAAAACGCCAGTGATTTGCCTGTTTGGTGCCACCGATCATATTTTCTGGCGTCCCTGGACTGACGATATTATTCAGTTTTGGGCAGGCAATTATCAACCTATGCCACAGAGAAACGAGCTCGATCGGAATAACAGATATCTTTCCGTTATTCCCGCCGAAGATGTGATTGCTGCTACGGAAAAAATGTTACCGCAAAATGTGCAAACCGACATCCGAGATGTACCGCTATGATCGTCGCTTTCTGTTTATATAAATATTTCCCGTTTGGTGGCTTGCAGCGGGATTTTATGCGAATTGCTCAAACTGTTGCCGCCCGCGGACACCACGTTCGGATCTACACTCAGTTTTGGGAAGGGGAATGCCCTGATGTTTTTGAATTGATTCGGGTTCCGGTTAAATCGCGAACGAATCATGGTCGTAATGCTGAGTATTATTCATGGGTACAAGTGCACTTACGTGAACATCCTGTCGATCGCGTTGTGGGGTTTAATAAAATGCCGGGGCTGGACGTTTACTATGCTGCAGACGTCTGCTATGCCGAGAAAGTGGCACAAGAAAAAGGTTTTTTCTACCGTCTAACGTCACGTTATCGTCACTATGCTGCTTTTGAACGCGCGACGTTTGCGCAGGGTAAACCGACACAGCTATTAATGCTAACTGACAAACAGATTGCTGATTTCCAGAAGCATTATCAGACCGAGGCTGGGCGTTTTCATATTCTCCCTCCGGGAATTTATCCGGACAGAAAATATAGCCAACAGATCCCAAATAGCCGTGAAGTTTATCGCCAGAAAAACGGCATAACGGAGCAGCAGAATTTATTGCTGCAGGTGGGGTCTGATTTTACCCGCAAAGGGGTTGACCGTTCTATTGAGGCGTTGGCATCCCTGCCCGAAATGTTGCGGCATAATACGTTGTTGTTCATTGTTGGGCAGGATAAACCGCGAAAATTTGGAGTGTTGGCGGAAAAGCATGGAGTTCAGGCTAATGTCCATTTTTTCTCTGGGCGGAATGATGTCGCAGAATTAATGGCTGCTGCCGATTTGCTCTTGCATCCAGCGTACCAGGAGGCTGCGGGTATTGTGCTTCTGGAGGCAATTACTGCGGGGTTGCCAGTTTTGACATCGTCGGTATGTGGATATGCGCACTATATTGAGGATGCAAATTGTGGTGTGGTAATTGAAGAGCCCTTCCGGCAGGACATGTTAAACAAGGTTTTATGTGAAGCGCTGACGCAACCTTCATTGCGTGCTGCGTGGGCAGAAAATGCACGGCATTATGCGGATACACAGGATTTGTATAGTTTGCCGGAAAAAGCGGCAGACCTCATTACAGGTGGTTTGAATGGTTGAGTTGAAAGAGCCGTTGACCACACTTTGGCGCGGCAAAGATGCTTTTGAGGAAGTCAAAACATTGCAGGGTGAAGTATTCAGAGAGCTGGAAACTCGCCGAACTTTGCGATTTGAACTAGCTGAAAGAAGCTATTTCCTCAAATGGCATCGGGGTACTTCTCTTAAAGAGATCGTGAAAAATCTGCTCTCTTTTCGCATGCCTGTTTTAGGTGCGGATCGAGAGTGGAATGCTATTCACCGGCTTAGTAATTTAGGCGTAGATACGATGCATGGCGTTGGTTTTGGCGAAAAGGGGTTGAATCCTCTGACCAGAACGTCGTTCATTATTACAGAGGATCTGACGCCAACGATTAGTCTGGAAGATTATTGTGCCGATTGGGCGATGAATCCTCCTGATATCAAAGTGAAGCGGATAATTATAAATCGTGTCGCCACGATGGTCCGTAAGATGCACGCAGGAGGGATTAACCATCGTGATTGCTATATTTGTCATTTCCTACTGCATTTACCCTTCACTGGTTATGAGGATGATTTAAAGATTTCTATTATTGACCTGCATCGTGCTCAGATTCGCAGTAAGGTTCCTCGCCGCTGGCGAGATAAAGACCTGATAGGGCTCTATTTTTCATCAATGAATATTGGTTTGACGCAGCGCGATATTTTCCGGTTTATGAAAACTTACTTTGGCATATCTCTAAGAAATGTTCTTTCTCGGGAAGAAAAATTGCTGACCCAAACAGAGATGAAAGCTGAAAAAATTCGTGAACGTACACAACGAAAATCTCTTTAAAATATAATAAACTAACTTTATGAAAATAACATTCGTCGGTGAAGCTGTTTCCGGATTCGGTGGAATGGAGACAGTAATTAAAAATGTCATCAGTACTCTTCAGACCAAATCACAGCCTGATGAGTGCAGTGTTTTCTTTTTTTGTCGAAATGATAAAATGGATAAAAATTGGTTGCGTGGAATTAATGTCGAATACTCTCTCTCCAGGCAAAAAATTTCCTTTTTAAGACGGATGAAACAAGTTTCTGATTTTAAAAAATGGCTTAAAAAAAATAATCCTGATGCTGTTATTTGTATCGATGTTTTATCCTGTCTTCTAGTAAATAAGGCCAGATTGAAGTCAGGGGTAAATTTTAAACTTTTTTCATGGCCACATTTTTCTCTTGATCATAAGAAGTATGCTGAGAACATAGTCTATGCCGATCATCATCTGGCAATCAGTTCTGGTATTAAACGGCAGATTATGGCGAGAGGTGTACCAGAAGACTCGGTCAGTCTCATTTACAATCCAATCGCTAGGAAAGAAGAAACAATTCCATCACCAGGTAAAGAAGATGTAACAACCTTCCTCTATATCGGCCGTATGAAATTTGAAGGACAGAAGCGAATAAAAGATTTACTTGATGGGCTTTCTAATGCGAACGGAAAATGGAAGCTTCATGTCATCGGTGATGGTTCAGATTTTATTAAGTGCCAGAGTTATGCTAAGGAGCTTAAAATTGATAATCATATTACTTGGCACGGTTGGCAATCGGATCCCTGGGCTCTGGTAAAAAATGAGATAAAATATGTTAGTGCATTATTACTAACATCATCCTTTGAAGGATTCCCTATGACATTGCTAGAGGCTATGTCATATGGCATACCATGCATCAGTTCTGATTGTGAGTCTGGTCCTGAAGATATAATAAAGAATGGTATAAATGGTTTTTTATATTCACCGGGTAACCTAACTGAATTTACTATGCTATTAAATAAAATTATTTCTGAACCTCTTACTATATCTGCGAAAGAAATCAAAGAATCAATGTTTGAATTTTATGATTCTGTATATTATAAAAATATGAATGAGACCATCTTATCTGTAGTCCATAAAAGTGAGAAGTAAATCGTATGTGCTTAAATGATAATAGATTTATCCTTTCTCAAATAGATTATAATTATTCTGGATATGATGAGACGGAATGTTTTAATGTCTGTTATGGATTGGACAAAAATTTCTTATTTGGATGTGGTGTATCTATTGCCTCAATTTTGATTAATAATCCACAAGAAAAACTTGCTTTTCATGTATTCACGGACTATTTTTCAACGGATTTTCGTGAAGAATTTGAAATGTTGGCCAAAAAATACAAAACTCGTATTTTTATATACTTAATAAACGGAGATACGCTAAAAACACTCCCTAGTACAAGAAGTTGGTCTTATGCGATCTATTTTCGGTTTATTATTGCTGATTATTTTTCTGATAAACTTGATAGGATTCTGTATCTTGATGCTGATATTGTCTGTAAAGGAAGCATTCAAGAGTTAATTGACTTCAACTTTGATCCTGATGATATTGCTGCTGTTGTTGCTGAGGGCGATGAAAAATGGTGGAAACGGAGGGCAGAGCATTTATCAACACCGGGTCTAGTTGATGGGTATTTTAATTCCGGTTTTCTTTTAATTCAGCCACCTGTTTGGGCTGCTCAAAGAATATCCTCAAATGCTATTGAACTGTTGAATGATCAAGAAATAACGAACAAAATTACACATTTTGATCAGGATGTTTTGAATATTTTGCTAACGGGTAAAATCAAATTTATAGATAGGAAATTTAATACTCAATATAGTATTAACTACGAATTGAAAGACATTACTGTAAACCCGGTACGAAATTCAACTGTGCTTGTACACTATATCGGGCCAACGAAGCCTTGGCATTCATGGGGAGATTATCCTGTCTCAAGTTTTTTCTATCAGGCAAAAGATGCTTCACCGTGGCAGAATACAAAACTTTTTGAACCTCAAAATACAGTGCAAAGTAGGTATGCAGCTAAGCATTTTTTGAAACAGAAAAAATTTACTCAAGCATTTCTCTGTTGGGGAAAATACTATGCCTATAAAGTAAAAGCAATCATCAAGTAATTTGGTAGTCTCAAATCCAACGATTTGCTTGATTTCTTTTGGGTGGAAAATATGGATGTATTAACACAATATATTAAGAAAGAGTATTCATTTACTAATAATAATCTATTACGGGTTCAAGATGGTTACTTTAACATTGCATATGGTACAGATGCTAATTACCAGATGGGAGCTGCAATTTCCATAGCATCTATTCTCGAAAATAATAAAAAAAGAAAACGAAATTATTGTTTCCATGTTTTTACTAATACTATATCAGAAGAATACGCTAGGCGCTTGAAGTTAATTTCGGAGCAGTTTGATGCCGTCATTAATATTTATACGATTGATGAGAGAGTTCTCGGTAAATTGCCAGTAAGTGCAATATGGCCATTGTCAATATATTACCGGTTATTGGCATTTGATTATCTATCTCAAAGTATGAATGCGCTCCTCTATCTTGATTCTGATGTAATTTGTAAAAATGAACTGACAGAGTTAGAGGAGTTGTATTTAGGCGATAAGTTTGCCGCTGTTATCCCTGATATTGAATCTACGCAGAAACGGAACCAGCAGCGATTGAATATTGATTTTCAAGGTAAATATTTTAATTCAGGTGTTATTCTTGCTAACTTGCAGCAGTGGAAAGAAAAAAATATCTCAGATCAAATATTTTCTCTAATTAGAAATGAGGGGAATAATTTAAAATATCCTGATCAAGATGCATTAAATATAATTTTCCGCGGGCGGTTGGTCTATCTCGATAGAATATATAATTCAATTTATCCGTTGAAGTCTGAGTTTGAAAAAAAAGATAAAAGTAATTATAAAAAATACATTACAGAAAAAACCGTCTTTATTCATTATACAGGTGTCACGAAACCATGGCATGAATGGGGAGCATATGACGCCTCAAGTTATTTCCGGACTGTTTATGAGTTAACACCATGGAAAAATGACAGGTATTTGAAGGCAAAGACGAAACCTGAATATAAAGAAGAGTATAAGCACTATATATATCAAAGGAGTTATATAAAAGCTTTATGTTCATTGTTTCTATATCAAAAAATTAAGATTTTTAATTAGGCTGTAATGCAGTGAATACTATACCTATGAATAATAACTTTCCTATTTTTATCATTTCTCTTAAGAATGATGTTGAGCGAAGAGAAAATATCTCGAGGCTTCTTGCCAATGTAAATATTGGCTATGAATTCTTTGATGCAATTGATTACCGGAGCGAATTATTTCAAGATAAAAAAAGGAACGTCCCTATTAACTCAGGGAAAGTATATGGTGAGATGACTGAACCAGAAATGGCTTGTACATTAAGCCATCTCAGTGTGTATCAAAAAATATTAGATAACAATTTCAAGTGGGCTCTTATACTTGAAGATGATGTCTCATTTGATTCCAGGTTGGCTGCTGTGGTACACACACTTTCTCAATCAACGGATATACTTAAGAATGGTTGCTCATATGTACTTGGTGGTCAACAGGGAACTTCTGACCATCAGCTTTTTGGTTTAAGTTTACTTAATGTTTCAAAGATTGGACCTGTTAATTTTCGGAAGGCAACATATAAGAAGCACAAAGTAACGCGGACGTGCTGTTATATTGTTGATAGACAATACTGTCAACGAGCTTTATTATTACTCTCCACCCATGGCTTTTATTTGGTCGATGATAGAAAAATTCTATTAGATAATGGTGTGATGAATGATATTTATTTTTGTGATATAGTTTCTCATCCCTTGGTTAACTCATTGAACTCACATCTGGAAAATAGTCGTATTAATAAAAAAAACCAAACTAAAGTAAAAAAAAGAAACTATTTAATTTCCAAATTGCTATTGTGGCGATATAAGTTTAGGGTGTTACTTGGTTGCTTTATATAATAAAAAGCCAGGATTTTATAATTCTGGCTTTTTTTGTTAGATTTTTTCTTTTTTATTAACTAGTGAGCATATTAATGTTAATGTTAATAACCATGCGAGTGGTACTGGGACTGCGTATGTCAAAATGTCACTTAATCCATATAATACTATTGCCACCACATAAGTATACATCATCGGTATATTTTTCTTGTGTATGAATGTAATTATAGAGATTAAGAATAGGATATTCAATATTACGCCTAACCAACCAGTGGTTGATAGTGTATCAATTATCTGATTATGAAGATGAATGTTAAGAAATAACAGTGCTCCAGATAGTTCCTTATTATTTTCGACAATTTTTTTGATTTTATATCCTCGTTCTTCAAGCGATTGTCCTGTGAAGTTATTGTACGAGGATTCGATACCCGTTTTATACATCGCAAAGCGAGCTCCCACAGACGTCACTGTGTTATTCTCATGGTATTGCTCTATGTCTGACTTTAAATTGTTCACCCTTTCAATAATTGGCTTATATAATAATACACTGGAGAACATCGCAAGTACAATAATAGAGAAGATACTGGTTTTTCTTGCTTTTACACTGTGTCTTTTTAGCTCATTCCAAAAAATAAAGATAATAACTAATGGATATATAATAATTCCTGCTCTTGTGCCTGTTGCAGAAATAGCAATGAAGTTTGCAAAGCTAAAAATTATAAGCAGTGGTAATCTAAATTTTGTGACAAGCGTTGATATCGCGATTAATGCATACAATGAAATAAAAGTAATTGTATATGCTGCACCTGTTGCATTTGGTCCATACGCCAATGATAAAGTTGCTCTGCTTTCATTAAGGATGAAAAATTGATAGTACGCATATACTATATATATCAGATTAACTAATAGAGCGATGAAAAGATGAATATTTTTCATTATCTTTTCTGAGCGATCTCTTATACTGGTCACGACAGGAATTGTAAATGCTGTAAATAACCCTGCCAGACTCCAGTCTCGATAGTTCATATAAGCACCTACATATTCTGAATCTGGTGTTTTATATATCCTGAACCATAAAAATGACAAAATTGACAGGGCTAAGAGACTGAGTGCTATATATCTATGTTCTGATTTTAAATATTTATTTGGCGAAATTATGATAGCTAGTAATGCAATTTCTCCAGCAATTCTTAGCGATTTTAAGGCAAAGCCTTGCTCAAATGGTAAAAGCAATAACGCAAGGAAACATAATCCCATTGTTATTGAATACATTATGCTATCGGCGTTATTTCTATTTATCATAAAAAAGATGATCCACAATTTATTAAATGCATATATTTGTTTTTATTATGTCCAGTATATCTTGAGATGGGATATCTTCAAGGTCATGCGATGATGAAATACATGCTATCTGATTCTTCCCATATCCACCAATCAATCCCGGGTCTGTCGGGCCATACAACGTAATATTGGGGCGATCCAATGCGGCGGTTAAATGGCTGAGACCTGTATCAACCGACACCACAAATTTTGCTCCCGCCAGGATGCGAGCAACCTCTTCCAGACTCATCCGCGGCAGGACATCGACGTAAGGAAAACCTTCCGCCAGCCTTTTGGCGCGCTCTTCTTCATGAGGGGCGCCCCAGGGGAGTTTAATACGGATGCCCGTATTATTTAACAGCCCAATCAGCTCCCGCCAGTTGGCTTCTGGCCAGTGCTTATCATCACGTGTTGTGGCATGCAGAAATACGGCATATTGGCCTGTATCAGCATTACATTCATTCACAAAATGCTGAGCGATAGCGTAATCACCCTGCGATTGCGGTTTGGCATATCCCAGACTTTTGGCGCACAATTCACGCGTACGTTCTACCGCATGCTGCTGTTTAGCAATGTGATGTTTGCGATTATAAAACAGGCTAGCCAGCGGCTCGCGGGCCGTACTCCAGTCCATACCATGCTTGACGCCACGTGCCAGACGCGTCACCAACGCCGCACTTTTAACCAGACCCTGCGCATCAATTATCGCGTCATACTGCTGCAAACGTACCGCATCGCGAAACGCTTTACGCTCGGCTTTAATCGGCGCTGAAAACCAGGCTTTACGCCAGCGGCGAATCGCCACTGGGATGACCCGGTCAACGGCTGCATGCCAGGAAGGGATCTGCGCGAATCCTTCTTCCACCACCCAATCAAATTGAATACCCGGAATAGCCTGCTGCGCATCGGTTAATGCGGGCAACGTATGCAGTACATCGCCCATAGACGACGTTTTAACGATCAGAACCCGCATCCGTCAGGCTTCCTCTTGTAACAACAGGTCGTTGAGTTCTTCCAGTACACGCCGGGGTGTGATGTCAATCAGGCTTTGGTGATAGCCTTCTGCCGCATCGCCCTTGCGCACTTTGTGATAGCCCGTAATCAGACGAATGACCCGCGCTTTGTGCGACAACGGCGGGGTAAAGTCCGGACTACTTGGGCCATACAACGCTACCAGAGGTCGATTCAACGCTGCGGCAACGTGCATTAATCCAGAGTCGTTGGTGACGACCGCTTTGCAGGCGGCAAGCAGAATAACAGCCTGCTCCAGCTGCGTTTCGCCCGCCAGATTACGACACCAGGCCTGCTGCTCAACGCTTAACGTTGCCAGGATTTCATTTCCAGCTTCATGATCTTTTGCCGAGCCAAACAGCACAATCTGATGACCTTCGTCGATCAGCTGTTTTGCCAGTTCAGCATAATGGTAGTGTGGCCAGCGTTTCGCCGGACCAAATTCCGCACCCGGGCAAAAACCGATGATGGGGCGTTCGGCAGAAAGGGAGAACTGGCTACAGGTCAGAGACTTTTCACCTTCGCTGACCTGCAACTGTGGCCACAGCAGAGGTTGCGGCAAATCTTTAGCCGACAGCATGACGCCTTTATCGTAGGCCAGGGCCACATAGCGTTCGACCATCAGCGGCCATGCGTCTTTATCCAGCACGCGCGCATCGTTGAGCAGGCCGTAGCGCATTTCACCACGCCAACCGGTACGATGCGGAATACCTGCAAAAAAGGGCACCAGCGCGGATTTAAACGAGTTAGGCAGCACATAAGCGCGGTCATAGCGCCTCTCACGCAGGCTATGACCGAGCTTACGCCGTTCACCAATTTCCAGAGCGCCATGCCCAAGCGGCATCGCGATCGCTTCATTGACTTCCGGCATCCGCGATAAAAGAGGACGGCACCATGCGGGTGCCATCACGTCGATTATCGCCTGGGGATAGCGCGCCTTGAGCGTGCGATAGAGACTTTGCGACATCATCATGTCGCCCACCCATGACGGGCCAACCACCAGAATCCTCATAGATTGCCTGCCTTAAGCGTCGCGGTTCAGCCAGGCCATATATTCCGTTACGCCTTCGGCGACGGTCTTAAACGGCTTGTCATAGCCCGCTGCGCGCAGGTTGGTCAGGTCTGCCTGAGTAAACGCCTGGTAGCGGCCTTTCAGTTTTTCCGGGAATGGAATGTACTCAATGCTGCCTTTTTTGTGGTACGCCAGCGTTGCGTCAGCAACGGCCTGGAAAGATTCTGCGCGACCGGTACCGAGGTTAAAGATGCCGGATACTCCGTTTTCCAGGAACCACAGGTTTACCGCAGCCACATCGCCAACGTAAACGAAATCACGTTTGAAGTTTTCGCTGCCTTCGAACAGTTTTGGTGTTTCGCCATTGTTAAGCTGGGTATTGAGGTGGAAAGCAACGCTTGCCATGCTGCCTTTGTGGCCTTCACGCGGTCCGTAGACGTTGAAATAGCGGAAGCCAACAATCTGTGAGTTGGCTTCTGGCAGGATCTGACGCACGTACTCGTCGAACAGGAATTTTGAGTAGCCATAGACGTTCAGCGGTTTCTCATATTCACGGGATTCGATGAAATCAGAAGTGCGACCGCCATAGGTGGCGGCAGAGGATGCGTACAGGAACGGGATTTCACGCTCCAGGCAGTAGTGCAGTAGCTCTTTGGAGTATTGATAGTTGTTATCCATCATATACTTGCCGTCCCACTCGGTGGTGGAAGAGCATGCGCCTTCGTGGAAAATAGCTTCGATATCGCCGAAATCTTCCCCGGCCATAATCTGGATCAGGAAGTCTTCCTTGTCCATGTAGTCAGCAATATTCAGATCCACCAGGTTAACAAACTTGGTGCCGTCTTTCAGGTTGTCCACCACCAGGATGTCGGTGATGCCTTTATCATTCAGGGACTTAACGATGTTGCTGCCGATAAAGCCCGCGCCGCCGGTAACGATGATCATAAATGTAACCTTCGAATTATGGAGTCAGAGACAATCTCAGACACGAATACTTTCTATCATATCACTACATGGCTCAGGCTTCAGCCATTCACCGATAAGCCGTGCGGGTACACGTGATTTATGCTTCATTTTGAAGAAGTGATGATGCGTCATCTCGTATCAAAGTATAGCTTTGGGTAATATGTGCTGAAATTTGCCCAGTCTGGAGAATTGAAATGCGTGGGGATTTTTACAAACAGTTAACCAACGATCTCGACACCGCACGTGCGGAAGGATTGTTTAAAGAAGAGCGCATTATTACATCTGCCCAGCAGGCGGATATCACCGTGGCGGACGGAAGCCACGTTATTAACTTTTGTGCGAACAACTATCTGGGACTGGCTAATCATCCAGAACTGATTGCAGCAGCGAAAGCGGGTATGGATTCTCACGGATTTGGTATGGCTTCGGTTCGCTTTATTTGCGGTACCCAGGATAGCCATAAGCAACTGGAGCAAAAACTGGCGGCATTCCTCGGTATGGAAGATGCCATCCTTTACTCTTCCTGCTTCGACGCCAATGGCGGCCTGTTTGAAACGCTGCTGGGCGCAGAAGACGCAATTATTTCCGATGCCCTGAACCACGCTTCTATCATTGATGGCGTTCGTCTGTGTAAAGCAAAACGTTTCCGTTACGCCAACAACGATATGGTGGAACTGGAAGCTCGCCTGAAAGAAGCGCGTGAAGCGGGCGCTCGTCATATCCTGATCGCCACTGATGGCGTGTTCTCTATGGATGGTGTGATCGCTAACCTGAAAGGCGTTTGCGATCTGGCGGATAAATACGACGCGCTGGTCATGGTTGATGATTCCCATGCCGTCGGTTTTGTCGGCGAAAATGGTCGTGGCTCCCATGAATACTGTGACGTGATGGGTCGAGTGGACATCATCACCGGTACGCTGGGTAAAGCACTCGGCGGCGCATCTGGTGGTTACACCGCAGCGCGCAAAGAAGTTGTTGAGTGGCTGCGTCAGCGTTCCCGTCCTTATTTGTTCTCCAACTCACTGGCGCCAGCGATTGTTGCGGCCTCCATTAAAGTGCTGGAAATGGTTGAGGCTGGCAGCGACCTGCGCGACCGCCTGTGGGCGAACGCACGTCAGTTTCGCGAGCAAATGTCTGCCGCTGGCTTTACTCTGGCCGGTGCCGATCACGCGATTATCCCGGTGATGTTGGGTGATGCAGTGATCGCGCAGGACTTTGCTCGTGAACTGCAAAAAGAGGGAATTTACGTTACCGGATTCTTCTATCCGGTGGTTCCAAAAGGCCAGGCGCGTATCCGTACCCAGATGTCTGCGGCGCATACCCCTGAGCAGATTACGCGTGCTGTTGAGGCGTTCACACGCATTGGTAAACAACTGGGCGTTATTGCCTGAGGATGTGAAATGAAAGCGTTATCCAAACTGAAAGCGGAAGAGGGCATTTGGATGACTGACGTTCCTGAACCGGAAGTCGGTCATAACGATTTGCTGATTAAAATCCGTAAAACAGCCATCTGCGGGACTGACGTTCACATTTATAACTGGGATGAATGGTCGCAAAAAACCATCCCAGTACCGATGGTCGTTGGGCATGAATATGTCGGCGAAGTTGTTGGCATCGGTCAGGAAGTTAAAGGCTTTAAAATCGGCGATCGCGTTTCAGGCGAAGGTCATATCACCTGCGGACATTGCCGTAACTGCCGCGGTGGACGTACTCACCTGTGCCGCAATACAACCGGTGTCGGTGTAAACCGTCCAGGCTGCTTTGCGGAGTACCTGGTGATCCCGGCATTTAACGCATTTAAAATCCCGGACAATATCTCCGACGACCTGGCGTCTATCTTCGATCCGTTCGGTAATGCAGTGCACACGGCACTGTCGTTCGATCTGGTTGGGGAAGATGTACTGGTGTCCGGTGCGGGTCCAATCGGTATTATGGCGGCGGCAGTCGCGAAGCACGTTGGCGCACGCCACGTGGTGATCACCGACGTTAATGAGTATCGCCTTGAGCTGGCGCGCAAAATGGGTATCACTCGCGCGGTCAACGTGTCGAAAGAGAATCTGACCGACGTGATGGCTGAACTGGGTATGACCGAAGGGTTTGATGTGGGCCTGGAGATGTCGGGGGCGCCGCCAGCGTTTCGCGCTATGCTGGACACCATGAATCACGGTGGCCGTATTGCTATGCTGGGTATTCCGCCATCTGATATGTCCATCGACTGGACGAAAGTTATCTTTAAAGGACTGTTTATTAAAGGTATCTACGGTCGTGAGATGTTTGAGACATGGTACAAAATGGCTGCACTGATCCAGTCTGGTCTGGATTTGTCGCCGATCATCACCCATCGATTCTCTATCGATGAATTCCAGCAGGGCTTTGACGCGATGCGTTCAGGCCAGTCAGGGAAAGTGATCCTGAGCTGGGATTAACCGTATCCACCCTGTGGATTCTGTGTGTTGTCCCCGGATGTTGATTATCATTAATCATCCGGGGCGTTCTTTGCCTGCACAATCTCTCCCGCCCGGCGCATTTTCCGCTAAAGAATTAATAATTTTTTCTGAAAATCTACCGCTTAATATGCTAAAAAGTGCCGATTACTCTATTGCCTGGCTGGATTTGATATGACCTATATCCCTGGTCTCCTGAGCGTCATTATGCCGCTTTACAACACGGGTGAGCCGTTCATTGCGTGTATGGATTCGCTGATTGCGCAAACCTGGAAGAACCTGGAGATCATCATTGTTAATGATGGCTCTACGGATAACTCTGCGGAGCTTGCTCAGTCTTATGCGGATCGTTATCCACACGTTCATCTGCTGCACCAGCGCAATGGGGGCGTTTCGGCGGCGCGCAATACCGGGATGAAAGTCGCCAGGGGGGAGTACATCGCGTACGTAGACGGCGATGATATTGCCTATCCGGAAATGTATGAAACGCTGATGACTATGGCGCTGAAAGACAACCTGGATGTTGCGCAGTGCAACGCTGATTGGTGTATTGCGGAAACCGGCCACACCTGGGCATCCATTCCTACCGATCGTATTCGTTCTACCGGCGTGATGACCGGGCCAGACTGGTTACGCAAAGCGTTAGCCAGCCGCCGTTGGCGACACGTTGTCTGGATGGGCGTTTATCGTCATCAGACTATCCGCGACGCGGGGCTGACCTTCCTGTCTGGCCTGCATCACCAGGATATTATCTGGACGACGGAGTTTATGTTTAATGCGAAGCGCGCGCGTTACACGGAAATCCCTCTGTATAAATACTTCCTGCACGGCGCATCTGTTAGCCGTCTGCCGCGCACCGGGCTGAAAAATCTCGCTTACCAGCGCCACTACATCAAAATTACCCGTCTGCTGGATAAGATGAATCACGACTACGCCGGGCGTATTCCCATTTACCCGGAATTCAAACAGCAGGTGATTTACGAAGCGCTACGCGTTTGTCATTGCATACGTAAAGAGCCAGACGAGAAAATCCGCCAGCGCATGATTGCTGAAGTATTCGTGTCGGGTATGTTCAAGCGTATGGTAAGCAATATTTGCAGCGTTAAGCTGGGTTATCAGGTGCTGTTGTGGGCCATCCGCTTTAGCCAGTGGCGCGATAAAGCACTGACGCCGCGCCGCCTGGCTCATTTAACGCTGGATAGCAAAGACTGATTATTGCCAGCCCTGCCACTGCAGGCGCATATACTGCACCAGCGTGCTTTGGGTAATGCTTTCGCCGAGCACGCTGAAGAAGCGGCTGGCGTACACTGGCTCTAACGGCTGCTTCGGTTTGCATAATTTCACCCCGCGGAAAGGATTACGCGGCGCATCAGGTGTACCGTTCTTCGGTGGCGTGAGGTTTGGTCTGGAGGTATCCACCTGCGGTTCATTGAGCAGGCTGCTTGGGCGAACCAACGTGATGTCGGCTGGCAGGCTATACAGCATCTGCTGCAGGACACGAACCGTAGACGGGTGAGGGTGGCCAATGGCGATTGCGGAACCGTTGCGGCGCGCCAGCTCGACGGCACGATTAAACTGACGGCGAATATCGGCTTCGTTTTGCGTGTCATCCAGGAAGACTTTGCGTTTGATGACTTTCACACCGGTCCCTGACGCTGCGCGCATTGCCTGGCTGTTACCAATGGTCATGCTGTCCAGGAAGTAGAGATCGTAGCGCTCCAGCGCCTGCATCACCTTCTGCATGCCAAACAGGCTGGAGGTCATCGCGCTGCCCATATGGTTGTTCAGACCGACCGCATTCGGTACTTTGCTTACCGCGTCGCGAATAATTCGCTCAATCTCTTCGCTGCTCATTTCAGGGCGTAAAGTATCTTTCTCTAACGGCTGCTTGCTCAGCGGTGCCATTGGCAGATGGATTAAGACTTCATGCCCGCTGTTATGCGCTTTGATTGCCATTTCACGCGCATGTGGGGCGTTAGGCAGAACGGCAACGGAGATGGTAGAAGGCATCGCCAGTACCTGGTTTTCAGTGTGTGGGCGATAGCCGAAATCATCAATGACGATGGCGAGTTTGCCAGCAAAAACAGGTGTTGCGAAGGCCAGCAGGCTGGCGAGAGAGAGTAGTAGACGACGAAATTGTTGTGGCAAAACTTATCTTCCCAACCACGGCTGTGGATTGACCGCCTGACCCTGGCGACGAATTTCGAAATAGAGTGCCGGCCTGCCCTGACCGCCGCTGCTACCCACTAGTGCTATAGGCTGCCCGGCGCGAACCTGCGTACCGACGCTGACCAGTGCGCTCTGGTTATAACCGTACAGGCTCATATCGCCTTTACCGTGCTCAACGACGACCACCAGGCCATAGCCCTGCAACCAGTCCGCCAGAATGACGCGACCATCGGCAATGGCTTTAACTTCGGTGCCTTCGGATGCGCCAATAACCATCCCCTTCCAACGTAGCTCACCCTGCAGTTGTTCGCCATAACGATGTAAGGTTGGACCCCGAACGGGCCAGAATGCCTGGCCGCGTGGCGAACCCAAACCGCCGGTACGTGACATCAGAGATTTTTCACTTTCGGTCGGTTTGTAGGTTGAGCCTTTCCGTGATGCATCCTGTTGCTTATCGCGTACGGCCTGCGCCTCGCGGGCTTCACGTTCCGCGCGTGCTTTGGCTGCGGCTTCGGCGCGAGCAATGCTGTTGCGCAGGCGCGATTCGTTGGCGCGCATTTCGCCTAGCTGCTGCTGACCCTGTTGAATCGATGATTCCAGACTCGAAAGCGTTTTCTGGCGTTCGTTACGTGCCTGTTCCAGCTTAGCCTGCTGAGCGCGCTGTTCGTACAGTAGCGTCTGCTGTTCGCTTTGCTTATCTTCTAGCTCGGCTTTTTGCGAGTCGACTTCTTCGCGGGTTTGTTTCAACTGCGCGATAGTTTCTTGCCTCGCCTGGTTCAGGTAGCCGAAATAGGCCTGCAGGCGCTGTCCGCGCTGGCTTTCTTCGCCGCTAAGGATGAGCTGAATACCGGTGTGTTCACCCTGGCGAAACGCGGCGTCTAACTGGGCTGCCAGACTGCGCTCTTGCGCTGCTCGTTGCTTTTCCAGCTTCGCGAGTGCTGCGTTCATCTCTGCGATTTGCGCGTTCAGCTGTGCCAGTGAGTTCTGCGTTTCGCGTAACTGCCTTGCGGCAACGGCGATGGCTTGTTCCTGAACTTTAAGCTGAGCGAGGAGAGTGGAACGTTGTTGTTGCTGTTGGCGTACCGCGCGTTCTTTTGCCGCGATATCGGCCTGAATAGATTTGAGCTGGTCGCGTTCGTCCGCGTGGGCGGAAAAGGCGCACAGCAATACGCCAGCGCTAAGCGCGCTGGCGTAGAACAAGGGCCTGACTGAAAACTTACGCGGTTTCACGGCCCGAGTGATGGTATTAATCGCCTTTCCCCTCATGGGGAGGGATTATTCCACGATGAACAGCGGCTTACCAGTCATCTCTTGCGGGATTTCCATACCCATCAGCGTCAGCATCGTCGGGGCGATATCAGAAAGTTTGCCGCCTTCGACTGCTTTGACGTTCTTACCACCGACATAAATCAGCGGAACGGGCAGGTTGGTATGTGCAGTATGTGCCTGACCGGTGGACGGATCGCGCATCTGCTCTGCGTTACCGTGGTCTGCGGTGATCAGCAACTGGCCGCCAACGGACTCAACCGCTTTAGTCACCTGCTCAACGCAGTGATCCAGCGCTTCAACCGCTTTAACCGCTGCTTCCATCACCCCGGTGTGACCAACCATGTCGCCGTTCGGGTAGTTACAAATGATGGTGTCGTATTTACCGCTCTCAATCGCTGCAACCAGCTTCTCGGTCAGTTCAGCAGAGCTCATTTCCGGTTGCAGATCGTAGGTCGCAACTTTCGGAGAGTTGATCAGGATGCGGTCTTCGCCTTTGAACGGCTCTTCTACGCCGCCGTTGAAGAAGAAGGTCACGTGCGCATATTTTTCAGTTTCGGAAATACGCAGCTGCGTTTTTTCGTTCTTCGCCATCCACTCACCAAAGGTGTTGGCCAGAGATGCTGGTGGGTAAGCAACCGCAGTTTTGATGTCTGCCGCGTATTCGGTCAGCATCACAAAGTTGAGGTTAACGACTTTCTTACGGGCGAAGCCGTCGAAATCAGCGTTAACAAACGCACGGGTGATTTCACGCGCACGGTCAGCACGGAAGTTCATGAAAATCAGCGTATCGCCATCTTCCATAGCAGCATCTGCCTGACCTTCGGCACGGATCACGGTGGCTTTAACGAATTCGTCGTTTTCGTCGCGGGCATAAGCAGCCTGCAGACCTTCAACCGCCGTAGCGAACTGGAACTCGCCCTTCGCCAGCGTCATCAGATCGTAAGCCTGTTCTACGCGATCCCAACGGTTGTCGCGGTCCATAGCGTAGTAACGACCGATGATGGACGCTACGCGGCCTTTGCCCAGCGCGGCAAATTTCTCTTCGAATTTCTGCAGTGAATGTTCAGCGCTGCGCGGCGGAGTATCACGACCATCAAGGAAAGCGTGCAGATAGATTTTATCAGCGCCGCGTTCAGCGGCCATTTCTACCATCGCCATGATGTGATCTTCGTGGCTGTGAACGCCGCCAGCAGAGAGCAGACCCATGATGTGTACCGCTTTCCCGGCATTTTTTGCCTGGTCGACCGCATCGGTCAGCACCGGGTTAGCGAAGAAAGTACGTTCTTTGATTTCAACGTCCAGACGGGTAAGGTCCTGATACACGATACGGCCCGCGCCCAGGTTGACGTGACCCACTTCGGAGTTGCCCATCTGGCGATCGGGCAGGCCGACTTCCAGACCGGACGCATCAATCAGGGTATGCGGACGTTTTGCCCACAGCGCATCCATTACCGGGGTTTTAGCACTAAAAATGGCGTTATCCTGGCTGTCTTCGCGATAGCCGTAGCCATCCAGAATCACCAGTACCATAGGTTTTTTAGAAACCGACATTGCGACAACCTCACACTCAAGAGATAAAAAATAATTGCGTAATTTTACTACAGCTGAATCGATAAAGTAGCCCCCGAAGATCAAATAATGGGGGATCGCGTGCTAAGGGGAACACCGATTTACATTTTTTTTTCCGTAGCGCCCCGCAAAAATGCAATCCAATGCACGCTCTGGCTGTATTTGCGCCAACGCGCAGGTATACTCCTTTCCTGGTTTTTTAATCACTGAGTCGGGAGTTGTTACCCCCCATGCAAGAAATTATGCAATTTGTTAGTCGCCACCCTGTCTTGAGTATCGCCTGGATTGCGTTACTGGCGGCTGTATTATTTACCACGTTTAAGAGCCTGACCTCAAAAGTGAAGGTGATTACTCGCGGCGAAGCTACACGTCTCATCAACAAAGAAGACGCCGTTGTTGTGGATTTACGCCAGCGCGACGACTTCCGCAAAGGCCATATCGCAGGCTCCACTAACCTGCTGCCGAGCGAAATCAAAGCCAACAATTTTGGCGAACTTGAAAAACACAAAAACAAACCTGTGATTGTGGTTGATGGTTCAGGCATGCAGTGCCAAGATTCAGCAACTGCGCTGATTAAAGCCGGTTTTGAGCAGGTATCCGTACTGAAAGACGGCGTAGCGGGCTGGAGTGGTGAGAATCTGCCACTGGTTCGCGGCAAGTAATTTACCCGTCTTCTTTCATGCCGCAGGGTAAAAAGAACACTGGAGATAAGTCATGGCCAATATTGAGATCTACACCAAAGCAACCTGCCCGTTTTGCCATCGCGCAAAAGCGCTGTTGAACAGCAAGGGTGTGAGTTTCCAGGAGCTTCCGATCGACGGCGATGCCGTAAAGCGTGAAGAGATGATCAAGCGCAGTGGCCGTACGACGGTTCCGCAGATTTTTATTGATGCACAGCACATTGGCGGTTGTGACGACTTGTATGCGTTGGATGCGCGTGGTGGACTGGATCCCCTGCTGCGATAAGGCGTACTGAAAGTATTTAAAGGACAACACTAAGGGTTTTCTAAACATGTCAGAACAAAATAACACTGAAATGGCTTTCCAGATCCAACGTATCTATACCAAGGATGTGTCTTTCGAAGCGCCAAATGCACCGCATGTTTTCCAGAAAGATTGGCAGCCAGAGGTTAAACTGGATCTTGATACCGCATCTACCCAACTGGCAGATGACGTGTATGAAGTAGTGCTGCGTGTCACCGTAACGGCTTCCCTGGGTGAAGAAACTGCGTTCCTGTGCGAAGTTCAGCAGGGCGGTATTTTCTCCATCAGTGGTATCGAAGGGACTCAGATGGCGCATTGCCTGGGCGCATACTGCCCGAACATTCTGTTCCCGTATGCCCGTGAATGCATCACCAGCCTGGTATCACGCGGTACGTTCCCGCAACTGAACCTTGCGCCGGTCAACTTTGATGCGCTGTTCATGAACTATTTACAGCAGCAGGCTGGCGAAGGTACTGAAGAACATCAGGATGCCTGATGAACCAAAGTAATGCTTCAATGACTGTGATTGGTGCCGGCTCGTACGGCACCGCTCTTGCCATCACCCTGGCAAGAAATGGCCATCAAGTTGTCCTGTGGGGCCATGATCCGAAACATATCGCGACCCTTGAGCACGATCGCTGCAACGTCGCGTTCCTCCCTGATGTGCCTTTTCCCGAAACGCTGCGCCTGGAAAGTGATTTAGCCACTGCGCTGGCCGCCAGTCGTAATATCCTGGTGGTGGTGCCGAGCCACGTCTTTGGCGAAGTGCTGCGTAACATCAAACCGCTGATGCGCCCTGACGCACGACTGGTCTGGGCGACAAAAGGTCTGGAGGCGGAAACGGGGCGTCTGCTGCAGGACGTCGCGCGTGAAGCGCTGGGGGACTCAATTCCACTGGCGGTTATTTCCGGCCCGACGTTCGCCAAAGAGCTAGCTGCGGGCATGCCGACGGCGATTTCTCTGGCCTCGACGGACGACGCCTTTGCTGACGATCTCCAGCAGTTGCTGCACTGCGGCAAAAGCTTTCGCGTTTACAGCAACCCGGATTTCATTGGCGTGCAGCTTGGCGGCGCGGTGAAAAACGTCATTGCGATTGGTGCGGGGATGTCTGACGGCATCGGTTTTGGCGCGAATGCGCGTACCGCATTGATCACCCGTGGACTGACCGAAATGTCTCGCCTTGGCGCGGCGCTGGGTGCCGATCCTGCCACCTTTATGGGGATGGCGGGTTTAGGCGATCTGGTGCTGACCTGTACCGACAACCAGTCGCGTAACCGTCGTTTTGGCATGATGCTCGGCCAGGGTATGGACGTGCAGGGCGCGCAGGATAAGATTGGTCAGGTGGTTGAAGGCTACCGCAATACGAAAGAAGTTCGTGAATTGGCGCACCGTTTTGGTGTCGAGATGCCAATAACCGAGGAAATTTATCAAGTATTGTATTGCGGAAAAAACGCGCGCGAGGCAGCATTGACGTTATTAGGTCGTGCGCGCAAGGACGAGCGAAGCAGCCACTAGCCGTAAGGAACCGTTTCAATCTAACGACCCGACCCGCGAAGAACGGGTCGGTCGTTTTGCTACCTTCTGGAGTACGCAATGCCGTGTGAAGAACTGGATATCGTCTGGAAAAACATTAAAGCGGAAGCCCGGGCACTGGCGGAATGTGAGCCAATGTTGGCCAGTTTTTACCACGCAACGCTGCTCAAGCATGAAAATCTCGGCAGTGCGCTAAGCTATATGCTGGCGAATAAACTCGCTTCTCCAATCATGCCCGCCATTGCGATTCGCGAAGTCGTGGAAGAGGCCTATGCCGCCGATCCTGAAATGATTGCCTCAGCGGCCTGTGATATTCAGGCGGTACGTACGCGTGACCCGGCTGTCGATAAATATTCCACCCCACTTCTGTACCTGAAGGGTTTTCATGCGCTTCAGGCCTACCGTATCGGTCACTGGCTGTGGCATCAGGGGCGTCAGGCGCTGGCGATCTTCCTGCAAAATCAGGTGTCCGTTACCTTCCAGGTAGACATTCATCCGGCGGCAAAAATTGGCCGTGGGATTATGCTCGATCACGCAACCGGCATTGTGGTCGGTGAAACGGCAGTGATTGAAAATGATGTCTCTATTCTGCAATCCGTCACGCTAGGCGGGACCGGTAAAGCCGGCGGCGATCGTCATCCGAAAATTCGTGAAGGTGTAATGATTGGCGCGGGAGCAAAAATTCTCGGCAACATTGAAGTCGGTCGCGGCGCGAAGATTGGCGCAGGTTCCGTGGTTTTACAACCGGTACCCCCGCATACCACTGCGGCAGGCGTACCTGCACGCATTGTCGGTAAGCCTGACAGCGATAAACCGTCTATGGATATGGATCAGCATTTCAACGGGATACATCATACTTTCGAATACGGCGATGGCATCTGATTTCGAGCTATGCCCGGCGGCGCAGTGCTTACCGGGCCTACAAATCTCGTAGGTCGGATAAGGCGTCAGCCGCCATCTGACACAAATCAACTACGCAATACCGCGCCGGGATAACCTAACTGGCGCCAGGCCTCATACACCACCACCGACACCGCATTTGACAGGTTCATGCTGCGACTGTCCGGCATCATCGGAATTCGAATTTTTTGTTCGGCTGGCAGCGCGTCGAGGATGCTGGGTGGCAGACCGCGAGTTTCCGGGCCAAACATCAGATAATCCCCATCCTGATAGCTTACTGCGCTATGCGCTGGCGTACCTTTGGTGGTCAGGGCAAACAGACGTTGCGGATTTTCTGCGGCGACGAAGCTGGCGTAATCAGGGTGGCGCAGCACGGCGGTAAACTCATGGTAATCCAGCCCCGCGCGACGCAGGCGCTTGTCGTCCCAGGTAAAGCCCATTGGCTCAATAATATGCAGACGAAAGCCGGTGTTGGCGCAAAGACGGATAATATTGCCGGTATTTGGCGGGATTTCTGGTTCGAATAAAACGATGTTAAGCATACTGCCCCCTTGATAACGGGGGGCAGAATAGCAGAAAGAGCGGGTACTATGCGACGGTCAGCGCGTGCGGTTTATAGCGTTGCAGTTTGTAAATCGTTGCGGCAGCCGCAACCAGCGCCGGAAGGCTGAGGAACATTAATATACTGTCTGCCTGCCATTGCAGGGAAAGCAGCTGGGCGCTCATCATCGTTCCGGCTACGCCACCGAAGCGGCCCACGCCCTGCATCCAGGCAATGCCCGTCGCGCGACAGTGGGTCGGATAAAACGTGGCGGCCAGCGTCTGCAGCCCGGACTGCGCGCCGTTCATGGTAATCCCCATCAGGAAGATCAGTGCGCCGAACAAGATGATATGGTTATGTTCAAACCCGAGAGCGAGGGCAAACAGCATCGTCAGAATAAAGCCGAGTGACACCACTTTATGTGCTTCCCAGCGATCCATTAACCAACCGGCCAGCAGGATCCCCGCAGTACCGCCGAAGGTAAATAGCGATGTCAGCCAGGCGGATTCAGCCAGCGGATAGCCCATTCCCAGCATCAGCGTTGGCATCCAGCTCAACAGCACGTAATAGATAACCAATCCCATAAAGTAGGTCATCCAGAGCATCAGCGTGCCCGGCAGCCAGGGCATACTGAATAGCTGTGCCACGCTGCCTTTTTTGACCGTGACGCGGTCTTCATCCAGATAAAACTGGGTAACCTGTTCCAGACTTCCCGACATAAAGCGTTGAGCAATGCGTTTAACCTGTGCAACCCCTTTACCGCGGTGAACCAGATACTTCACCGACTCCGGCAGGAACAGCACCAACAATACGGTGAGGGCCAGCGGGGCGATCGCACCGGCAAGCAGGACGCTGTGCCAGCCGTAGTTAGGGATAAGCCAGGAGGAGATCACCCCGCCGCCTGCAGCCCCTAACGGAAAGCCGCAGTACATGGTGTTAATCGCCATTGAACGACAGCGTTTTGGTGCAAATTCTGACACCAGGGTGATGGCATTGGGCATTGCCGCGCCAAGACCCAGCCCGGTGAGAAAGCGCCAAAATGTGAGCATATTCAGCGTCTGGGCATAGGCAGTTCCCAGACTGGCGAGGCCAAAAAACAGACAGGAAAAGACCAGCACGCGTTTACGGCCCATACGATCGGAAATCGGCCCGGCCAGCAGTGCACCAAATGACAGGCCCAATAGCGCGGCGCTTAACACCGGTCCAAGGTCCTGCTTCTTGATGCCCCAGTCGGCTGAGAGCGTGGGCGCAATATAGCCCATCGCCGCCGTATCGAAGCCGTCGATGGCCAGGACCAGAAAACCCAGGACAATAATGACCCAGTGGAAGCGCGAAAAAGGACTGTCATCTATCGCCTGCTGGATATTCACTTTTCCGGAATAAGCCATGTTACCCTCGCCCGTTATGATGGTTGTTATCTGTATATTTCGCCCTTGTATTAGCTTGTATATACATCTGACAGGTGAATAAAAAGTTGTCAAATATATTGGTTATAAATGTTAACTAGTCGTTATTTTTGGATAAAAAATGGTCGGGCTGAGAACAGACCGACCATGCAGAAAGTGGGTTTTATGGGGATATTGTTACGCCGCGCTACCCTGAACCAGAGGTGCCAGCGCAGCAGGCAGGCTTTTTCCCAGTTCTTGTACCAGCGAATCATGACTGATGTCGCTAATCGATTTTGCACCGGTCAGGGTCATTGCCACCTTCATCTCTTTCTCGATCAGATTCAGCAGATTCGCTACCCCGGCCTGACCGTGGGTTGCCAGCGCGTACAGATAAGCACGTCCCAACAGAACACTATCCGCACCCAGCGCAATCATGCGTACGACGTCCAGACCGTTGCGGATCCCGCTGTCTGCCAGAATCGCGATATCGCCTTTTACCGCATCGGCAATGGCGGGCAGCGCGCGGGCTGAAGACAGCACGCCATCTAACTGGCGCCCACCGTGGTTAGAGACAACGATGCCGTCGGCGCCAAAGCGTACGGCGTCGCGAGCATCCTCAGGATCGAGGATCCCTTTGATCACCATCGGACCATCCCAAAATTCGCGGATCCACTCGAGGTCTTTCCAGGAAATCGACGGATCGAAGTTATTCGCCAGCCAACCGATGTAATCCTCAAGGCCGGTGGGTTTGCCAAGATACGTCGAAATATTGCCTAAATCATGCGGGCGACCGTTCAGGCCAACGTCCCATGCCCATTGTGGATGGGTGACTGCCTGCCAGTAGCGGCGCAGTGCGGCATTTGGGCCGCTCATCCCGGAATGGGCGTCACGGTAGCGTGCGCCAGGTGTGGGCATATCGACGGTAAAGACCAGCGTGGAACAACCCGCCGCTTTAGCGCGTTCCAGGGCGTTACGCATAAAGCCGCGATCGCGCAGAACATACAGCTGAAACCACATCGGACGCTTGATAGTCGGGGCGACTTCTTCAATCGGGCATACGGATACTGTGGAAAGCGTAAACGGAATGCCTTTGGCATCAGCGGCGGCGGCGGCCTGAACTTCGCCCCGACGCGCATACATGCCGCACAGACCGACAGGTGCAAGGGCCACCGGCATGGAGAGCGTTTCGTTGAACAGCTTTGTCTCCAGGCTCAGGTCGGACATATTCTTCAGCACGCGCTGGCGAAGGGCCACCTCCGACAGGTCTGCCACGTTACGGCGCAAAGTGTGCTCTGCATACGCCCCACCGTCAATATAGTGGAACAAGAAGGGGGGTAGGATGCGCTGGGCTGCGGCGCGATAGTCGCTGGCTGCTGAAATAATCATGTGTTGTTCTCCCTGCTATTCTCACCAGGGTCACCGGGCAGGCGGGTGATTCGCGCCTGGCGGGCCTGATCTTCATCAAATCGTTTAATCGTGGTGTGGACAAAACTGAGGTGCGCCATCATCGCTTTACGCGCGCCGTCGGCATCTCCGGCAACAATCGCATCCAGTACAGCCTGATGCTGTGCCGTCAGTTGTGAAAATACGGGCGGCACGAGGTACATACGCTGGCGGCTCTGTTTCACCGAAGACTGCAATACGTCGAAGAAACCGCGCATGGTCTGTAACAGCACCACGTTGTGTGAGGCCTCTGCAATGGCGAGATGAAAGCGAACGTCTGCCTGCGAGGCGAGATCTGGATCTTCGCTTTGTGTGGCCTCGAAACAGAGCCTGATCTTCTCTTTGTCGGCAGCAGTGGCACGCATCGCTGCGTGCCAGGCGGTGCTGGCTTCGATGGCGTGTCGGGCTTCGAGAATATCGAAGCTGTAATCAGGGTCATCCGCCATCAGGCTTTTCAGTGGCTGAACAATGTTTTGTTCGGACCACGCTTCATGCTGCCAGCGGATAAACGTCCCACCGCCACGACGGCTAATCAGCACGCCTTCACTTACCAGCTTTGCTAGCGCCTCGCGCAGCGAATTGCGCGACACGCCAAGCTGTACGGCCAGCTGGCGCTCAGCGGGCAACTTCATGCCCGCTTCCAGCTGTTGTTCTTCAATCAGCGCCCGCACACGAGATGCGACCTCGTCTGACAGGCGTCTGGGCATCACAATCATGGAATCATCCAGGTTAAGACATAGGCCTGCAGCGTGGTAATCACACCCACCATGCAGGTGAAAATCAGACTGTGCTTCACGGTAAAGCGGAACAGGTCAGACTCTTTTCCCACTAATCCCACTGCCGCACAGGCGATAGCGATAGATTGCGGAGAGATCATTTTTCCGGTCACGCCGCCGGTGGTATTTGCAGCCACCATCAATACATCCGAAACGCCGATTTGCTGAGCGGCCGTAGCCTGTAGGGCGGCAAACAGTGCGTTTGATGAGGTGTCGGATCCAGTCAGGAATACCCCCAGCCAGCCAAGGAACGGCGAGAAGAAGGTAAATGCGCTGCCGGTGTGCGCCAGGGCCAATGCCAGGGTGGATGAAAGCCCGGAGTAGTTAGAGATAAAGGCGAATGCCAGCACCATCCCGATGGAGTAGATAGGTAGCGCCAGATCTTTCAGCGTGCTACCAAAGGTCTGAAGCGCAGCAGACGGCTTCATCTTCAGCCAGACGATGGACAGCAGGGCGGCAAACAGTATTGCGGTACCGGTCGCGGAGAACCAGTCAAATTTGTACACCGCCGCGTAGGCTGTGGCTTCGTGTACGACCGGCGGCATACGGGCAACCAGCTTGTCGAGGAACGGAACCGGAATATTGACCACCCAGTGGTACATCGCGCCGCCTGGAGCAAACAGCGCTTTAAACGGCGGTATGCTCCACAGCGTGACGGTAGCTGTCAGGAACAGGAACGGCGACCAGGCGCGGATAATTTGCCCGGCGGTGTAGCGGGTGCGCGATAGATCCATATCGACCTGCGAAGCGCCCATATCACCAAAGCGGAAGATGCGTACCGGCTGCCAGCGCTTCAGGAACAGCGTCAGACAGACCAGGGAAACCAGAGAAGAGATGATGTCCGGCAGTTCCGGTCCGATAAAGTTAGAGCTGAGATACTGCGCGATAGCAAACGAGCCGCCAGCGACCATCACCGCAGGCCAGGTTTCTTTGACACCACGCCAGCCATCCATAATCGCCATAATCCAGAACAGCACGATAATGGTCAGGAACGGCAGTTGACGGCCCACCATCTGGCCAATCTCGAAGCTGTCCAGCCCTGTAACCTGACCGGCAACCAGAATCGGAATGCCCATTGCCCCAAAAGCGACTGGAGCGGTGTTTACGATCAAGCACAAACCTGCCGCATACAGCGGGTTAAAGCCAAGGCCAACCAGCAGCGCGGCGGTAATCGCTACTGGAGCACCGAAGCCTGCCGCCCCTTCGAGGAATGCCCCAAAGGAGAAACCGACAATCAGCATTTGCAGACGCTGGTCTGGGGTAATCGAGAGTATCGAGGAGCGGATAATGTCGAACTGCCCAGTCTTCACCGAGATTTTATAGACGAATACCGCGGCGATAATGATCCAGGCAATTGGCCACAGACCGTAGAAGAAACCGTACACTACGGATGCCAGAGCGTGATCGACCGGCATTTTGTAAAACAGCAGGGCGACCGACAAAGCGATCACCACCGTCCATGACGCCGCAACGTAGCCTTTCAGCTTGAGCTTAATCAGGGCGAAGAAAAAGAACAGGATGGGGAGCGATGCGATCAGACTGGAAAGCCAGATGTTACCGGCCGGGTCGTAGTTCTGTTGCCAGAGATTCATTGCAGGTCTCCTGGGGGCCGCCGACATAATGGAATGAGTCTTTGCTCAAATCTTCGTCACATTATGTGTAAAAGTGGCCCTGCCAATATTGTTGTGTAGGGGTAATGACAATGAATGGTTAATCAAATGTTATTTATTGGCAACGGTATTGTACGCACATTTTAATGAAATGTGAGGTGCTGGTATGATCTGGCTAAAATTGGTAGGGCCAATTTCGAGGGGGAAGTGAAGGACCGGGCAAGCGGATGTTGCCCGGTGGGAGATCAGAACTCGCTCTTCGCGAAGCCCGTCATCTCTTTCAGGCCCATTTCACGGCCAAGCTCGGTCATCGGGTGAACGACAATCAGGCCGCGCACGCTCTTCTTCAGCTTGCCCATGTCGGCCTGTTCTTTTTTGGTGATGGTACGACGGAAAGGGAGTTTCGTCAGCTTTTGCGCTTCTTTGCTCAGCTTCTGACCATGGACTTCACGCAGACGCGCAATCTCGTTTTCCAGAGTTTCTTTCTCTTGCTCCAACTCAGCATATTTGTCGGCGGCTTCAACCAGAGACAGGTCAGCCTGCTGGTGGCGGATAGCGTCCAGACGATCGCTCAGGCGTTTAATTTCGTTTTTTTCGACTTCTTTCATAGGATAGCTTCTGATAAAAATAGGATGAATATCCTATAGTATGCGCGCAGAGCGGGATTATTCACAACTAATCGAAGATAAATAATCAAATGTTGCAAGTATTATTCAGCTAATGAAAATATTACTATTTTGATTAATAAGGAATTTTAAGCGATAAGATCGACCATGGCGCATTTTGTTGGCGGGTTCATAGTGAAGCACGTTTTCCTTAATGTAATTGCCAAACCGATCCTAAACTTAAATGATCAACCGCGCAGGCTGAGCGCGGTTAATACATGGAGGAGGGAAGATTATGGCGAAAATAGGTGAGAACGTTTCGGCTCTAATTGATAAGACGGTCGATTTTATGGCTTCAAGCCAGGCTTTTCGCGAGTATCTGAATAAAACACCGCCACGCAACGTTGTCCCTTCTGAAATACCGCAGGAGAATGCGCAGTTGTATCTGCAACGTCTGGCGTACTATCGGCAGCTTTATCGACCGCAGCAGGAAGAGAAATAAGCAAGCATCGTCTTATTTTTGAAAGGCTTTTTTTAAGCTGATTTTAGAAATCAGCTCGGTCAGGGAAAGTACCATCGTGGAGCGCACCATCTGCTGGTAGCGCTGGATCTGCATCGCGTGCAGACCTGAGTCTGAGGTATCAAACTGCGGTGGCGGCGGGAGTGCCGTCACGCAGTGGAGTTCGCCAAACGGACCAAGAATTTCATCGTCGGTGAACGCATATTCATTGCCGTCATGGTTTAACTCTTCCCGCAGCGCCATCAGAAGCTCGGCGTCTTCATACTCCGGTCGGCTGAGCACGCCCAGACCGTAGATGAGCTTCAGGCGAACGGAAAGATCGCCCAGCGGACCGTCGCCGTCAAGCAGTGGTTCTACAGCATATTTCACCGCATAGTCGTCTTTGCGAAATACCTGAAGCACAAGAATATTCACCGCCTCGGTGAGCAGTTCTACGGCGGTGATGAGGAAGCTGCGTACGGTTTTGCCAGCATTCAGACGCTCAAGCACACGATTTTCAAAGGCCTGCGTTTGTTCCATTATTGCCTGCATATCTGACAATCTATTATTTAGGCGCAGGATATCCTGCGCCAGGTCCTGCATCATTTCTTTGCGTTATACGCGTTAACAGCCTCAAGCACGACATCGCTGTTGGCATCCAGCCCGGAAACTTGCGCCAGCGCGGCCTGTGGACCTTTTTCGTCAATCAGCGCGGCCAGTTCCTGTGCCTGCGGATCTTCTTCGCTGCGATAGTGCATCGCTGCCGCAATACCGATAACCAGATTCGCATGCGGCAAACCATACTCCAGCGTACCCAGCAGCGGTTTAATCAGACGATCTCCCGCGCTCAGCTTACGCAGCGGCTGACGACCCACGCGCTCAACGTCATCTTTCAGATACGGGTTTTCAAAGCGACCGAGGATTTTCTGAATGTATGCCGCATGTTTTGCTGCATCAAAACCATAGCGTTTGATCAGTACCGCGCCGCTCTCTTCCATCGCACCTTTTACCACTGCGCGGATTTTCTCGTCGAGAATCGCGTCACGGATGGTCTGATGACCGGTCAATTTTCCGAGGTACGCGGTTATAGCATGCCCGGTGTTCAGCGTGAAGAGTTTACGTTCGACAAATGCCATTAGGTTATCAGTTAATTCCATTCCTGGGATATTTGGTAGTTCACCTTTGAACTGTGTTTTGTCGACAATCCACTCACTGAAGGTTTCTACGGTAACTTCCAGCGGGTCATTGGTTGCTGAAGCCGAAGGCGGAACAATGCGGTCCACGGCGGAATCGACGAAGCCAACATGTTCTTCAACCCAGGCTTTGTCTTCATCTGCCAGCGCGTTCATTACATGGCCTTTCAACTGGGTCGTTCCGCGCACCATGTTTTCACAGGCGATGATATTCAGCGGAGTAGCTATACCCTGTGCCTTGCGTTTAACCAGCCCTTTGGCGATGGCCGGAGCGATACGCTCAAGCACGACTGGACCGACGGCGGTAGTGACTAAATCTACATGGGCAATCAGGTCGACGACATCATCGCCGATGCTGCTCACGGCGTTGACGCCGGAGACGGTATCAACCTGTTCGTTTTCACCTACGACATGAACCTGATAGCTATGACGGGCATTCAGGGCATCGAGTACGACCTGATTTACATCCGCGAACGTCAGCTGTATCCCCGCGTCCGCCAGCAGTTTGCCGATAAAGCCACGACCGATATTACCTGCGCCAAAATGTAATGCTTTCATAGTATTAACCTTCATCAATGTTTTTACCCAAGAGGGCTGGGGTGAGGCTTTTCCCTCAACCTAACCCTCTCCACAAGGGAGAGGATATCGCCTTCATATTTCGAACTGCAGATGCGTTGGCTCTCCTCGCTCACCCCAGTCACGTACTTATGTACGCTCCTGGGGATTCACTGCGTTGCCGCCTTCCTGCAGCTCGAACTATTTTGGAGATACTTAACCGTTAAGCTTTTTTACCCGCCAGCAGCTCCAGAACTTCATCCACGCTGGTGGTATGGGCCAGACGTTCGATCACGGATTCGTCATCCAGCGCGTTGGTCAGGCTGGTAATCACCTGGATGTGCTCGTTGTTACGTGCTGCGATACCAATCACCAGGCGGGCAATATCGTCTTCTTCTTCACCGAAGCGAACGCCTTCCGGGTACTGGCAGAACACCACACCGGTTTTCAGCACACGGTCTTTGGCTTCAACCGTTCCGTGCGGTACTGCAATGGACTCGCCGAGGTAAGTCGGAGTCAGTTTTTCGCGGTCCAGCATCGCCTCGACGTATTCTGGCTCAACGTAACCGCCTTTCACCAGTTGCTCACCAGCAAAGCGAATTGCTTCCTCTTTGTTAGTGGCTTTACGACCGAGGAAGATATTCTCCGCACCCAGTTTGAACAGGTGAGTATCACCCTCTTCAAAGCTGTCTTTCAGGTGATCGCGGACTTTCTCTTCGTTCACGTTGTGGCGCTGTGCAGCGACCAGACGTTCGGTCAGGTTGGAGTACAGGCCACTGTCGAGGAAGTTGGTCAGCGAAATGTGCTGTGCCTGAGGCACCTGGCGCATCGCGCGTTCGGTCAGGTCACGGTGGGTAATGACCAGATCCACATCCGGCGGCAGATTGTTAATCGCGCTGTTAGTAACGGAAATCTGAGACAGACCTGCATCCTGCACTTTCTTACGCAGTACGCCCGCACCCATGGCGCTGGAACCCATACCGGCATCGCAGGCAACAATGATTTTACGCACATGGCTCAGGTCGTTGGTCACGTCGCCAGCCGCCAGCGGAGATGCGCCTTTGGATTCCGCTTTCATGTCGTGCATACGACGGGTTGCGGCATCAATGTCATCATCTTCTTTCACTTTGCTGGTTTTCAGCAGAATGGCTGAAACCACAAAGGAGACTGCCATAGCAGCACAGATAGCAGCGATGTTAGCGAAGTAAGCGCCCTTCGGCGTCATGGCCAGCACGGCCAGGATAGAACCCGGAGAGGCCGGAGAAACCAGACCGCCGTTCAGGATAGTCAGGGTAAATACGCCAGTCATACCGCCGAGGATAACGGCCAGGATCAGACGTGGGTTCATCAGCACGTACGGGAAGTAAATTTCGTGGATACCACCCAAGAAGTGGATGATTGCCGCGCCGCCCGCAGACTGCTTAGCGCTGCCGCGACCGAAGAACATGTATGCCAGCAGAACGCCCATACCCGGACCCGGGTTAGCTTCAATCAGGAAGAAGATGGATTTGCCCATCTCATGGGACTGCTGAATTCCCAGCGGTGAGAAAATACCGTGGTTGATGGCGTTGTTGAGGAACAGGATTTTCGCCGGTTCAACGAAGATAGACGCCAGCGGCAGCATGTCATGGACAACCATGAAGTTAACGCCTGCCGCCAGGATTTTGGACAGTGCTTCAACCAATGGGCCAATGCCAAGGAATGCCAGAATGGCGAGGATCATCCCGATGATGCCTGCGGAGAAGTTATTCACCAGCATCTCAAAACCGGACTTGATCTTACCGTCTACCCAGTTGTCGAAATGTTTGATAGCCCAGCCGCCCAGCGGACCTGCGATCATCGCGCCGAGGAACATTGGCATATCTGCACCGACGATAACGCCCATGGTGGTGATAGCACCAACCACGCCGCCACGTTCGCCGCCAACCAGCTTACCACCGGTATAACCGATCAGCAGCGGCAGCAGATAGGTGATCATAGGACCGACAAGCTTCGCCAGCGTTTCGTTCGGCAACCACCCTGTCGGAATGAATAATGCGGTGATAATACCCCACGCGATAAACGCGCCGATATTTGGCATCACCATGTTGCTGAGGAATCGACCAAAGCTTTGCACCTTGATCTTAATATCGGATGACATAAAAACACCCCTTCTTATGTTTGCTATCGCGCAGGCTGAAAGCCCGAGGTTTGTTAATGTAGCGGCAGGAGGTAGCCGGACCCTGTAGATACTGCGAAATCTGGCACTGAATCGTTCAACTGTCCAGTCGACGACCTTTTATGTGATATTCGTCACGTAAATATAGGGTGTATGGCGTTAGTTAATGTGATCTTAATCACAAAATATCGGTACAAAAAAACATCACTGGATCAGAATTCGCCAAAAATGGGGGGTAAATGTGAACTGATTCACATTTTATCCTTTGCTGTTTGTTGAATCTTTGTGATGCAGATCGCAAAGTATTTTCATCTGCATTTGCTCGGATGTGATCTACAGCAGGTTCTACCCCCCGATATTTTTATTGCAAAAGAAAGCAACTTCTCACCAGAAAAAATATTTATTTTGTGGTATGGCGAAAACCCCAAACTGCAGTTATGTTCAAAACATCAGCCTGGGTGCATGCGGCTGCCGGCATAAAAAAACTCTATTTAGCGTGAATTCGAGGCAGGTATGTTTCTAAATTATTTCGCACTGGGCGTGCTGATCTTCGTCTTTCTGGTTCTGTTTTACGGAATCATCGCCATTCACGATATTCCCTATAACATGGCTAAAAAACGCAACCATCCTCATGCTGATGCCATTCATACGGCGGGTTGGATTAGCCTGTTTACACTCCATGCAATATGGCCGTTCCTGTGGATTTGGGCGACGCTCTACCAGCCTGAACGTGGGTGGGGCATGCAATCACACATCATGTCGAACGGAAAGGACCCAGACCCCGAGATTGCCGCACTGGCAGCGCGCATCACCCAGTTGGAAAAAAGACTGGATGGGGAGAAGAAAACAGATTACTCCACCTTTCCGGAGATTTAATCATGGATTTGTTGATAGTCCTGACCTATGTGGCCTTTGCCTGGGCCATCTTTAAAATATTCCGTATTCCGGTAAACCAATGGACGCTCGCTACTGCTGCATTAGGTGGGGTATTCATTGTTGCGGGACTGATCTTATTAATGAACTATAACCACCCGTATACCTTTACGGCGCAAAAAGCGGTTATTTCAATTCCGATCACTCCGCAAGTCACAGGAATTGTTAGTGAGGTAACGGATAAAAATAATCAGTTGATTAAAAAAGGCGAAGTGTTATTTAAACTCGATCCAGGCCGCTATCAGGCACGTGTTGACAGACTGCAGGCTGATCTTGTTACCGCCACACACAACATCGACAATCTGAAAGCCCAACTTTCTGAAGCCGTCGCCAACACTACCCGCGTTTCCGCTGAACGCGATCGTCTGTATAAAGATTATCAACGCTATTTGAAGGGCAGCCAGGCGAAGGTTAATCCCTTCTCTGAAAGCGATATCGACAACGCCCGGCAGAACTATCTGGCACAGGACGCGCTGGTAAAAGGTTCCGTTGCCGAACAGACGCAGATTCAGAGTCAGTTAGACAGTATGGTCAACGGGGAGCAATCTCAGGTTGCGTCTCTGCGCGCTCAGCTCGCTGAAGCCAAATACAATCTTGAGCAGACTATCGTCCGTGCCCCCAGCAACGGCTATGTTACGCAGGTGCTTATTCGGCCCGGGACCTACGCCGCCGCACTACCTCTGCGCCCGGTGATGGTATTTATTCCGGAACAGAAACGGCAAATTGTGGCGCAATTCCGCCAGAACTCGTTGCTGCGTCTTAAACCGGGTGATGAAGCGGAAGTGGTATTCAACGCGCTGCCTGGTCAGGTTTTCTCCGGCAAGTTGACCTCCATTCTTCCGGTTGTGCCGGGCGGTTCTTATCAGGCGCAGGGGGCATTACAGTCCTTAACGGTGGTGCCGGGTACCGATGGCGTGCTGGCTACGATTGAGTTGGATCCTAATGCCGATGTGGATGCGCTGCCGGACGGTATCTATGCCCAGGTGGCGGTCTATTCCGACCATTTCGCTCACGTGTCAGTGATGCGTAAAGTGCTGCTGCGCATGACCAGCTGGATGCATTATCTTTATTTGGATCATTGAGACCGTCATCACCTGCCATTTACGGTGACCTGAGCCATACTGATATTTTTGTTGGCAAAAAGGACCCGGCATGAAACTCATTGGCAGCTATACCAGCCCTTTTGTGCGTAAAATTTCTATTCTGTTACTGGAAAAGGGCATCACCTTCGAATTTGTGAATGAACTTCCCTATAGCGCGGATAGTGGCGTGGCGCGTTATAACCCGCTAGGAAAAGTACCCGCGTTGGTCACCGATGAGGGTGAGTACTGGTTTGACTCTCCGATCATCGCAGAATACATAGAGCTGCTGGATATTGCGCCAGCCATGCTACCGGGTGAACCGTTAGCGGCACTCAAAGTTCGTCAACTGGAAGCGCTGGCCGACGGTATTATGGATGCGGGATTAGTCTCGGTGCGCGAGCAGGCTCGCCCCGCCGCGCAGCAGTCAGAAACTGAATTGTTACGCCAGCGGGAGAAGATCACCCGCAGTCTGGATATGCTGGAAGGCTATCTGGCGGACGGTACGCTGAAAACGGATACGGTTAACCTGGCTACCATCGCGATTGCCTGTGCCGTCGGTTATCTCAATTTCCGTCGGGTCGCGCCCGGCTGGTGTGTGGACCGCCCACGTCTGGTCAAACTGGTGGAAACGCTTTTTCAACGCGAAAGTTTTGCCCGCACAGAACCGCCAAAGGCTTGATGCAGATAATACCTGCCTGAGCAAAGTCACGGTACAATCCTTCCTATATCGATAGCCCTCTCCGCGGTGGAGAGGGCCACCAACAGCCAGGCCCTTTCATGACAACCGACATGCGTTCACTCTACAGTCAGCTTCCCGCTATCGATCGTTTATTGCGCGATAGCGCCTTCCCAGCCTTACGTGAATCTCACGGTCATACCCGGGTGGTTGACCTGCTGCGTCATATGCTTGACGAAGCCAGAGATACGATTCGCGACACGCACGCGCTCCCGGCATGGTGTGAGGACTGGGCGCAAGAAGCCAGCGCCCGTCTGGAACGAGAATCGCAAAGCGCGCTGCGTCCGGTGATTAACCTGACCGGAACGGTGCTGCATACCAACCTTGGGCGAGCGTCGCAGGCCGAAGAAGCGATCGAGGCGGTGGTGCAAGCCATGCGCACGCCAGTGACGCTGGAATACAGCCTGGATGATGCCGGACGTGGACATCGGGATCGGGCGCTGGCGGATTTACTCTGCCGTCTGACGGGAGCGGAGGACGCCTGTATCGTCAATAACAATGCGGCAGCGGTTTTACTGATGCTGGCCGCCACGGCCAACGGCAAAGAGGTGGTCGTTTCGCGCGGTGAGCTGGTGGAAATTGGCGGCGCGTTTCGTATTCCGGACGTGATGTGCCAGGCCGGATGTGTTCTGCGCGAAGTCGGTACCACCAACCGGACCCATGCGAAAGATTACCGTCAGGCGGTGAATGAAAATACCGCTCTGCTGATGAAAGTCCATACCAGTAATTACAGCATTGAAGGCTTTACGAAGTCGGTGGATGAGGCTGAGCTGGCCGCTATTGGCAAGGAACTGGATGTGCCGGTAGTGGCGGATCTCGGCAGCGGCTCACTGGTCGATCTCAGCCAGTATGGATTACCGCAGGAGCCGATGCCGCAACAGCTGATTGCCGCTGGCGTCAGTCTGGTGAGCTTCTCTGGCGATAAATTACTGGGCGGGCCGCAGGCCGGGATTATCGTCGGTAAAAAAGAGATGATCGCTCGCTTACAGAGCCATCCGCTGAAACGCGCATTACGGGCTGATAAAATGACACTGGCTGCGCTGGAAGCGACGCTGCGGCTCTACCTGCACCCGGAAGCGCTGGCGCAGAAGTTGCCGACGTTACGCCAGCTCACTCGCTCGCAGGAGGCTGTCCACGCGCAGGCCCAACACTTACAGGCACGGCTTGCCGAGCATTACGGTGACGAATTCGCCCTGAACGTCATGCCTTGCCTGTCGCAAATTGGCAGCGGCTCGCTACCGGTTGATAGGCTGCCCAGCGCGGCATTAACCTTTACCCCCCATGACGGACGCGGTAGCCGCCTCGAAGCACTGGCCGCCCGTTGGCGTGCACTGCCCGTGCCGATCATTGGCCGGATTTATGATGGCCGCATGTGGCTGGATCTGCGCTGCCTTGAAGACGAGACCCGGTTTATGGAGATGATGCTGAAATGATTATTGCAACCGCCGGACACGTTGACCACGGAAAAACAACGTTATTACAGGCGATTACCGGCGTGAATGCCGACCGTCTGCCGGAAGAAAAAAAGCGCGGCATGACCATCGATCTCGGCTATGCCTACTGGCCGCAGCCGGACGGGCGGATACTGGGATTTATCGATGTACCCGGACACGAAAAGTTTCTGTCTAACATGCTGGCGGGTGTTGGCGGGATTGATCACGCGCTGCTGGTGGTGGCATGTGATGACGGCGTGATGGCGCAAACGCGTGAGCATTTGCAAATTCTGCAACTGACGGGTAATCCGCAGATCACCGTGGCGCTTACGAAAGCCGACCGCGTGGACGAAGCAAGAATTGAAGAGGTGCGTGCGGAGATTAAGGCCACGCTGGGGAATTATGGTTTCGCGGAGTCGGTGCTATTCGTCACTGCCGCCAGTGAAGGCCGTGGCATCGAGGAACTGCGCGAACATTTGCTGCAATTAACGTCGCGCGAGCATGCCCGCGATCACAGCTTCCGCCTGGCGATTGACCGTGCCTTTACGGTCAAAGGCGCGGGACTGGTGGTGACCGGGACGGCGCTCAGCGGTGAAGTGAATGTCGGTGACACACTGTGGCTCACGGGCGTCAACAAACCGATGCGCGTACGTAGCCTGCATGCACAAAATCAGGCCACCGATCGCGCGCAGGCGGGACAACGTATTGCGCTAAATATTGCCGGTGATGCGCAAAAAGAAGAACTTAACCGCGGCGACTGGCTGCTTGCTGATGCGCCGCCAGAGGCGTTTACCCGCGTGATTGTCTCTTTAGAACATGCCGCGCCGCTGATGCAGTGGCAACCGTTGCATATTCACCACGCTGCCAGCCACGTTACCGGGAGAATCTCGCTGCTTGAAGGGACGCTGGCGGAACTGGTGTTTGATACGCCGCTCTGGCTCGCCGATAACGATCGTCTGGTGCTGCGCGATATTTCGGCTCGCACGACGCTGGCCGGTGCGCGCGTGGTCACGCTCAATCCGCCGCGTCGCGGGAAGCGTAAGCCGGAATATTTGCAGTGGCTGTCGGCGTTGGAAAACGCACAGAGTGATGGTGACGCTCTGGCGTTGCATCTGACGCGTGGAGCGGTAAATATTCCCGACTTCGCCTGGGCGCGTCAGCTCAACGGTAACGGCATGCGTCCGTTGATCGAGCAGCATGGTTTTATTCAGGCGGGATACAGTTTGTTGGATGCCACTGTTGCAGCGCGCTGGCAGCGCAAAATCCTCGATACGCTGGCGACTTACCACGACCAGCACCGCGATGAGCCTGGACCTGGGCGCGAACGCCTGCGCCGGATGGCTTTGCCGATGGAAGATGAAGCGCTGGTCCTGCTGCTGATTGAAAAGATGCGCGAGAGCGGCGTCATCCATAGTCATCATGGCTGGCTGCATTTGCCCGATCACAAGGCCGGTTTCAGCGATGAGCAGCAGGCTATCTGGCAAAAAGCAGAACCGCTTTTTGGCGATGAGCCGTGGTGGGTGCGCGACCTGGCAAAACAGACGGGCACGGATGAGCAAATGATGCGTGTGGTGTTACGACAAGCGGCGCAGCAAGGCATCATCACCGCGATCGTGAAAGATCGTTATTACCGTAACGATCGGATAGTGGCCTTTGCCAATATGATCCGCGAACTGGATCAGGAAAGGGGATCGACATGTGCCGCTGATTTTCGCGACAGGCTTAACATCGGGCGCAAATTGGCTATTCAGATTCTGGAATATTTTGACCGCATTGGTTTTACTCGCCGTCGGGGAAATGATCATTTATTACGCGATGCATTGCTGTTCCCCGAAAAGTAATGAAACAATTAATTCAGGAATTAAATGAATTAATACAAAATAGATATTGATTGAAATAAGCACATTAGATTATGAACCTAATGTGCTTTTTAATTGTGGTTGTTATTAAAATAACAACCATGATCATATTCTGTTGGATATTTCACTCGTATGCTTCCTGACTCTTTTAGAGTAATTAAGGATCGTACAATGGCTGCTTCAACATTTTTTATTCCTTCCGTGAATGTAATCGGCGCTGATTCATTAAAAGACGCAATGAATACAATGGCGGAATATGGTTTTCGCCGTACGCTGATTGTCACGGATGCCATGCTGACGAAATTAGGTATGGCTGGCGAGATTCAAAAGGCATTACAGGAACGTGATATTTTCAGCGTAATTTACGATGGTACGCATCCTAATCCCACAACCAGCAACGTTGCCGCTGGCCTGCAAATGTTGACTGAAAACGACTGTGATAGCGTTATTTCTCTCGGTGGCGGTTCTCCACACGATTGTGCAAAAGGTATTGCGCTGGTGGCGGCTAATGGTGGGGATATTCGCGATTACGAAGGTGTAGACCGTTCTGCAAAACCGCAGCTGCCGATGATCGCCATCAACACCACGGCGGGTACGGCATCTGAAATGACCCGCTTCTGCATCATCACCGATGAAGTACGCCACATTAAAATGGCGATTGTCGATAAGCACGTTACGCCGCTGCTGTCGGTTAACGACTCCTCGCTGATGGTCGGCATGCCGAAGTCTCTGACGGCGGCTACCGGTATGGATGCGTTAACCCACGCTATCGAAGCCTACGTGTCGATTGCTGCCACGCCGATTACCGATGCATGTGCGCTGAAAGCGGTCACCATGATTGCGCAAAACCTGCCGGTCGCCGTTGAAGAGGGCAGTAATGCTCAGGCGCGCGAAGCCATGGCCTATGCGCAGTTCCTCGCAGGTATGGCCTTTAACAATGCCTCTCTTGGCTACGTGCATGCAATGGCGCACCAGCTGGGTGGCTTCTACGATCTGCCACACGGAGTATGTAATGCCGTACTGCTGCCGCATGTACAGGTATTTAATAGTAAAGTTGCTGCCGCCCGCCTGCGCGATTGCGCCTCGGCAATGGGTGTGAACGTTGCTGGTCTGAGCGAAGAGCAAGGGGCAGAAGCCTGCATCGCGGCGATCCGCGAACTGGCGCAGAAAGTGAATATACCGGCCGGTCTGCGTGAGCTGAACGTGAAGGAAGAAGATTTTGCCGTTCTGGCGACTAATGCCCTGAAAGATGCCTGTGGTTTCACTAACCCGATTCAGGCGACACATGAAGAAATCATGGCGATTTATCGTGCTGCCATGTAATTCGTGATACCTGTCGTAAAGCAGTAAAAGGCTGGCGAATAATTCGCCAGTCCCGTCTACCCTTGTAGTACCCCTACAGCAAGGAGACGGTCATGACCAATAACCCCCCTTCAACGCGTATTTACCCCGGCGAGTATGGTTACCCCCTGAAGTTAAAAGCCCGATACGATAACTTTATCGGTGGTGACTGGGTCGCCCCCGTGGACGGCGAGTATTACCAAAACCTGACGCCGGTAACCGGGCAATTACTGTGCGAAGTGGCCTCTTCCGGCAAAAAGGACATCGATCTGGCACTGGATGCCGCGCATAAAGTAAAAGATAAATGGGCGCAGACTTCCGTGCAGGACAGGGCGGCGATTTTGTTCAAAATTGCCGATCGTATGGAGCAAAATCTGGAGCTGCTGGCAACGGCTGAAACCTGGGATAACGGTAAACCCATCCGCGAAACCAGCGCGGCCGATGTGCCGCTGGCAATTGACCATTTCCGCTATTTTGCCTCCTGTATTCGTGCGCAGGAAGGGGGAATCAGCGAGGTTGATAGCGAAACCGTGGCTTATCACTTCCATGAACCTCTTGGCGTGGTAGGGCAAATTATCCCGTGGAACTTCCCGCTGCTGATGGCCAGCTGGAAGATGGCACCCGCGCTGGCGGCGGGTAACTGCGTGGTGCTGAAACCCGCGCGCCTGACGCCGCTGTCCGTACTGTTGCTGATGGAAGTCATCGGCGATCTGCTCCCGCCTGGCGTGGTGAACGTGGTCAACGGCGCGGGTGGGGAGATCGGTGAGTATCTGGCGACGTCAAAACGTATTGCGAAAGTGGCGTTTACCGGCTCAACGGAAGTTGGGCAGCAGATCATGCAGTACGCCACGCAGAACATTATTCCTGTCACGCTGGAACTGGGCGGGAAATCACCCAATATCTTCTTCGCGGACGTGATGGATGAAGAAGATGCGTTCTTTGACAAAGCGCTGGAAGGTTTTGCATTGTTTGCCTTCAACCAGGGCGAAGTGTGTACCTGTCCGAGTCGTGCGCTGGTTCAGGAATCCATTTATGAACGTTTTATGGAAAGAGCCATTCGTCGGGTGGAAAGTATCCGTAGCGGCAACCCGTTAGACAGCGTGACGCAAATGGGCGCGCAGGTGTCGCATGGTCAACTGGAAACTATTCTGAATTACATCGACATTGGTAAGAAAGAAGGAGCAGATGTTCTCACCGGCGGGCGGCGCAAGCAGCTGGATGGCGAGTTAAAAGAGGGGTACTACCTCGAACCAACCATTCTGTTTGGTAAGAACAACATGCGGGTTTTCCAGGAGGAGATCTTCGGGCCGGTGCTGGCTGTCACAACGTTTAAAACCATGGAAGAGGCGCTGGAAATCGCTAATGACACCCAATATGGGCTTGGCGCTGGTGTCTGGAGTCGTAATGGAAATCTGGCGTACAAAATGGGACGTGGGATTCAGGCGGGGCGAGTTTGGACCAACTGTTACCATGCGTATCCGGCACATGCGGCGTTTGGTGGCTATAAGCAGTCGGGCATCGGGCGCGAGACGCATAAGATGATGCTTGAACATTATCAGCAAACCAAGTGCCTGTTGGTGAGCTACTCTGATAAACCACTGGGGCTGTTTTAATTTCACGTCTCTTACTGCCCGGTCGCGTTTAGCGTACCGGGCATCAAGTTATGTCCTGCAGCTCGAAAGACGACGTGTATATATAGAAACCCATATATCGTTATATAAATAAGAAAATTGCATCCAGTCTGGTCATTCCAATACTATTATCAACTCTATTGTTTAAATCAAATTGCATCTGAATTCCTTAATTTAAATCCCTGAGGCAAATATGTTCCTTAATTATTTTGCATTAGGAGTGCTTATTTTTGTATTCCTGGTCATTTTTTACGGGATTATTATTCTGCATGATATTCCCTATCTAATTGCAAAGAAACGTAACCACCCCCATGCCGACGCAATACATGTTGCGGGTTGGGTTAGTTTGTTTACCTTACATGTTATTTGGCCCTTTTTATGGATCTGGGCAACGCTTTATCGTCCGGAGCGCGGATGGGGTATGCAGAGCGCGGATTCTTCCCTGATCCAGCTTCAGGCAAGGGTTGCGGATCTGGAAAAGAAACTGGGTGAGGCCAAGACCTCTCCGGCGGAGTAATATCGATGGATTTACTAATTGTTCTGACCTATGTGGCGTGTGCATGGTCAATATTTAAAATTTTTAAAATTCCTGTAAATAAATGGACAGTTCCTACCGCAGCATTAGGCGGTATATTCATTGTTTGCGGGCTTATATTACTGATGAATTATAACCATCCGTATACCTTTAAAGCACAAAAGGCGGTAATTTCTATTCCCGTGGTGCCGCAGGTAACGGGTGTAGTGACAGAAGTGACGGATAAGAAGAATACGCTAATCAAAAAAGGCGAGGTTCTGTTTAAGCTTAATCCAGGGCGTTATCAGGCACGGGTCGATCGCCTGAAAGCTGATATTGTCACCGCACAGCATAAAGAGCAGGCTCTGGTTGCGCAGTTAGACGAAATGATAGCCAACACGCAGCGGGCAAAGGCCACGCGTGACAAACTGGCAAAAGATTACCAGCGCTATGCACAGGGTAGTCAGGCGAAGGTGAATCCTTTTTCTGAACGCGATATCGATGCGGCGCGGCAAAACTATCTGGCGCAGGAAGCGTCGGTGAAATCTTCCGTCGCGGAGCAGCAGCAAATCCAGAGTCAGTTAGACAGCCTGATACTGGGCGAGAATTCGCAAATTGCCAGCCTGAAAGCGCAGTTAGCCGAAGCGGAGTTCAACCTGGACCAGACGGTGGTTCGCGCGCCCAGCGATGGCTATGTGACGCAGGTGCTGATGCGCCCGGGAACCTATGCCGCCGCGCTGCCGATGCGTCCGGTGATGGTATTCATCCCGGATCAAAAAAGGCAAATTATCGCCCAGTTCCGTCAGAACTCGCTGCTGCGTCTGGAACCTGGCGATGAAGCGGAAGTGGTATTTAACGCGCTGCCGGGTAAGGTATTCAGCGGTAAACTGGCTGCAATTAGTCCGGCAGTGCCGGGCGGGACATACCAGTCGAATGGGGCGCTGCAATCCTTAAATTCTACGCCCGGTTCGGAAGGGGTAATCGCCACGATTGAGCTGAATGATAATGCGGAGGTTAGCGCGTTACCTGATGGGATCTACGCGCAGGTCGCGGTTTATTCTGACCACTTCGAACATGTGTCCGTCATGCGCAAAGTCTTGTTGCGCATGACCAGTTGGGTACATTACCTGTATCTCGATCATTAAACTCAGGCTATTTTGCTTGCTCAGTCTGCTGATCCAGCGACTGAGCAAGCTGCCGGCGAATCTCCGCCAACATCTCATCAAGAATAAACTGTACCCGCCATGGCTGATATTCACGTTTGCGGAAAATCGCCACCAGATCCAGCCACCATTCATGCTGTCCGGAGAAACACGGAACCAGCCCGTTAGGCTGACTTTCTTTTTGTACGCTCGCCTTCGGTGCAAAAACAATGCCCAGATGGTTTCGCGCCAACGACAGCGCAGATTGCGTATTGTCGCAAACATAATTACCCGTTACGCGATAGTCATGCATCTCTTTACCTCCGGGGGAGGAGAATCGCCAAATGTTAGGGAAGGTGCGAACAAGTTCCTGATATGAGATCATCATATTCATCCGGAGCGCATCCCAGAGGGACATCATGAGCCATCAACTCACCTTCGCCGATAGTGAATTCAGCACTAAGCGCCGTCAGACCCGAAAAGAGATTTTCCTCTCCCGCATGGAGCAGATTCTGCCATGGCAGAATATGACCGCTGTCATCGAGCCGTTTTATCCCAAGGCGGGCAATGGCCGACGGCCCTATCCGCTGGAGACCATGCTGCGTATTCACTGCATGCAGCATTGGTACAACCTGAGCGACGGTGCCATGGAAGATGCCCTGTACGAAATCGCCTCCATGCGCCTGTTTGCCCGATTATCCCTGGATAGCGCCCTGCCGGATCGCACCACCATCATGAATTTCCGCCACCTGCTCGAGCAGCATCAACTGGCCCGTCAATTGTTCAAGACCATCAATCGCTGGCTGGCCGAAGCAGGCGTCATGATGACCCAAGGCACTTTGGTGGATGCCACCATCATTGAGGCACCCAGCTCGACCAAGAACAAAGAGCAGCAACGCGATCCGGAGATGCATCAGACCAAGAAAGGCAATCAGTGGCACTTTGGCATGAAGGCCCACATTGGTGTCGATGCCAAGAGTGGCCTGACCCACAGCCTGGTCACCACCGCGGCCAACGAGCATGACCTCAATCAGCTGGGTAATCTGCTTCATGGAGAGGAGCAATTTGTCTCAGCCGATGCCGGCTACCAAGGAGCGCCACAGCGCGAGGAGCTGGCCGAGGTGGATGTGGACTGGCTGATCGCCGAGCGTCCCGGCAGGGTAAAAACCTTGAAGCAGCATCCGCGCAAGAACAAAACGGCCATCAACATCGAATACATGAAAGCCAGCATCCGTGCCAGGGTGGAGCACCCGTTTCGCATCATCAAGCGGCAGTTCGGCTTCGTGAAAGCCAGATACAAGGGGCTGCTGAAAAACGATAACCAACTGGCGATGTTATTCACCCTGGCCAACCTGTTTCGGGTGGACCAAATGATACGTCAGTGGGAGAGATCTCAGTAAAAACCGGAAATAACGCCAGAAATGGTGGAAAAAATAGCCTAAATAGGCTGATTCGATGTGTTTGCGGGAAAAAAATCGGCCCAGATCCGCGAAATTTTAATCAGCGAGTCAGCTTGGGAAGAAATGACCTGCTTATTCGCACCTTCC
>NZ_JAOWFA010000032.1:0-37132 GCF_030333885.1 Citrobacter sp. Cf132
CAGAAGTGAAACGCCGTAGCGCCGATGGTAGTGTGGGGTCTCCCCATGCGAGAGTAGGGAACTGCCAGGCATCAAATAAAAGCGAAAGGCCCGGTCGAAAGACCGGGCCTTTTGTTTTATCTGTGGTCTGTCGGTGAGCGCTCTCCTGAGGAGGACAAATCCGCCGGGAGCGGATTTGAACGTTGCGCAGCAACGGCCCGGAGGGTGGCGGGCAGGACGCCCGCCATAAACTGCCAGGCATCAAATAAAGTGAAGAAGCCCATCCTGACGGATGGGCTTTTTTGCGTGTGTGCGGGGTAAAACCGCCGGGCTGAACGTATTGTGCAGGCCTGATAAGCGCAGCGCATCAGGCAGATCACGACACCGCACCATCGGGTGCAAAGCAATATCCAGAGCCTGCATAACACAAGCCATTCTGCGGCATACGCGATAAACACCCAATCTGAATTATCTGTATTACCTCCCGAAAATATCAGGATCTCCTGCGGCAGTTACGTGTACCTTTATCTATTAGTAAGGGTCAATCCGGAGAATAAAGTGTTCGGAAAAATGGTATTAAACTACATGCCGGGTCTAAAAAATTTATTAGCGTACGATAAAAGCTGGCTAAAACATGATGTTAAAGCCGGGTTATCCGTTGCTGCCGTAGCACTACCGGTTGCGATTGCTTACGCTGAGTTGGCGGGAGTCGGGGCTATCGTCGGGTTATATTCCTGCGTTTTGCCAATGCTAGCTTATGCACTGTTTGGTTCTTCCCGCCAATTGATTGTTGGCCCTGATGCCACGACCTGCGCGGTAATTGCGGCAGTAGTGGTTCCTCTTTCTGCCGGAAATCCAGAACTCCACTGGCAGTTAACAATCGTCATGACCGTGATGATGGGAGGATGGTGTCTACTTGCCAGTAAGTTTCGCCTAGGTGCGCTTGCTGATCTGCTTTCTCATCCCATTCTAACGGGGCTGCTTAACGGCGTTGCCGTGACGATTATTGTCGGGCAACTCGGTAAGGTGCTGGGGATTACGCTTGATGAAGAGCAAGTGATTGAGAAGATTATTGCCCTGCCAGGCCGACTCTCAGAAATTCATTTATTAACCTTAGGGATCTCCATCCTAACGTTAGCGATTTTAATAGCTATCAAAACGTTTCGTAGCCAATGGCCAGCACCGTTAATTGCAATTGTGATAACAACGGCGCTGGTATGGGTCACATCTGCACAGCAGTATGGTATTGCCACTATTGGGGGATCGGGCTTCCAGTCTGGTTTGCCTGTTGTTCACTGGGGCTCATTTCAGCCTGGTCTGGCGCGTGATTTATTGATCCCTGCGCTGAACCTGGCATTAGTCAGTTTTGTTAGCCTGATGCTAACCGCTCGCAGTTTTGCCGCGAAAAATGGATACGAAATAAATGCTGATGCTGAGTTCAGGGCTTTGGGTGTTGCGAATTTGATGTCTGGCTTATCTCAGGGGTTTGCGATTAGCGGAGCCGATTCCCGGACTGCGGTAAATGACTCCACCGGAGGGAAAAGTCAGCTGGTTTCCGTTGTTGCAGCCTTAATCATCGGAATTGTCGTGGTATTTTTCACGCAGCCATTACAATTTATTCCGGTATCTGCATTAGGCATTGTTCTAATTTATGCATCGTGGTCATTGATTGATTTACGCGGACTCTGGAATCTGAGGCGAAGAAATAAACCCGCATTTCGCCTGGCGTTCTTCACTTTTGGCTGTGTTCTGATTATTGGTGTTATTCAGGGGATCGGCCTTGCGGTATTGCTGGGTCTGTTGCAGTTCCTGCGCACAGTTTTTCGTCCTACTGAACACTTATTGGGAATTGACGAAAATGGGATGATTCACTCATTAGGTAATTCAACTGATGTGAAAATGATCCCTGGCGTGTTGATGTACCGATTTAACTCACCGCTGACCTATTTTAATGTGGCCTATTTTAAGCGCCGCGTTTTGAATTTAGTCGATGGTGCAGTACTACAACCTAAATGGGTGGTCATTGACGCCGTTTCTTGCTTTACCTATTCAGATATCAGCGTCCTGGCAACCATTAATGAGTTAAAACGGGACCTGAAGGGGCGGCAGATTAAGTTAATTCTTGCGGGCCGGAAAACGGAGTTAACACGCTGGTTTAAAGAGAGTCGACCGACAATGAAGGACGACGACATGATTCTGGCACCAGACCTTTATTTGGCGCTGCGGTTTATTCAAAGCAAAGAAAGCATGAGTGATGGTGAATCTGGCGTTGTTGAATAAAGCAGATTTAGGTAAATAATCAGGATGGATGGAAGGCGCTGAGGACGGGTTTTCGTCCAGCAGGACCTGACATCGACCAGAACCCTATGTTGCTAAAGGGGGGATCAGCATCCGCCCGGGGACGGTGAGTTCCCCGGCAGAGCATTGATATCGGCAAGCTACCTGAAATATAAGCAGTGTGACTGTTGTTAACCTTACGCTGTGAATGCGACAGATCGCTTAAATGATATCCTTCCCATTGCTGGCTTCGAGCTCCCGAATCAGACGCTTGTTGATCTTGCCAACGCTGGTTTTGGGAATATCCGGGACTATCCTTATCTGTCGTGGGATCGCCCATTTAGTGATGTGGCCGCGGTCGACGAATCCTTGTAGATGTGTCGCTATGGCTTGCGGCTCCAGGTCCTCCCCTTCCTTGCAAACCACCAGAGCCAGGGGGCGTTCGCCCCACTGCTCATCAGGTATCCCGACGACGGCTACCGACCTGACCGCCGCGTGTGAGCTGATGAGGCTCTCCAGCTCCAGCGTGCTTATCCACTCACCACCCGTCTTGATTACGTCTTTGATGCGATCCTTGATTTCCACTATCCCATGGGGATCGATAGAGGCTATGTCGCCGGTGTGCAGCCAACTGCCATTCCATAGCTCAGCCCCTTTCTCGGGCTCCTTCAGGTAGCCCTGAGTCAACCAAGGGGCTCGCACCACTATTTCGCCCAGGGCTTCTCCGTCGTGCACCACCTCCCGACCTTCGCCATCGACGATACGCAGATCCACCAACGGGACAGGCAGGCCGGTCCGAATCCGCAGGGGTAACTGTTCATCCATGGGAAGGGCCAGCTCGGCATCGCTTAAGTGGGTCATACAGAGCAGGGGACAGGTCTCAGACATGCCATAGCCGGCGTGAATGCGTATGCCCCTATGGTGGGCCTGTGTCGCCAGTCCAAGGGACAGTGAACTGCCACCCAGTAACATCTTCCATCCTGACAGATCAGTCTGCGTGGCTTCTTCGCACTCAAGGATCATCTGCAAAATGGTTGGCACACAATGCGAGAAGGTCACACCCTCATCGTGATAAAACCGCACCAGTTTGTTGGGTTCGTAACGACCGGGGTATACCTGCTTCACACCCAGCATTGTTGCGACATAGGGAGCGCCCCAGGCATGCACGTGGAACATAGGGGTGATCGGCATGTAGACATCGTTCGATCGTAGCAGCGACTGTCCCTCGTGGGCTGCCAGGAGACCCAGCTCATTGAGCGTGTGCAGGACCAGCTGGCGATGGCTGAAGTAGACTCCCTTGGGATTGCCCGTGGTTCCAGTGGTATAGAACAAGGTAGCTATCGAGTTTTCATCGAAGTCGGGGAAGTCAAAGAGTTCTCCCGCTGCGGCCAGCAGGGTCTCATATTCCCCTAGCACCGGTAGGCTGGTCGCCTTCGATTCTTCGTCGCTAAGCTGGATGTATCCCCGGATAGTGGTCAGCGTCTCTGCCAGTGACTCGACAACCGGCAAGAAGTCGTCGTGCACCAGTACCAGGTTATCCTCGGCATGATTCATGGTGTAAGCGATTTGGTCCGCCGAGAAGCGGACGTTCACCGTGTGCAGCACGGCACCAATCATGGGTACCGCGAAGAAGCACTCGAGGGCACGATGGCTGTCCCAATCTAGCAAGGCGACGGTGTCTCCAGGCATGACACCGGCCGCTGTCAGCATGTTTGCCAGGCGATGAATGCGCTGTTTGAGGGTACGATAGTCGTAACGGAGCTTATCGGCGTAGACGATTTCTCGCTCGGGATGAGAACGCCCACCCGACAGCAGTAAGCTCTTGATCAGCAACGGATAGGCATGGGCCCCCTGCGCTGACTGTATGATTCTTGTTTTCACCATCCAGATTCCTCGTTGACTCACTATTTGCTCGGTATGATGGCAATTGTAGATGAAGGTTGGTTTTTACTCCCTGGCGTTTGCTTCAGATGTCGAGGCGGAGACCAGTTCCAGCCCCTGGGGATGAATGTGCGTACCTTGCAACGCGATCGGGTTATTCGCTACCTGCAGAATCCAGGCTACTCTATGCCCAGTTCCTTCACCCGCTGGTTCAGTGCCCAAGGTTGTTCAGATAAATTACTCAAATCTGGCCTACGGTTAAGCACGCCAGAAAAAGAGGTGTTCCTGATACCGCTATATTTTTTGCAGTACCATCGTGGTCTCACTGAAAGGTTTAGCTGGCGTGATGAGGTAGGGTAGGAGTCGCTGTGGACAGAACGATCAGAAATCTAGCAGAACCCTAAAAGCAAAAAACCCGCCATAGGCGGGTTCTTCTGAATAGTGGTGCCCGGACTCGGAATCGAACCAAGGACACGGGGATTTTCAATCCCCTGCTCTACCGACTGAGCTATCCGGGCAACGGGGCGCATTAAACCGTATTCACGTCTGTCAGTCAATCAAATTTCTGGAAACATTGTTCAACCGCTTAATATTGCGGCAATCTGCATGGTTATGCCTGAAGTTTGCACAAATCTCCCCGACAGATGCGGCTAAAACAGATAATGCTCGCTTAGGTCAGCGCACCGCCCATTCGGCACTGGGCAAAGCGTAGGATATCTTCGGCCAGGTGGTGTGCCGTTTCGACATCAGCATGACTACGATTAACCAGCATGCGGCTCAGGCAGCCTTCCAGCACCAGTTCCATCTGTTTGGCGACCATTGCCGGGTCGTCAACTTCCAACGTCGTGAGCAGTTCATGGGTGAAGTCATGTGCTGCCTTTTTTTGCTGATCGGCTAACTGATGGATCGGATGCCCAGGATCGGGGTAAAACGTACAGGCGGCGATGAACAGACAGCCGGGATAGCGATTATTGCTCACGCATTCGGACAGTGCAGTGTAGCGCGCCAGTAATTTCTGCTCAGCGCTCAGGGTGTCATCCAGCAAAAGCTGACGCCGCCAGATATCCACCCGCTGGCTGAGGTAACGTAGCGCATCGTACAGAATGGCCTCTTTATCGGGCCAAAAGCGCTGCAGTTCATCCAGAGGATAATCGATACGTTCGGCCACCATTTCCAGCGTGGTATTGGCTATCCCTTGCACCTCAAGTAATTTCAGGGCTTCTCCCAGGACATCTTCACGTTGCACGGTATTCTCCTCCGTATTTCCTGTTGCAAGTGTCGCTCACGGTTGGCGATCGCGCAAATGTGCGCTGAAGGTCGCGGCATCCATAAAACCCGTTACCCTGGCCTCCGGATGTTCTTTTCCCTCGGCATCAAAGAACAAGATAGTCGGCAAACCTAAAACCTGTAGATGTTTCAGCAGAGCAACATCCTGGGCATTGTTTGCTGTCACATCCGCTTGCAACAGCACCGTGTTGCCTAGCGCTTGCTGAACCTGCGGATTACTGAACGTGTACTTTTCAAATTCCTTACAGGCTACACACCAGTCGGCATACAGATCCAGCATGACTGGCCTGCCTTTAGCTTGCTCCAGCGCTTGATTTAACGCATCTACCGATGCCACCGGCGTGAAGTTAAGGTGTGCCTGGGTTTGAGTATGCGGCGCGCCGAACGCCCAGTCTTGCAGTGGACGCACGCATACCAGTGCTGCGGCTAACAGGACAATCTGCACGATACGCATCCAGGCGTGCTTTGCCTGCAGGCTGGTAATGAACGCCCAGCCAAAGAACGCGACGCCTAACAGTGACCATAAGCGAACGCCCCACTCGTCGCCAACGATACGTTCGAGTAAGAAGACGGGAAGCGCCAGAATGACAAAGCCAAAAGCGGTTTTGACATGTTCCATCCATGGGCCACTTTTAGGCAGCAGGCGGTTGCCAAATACGGTAATTAGCATCAGGGGGAATCCCATCCCCAACGCATACAGATACAGCGTGCCGCCTCCCAGCCACATGTTCCCGCTCTGAGCGATATACAGCAAAATCGCGCTTAGCGGGGCCGTTGTGCAAGGAGAACAGATGAGGCCAGCAATCGCCCCCATCGCAAAGACGCTGCCGGGAGCTCCGCCTTGCTGGCGGTTACTCATTAGCGTGAGGCGCGTTTGCAGCGATGAAGGCAGTTGCAGTGTGAACAGGCCAAACATCGACAGAGCCAGCAGCGTAAAGATGACGGCAAGGCCAATCAGGACGTAAGGATGTTGTAGCGCGGCCTGGAACTGTAAACCGGCGGCTGCAACAACCAAACCCAGCGCGGTATAGGTGAGCGCCATCCCTTGAACGTAGATAAACGTCAGCAGCAGTGCCCGTCCGGTTGATAAGCGTTGCTTGCCGCCCAGTACGATCCCGGAAATCAGCGGATACATCGGCAGTACGCAGGGCGTAAACGCGATGCCTATTCCGATCAGCAATGCCCACAGAGCGGTAAAGGGAAGTTGAGCCGCGGGCTGCGGTTTCTCTTGCGGATCGACAGTGGCTGGCACCGGCGCAGGTGTCGCCTGGATATCGGCAGACACTTCACTTAATGGCACCGTTTTTGTTTCTGGTGGATAGCAAAATCCGGCGTCGGCGCAGCCCTGGTATGTGATCGTTAATGTTGCGCCAGACTTAGCCTGATTGACCGTGATCGGGATAGTCAGTTGTTTACGGTAAATCTCACTTTTGCCGTAAAACTCATCTTCATGCCAAACGCCTGGCGGCAGTTTTATCTCGGCAATATCGGCCTGAGATGGCGTAATGCTTATCTGTTTGCGATATAGATAGTAGCCATCTTTAACCTGCCATGTGAGGTTCAGATCGTGTTGGTTTTGCTGAAAATCAAAAACAAACGCCCGATCGGCAGGTACAAACTGCGAGCGGCCAGGCGCGTCAAATAATCCGGCAAAGGAAGATGTGCTGCACAGCAGCAGGATCAGCGTAAGGATGCGTTGAGCCATGAGCGGTAATCAAAGTCTCCGTGAGTGACGGGTAAAACCAGAAGTTCAGGCGTTTGATACGGATGATGTGACTTCAGGCAATCGAGAAGGGCTTGCTGGTGTGTGACGGTGGTTTTTAAAATCATCTGGACTTCATATTCCTGTTCCAGTTTGCCTTCCCAATAGTAGAGGGAGGTCGCACCGGGTAGCAGGGTCACGCAGGCAGCCAGCTTTTCCGCCAGCACTTTGGCGGCGAGATCCTGGGCGGTTGCTTCATCCGGGGCGGTACAGAGCACCACAACGGTATCGGGGATGGAAATATCCTGACTCTTTACATCAAGCATAAACACCTCGAAAGAACAGAGTAACCAGCAAAAGAATGGTCACTATACAACGGACGAGGGAAGGATGTTAGTTAAAGCGGGGTGGGGAGTAGGAACTGCAGGGCGCCCAGGCACCCTGCAGGAAAAACTTACAGCATGAAGCTGCCCAGCAAGAAGCCGAAGCAGACAGCCAGAACCACACCCAGAGTACCAGGGATGAAGAACGGATGGTTAAAGACGAATTTACCGATGCGGGTTGTACCGGTGTCATCCATCTGAACCGCCGCAACCAGAGTTGGGTAGGTTGGCAGAATGAACAGGCCAGAAACCGCGGCGAAAGACGCAACAGCAGTCAGTGGGGAAACGTTCAGAGCCAGAGCCATCGGCATCAGTGCTTTAGCGGTTGCAGCCTGAGAGTACAGCAGCGCGGAAGCAAAGAAGAAGATGACCGCCAGCAGCCACGGATGACCCTGGATTACGCTACCTGCAGTATCTTTGATCCAGTCAATGTTGTGAGATACGAAGGTATCACCCAGCCATGCAACACCCAGGATACAAATACAGGCGCTCATACCGGCTTTGAAGGTGCTGGAGTTCAGGATGGAGTCAGTTTCAACGCGGCAGACGATCGTGGTCAGCGTCGCGACGCTCAGCATGATGATCAGGATTGCGTTGGTGGTGTTCATCAGCGGTTTAGCGACCAGGCCAAGGCTTGGGCTGTTGATGATGGCGTAAACAACTACGCAAACCACGCCCAGCAGGAACAGCCAAACGGAGGTTTTCGCGCCAGCTTTGATTTCAACTTGTCTTTCACCGCGCAGTTCAACCAGGCCTTCTTCCAGACGCTTACGATAAATCGGGTCGTCAGACAGTTTGGAGTTGAACAGTGCGGTGATCAGGAAGGACATCACCAGAACGGCCAGCAGGGTGGACGGAATGACCACGGACAGCAGGTGAATGTAGCTGATGCCATGACCTTCCATGACGGAAGACATGTAAACCACGGCTGCGGAGATTGGAGAAGCCGTAATCGCAATCTGTGCAGAAACCACTGCGGTAGAGAGCGGACGGCAAGGCTTGATACCTTGTTCCTTCGCAACTTCAGCGATAACCGGCAGCGTTGCCAGAGAGATGTTGCCAGTACCGGCAAAGATAGTCAGGAAATAGGTCACGATAGGTGCAAGGATCGTGATGTATTTCGGGTTCTTACGCAGCAGTTTTTCAGTTTGATGAACCAGATAGTCCAGACCACCTGCAATCTGCATAGCTGAAATGGCAGCGATAACCGCCATGATGATGGAAATAACATCGAACGGGATATTACCGGGTTTTACGCCGATAGCGGCAAGAACCAGAACACCCAGCCCACCTGCAAATCCAATACCGATACCCCCAAGTCTGGCACCTAAAAAGATTGCCAGCAAAACGATGATAAGTTCTAAAACTATCATATTAGCCTTCCTTGTTGTTTAACAAGTTGATATTAAATTGTTGTTTTTAAGTAACTTCGAGTAAGAAAAAAGGCACGTCATCATGACGTGCCTTCTCCGGTACTACCCTACACGATTACTGTTCGCTTTCATCAGTATAACGTTTTGCTTTATAAGCAGGGTGCATCAGGTTCTGTGCAGAGAAGATATCGTCCAGTTCAGACTCGGTCAACAGACCGCGTTCCAGGACAACTTCACGTACGCTCTTACCAGTTTCGGCACAAATTTTACCGACGATGTCGCCGTTGTGGTGACCGATGAACGGGTTGAGGTAAGTAACGATGCCGATGGAGTTGAATACAAACGCTTCACAGACTTCTTTGTTAGCAGTGATACCACTAACGCATTTTTCCAGCAGGTTGTAGCAAGCGTTGCTCAGAATGTGAATGGATTCAAACATTGCCTGACCAATGACCGGCTCCATTACGTTCAGCTGCAGCTGACCAGCTTCAGATGCCATGGTAACAGTGATGTCGTTACCGATGACTTTGAAGCACACCTGGTTTACGACTTCCGGAACAACCGGGTTCACTTTAGCTGGCATGATAGAAGATCCAGCCTGCAGTTCCGGCAGGTTGATCTCGTTCAGACCCGCACGCGGACCAGAGGAGAGCAAACGCAGGTCGTTACAGATTTTGGACATCTTCACAGCCAGACGCTTCAGTGCGCCATGCACCATAACGTATGCGCCACAGTCAGAAGTTGCTTCAATCAGGTCTTCTGCCGGAACACAGGCGAAGCCAGTGACTTCAGCCAGTTTCTGTACTGCCAGCGGAGAGTACTCTTTCGGCGTGTTCAGACCAGTACCGATTGCTGTTGCGCCGAGGTTAACTTCCAGCAGCAGCTCAGCGGTACGCCCAATGTTTTTCACTTCTTCTTTCAGCAGTACGCTGAAAGCACGGAATTCCTGACCGAGAGTCATCGGTACAGCATCCTGCAATTGGGTACGACCCATTTTCAGGATGTCCTGGAATTCATCGGCTTTTTTCTCAAAGCCTTCACGCAGCTGGTTCAGTGCATCAATCAGTTTGATGATGGATGCGTATACAGCGATACGGAAGCCAGTTGGGTATGCATCGTTGGTAGACTGACATTTGTTAACGTGGTCGTTCGGGTTCAGGTACTGATATTCACCTTTCTGGTGACCCATCAGTTCCAGACCGATATTGGCCAGAACTTCGTTGGTGTTCATGTTGACGGAGGTACCCGCACCACCCTGGTAAACATCTACCGGGAACTGATCCATGCATTTTCCGTTATTCAGGACTTCATCACACGCCGCGATGATGGCATTTGCCACACTCTTAGGAATGGTTTGCAGCTCTTTGTTGGCCATTGCCGCTGCCTTTTTAACCATTACCATACCGCGAACAAATTCAGGAATATCGCTGATTTTGCTGTTGCTAATGTAGAAGTTTTCAATCGCTCTCAGAGTGTGGACACCGTAGTAGGCGTCCGCTGGAACTTCCCTGGTACCCAACAAGTCTTCTTCGATACGAATGTTGTTTAACATGTGAACCTTCTTTTTCAAGCTGCCAATGATTTGACTAAACACACAGGATATATGTGATTTCGATTGTTTCTCGACCGACGATTATCCCCTGCATCGGTCTGATACCCGAGATCATATGCTGGTTAAGGATTTCTACCGTAATCTGGATCACTTAAAGCGTGGAATTTACCCCTTATTTATTATTCTGTGAAATGGATCACCCCTTTGTGATTAACCCTAAATATTAGTGTACAAGCCACTTGAAATTTTGCTAACCACCACAATATCAAATCGATGCGATTAACATAATTTTTCGAACAGAAGTTGAACAAAACGGCTGTTATTAACAGGAGATCCCTTTGCGCTGGATACCATTACTTGCCATTTTTCTCTATGTTTACATAGAGATATCTATTTTTATTCAGGTTGCCCATGTGATGGGCGTCCTGATGACGCTGATTTTGGTTATTTTTACGTCGGTTATCGGTATGTCTCTGGTTCGTAATCAGGGATTTAAGAACTTTTTACTGATGCAACAAAAAATGGCTGCTGGTGAAAGTCCGGCTGCAGAAATGATCAAAAGCGTATCGCTGATTATCGCTGGCCTGCTGTTGGTGCTGCCTGGCTTTTTCACCGATTTCCTCGGTCTTCTTCTTTTATTACCCCCGGTGCAAAAACATCTGACGATGAAACTGCTGCCACATTTACGTTTTTCGCGTATGCCTGGCGGTGGTTTTAGCGCCGGAACCGGTGGCGGTGAGACTTTTGATGGTGAATTTCAGCGTAAGGATGACAAGCGCGACAGCATCGAACATAAAGACGATCGTCGGGATTAAGCCTCAGTATGTAGGCCGGATAAGCGTTAGCGCCATCCGGCAAAAGTGTTTATAGGCCGGATGATGGCGTCAACGTTGCCTTATCCGGCCTGCGGGGTAAAAACAGCCACAGCCCTGCCAGCATAATCAATGCGTACAAACTCTTCCAGCCGACCATTGCCAGTAGTAGTAGGCACAGCAGACCACCAATGATTGCCAGTGCGCGGTAATGCCCTTTCAGTAATCGACAACCCGCCAACATGCACAGCAAATAAATCATAATAAAGATGCCGTTGGCGTAGACGATTAACGCATCGAGATTGATTTGCAGCATATAGATACACAGAGTACTGACTACGCAGCAGCCTAAGACGGCGTTTAGCGCATTGCGCGGAAGGTGGCGGGGGGACAGGCGAGCCAGATAACTCTCAGGCTTATACTGCGCTTGCGACCAGACCAGTCGAGCGAAACTTTGAATATAAATGTTGAGGCTGGCAAAACAGGCCAAATAACCAATGATGCAGGCGACCCACAGTGCCTGTACACCAAACAGTTGCACGACGATTTCTGGCAGCGATGCTGCGGCGGCCATTTGCTCGCCGTAGGCACCAAAATGGAGAACGACGACGGTGCATGCCCAATAAACAGATCCAGCCAACAGCAGGCCAATCATCAGCGCGCGTGGGAAGTCTCGTTCCGGATTTTTGAATTCAGACGCCAGGTGAGCAAACGCTTCGAGGCCAACAAAACACCAGAACATCACCGACAGCGCGGCGAACAGACCGGGGAGTTCAATATCGCTAATTGCAGGGAAGGGGATTTCGCCTGGTTTCAGATCGCCCGCCCACCAGATAGCAACAATGAGGGCAACAATCAGTCCGGCAATGACCGTTTGCAGATTAGCGCTTGAGCTTGCGCCGCGGGAGCCGATGTACCAAACCAATGCCAGCGTACCCAGCTCAGCCAGCAGAAGCTGCTCGTCATGCCAGCCAAACATCGCCTGACCGAATCCGGCGGCGATGTGCAATGCCGCAGGCAAGCCGACAGGAATGACCGACAAAAATAGCCATCCGGTGACGCGCTCCAGTCGTGAACCAAAGGCCATGCCGACAAAATGCGCCACACCGCCTGCGCTGGGGAAATGACGACCCAGTACGGCGAAGACAATCGCCACCGGAAAGACCAAAACAATCAGCACCGGCCAGGCCCACAGGCTGTTATTGCCAGCCACCAGCGCAGCCAGCGCGGGGACGGCGAAAACGCCTGTACCTAACAATGATGTCGACAACAGGCCAACGCCCTGAGCCAATCCCAGCTCTTGTTTCAGTCCGCTCATAAGTGGTTATCCGATTATGCCCATTGACCGGGCTACAACGCAGATTTTTGATGGTATCACAATCGGATTTGCTTATGACGACGTGACTGAAATCGTTATGGAATGTGAGGCAGGTCGGCATTTTGACGGGATTTTCTGCTGATAAAAAATTTTTTTCGCTTGCCCCCTTGAAGGCACAAAACCCCATCCCCATCTCTCTGGTCACTAGCCGGGAAACCGTTTACGGGCCGGCGTCACCCATAACTGATAAAGACTTTCTCAAAGGAGAGCTATCAATGAGTATTCGTCCGTTACATGATCGTGTGATCGTCAAACGTAAAGAAGTTGAATCCAAATCTGCTGGCGGCATCGTACTGACTGGTTCTGCAGCAGGTAAATCAACTCGTGGCGAAATCATCGCTGTCGGTAAGGGTCGCATCCTGGACAACGGTACCGTACAGCCGCTGGACGTGAAAGTCGGCGATATCGTTATTTTCAACGATGGCTACGGTGTTAAATCTGAGAAGATCGACAATGAAGAAGTGTTGATCATGTCTGAAAGCGACATCCTGGCAATTGTTGAAGCCTAATCCGCGAACGACACTGAACATACGAATTTAAGGGAAAGAGAAAATGGCAGCTAAAGACGTAAAATTCGGTAACGACGCTCGTGTGAAAATGCTGCGCGGCGTAAACGTACTGGCAGATGCAGTGAAAGTTACCCTCGGTCCAAAAGGCCGTAACGTAGTTCTGGATAAATCTTTCGGTGCACCGACCATCACTAAAGATGGTGTTTCCGTAGCACGTGAAATCGAACTGGAAGACAAGTTCGAAAACATGGGTGCGCAGATGGTGAAAGAAGTTGCCTCTAAAGCGAACGACGCTGCAGGTGACGGTACCACCACCGCAACCGTACTGGCTCAGTCCATCATCACTGAAGGTCTGAAAGCCGTTGCTGCGGGCATGAACCCGATGGATCTGAAACGTGGTATCGACAAAGCTGTCGCTGCTGCTGTTGAAGAACTGAAAGCACTGTCCGTACCGTGCTCCGACTCTAAAGCTATTGCTCAGGTTGGTACCATCTCCGCTAACTCCGACGAAACCGTAGGTAAACTGATCGCTGAAGCGATGGACAAAGTCGGTAAAGAAGGCGTGATCACCGTTGAAGACGGTACCGGTCTGCAGGACGAACTGGACGTGGTTGAAGGTATGCAGTTCGACCGTGGCTACCTGTCTCCTTACTTCATCAACAAGCCGGAAACTGGCGCAGTAGAACTGGAAAGCCCGTTCATCCTGCTGGCTGACAAGAAAATCTCCAACATCCGCGAAATGCTGCCGGTTCTGGAAGCTGTAGCGAAAGCAGGCAAACCGCTGCTGATCATCGCTGAAGATGTTGAAGGCGAAGCGCTGGCAACTCTGGTTGTTAACACCATGCGCGGTATCGTGAAAGTCGCTGCGGTTAAAGCACCTGGCTTCGGCGATCGTCGTAAAGCAATGCTGCAGGATATCGCTACCCTGACCGGTGGTACCGTTATCTCTGAAGAGATCGGTATGGAGCTGGAAAAAGCAACTCTGGAAGATCTGGGCCAGGCGAAACGCGTTGTTATCAACAAAGATACCACCACCATCATCGATGGCGTGGGCGACGAAGCTGCAATCCAGGGGCGCGTGACTCAGATTCGCCAGCAGATCGAAGAAGCAACTTCCGACTATGACCGTGAAAAACTGCAGGAGCGCGTAGCGAAACTGGCAGGCGGCGTTGCGGTTATCAAAGTTGGTGCTGCGACTGAAGTTGAAATGAAAGAGAAGAAAGCCCGCGTTGAAGATGCCCTGCACGCTACCCGTGCTGCGGTAGAAGAAGGCGTGGTTGCTGGTGGTGGCGTTGCGCTGATTCGCGTAGCGTCTAAAATTGCCGGCCTGAAAGGTCAGAACGAAGACCAGAACGTAGGTATCAAAGTTGCGCTGCGCGCAATGGAATCCCCACTGCGTCAAATCGTACTGAACTGCGGCGAAGAGCCGTCTGTAGTGGCTAACACCGTGAAAGCCGGTGACGGTAACTACGGTTACAACGCTGCAACTGAAGAATACGGCAACATGATCGATATGGGTATCCTGGATCCAACCAAAGTAACTCGTTCTGCTCTGCAGTACGCGGCTTCTGTTGCGGGTCTGATGATCACCACCGAGTGCATGGTTACCGACCTGCCGAAAGGCGATGCTCCTGACTTAGGTGCTGCTGGTGGTATGGGCGGCATGGGTGGAATGGGCGGCATGATGTAATCATGTTGTTCTGAACCTCTCAGAATTGAGAAACCCCTGGGCAGAAATGTCCGGGGGTTTTTCTTTTGGTCATCTTTTTAGTATATGATTCAGCTACGGACATAACGTCCAACTAATTGATCATGGGGAATGACATGCACGTGAAATATTTAGCAGGGATCGTTGGTGCCGCGCTACTGATGGCGGGTTGTAGCTCCAGCAACGAACTGAGTTCAGCCGGGCAAAGCGTACGCTTTGTCGAAGACAAGCCTGGCGCAGAGTGCCAACTGATAGGCACGGCAACCGGTAAGCAAAGCAACTGGCTTTCTGGCCAGCACGGCGAAGAGGGCGGCTCAATGCGTGGCGCAGCAAACGATCTGCGTAACCAGGCTGCGGCAATGGGCGGTAATGTGATTTATGGCGTCAGTAGCCCATCGCAGGGAATGCTGTCCAGCTTTGTTCCTACCGCCAGTGAGATGATTGGACAGGTTTATAAGTGCCCTAACTGATTACACTTCATCCTTCAACCAGCCTCTTTGTTGGATGCGCTGTGAAACCCCAGTCACATAGTTATCTATGCTCCTGGGGATTTTCTTCGCTTGCCGCCGCGATGCAGATTGAATGATTTTGTGTAATAAAGTGGCCTGGACAGACTCATGCAATCGTAGGCCTGATAAGCACAGCGCCATCAGGCATTCTGAGTCTTATGTGCAGACTGAACGCGTAAATGATGCAGTGCTCGCAGGCACTGATCCTGATTGAGCTTTTGCGTCTTATCGCCCGTCAACGTTCTGATAAACACCTGGCACGGTACACCGGCAAGTTTTTTCAGCCGTGGGCTGAAATCGGGCAGACGGCGAGTAATGGCTTCGGCCTCTTTGCTGCCGGAAGCGGCGCGAGTTTTTACTACCGAACCACAGAAATGGGCTTTTCCTTTATCATCCGTATAGCGGTAAATAATCGCCAGATAATGATTAAACAGGTTATGTTTCCATTCGGGTTGTGTATAAGAGTCGTATTCCAGATTGTCGTTTTGCTGGCAATCCACATCGTACAGCGGCAGGAAATCCAGCAGCGATGTAATTCGCAACGCTAAATCCCGCATGCCAGCATTATTTATTGCATGAATAATTGCATGCGCCAACACCTGAATTTGTAATTCATTAACCAGTAATTCATCTGTTTTCCCGTCATGCAACGTCAGAGAAAATACTAAGTTCTCCCCTTTATCATCCACTAACGTCAGTGAATTTATGCGACGGTTAATATCCGCATTCTTTAACTCATCTTCCTGAATTAACGGAATGTTTTCGTGCATCTTTTTGCTGGCTTTGTCACGTTCTTTTTCATATTGCAAACGTGCGTCTTCGCTAAGTTGGTGCTTCATATAGAGCCTGCTCTCGAGCGCGATAAGCAGATCTCTTAGCCCAAGCGGAGAGAGAAAAAACAGCGACTCTTTATTTCTTGGTTCTTTAATCTTCAATGCCAAGGCAACAAATTCATTCTTTTGACGAATAACTCCGGTATTAACACCCTTAATACTTATAGCCATCAAAGGTTCTCCCTAACCATATATTTATTGAAAATCTAGATTTGACTTGATTTATATTTTTTGCAAATAACTAATTGCGCGCTGAGAGTTAAAATAGCACATATTAAAAGTGCGGCTCCACCTGCAGGGATATTAAATAATCGTGATCGATAGTGAGTGTCCGGAATCGGACACTCAATAATGGTTATTGTTGGCGTAACTGCAGGTCCAACGGCGTTTTACTTGGCTCTCCGCCAATTTCACGCGCCAGTTTGGGGACCATGTAACCGGAAACCAGTGTCAGCAGTTCACGCATAATGTGACGTGCTTCATCATCGCTGACCATAAAGTGGGCGGCACCCTGTACTTTATCCAGCACGTGCAGGTAATAGGGCATCACACCGGCATCAAATAGTGCGTTGCTAAGGTTAGCCAGGGTTTGTGCGTTATCGTTCACGCCACGCAGCAATACGCTTTGGTTGAGTAGCGTAACGCCCGCGGCGCGCAGACTACTCATCGCCTGGCGAAACGTCTCATCAACTTCATTGGCATGGTTAATGTGATTGACCAGCAGAATCTGCAGAGAGGAGCGCGCAAAACGTTCGACCAGTCCTTCGGTAATGCGCGCAGGGATCACTATCGGCAAACGGCTGTGAATACGCAGGCGTTTAATGTGCGGAATGGCTTCCAGTTGCGTGAGCAACCAGTCCAGTTCGTGGTCTTTGGCCATTAACGGATCGCCACCAGAGAAGATGATTTCATCCAGCTCAGGATGCGCGGTAATGTAGTCGAGAGCGACCTGCCAGTTGCGCTTATTGCCTTGGTTTTCGGCATATGGGAAGTGTCGACGGAAGCAATAGCGACAATTCACCGCACAACCGCCTTTGACCAGCAACAGTGCCCGATTGCGATATTTATGCAGCAGACCGGGAACCACACTGTGCTGTTCTTCCAGCGGGTCGGTTGAGTAGCCTGGCGCGGCAACAAACTCTTCCTGGGAGGTAAGTACCTGACGCAAAAGCGGATCGTCCGGGTTACCTTTCTCCATGCGGGCAATAAACGCGCGCGGCACGCGCAGGGCGAAAAGCCGTCTCGCATCGCGTCCGGCCAACAGTTTTTCATCTGCGTCTATATTCAAAAGATGCAGAAGTTCATCGGGATCGGTCACAACATCGGCAAGTTGCGATAACCAATCTTCTCTGGATGGGGTATTTAGGGTTACAATATGCGCCATTTTGTGGCTTAGCTACCAGTTAACAATTTTCAGAGGGCCTTATGGCAACGTACTATAGCAACGATTTTCGTGCTGGTCTTAAAATCATGTTGGACGGCGAACCTTATGCGGTTGAAGCCAGCGAATTCGTTAAACCAGGTAAAGGCCAGGCGTTTGCGCGCGTTAAGCTGCGTCGCCTGCTGACCGGTACTCGCGTAGAGAAAACCTTCAAGTCTACTGACTCCGCTGAAGGCGCAGACGTAGCCGACATGAACCTGACTTTCCTGTATAGCGACGGTGAGTTCTGGCACTTTATGAATAACACCACTTTCGAACAGCTGGCTGCTGACGAGAAAGCGGTAGGCGATAACGCTAAATGGCTGCTGGACCAGGCTGAATGCATCGTGACCCTGTGGAACGGTCAGCCGATCTCCGTAACTCCGCCGAACTTCGTTGAGCTGGAAGTTGTTGAAACCGACCCAGGTCTGAAAGGCGATACCGCTGGTACTGGCGGCAAACCGGCTACCCTGTCTACCGGCGCAGTCGTTAAAGTTCCGCTGTTCGTACAGATCGGCGAAGTGATCAAAGTGGATACCCGCTCCGGCGAATACGTTTCTCGCGTAAAATAAGTCTTCCATTTGATCTTATGGCGCAGGTTGCTGCGCCATACTTTTTCCAGGGCAGGAATGATGAAACGTCTTCTCGGTCTTGTAATGCTACTCCTTTTCACCAGCACCCTCCTGACGGGATGCAATACCGCGCGCGGCTTCGGTGAAGACATCAAACATCTTGGCAATTCAATCTCTCACGCTGCCAGCTAATCCTTTCATATAGTCTTAAAAACGATTGTTTATCCATCACACTCCCAGATCTTGTCTATTATTAAGTAGCTATACACAAACAATATTGGCTAGAAAAGGAAGACGTTATGGTTAAGAAGACAATTGCTGCGATCTTTTCTGTGTTGGTACTTTCTTCCGTTTTAACCGCGTGTAATACCACACGAGGCGTAGGACAGGATATTTCTGAAGGCGGTAGCGCCATTTCTGGTGCAGCGACAAAAGCTCAGCAATAATGAAGAACGGTACGACGTCGTGTCGTACCGTTAATCTCCCTTCCCTGGGAGTGACAGAAACGGCGAGAAGCGGTTCCCCAGGTGCAGTTTCATACGGATATTCCGCTTATAGGTGTAGACCGTTTTGCCATGAATGTTGAGTGCGGCGGCAATGGCATTGTTACTCACACCATCCATCCACATTGATAATACTTTCTCCTCCTGCGGCGTAAGCAAAGGCGTGGCGTTTTTGGGTATTTCTAATGCGGGGCGAACCTGAAGTGCTTCCTGAATTGTGTGGGAGAGTGTGTTCAGCGTGGTGTGCTTGGTCAAGACCGAATGGGCGACGGATTGAGAGGGCGCGATGGGGGCATGCTGTCTATCTGCTGATTGCAGTAAAATCAGTGGGATGACGCCACAACTCATAAAAAAAGGGTTAATTGGCGGACTGGAGTGCGTCTCGCTAATAAAACTGTATAAATCCGCGATCACCAGATGCGGTTTCCATTGCAAAATATGCTCTTTTGCTAACAGGAGATTATTGATTCCTGATACCAGAAATGAAGAGCTGAACCTGCCAGAATGATTAAGCAAGGCCTCTATCCCTGTGCGGGTAAAGTGGCACCGGTCAATCACTAAAATTTTAAGCATAAACGTTTCGCATTCAGAAGAGGGGCAATCGACTTTCCGGTTTCAGAAAGCCCTTCATCATAGAGAACTCCGATGAGTGCCAAATGCGGGAACTACGCCGCTAATTATGCTTAATTCTTGCTTTTAGCAGGCAGTGAATAAAAAGGTTGAAATTCATTTTCTTCCGGGCAAAAATGCCATTTCACACATCAGTTTTGTAGGACGACCTGCAAACGCTTCTTTCACCGGGGACGGCCCCATTGTTCTGGAGCCTGATATGTCCTGGATCGTTTTATTAATTGCAGGTTTGCTCGAAGTCGTCTGGGCGATTGGCCTGAAATATACCCACGGTTTTACGCGTCTTACGCCAAGCATTATCACTATTGCGGCGATGATCGTTAGTATTGCCATGCTCTCCTGGGCAATGCGCACATTACCTGTAGGAACCGCTTATGCGGTCTGGACCGGCATTGGCGCCGTAGGGGCGGCCATTACAGGGATTTTGCTGCTGGGTGAATCTGCCAGTCCGGCACGTTTGCTGAGCCTTGGGCTGATCGTTGCTGGCATTATTGGTCTGAAGCTGAGCACTCACTAAGCGCCAGGCTGTTTCACCCAAATCAGCTTATTTACCTCAAACCCTTCCCGGGTCGCGATGGCTAACATTTGCTGTTTCATTTCATCTGAAATAGTTGGAGTCCGTGAAAGGATCCACAGGTAGTCGCGATCCGGACCGCAAACCAGCGCGTGACGATATTCCCGGTCGAGTGCAATTACGTTATACCCACCATAGAAGGGGCCGAAGAATGATACTTTAAGCGCGGCCGTGCTTGGGTCGCCGGTGAAATAGGCTTTCCCTTCCGTTTTCTGCCACATCTCCCTGTCAGGGTTATAGCCCTTGTTAATAACGTTGATGCCGCCGTCGTCGCGCAAGCTGTACGTTGCGGTCACTTTATCCAACCCGCGCTCGAAACGATGGTCGAAGCGCGCAATTTCATACCATGTTCCCAGATAGCGTTTGGCATCAAAGTTATTCACCACGGTAACGCCTTTCGGCGGTGTTGGGGAGCTGCAAGCGACAACCAGGAATGCAGCCGTAACTGCAGCAACGACGGGCAGAATGCGCATAGTGTTTTCCTTACTGTTTTTTGTTAAGTGTAGATGACAGCAGGGAAAAAAGAGCAAGAAAGGAGGTCCGATTTACCGGACCCCTCTGTCAGTTATTGCAGTTTTTCAAGAATGCGCCAGGCCGCCTCGACGCGAGCCGGGTTGGGATAGCTTTTGTTTGCCAACATTACGATGCCAAGGTTTTTTTCTGGAACGAAGGCAACGTAGCTGCCAAATCCGCCTGTGGATCCTGTTTTATGCACCCATGAGGCTTTCACGGCAGGTGCTGGCGGGTTTACCTCAACGGCGGGAAGCGCTGCCAATGCCACTTTGCTGTCGCTGCCGTTGATGATCGAATCAGCTTTCAGCGGCCAGTTCAGCATCTCCCAGCCTAATCCCTGGTACATATCACCAATACGCCAGTAGCGAGACTGCGCAAGCTCAATGCCCTGCTGGAGCGTTTTCTCCTGAACGTGGCTGGCGTCCATGTTGGCCTGAACCCAGCGGGCCATATCGATAACGCTGGATTTCACGCCATAGGCTTCGGCGTCAAGTTGTCCCGGAGAAACGTGCACAGGCTTCCCTTCGCGATAGCCCCAGGCATAGTTTTTTTGTTCGCTTTGCGGAACCGTAATCCAGGTATGCGCCAGTTTTAATGGTTGCAGGACGCGTCTGGTCATTGCCTCTTCGTAGCTCATACCTGAAGGTTTCACCGCCAGCGCACCAAACAGACCAATGCTGGAGTTAGCGTAAAGACGCTTAGCGCCCGGAGTCCATTGTGGTTGCCAGTTTTGATAAAAGCGCAGTAATGCGGCTTTATCCGTAATGTCATCGGGGATCTGCAGCGGCAGGCCACCCGCTGTATAGGTGGCTAAGTGCAGCAGGCTGATACCCCGCCACTGTTTGCCTGTCAGTGCTGGCCAGTATTTCGTGACCGGATCGCTGAGCTTAATTTCGCCGCGGGCGATAGCGTCGCCGCCCAACACGCCGTTAAACGTCTTACTGACCGACCCTAGCTCAAACAGCGTTTGCTGCGTGACTGGGTGGTTATTGGCGATATCGGCTTTACCCCAGGTAAAGTAATAAGGTTTCCCCTCGTAGATAATCGCCACGGCCATACCCGGAATAGCCTGCTCCTGCATCAGTGGTGTGATGGTGCGGTTAACGATATCGGCAATTTGTTGTTCTGTTTTTGCGGCAGCAAACGTGGAGAAAGAGGCTGTCAGCAGCAGTGCGCAGCATATCGATTTTTTCATCATGAAATCAGTTCCGTAATTAAAAGCAAAAGGGTGTCCGGGCCCGTCAGACGCAATCAGTGTGTTTGATTTGCACCGTGTTGACAAACGGTTAAATTTAGCAGCAGATATAAGTTTTTCTAACAGGCTTAATGATGACGCGTAGCTATATCCCTCTTAACTCGCTGCGGGCTTTTGAAGCCGCGGCCAGACATCTCAGTTTTACCCGCGCTGCGATTGAGCTCAACGTGACGCATTCTGCCATCAGCCAGCATGTAAAATCGTTGGAGCAGCAGCTGAACTGTCAGCTATTTGTGCGCGGTTCTCGTGGATTAATGTTGACGACTGAAGGGGAAAGTCTGTTACCTGTACTTAATGACTCCTTCGATCGTATGGCGGGGATGTTGGATCGTTTTGCCACTAAACAGACCCAGGAAAAACTTAAAATTGGCGTAGTGGGAACCTTTGCTATCGGCTGTCTTTTCCCGCTTCTGAGCGATTTTAAGCGCAGTTACCCACATATTGATTTGCATATTTCTACCCATAATAATCGCGTGGATCCCGCCGCCGAAGGGCTGGATTATACCATTCGCTACGGTGGGGGAGCCTGGCACGATACCGATGCGCAATATTTATGTAGCGCGCTGATGTCTCCACTGTGTTCGCCAACATTGGCTTCGCAGATTCAAACGCCTGCGGACATCCTGAAATTTCCGTTATTGCGATCGTATCGGCGGGATGAATGGGCGCTTTGGATGCAGGCGGCCGGAGAGGCGCCTCCGTCACCGACGCACAATGTGATGGTGTTTGATTCGTCCGTCACCATGCTGGAAGCCGCTCAGGCGGGGATCGGTGTGGCAATTGCGCCAGTCAGAATGTTCACGCATTTACTCAGCAGTGAACGTATCGTTCAGCCGTTTTTAACGCAGATTGATTTGGGAAGCTACTGGATAACGCGTTTGCAATCTCGCCCGGAGACGCCCGCGATGCGTGAATTTTCCCGTTGGTTGACCGGGGTGCTGCACAAATAAAAAAGGCCCGCCAATGGCGGGCCTGATAATTAACGCATGTACTTAGATGGTCAGAATACCAATCGCCGTTACAACGGTCAGGATAGCTGCCAGTCCGTAGAATACCCATTTGCCAGCCGGCACGTGGATTTTCAGGTCATGCATCGCGTGGTGCATACGGTGTAAACCACACCACAGCGGCAGAACGATCATCAGGAACAGAAACGCACGTCCGATGAAGCTCTGAGCGAATGCCAGTACGCGTTCATAGCTGAAAGCATCAGGAACAAAGCCCAGCGGCAGCATAATGCCTACCAGCAGGATCATTACCGGCGCAATGATTGCGCTCCACATACCGCCTGCACCAAACAGGCCCCAGAATACGGGTTCGTCAGAGCGTTTTGGATTTGGATTAATCATTCCGGACTCCTTACCAGAACAGGGCAACAAACAGTATGACTACTGTAGCAACCACAGTGACTGCCCAGAGACCTTTGATGATCGGCTCTGGCCCCATTTTTTCGTCTTTTACGATGATGTTGGCTGCTTTTGGTGCCAGCTCAAACCAGGTTTTGGTATGCAGCAGCGCTGCTGCCAGGGCGATAATGTTAAGGATTACCACCACCGGGTTTTGTAAAAAGGCGACAAAGCCCATCCAGGACTCTGCACCATGCTTGAGTGCAAACAGGCCGATAATCAGTTCAATGCTGAACCAGACTGCCGGGACTGCCGTGCCTTCACGCAGCATGTAAAAACGATAAAATGGCAGCTTTTTCCACCAGGTGGACGTCATTGGCCGCACATAGGCTTTACGTTTAGTCGTCATCGTGCACTCCTTAGCGTGGTTTCAGGGTAGCGATAAGAAAGTCTTTTGAACTTTCAACTTTACCCTGCTGAATGGCCGCAGCCGGATCGACGTGTTTCGGGCAGACTTCGGAGCAGTAGCCCACGAAAGTACAGGTCCAGACGCCGTTCGGGCTGTTCAATTGAGCCATACGCTCCTTCTTACCGTGGTCGCGGCTATCTTCGTTGTAACGATGCGCCAGCGTAATCGCAGCCGGTCCAATGAACTCAGGGTTCAGGCCGAACTGCGGGCACGCGGCGTAGCACAGACCACAGTTGATGCAACCGGAGAACTGATGATACTTCGCCATCTGCGCCGGAGTCTGGGTGTTTGGACCCTGATCCGGTGTACGCGGGTTACCGATGATGTACGGTTTGATCGCTTCCAGGCTTTCGATAAAGTGCGTCATGTCGACGACCAGATCGCGCTCAATCGGGAAGTTACCCAGCGCTTCAACCTTCATGCCGTTTGTGTAATCACGCAGGAAGGTTTTGCACGCCAGTTTCGGTACATTGTTGACCATCATGCCGCAGGAGCCGCAGATTGCCATACGGCAGGACCAGCGGTAGCTCAGGTCCGGTGCCAGGTTATCCTTGATGTAGCCCAGCGCATCCAGCAGTGACGTGGTTTCATCATAAGGAACTTCGTAGAAAGCACTGTGCGGCGCGGTATCGGTTTCCGGGTTATAGCGCACCACCTCAACTTTCAGGTTTTTCATCTCAGCCATTCGCCTTCTCCTTCTTATCGGCTGCTTCCGCTTCGCCACCGTAAACACGTTTAGCCGGTGGCAGAGTGGTGATTTTCACGTCGCTGTATTCCAGGCGAGTCGTGCCGTCAGCATCGCGGAAGGCGAGGGTGTGTTTGAGGAAGTTCACGTCGTCACGCTCGGTACAGCCTTCATCCAGACGCTGATGCGCGCCGCGGGATTCTTTACGCGCCAGCGCGGAGTGCGCCATACATTCAGCAACGTTCAGACCGTGACCCAGTTCGATGGTATACAGCAGGTCGGTGTTGAAGACGCTGGAGGTATCAGTGATACGTACGCGCTTGAAGCGTTCCTGCAGTTCAGCCAGCTTATCAACGGTTTTCTGCATCAGTTCCGGCGTACGGTAGATACCGCAACCTTCTTCCATGGAGATACCCATTTCATCACGGATCTTAGACCAGTTTTCGTTACCTTCCTGGTTAACCAGATCTTTCAGACGTTTTTCAACGCCAGCAACCTGTGCATCCAGAGCAGCACTGTTTGCAGCGCCAGCCGTTGCAGCGCGTTCCGCAGCTTGTTCACCGGCCATACGACCGAAGACCACCAGTTCCGCCAGAGAGTTGGAGCCCAGACGGTTAGCGCCATGCAGACCAACAGAGGAACATTCGCCGACAGCGAACAGACCTTTAATGCGGGTTTCACAGTGCTGATCGGTTTCGATACCGCCCATGGTGTAGTGTGCTGTCGGACGTACCGGGATCGGTTCTTTAACCGGATCGACACCCACATAGGCTTTCGCCAGTTCGCAGATGAACGGTAAACGTTCGAGCAGTTTTTTCTCGCCGAGGTGACGCAGGTCCAGGTGAACCACATCGCCACGCGGAGTGGAAATGGTGTTGCCTTTGCGCCATTCGTGCCAGAAAGCCTGAGAAACTTTGTCGCGCGGACCGAGTTCCATGTATTTGTTTTTCGGCTCGCCCAGCGGGGTTTCCGGACCCATGCCGTAGTCTTGCAGATAACGGTAGCCGTTTTTGTTGACCAGGATACCGCCTTCACCACGGCAACCTTCTGTCATCAGGATACCGGAGCCTGGCAGACCCGTCGGGTGATATTGAACGAATTCCATATCACGCAGCGGAACGCCGTGGCTCAGCGCCATGCCCATACCGTCGCCGGTTACGATGCCGCCGTTGGTATTGTAACGGTAAACACGACCAGCGCCGCCCGTTGCCATTACGACTGCGTTAGCACGGATCTGCACCAGCGTGCCTTCCATCATGTTCATGGCAACCAGGCCGCGGGCATGACCCTCGTCCACCAGGATATCCAGAACGAAGTGTTCGTCAAAGCGCTGAATCTGCGGGAACTGCAAAGATGTTTGGAACAGCGTATGCAACATGTGGAAGCCGGTTTTATCTGCGGCAAACCAGGTACGCTCGATTTTCATGCCGCCGAAGCGACGTACGTTGACGCTACCGTCTTCACGACGGCTCCATGGGCAGCCCCATTGTTCCAGTTGCGTCATTTCAGTTGGGCAGTGGTGGACAAAGTAATCCACGACATCCTGCTCACATAGCCAGTCTCCGCCTGCTACCGTATCGTGAAAATGGTAGTCAAAGCTGTCATGATCCTGCGCGACAGCAGCAGAGCCGCCTTCGGCAGCAACGGTATGGCTGCGCATTGGGTACACTTTTGAGATCAGTGCGATTTTAGCGTTGGGATTTGCTTGTGCGGCAGCAATTGCAGCACGTAATCCCGCGCCACCGGCGCCTATAATGGCAAGATCGGCTTGAAAGGTTTGCACGACATTCCTCCAGATTGTTGTTATTTCATCCCCGCCTGAAATCAGATGCTTCATCGGCTTCAAACAGGTTATGAACGCGTTTCCACTGCTCCTTTATAGGTACAATAGTATAGTCTTAGGGATGTGCGGGAAATTTGACGTGTTCGATTTTTTTAGCGTGTCACAGGGGGGAATTATCATTGAATTTGATTAATTTAATTACTAAACCACCCTATGTCGCTTTTTTTATCCAATTGCCAGTGCTGATTACTGCTGCCTGAAATTTGTCTCGTTAGCGCGATACGAGTAGACTTCGTGCCCTTGTCTTAAATCGGAGAAACAACCATGAGCGAAACGGCAACCTGGCAGCCGAGCGCGTCCATCCCCAATCTGTTAAAACGTGCAGCAATTATAGCGGAGATTCGCCGCTTTTTTGCCGATCGTGGCGTGCTTGAGGTTGAGACCCCTTGTATGAGTCAGGCAACGGTAACGGACATCCATCTGTTCCCGTTCGAAACGCGTTTCGTTGGCCCTGGACACTCCCAGGGGATGAATCTCTATTTAATGACCAGCCCTGAATACCATATGAAGCGCCTGCTGGTGGCAGGGTGCGGCCCGGTGTATCAACTGTGCCGCAGCTTCCGTAATGAAGAGATGGGGCGCCATCATAACCCTGAATTCACCATGCTTGAGTGGTATCGTCCGCACTACGATATGTATCGGCTGATGAATGAGGTGGACGATTTGCTTCAGCAGGTGCTGGACTGTTCGCCTGCGGAAAGCCTCTCTTACCAGCAAGCCTTCCAGCGTCATCTGGAGATAGACCCGCTGTCTGCGGATAAAGCCCAGCTGCGGGAAGTGGCGGCGAAATTGGATCTCAGCAATATCGCCGATACCGAAGAAGACCGGGACACCTTACTGCAGCTGCTGTTTACGATGGGCGTTGAGCCGCATATTGGTAAAGACAAACCGACGTTTGTGTATCATTTCCCGGCCAGCCAGGCATCACTGGCGCAAATCAGTACCGAAGATCACCGCGTGGCTGAACGTTTCGAGGTTTATTACAAAGGTATTGAGCTGGCAAATGGTTTCCATGAATTGACCGACGCGCGCGAGCAGCAGCAGCGGTTTGAACAGGATAACCGCAAACGTGCCGCACGAGGCTTACCGCAGCAACCTATCGATACCAACCTGCTGGAAGCGCTGAAAGTAGGCATGCCGGATTGCTCAGGCGTGGCGCTGGGTGTTGACCGTCTGGTGATGCTGGCGCTGGGCGCAGAGAGCCTGGCCGAGGTTATCGCATTTACCGTCGATCGCGCATAACTTACTCTTCCGCAATACAAAGTGGCGGCTTAATCGCCACTTTGTAGCATATTTTTTCATTTCCCCTCTAATAGCCACAATTTATACCTGGATATTTGATATCGTTTAGGTATCAATTCTGTGTTGATTTTTTTATCGCTGAACTCTGCAAAGAGAGCAGTGCCAACCGGTGAGCGGCGTTTGTTAAACGCTTGCCAGAGTAAGGGATGGTTTAATGACCCAAACAATAAAAAAGATGAGCCTGCCAGGTCTCATTCTCATGATATTTACGTCAGTTTTTGGTTTTGCTAATAGCCCCTCCGCATTCTATTTAATGGGGTATAGTGCAATACCGTGGTATATATTTTCTGCATTATTATTCTTTATTCCATTTGCTTTAATGATGGCGGAAATGGGTTCTGCCTATCGGAAAGAAGAGGGTGGAATCTATTCGTGGATGAATAATAGCGTTGGACCGCGCTATGCCTTTATCGGCACGTTTATGTGGTTTTCTTCTTATGTGATATGGATGGTAAGTACTGCGGCGAAAGTCTGGGTACCTTTTTCAACCTTCTTGTTTGGCGCAGACATGACGCAGCACTGGCGTATTGCAGGGCTTGAGCCTACGCAGGTTGTCGGGCTGCTCGCCGTCGGCTGGATGATCCTGGTGACCTGCGTGGCATCCCGGGGTATTAATAAGATTGCGCGTATTACGGCAGTAGGCGGAATTGCCGTAATGTGTCTTAATTTAGTTCTGTTGTTAGTGAGTGTCGCTATTTTGTTATTAACTGGTGGCCACTTTGCACAGGATATTAATTTCATCTCCTCACCTAATCCCGGATATCAGTCCGGGCTGGCAATGTTGTCATTTGTTGTGTTTGCCATTTTTGCTTATGGCGGAATTGAAGCTGTAGGGGGACTGGTTGATAAAACAGAAAAACCAGAAAAGAACTTTGCTAAAGGCATTGTTTTTGCCGCTATTGTCATTTCTGTTGGTTATTCACTGGCCATCTTTTTATGGGGCGTTAGCACCAACTGGCAGCAGGTATTAAGCAATAGCTCGGTCAACCTCGGCAATATTACTTATATCCTGATGAAGAGCCTCGGGATGACGTTGGGTAATGCGCTGCATCTTTCCCCTGAGACCGCGATGGTGATGGGTGTATGGTTTGCACGTATTACCGGGCTTTCCATGTTCCTTGCCTATACCGGCGCTTTTTTCACCCTCAGCTACTCACCGCTGAAAGCGATTATTCAGGGCACGCCGAAGGCGTTGTGGCCCGCGCCGATGACCAAACTGAATGCCGTAGGGATGCCGACGACGGCAATGTGGTTACAGTGCCTGCTGGTGAGCCTGTTTATCCTGTTGGTTTCATTTGGTGGCGATACGGCGTCAGCGTTCTATAACAAACTGACGCTGATGGCGAACGTCTCCATGACGCTGCCGTATCTGTTCCTGGCACTGGCGTTTCCGTTCTTTAAAGCCCGTCCGGGTCTGGAAAGACCGTTTGTGGTCTTTAAAACCCGAGCGGCGACGCTGCTGGCAACGGGTGTGGTCGTTCTGGTGGTGACGTTTGCCAACGTGTTCACCATCATCCAGCCGGTAATTGAAGCCGGGGACTGGAACAGTGCCTTGTGGATGACCGGCGGCCCGATCTTCTTCTCGCTGCTGGCGATGGCGATTTATCAGAACTACAGCCGCCGCGTTGACCGTCAGCCGGTTCTGGTGACAGAGTAAATTGGGCCGTGTAGGCCGGATAAGGCAATGCCGCCATCCGGCAATCAGTATCGAATTGCCTGATGGCGCTACGCTTATCAGGCCTACAAGACCCACACTGTAGCCCGGCCTAACGCAGTGACGCCGGGATTTCCCGGTGCGAGTGTTAGCGACGTTATTACTCATACACATCGTCCATAAATAATATGGTATTTATGGACGATAGATTAGTGTTGTAATTATTTTTTAGATAAATGCTATTTACTGTGAATTATATCTTTAATCAATTGCTTTAAATGTTTTTGATATTTTATGTTTCTGTTTCTCGCTTAATGTAGTATCCAGTGGTTTACTTATCTTTTAAGCTAAGGACAGTGACATGCGTGATTCGGTTATTTTCTGTAAGGTCGACAGCTATGGTTTTCCACATTGGAATGGTGTGGATTTTCTTCGTTGGAAAACTCTTCCAACAAATTGGCGTTTTGATACTGGGACTGCACATTTATGGATATATAAAACAGCATGGTTAGTTTATCATAGAAATATGCTAAAAAAATCGGCTGAGGAAGCCCAAATCCCTCTATTGTTGTTGGCTGGTGTCGCTGCAGCAGAGGTGGGGGGGACGCCAGAAAGATTTAAGTCAGTGGGTGTATTACAAGTCAGACAAATTCTGGAAACTATCTCGCGAAGGGAGGATAAGGCCTTATCTAATGCTACTTCAGTTGGTTCTATCGCAATACAGCTGGGTGTGGCCGCTAGCACGATGGGCATCAGGCCCGATAAGTTGACCTCTTTTGAGCAGTTTCAGCTATCGAATTGTCTGCTGGATAATCGCTTTAATATTCGGGTTGTCGCGTTTCATTTGCGCGATCTTATTATGTTAAGTTACCCTGGGAAAGATACTGCTCATCTTACCGATGAGCAAATTATTATTATTGGCTCAAGATATAATCGTGGTACCCAACGAGAAATTCAAAGCATTACTGATTCTATTTCTGCTCCGGTTGGTACTAAACAGCGTGAATACAGTGAGTATGGGCGGCGAATTATTGAGAAAAAGACAGCAATAATGGAAATTATGCGAGGAGGATGAATGAATTCGAAAGCCATATCGCTGAATGTTATCTGGGGAACAGTAAGTTTCGTTCTGATTATTATTTTCTCTACCCAGGATAAAGAGTGGTTTATCGATGGGCTGGGGGTTAATAATATTTGTGACCTGATGACCTATGTTGAAAGTGATGATATCCGTGATGCTGGTATTATCTTCACGCTCCCGCTTTTTATTCCCTATATCTATGTCATTGCATACAGGAAGCAGCGTAGTTTCTGGCAGTTACTGACGGTGACGGTATTGGTTTGCTTTTGGCTATGGCGCTTCTTCCTGCGATACCAGTTCTGCCTGTAATCCAATAGTCTGGTAGCCCGGCCTAACGTAGTGACGCCGGGATTTCCCCGGCGTCGGTGCTAGCGCCCCTCGTCCGGGCTACTCAGGTATTACAAACTTCCCGCCGGGCGACTGCCTCTGCCCGCAGAACTTAACGTTCTCCCCGTTTGCTTACCGCCGAGGCTCTCCAGACGCATCTGGAACGGTGGGAACGGCATATCAATACCGTGCTCGCGGAAGCCTGCCAGAATCAGTTGGTGGATTTCATGGCGCAGCGGCATGCGATGCCCCATTTCAGCGGCATAAATACGCAGTTCGAAGATTTGAATTCCTTGTTGCAGGTCAACCAGGAAGACTTCTGGCGCCGGGTTATCGATAACCAGCGAGCAACGATGTGCGGCAGTCAGCAGGATCTGCGTAACCTCCTCGCTGTTAGCCTCCGACGGTGCCGGGATGGTTAACACCACACGGGTAACCGAATCGGATAGCGACCAGTTGATAAACTGTTCGGTGATAAAGGCTTTGTTGGGTACGATGATCTCTTTGCGGTCCCAGTCGCTGATAGTGGTGGCACGGGTATTAATTTTCGTCACGCTACCGGTAAGATCGCGAATTGTAACCGTGTCGCCAATGCGGATTGGCTTTTCAAACAGGATAATCAGGCCGGAAATAAAGTTGGCGAAGATCTCCTGCAAACCAAAGCCCAGACCGACACCGAGAGCCGCCACCAGCCATTGCAGTTTGGACCACTCAATACCGATCATCGAGAAACCCACCAGGCCGCCAATCAGCATCAGAAGATACTTAGTGATAGTGGTGATGGCGTAACCGGTGCCGGGGGTTAAATCCAGATGTTGCAGTAGCGCCAGCTCCAGCAACGCGGGTAGGTTGCGCACTAGCTGGGTGGTGATGATAAACACCAGAATAGCAATGAGCACCGCGCCCAGCGTTATCGGTTCTAAGCTTTCCACGCCCTGCACCGTGGAGGTGACATCCCACAACGAGATGTTTTCCAGGAAGCCGAAAGCGGAATGAATTTCTGACCATAGCACAATGACCGAGAGCAGGGCGATAAGCATCAGGATAGAACGTACCAGGCGCAGCGATTGCGCGCTGATTGCATCCAGATCCACTTCGCTTTCATCTACATCGATCGTACCTTCAAGGCTGGTGGAATGAGGTGGTTCCTCTTCGCCCCGCGCACGTTGCGCCAGCATTTCGGCGCGTCGATGTTTGGCGCGGTCAAACGCAAGGCGGCGGCGCTGAATTAGCATCCAGCGGCGGATGACGTGATACACCACCAGTAATAAGAACCAAATCGCCACGGATGTTTCCAGGCGTGCCAGCAGGGCTTGCGATGTGGCGAGATAACCCACTGCCGCGGCGAGAATGGCAATCAGCGGCGCGCCCATCAGCATATTCCACAGCATACTATTGACCATGTTATCGCTGTTGCCCTCTTTATCGAGGTACAGCGGTATCCCGGCGCGTTTCAGGCTCAGGGTCACGACCGCCAGCGCACCGCAAATCAGAATAAAGCACAGACGTCCCAGTGAGGCGGAGAATTCCCGGTCATTGAGATTATCAAACATAATCACCGCCATGATCAGCGGGACAATCAGTCCGATGCTCATCAGGTAGTAGTGCATGGCTTTCGCGACGCGGTTACGTGGCCAGCCAAAGTGGGCAATGAACAGACCGTTGGGACGCGCAAAGGTGGCGCAAATCATTACCGCCCATAGCATAGGCACCGTGGCGGTAACGCCATCGCCGATAGCAACAGCCAGCGGGTAAGGCCAGGCTTCCTGCAACCCGTAACCGAGCGTTGCCCATAACACCGGCAACGGAGAAGCGACGAGTATTGACCAGAATACCGTGCGTATTGTCAGCCAGAAATGGTCCTGGGTGACTTTCCCGACTCGCGCGGACGAGCGTTCAAGGAAACGGGTGAAGTGCTTGCGCGAAGAGAGGCTAAAGCCAACCAGCACCAACGCCGCGAACAGCGGCAATAGTGTTTCTTTGCTGGTCAGCATCATGACGCTGGCTTTACCCAACTGATTAAACGTATCTAATGAGATCAAACGCCGCAGATCCTGAACGATGTCGACAGGCCAGGAGAGCGAGATGGGACTGACGTCTGACGTCCAGAACAGATAGCGGTGCGTTGCTTCGTTGACCTCTTTTAGCGCATCTTCCAGTTGGCTGTTGGAGACTTTGAGCTTGGTCAGCTCAAGGATCAGCGTATCGCCGCCCTGTAACAATGAGTTCAGCAGCTCGCGCTGGGTGCGTAGCTGGGCGTTGAGAATGCTGCTCTGTTCAGCGGTCAGCGGTTGTCCATCGGCCTGATGAATCTGACGCAGCTGCGGCTGTTTGTTGAGGAGATCCTCATAGCGCATACGGTGCACGCGAAGCTGCGCCATTTCGGTATCCAACTGCTGGGGCTTGGGCATTTCCGGCAGACGGGATACCTGCGCGCGCAGCGCTTCTCCCAGCATATTTGAAACCCCAAGCCACTGAGACTGCTCTCGCAGCGTATTCAAGGCCTGGCGGACCTGCAGCGTTTGGCTGGCAGCCTGACGCTGCTGCGAGGCGACCAGGTCCATACGTTGCGCCTGCTGGTTCAAGGCCTGAGACAGCTCGCGGTTAACCTTGAACTGATCGACAATACCTTCCGGCAGTCCCGCGCTGTTTTCTGCCAGCAGTTCGGTACTTTCCAGCGCTCGCTCTGCTTCACGCTGGCGCTGACTGTTGAGTTGATTGCGCAAAGCCTGCAGGTAAGTGTCGAGTTGTTGACTCTGCTTTTCCGCCAGTTCGGAGCGCATACGCGCCAGTTCCTGACGGTTATTGGCGGAAAGCTGTGCCAGCTCCAGTTCATCGACCAGGGCTTTAAGTTTGGCGGATTCAGCTTGCATCGCCTGATTCTGCGCGGAATTGCCGTTGGCGGTACCAATGCGCCGCTCAAGCTCATTGAGCTGGCGGCGGGCATCGGTTTGCTGTTGAGGAAGCTGGCTTAACGAGTCGGCGATTTCCCGGGCGCGATCCTGCTCCTGCTGGGCCTGACGACTCTTTTCCAGCAGTTGGCTGCTAACCTGGAGGATCTCCTGGTTTAATGCATCGGTAGAGAGTCCGGTTGGCACATTGCGCGGTTCATCGCGCAGGTTACTAAGCTGTGCGCGTAACGTTGCGGACAGCTTGGGGAAGTTATCAATAACCTGCTGATATTGCTGTGCGCGCTCGAGAGAGCCTTTCCGCTCCTCAAGGGCATTCATCGCGGACTGGAGCGCCTCGACGGTTTCTGGCTGAGCGGGTTTTGCCGCTTTTGCCTGCTCCAGTTCCTGTGTGAGTTGTTTGGCATCGGGGGCCGTCGCAGCGTACGCCCCCAGGCTGAGGCACCAGGCCATCAGAAAAGTGATAATCAGGCGCACAGCAGCGATTCCTATGTTTAACTTTCGTCTTTTTTGTCGTCAACCAGCGGGCTGGCGTCGTGTTCTGCTTCGATCTCTTCTTTCGCCAGCGGGGCCGGTTCTGTCTCTGGCGTCACGAAAGTCTCGGTCGAGATGGCCATTGGTTGGCCGATTTTGGTCACGGAAAGATCCTGCAACTGCTCAACCAGGTTAACTTTGCTAGGTGCGAACAGGTTGATGACGGTGGAACCGAGCTTAAAGCGGCCCATTTCCTGACCTTTCAACAGCGCCACCGACCCTTCGCTTTCGCCTTCCGGCCAGGTCCAGCGCTTGATGACGCCTTCACGCGGTGGGGTAATGGTGCCAGCCCATGTGGTTTCAATGCTGCCGACGATAGTCGCGCCGACCAGAATCTGCACCATCGGACCAAATTCGGTATCAAACAAACAGATTACGCGTTCGTTGCGGGCAAACAGGTTCGGTACGTTTTGCGCAGTCAGGATGTTTACAGAGAAGAGATCGCCCGGCACATACATCATTTCACGCAGGATACCGTTACACGGCATGTGTACACGGTGGTAATCGCGTGGAGACAAGTAAGTGGTTACAAACGTACCGTTGCGGAATTTTTCCGCCATCTGATAGTTGCCAGCCAGCAGCGCTTCAAGGGTATAACTGTGCCCTTTAGCCTGCAGCAATTTGTCTTCTTCGATGTTGCCTAACTGGTTGATCACGCCGTCAGCGGGCATGACCAGTACGTTTGGATCTGTATTAATCGGGCGAGCATCGTCGCGCAGCGGGCGAACAAAGAAGTCGTTAAAGGTGCGATAGCTGGCGGTGTCCGGCTTTTGCGCCTCTTTCATATCGACCTTGTAATATTTCACGAACAGATCGATAACCAATTTGGTCAGCCATCCCGCTCGTTTGCTCGCACCCCAACCCGCCAGGCGAGTGAGCCATAGTTTCGGCAGAATGTATTGTAGCGAAAGCTTAAATGAGTTTAACAAGGTAGCCTCCAGGCCATAATTTGTTCCCGATCCGGCATGTGGGCCGGATCCTGAAAAAAGGGGGACGATTCTAGCGATGCTTAGCTTAGTTGTCAGTTGTCTGTATCAGAAAAGTTTTTACGCGTTTTTACCTGCGCCATGCTTTCCAGGATGCGGTGATAATTTTCAAACCGGGTTTCGGCTATGGCCCCTTTTTCTACAGCCTCACGGATAGCGCAGCCTGGATCGGTATCATGCTTGCAGTCGCGGTATTTGCAATGGCCCAGGTAGTCATGAAATTCGACAAAGCCATGCGTGATTTGTTCCGGCTCCAGATGCCACAGTCCGAACTCACGTACGCCAGGGGAGTCGATAACGTCGCCGCCGTGCGGGAAGTGATACAGGCGAGAGGCCGTGGTAGTGTGCTGTCCAAGACCGGAGTTGTCGGAGACATCGTTGGTCAGGATCTCTTCTTGCAGGCCGAGAAGATTATTGAGCAGGCTGGATTTACCTACGCCCGACTGACCGGCAAAAATGCTGATGCGATCGGTTAATGCTTCTTCAAGCGGTTTCAGGCCGTCTTTAGTGCGGCTGGATACCATCAACACCCGATAGCCAATGTTGCGATAGATATCCATCTGTTCGTTAACGAAGGCCATGCCTTCATCATCCAGCAGATCGATCTTATTCAGTACGATAATTGGTTCAACATGTAGCGTTTCGCAGGCTACCAGATATCGGTCGATAATATTGAGTGACAGCTCGGGTAAGATGGCTGAGACAATAACGATCTGGTCGATGTTGGCGGCAATAGGTTTTACCCCGTCGTAAAAGTCGGGACGTGTCAGTACCGAGGTACGATCGTGTACCGCTTCAACGATACCTTTGACATTCACGCCTTCAGCCGCCGCTTTACCCGGGCGCCAGACTACGCGATCGCCAGTAACCAGCGAGCGAATTGTACGGCGGATATTGCAGCGGTGAATTTCACCGTCAGCAGACTCTACGTCGGCATGCATGCCAAAACGGCTGATAACGATGCCTTCAGCGGTTTCGCCAAACAGGTTGTCGTCGTAGTCGGGCTTCTCCGTGGACGTTTTAAGACGACGCTGGTGATTGGCGTTCACACGGCGCTGTTGGCCTTTGGAGAGTTTATTCTTACTCAATCGGACTGGCTCCTGGTCGCCCATGATGGGCAAAACATTTATGATACACACAATTTTAGATCAATGTAGTCACACTGAATGTGACGCTGAAGGGTGGAAAATAGCATGAGTGCCAATGAAAACAACCTGATTTGGATCGATCTGGAGATGACAGGTCTGGATCCCGAGCGCGATCGCATTATTGAGATCGCCACGCTGGTGACGGATGCCAACCTGAATATTCTGGCAGAAGGACCGACAATTGCGGTGCACCAGTCCGACGAACAACTGGCATTAATGGATGACTGGAACGTACGTACGCACACCGGTAGCGGGCTGGTGGAACGTGTGAAGGCGAGCACCATGGGCGATCGTGAAGCAGAACTGGCCACGCTGGCTTTTTTGAAAGAGTGGGTTCCGGAAGGGAAATCACCTATCTGTGGCAACAGCATCGGCCAGGATCGTCGTTTCCTGTTTAAATACATGCCGGAGCTGGAGGCGTATTTCCATTATCGCTATCTGGACGTCAGCACGCTCAAAGAACTGGCGCGTCGTTGGAAGCCGGAAATCCTGGCTGGCTTCACCAAGCAGGGAACACATCAGGCGATGGACGACATTCGTGAATCTGTTGCTGAGCTTGCTTACTATCGCGAACATTTTATTAAGCTTTGATTTTGTTCTCCGGTGGCTTGCGTCACCGGCTTTTTGACGCTAAATTGTTCAGCTTGATTGCAAAGTAATCACTTGAACGAATTTTCGAAAAAAACGTATTCAAGGGGGTTGCAGCTAAACGGATTTCTCGTATAATGCGCCTCCCGTAACGACGCAGAAATGCGAATTACGACAGCAACAAATTTGCGGGAATAGCTCAGTTGGTAGAGCACGACCTTGCCAAGGTCGGGGTCGCGAGTTCGAGTCTCGTTTCCCGCTCCAAAATTTGAAAATGCTTGTAAAGCAAAGACACACCCAAGCGGGAATAGCTCAGTTGGTAGAGCACGACCTTGCCAAGGTCGGGGTCGCGAGTTCGAGTCTCGTTTCCCGCTCCAAAATTTGAAAGTGCTTAAAAGCACAGACCACCAATCGCAGGATTTCGAATTGCGACAAGGCGGCAACTGAATGAGTCCTTAGGAGCTTACTGAAGTAAGTGACTCAGGCGAATGAAGGCAGCCAACGCAGTAGAGGTTCGAAAGACGAAGATTATGCGGGAATAGCTCAGTTGGTAGAGCACGACCTTGCCAAGGTCGGGGTCGCGAGTTCGAGTCTCGTTTCCCGCTCCAAA
>NZ_JAOWFA010000033.1:0-5168 GCF_030333885.1 Citrobacter sp. Cf132
GGGTGGATCAGGGTAACAACCATTTTGATGTTGTCGCCCGGCATTACCATCTCTACGCCTTCCGGCAGTTCGATGGTACCAGTCACGTCAGTAGTACGGAAGTAGAACTGCGGACGGTAGCCTTTGAAGAACGGAGTATGACGGCCGCCTTCGTCTTTGGACAGAATGTACACTTCAGATTCGAACTTGGTGTGCGGCTTGATAGAGCCCGGCTTAGCCAGTACCTGACCACGTTCGATTTCTTCACGTTTGATACCACGCAGCAGAACACCAACGTTCTCACCAGCACGGCCTTCGTCCAGCAGTTTGCGGAACATTTCAACGCCAGTACAGGTAGACTTAGCAGTCTCTTTGATACCAACGATTTCAACTTCTTCACCAACTTTGATGATACCGCGCTCTACACGACCGGTAACAACGGTACCACGACCGGAGATGGAGAATACGTCTTCGATAGGCAGCAGGAACGGCTTGTCAATCGCACGCTCTGGTTCTGGGATGTAAGAATCCAGGAAGCCAGCCAGTTCGATGATTTTCGCTTCCCACTCTGCTTCGCCTTCCAGCGCTTTCAGAGCAGAACCACGAACGATCGGAGTGTCGTCGCCCGGGAAATCGTACTGAGACAGAAGTTCACGAACTTCCATTTCTACCAGTTCCAGCAGCTCTTCGTCATCAACCATGTCGCATTTGTTCAGGAACACGATGATGTACGGAACGCCTACCTGACGACCCAGCAGGATGTGCTCACGAGTCTGCGGCATCGGGCCGTCAGTCGCAGCAACAACCAGGATCGCGCCATCCATCTGCGCAGCACCGGTGATCATGTTTTTAACATAGTCGGCGTGGCCCGGGCAGTCTACGTGTGCGTAGTGGCGAGTCGGGGTGTCATATTCAACGTGAGAAGTGTTGATGGTGATACCACGAGCTTTTTCTTCCGGCGCGTTATCGATCTGATCGAATGCACGAGCAGCACCGCCGTAGGTTTTAGCCAGTACGGTAGTGATTGCAGCGGTCAGCGTTGTTTTACCATGGTCAACGTGGCCGATAGTACCGACGTTAACGTGCGGTTTAGTACGTTCAAATTTTTCTTTAGACATCGATTGTCCCTCTAAGACACGGATAAATCGGTGATATCACCACATCAACCAGGCAATATACCTGAGCTGTTGAATGCTTTTAAAAGTAAACAGAGAGAAACGGGAAGGAGAAGTGAAGTGGTGCTGATACCCAGAGTCGAACTGGGGACCTCACCCTTACCAAGGGTGCGCTCTACCAACTGAGCCATATCAGCACGTCTGGAGCGGGCAGCGGGAATCGAACCCGCATCATCAGCTTGGAAGGCTGAGGTAATAGCCATTATACGATGCCCGCATCCTGAAACTCGGCTACCCAGTTCTTTCTGTAACAAAAAAGAGATTTCTCTCTTTTCTGTTCGAGCTGATTAATTTTTTAATCAACTCAGGCGGCGATAACGCTGCCAGAAAGTGGTGGTGGGGGAAGGATTCGAACCTTCGAAGTCTGTGACGGCAGATTTACAGTCTGCTCCCTTTGGCCGCTCGGGAACCCCACCGGACTTGATGGTGCCGACTACCGGAATCGAACTGGTGACCTACTGATTACAAGTCAGTTGCTCTACCTACTGAGCTAAGTCGGCATCAAGTAGCGCGCATTTTATGGAGACATGCGCACTCATGCAACTAAAAAATTGCATAAAATGTTCTATCGCTCACATTTTGCACTATGCGACCGATAAATAATCTATTTCTTCTTTGGATTGGACAAATTTCCAACGCAAGGTGCCACCTCAGGGAGGAATTTTGCTCCAGCATGCACGCGTCGATAGAGAGAAAGCACATCTTTATACATCTGGAATACCCGTCACATTGCATTTCAGAGGATGATTTTTTCTTATTATTCCCCTCCATCTGGTGTTACCCTCCTGCCCATTGTCCAAATTAACTGAAATGTGTGTGCCATTGCGTACCGGGGATGATTTCGTTTTTTACCGCAGACCTGATATAGCAATGACAGCCAGACCATGCGTATGAGTATAAAAGAGCAAGCGTTAACGTCGCCTTACCTACAGTTTGATCGCAACCAGTGGGCTGCGCTTCGTGATTCCGTGCCGATGACCCTGACCGAGGAAGAGATTGCTCGTCTTAAAGGCATTAACGAAGACTTATCGCTGGAAGAAGTTGCCGAGATTTATTTGCCTCTCTCGCGTTTGCTAAACTTTTACATCAGTTCAAACCTGCGACGTCAGGCAGTGCTGGAGCAATTTTTAGGCACGAATGGCGAGCGTATTCCTTATATTATTAGTATTGCTGGCAGCGTTGCCGTCGGTAAAAGTACGACAGCGCGTGTTTTGCAGGCCTTACTCAGTCGCTGGCCAGAGCATCGTAAGGTTGAATTGATTACTACCGATGGCTTTCTCCACCCTAACCAGGTATTGAAAGATCGTGGACTAATGAAGAAGAAAGGCTTCCCCCAGTCCTATGATATGCATCGCTTGGTTAAATTCGTTTCCGATCTGAAATCAGGCGTACCTAACGTCACGGCGCCGGTCTATTCCCATCTCATCTATGATGTGATCCCTGATGGCGACAAAACCGTTGCCCAGCCCGACATATTAATACTCGAAGGGTTAAATGTATTACAAAGCGGGATGGACTATCCTCACGATCCACATCATGTATTTGTTTCTGACTTTGTCGACTTTTCTATTTATGTTGATGCGCCAGAAGAATTACTCCAGACGTGGTATATCAACCGCTTTCTGAAATTCCGTGAAGGGGCGTTTACCAACCCGGACTCTTATTTCCATAACTATGCAAAATTATCAGAAGATGAGGCTATCAATACTGCCACATCGCTATGGAAAGAAATTAACTGGCTGAATTTAAAGCAAAACATTTTACCAACACGTGAAAGAGCCAGCTTGATTATGACTAAAAGCGCCAATCATGCCGTTGAGCAAGTCAGGCTACGTAAATAAATAAGAAGGGGAGCCTCAGCTCCCCTTCTTATTATTCAGCACTTCTCAGCGATATTTCTCCACCCATCCAGGGTTTGATCTCGCCATTTTGTTCAAGCAATAATGCACCTTGCGCGTCTATTCCACGAGAGATACCAAATATTTCTTTATCACCAATAATAAGTTTTACCGGGCGGTCGATAAAGTTATCCAGTTTCTTCCAGCGAGACAGATACGGAGCTAAACCTTCGTGCTCAAAGAGCACCAACGCAGCGCGCAACTCACGTATCAGTCGGGCAGCAAGAGTATTGCGGTCAATGTTAATGCCCGCTTCCTGCAGGTTAATCCAGCCTTGATTAACCACATTTTCTTCAACCCGGCGCATGGACATATTAATACCCGCGCCAATAACAATTTGCGCGGCATCACCTGTCTTACCAGTGAGTTCTACCAGGATCCCTGCCAGTTTACGGTCGAGTAAATAGAGGTCGTTGGGCCATTTTACACGGACTTTATCCGCACCCAGATCGCGCAAAACCTCAGCCATGACGATACCAATCACCAGACTCAGACCAATTGCAGCGGCCGGGCCTTGTTCCAGCCGCCAGAACATCGAGAGGTATAGGTTAGCACCAAAGGGAGAGAACCATTTACGTCCACGGCGGCCGCGCCCGGCCTGCTGATATTCAGCGACGCAGGCATCCCCTGACTCCAGCTGACCTATTCGGTCCATCAGGTACTGATTGGTTGAGTCGATAACCGGCAGGACAGTGATATTTCCACCATCCAGTTGAGAATGAATAAGTGAGGCATCTAATAGTTGGATAGGCTCCGGTAAGCTGTATCCTTTACCAGGAACAGTAAAGACATCAACCCCCCAGTCGCGCAACGTCTGGACATGCTTATTGATTGCGGCACGGCTCATTCCCAACGTTTCACCGAGCTGCTCACCGGAATGAAATTCTCCATCGGCCAATAATGAAATAAGCGTCAGAGGGACGGTATTATCCTTCATGCAATGATCTCCACAGCATTCATTTCACCCTGCGGACCAATAAACCGGACCTCTGGTTCGAGCCAGACATTAAATTTCTCACCGACTTTTTGGCGCACATGGTGTGCAAGTTGCACTACATCCTGACTCGTCGCATTATCTGCATTGATCAGCACCAGTGCCTGCTGCTGATGTACCGCCGCGCCACCAATGCGCATACCTTTTAGCTGGCACTGATCGATAAGCCAGCCTGCTGCCAGTTTCACAGAACCATCAGCCTGCGGGTAATGAGGTACTGTTGGGAATTTAGCCAGGAGCTCCTGCGCAATATACCCATCGACAACAGGGTTTTTAAAGAAGCTACCCGCATTACCGTTTACTTTCGGATCGGGTAGTTTTGTCGTGCGCATATGGCAGACAGAATCAAAAACCTGCTGAGGTGTTACTGTTGTAGGATCCAGACGCGTCAAGTCACCGTAAGTCAAAACGGGCTGCCACTGTTTAGGTAAGCGCAGACCAACGGCTACAATTGCGAAACGATCCTGGTATTCATGCTTGAAGATGCTGTCACGGTAACCAAAACGGCATTCTGCTGCGTTAACGCGCAGATGTTTGCCAGTCGCAAGCTCAACGCAGTCTACGTATTCGCAGACGCGCTGCAGCTCTACGCCATAGGCACCAATATTCTGGATTGGCGATGAACCCACGCAGCCGGGAATGAGTGCCAGATTTTCCAGGCCTGGCATGTTGCGCTCCAGCGCATAGCACACCAACTGATGCCAGTTTTCACCCGCGCCTACGTGCAAATGCCACGCATCAGGTTGCTCTGTAATCTCAATACCCTTAATACGATTGACGATCACCGTACCCTGGAAGGTATCAAGAAACAGGACGTTACTCCCTTCGCCCAGAATCAGTACTGGATGATGCGATGCATTGGCTGATTGCCAGGCATTCAGTAATTGTTGTTCATTTTCGGCGCAGACAAGTTCATTCGTTTGCTGATCGATACCGAAGGTGTTCCAGGCTTTAAGGGAGTGATTCATAGACGCTTTCCTGATGCAAAATCGCGCCTAGTTTACCGCATATACTGCAGAATGGCTTGTGTTATGGAGGCTCAGGATATTGCTTTGCACCCGATGGTGCGGTGTCGTGATCTGCCTGATGCGCTGCGCTTATCAGGCCTGCACAATACGTTCA
>NZ_JAOWFA010000034.1:0-27500 GCF_030333885.1 Citrobacter sp. Cf132
CAGATCGATAACGCGCCGGAAGAAAAAGCTCGTGGTATCACCATCAACACTTCTCACGTTGAATATGACACCCCGACTCGCCACTACGCACACGTAGACTGCCCGGGCCACGCCGACTATGTTAAAAACATGATCACCGGTGCTGCGCAGATGGATGGCGCGATCCTGGTTGTTGCTGCGACTGACGGCCCGATGCCGCAGACTCGTGAGCACATCCTGCTGGGTCGTCAGGTAGGCGTTCCGTACATCATCGTGTTCCTGAACAAATGCGACATGGTTGATGACGAAGAGCTGCTGGAACTGGTAGAAATGGAAGTTCGTGAACTTCTGTCTCAGTACGATTTCCCGGGCGACGACACTCCGATCGTTCGTGGTTCTGCTCTGAAAGCGCTGGAAGGCGAAGCAGAGTGGGAAGCGAAAATCATCGAACTGGCTGGCTTCCTGGATTCTTACATCCCAGAACCAGAGCGTGCGATTGACAAGCCGTTCCTGCTGCCTATCGAAGACGTATTCTCCATCTCCGGTCGTGGTACCGTTGTTACCGGTCGTGTAGAGCGCGGTATCATCAAAGTTGGTGAAGAAGTTGAAATCGTTGGTATCAAAGAGACTGCTAAGTCTACCTGTACTGGCGTTGAAATGTTCCGCAAACTGCTGGACGAAGGCCGTGCTGGTGAGAACGTTGGTGTTCTGCTGCGTGGTATCAAACGTGAAGAAATCGAACGTGGTCAGGTACTGGCTAAGCCGGGCTCTATCAAGCCGCACACCAAGTTCGAATCTGAAGTGTACATTCTGTCCAAAGACGAAGGCGGCCGTCATACTCCGTTCTTCAAAGGCTACCGTCCGCAGTTCTACTTCCGTACTACTGACGTGACTGGTACCATCGAACTGCCGGAAGGCGTAGAGATGGTAATGCCGGGCGACAACATCAAAATGGTTGTTACCCTGATCCACCCGATCGCGATGGACGACGGTCTGCGTTTCGCAATCCGTGAAGGCGGCCGTACTGTTGGTGCGGGCGTTGTTGCTAAAGTAATGAGCTAATTATTGATTAATTAGCTTTGAGCTTAAAAAGGGCGCTTCGGCGCCCTTTTTGCTGCCTGCAATTTAGTAGTTGTCATATTTATTCGCATTTTTTATTCATTCTCCCACCGCGTAAATAGCGCTGTGCTATTGTAATCATAACTATTCTCATTTACACTTTGCGCAGAAATTGAACGGGAGCGATCATGTACGTTTGTTTGTGTAATGCGATAAGTGATAAAAAAATACGTCAGGCTGTTCGCCAGTTTCACCCTCAGTCCTTTCAGCAATTACGTAAATTTATTCCTGTAGGAAATCAATGCGGTAAGTGCATTCGTGCTGCCCGTGAAGTCATGCAGGATGAATTAACGCAAATGCCAGAATTTAAAGAGATCGCCTAAGTCACACTCTTTTTTTTGACATCCCTGTAGCCCCATCTACTCTCTAAGAGTGGAAGCGGAGGGACTATAAAATGAAAGGTGATGTTAAAATCATAAATTATCTCAATAAACTATTGGGAAATGAGCTTGTCGCGATCAACCAGTATTTTCTCCATGCTCGTATGTTTAAAAACTGGGGACTGACTCGCCTCAATGATGTTGAGTACCATGAATCTATCGATGAGATGAAACACGCTGATAAATATATTGAGCGTATTTTATTCTTAGAAGGGCTCCCGAACTTGCAGGATCTTGGCAAGTTGGGTATTGGCGAAGACGTTGAAGAGATGCTGCAATCCGATCTTCGGCTCGAGTTGGATGGGGCGAAAGATCTGCGTGAAGCCATTGCCTATGCCGATAGCGTTCATGATTATGTCAGCCGGGACATGATGATCGAGATCCTGACTGAAGAAGAAGGGCATATTGACTGGCTCGAAACTGAACTGGACCTGATTGCAAAACTTGGCTTGCAAAATTATCTGCAATCGCAAATTAAAGTCAGTGACTAACCGCCCTGTATCAGATTTACCCAGCCAATAACGAAACCCGCAGCCGCCAGACATGGCCCAAAAGGCAGCGGGTTTTTTAGCATCTGTCTCCCGTAACGGGCGCAAGAAATCCCGGTGAGACAACATGCCATGCCCGTGGCAAGTAAAACCAACAGTGGCAATGATTCCCAGCGATGCCATGCGCCCAGTGCGGCAAGAAATTTGACATCACCAAAGCCTAATCCTTCCTGTCGGCATATCAAACGATACCCCCAGTAGAACAAAGCAAATACCCCATAGCCCGCTACGGTACCCCAAAGCGCGTCGGATAACTGTGCAGGTCTGCAGCACTGATGATAAATAAGACCGCCCCACAAAAGAGGGCAGGTAAATTTGTCGGGCAGCAACCCGGTACGCAGGTCATGGACTAAGAGCAACCCTGATAGCGAAACATAAATCAGCAGAAAGGGGAGGTCGATGTACATGGGCAAATCTCATTTGGTAAAGAGTTTACCTTCGGGTAAGCACGCCGGCCCTACAAGTCCGGGATGTGAGTTATGGATGCTCTCTTCCACGGAAAACGCGTTGCATCACAGGACATACAATCAGAGTGGAAGGAGGCCCGCATTTATGAACGAGTGATTAATTTCTACGCGGCACTTGCTTAAGACTGAGATTTACGTATAATGCGCGGGCTTGTCTAATATTGACAGCGGTTCGATATGAGCCACCGGTACTGCGAAAGCAATACCAGACAATGTTCCCAATCGGGGAACTCTGTAAGAACGGTTACACTCTCCCATCAATCGTAATGGGTTTGAGGAGTAGCTATTTCGTCTATAAAATAATTGGAGCTCTGGTCTCATGCAGAACCAAAGAATCCGTATCCGTTTGAAAGCGTTTGATCATCGTCTGATCGATCAATCAACCGCGGAAATCGTCGAGACTGCCAAGCGCACTGGTGCGCAGGTTCGTGGTCCGATCCCGCTGCCGACCCGCAAAGAGCGTTTCACCGTTCTGATCTCCCCGCACGTCAACAAAGACGCGCGTGATCAGTACGAGATCCGTACTCACAAGCGTCTGGTTGACATCGTTGAGCCAACTGAAAAAACCGTTGATGCTCTGATGCGTCTGGACCTGGCTGCCGGTGTAGACGTGCAGATCAGCCTGGGTTAATCAGGTCATCGAGCGATTGAGAGGTTGATACAATGATTGGTTTAGTCGGTAAAAAAGTGGGTATGACCCGCATCTTCACTGAAGATGGCGTATCTATCCCAGTAACCGTTATCGAAGTTGAAGCAAACCGCGTTACTCAGGTTAAAGATCTGGCTAACGATGGCTATCGCGCTGTTCAGGTTACCACCGGTGCTAAAAAAGCTAACCGCGTAACTAAGCCGGAAGCTGGCCACTTTGCTAAAGCTGGCGTAGAAGCTGGCCGCGGCCTGTGGGAGTTCCGTCTGGCAGATGGTGAAGAATACACCGTTGGTCAGAACATTAGCGTTGAACTGTTTGCTGACGTTAAAAAAGTTGACGTAACCGGTACCTCTAAAGGTAAAGGTTTCGCTGGTACCGTTAAGCGCTGGAACTTCCGTACCCAGGACGCTACTCACGGTAACTCCTTGTCTCACCGCGTTCCGGGTTCTATCGGTCAGAACCAGACTCCGGGCAAAGTGTTCAAAGGCAAGAAAATGGCAGGTCAGCTGGGCAACGAACGTGTAACCGTTCAGAGCCTGGACGTAGTACGTGTTGACGCTGAGCGCAACCTGCTGCTGGTTAAAGGTGGTGTTCCGGGTGCGACCGGTTGCGACCTGATCGTTAAACCAGCTGTGAAGGCGTAAGGGGATAGCAATGGAATTAGTATTGAAAGACGCGCAGAGCGCGCTGACTGTTTCCGAAACTACCTTCGGTCGTGATTTCAACGAAGCGCTGGTTCACCAGGTTGTTGTTGCTTATGCAGCTGGTGCTCGTCAGGGTACTCGTGCTCAGAAGACTCGTGCTGAAGTAACTGGTTCAGGCAAAAAGCCGTGGCGCCAGAAAGGTACCGGCCGTGCGCGTTCAGGTTCTATCAAGAGCCCGATCTGGCGTTCAGGTGGCGTGACCTTCGCTGCTCGTCCACAGGACCACAGTCAAAAAGTTAACAAAAAGATGTACCGCGGCGCGCTGAAAAGCATTCTGTCCGAACTGGTACGTCAGGATCGTCTGATCGTTGTCGAATCATTCTCTGTAGAAGCGCCTAAAACTAAGCTGCTGGCACAGAAACTGAAAGACATGGCTCTGGAAGATGTGCTGATCATCACCGGTGAGCTGGACGAAAACCTGTTCCTGGCTGCGCGCAACCTGCACAAGGTTGACGTACGCGATGCAACTGGTATCGACCCGGTTAGCCTGATCGCCTTCGACAAAGTCGTAATGACTGCTGATGCTGTTAAGCAAGTTGAGGAGATGCTGGCATGATTCGTGAAGAACGTCTGCTGAAAGTGCTGCGCGCACCGCACGTTTCTGAAAAAGCGTCTACTGCGATGGAAAAAACTAACACCATCGTTCTCAAAGTTGCTAAAGACGCGACCAAAGCAGAAATCAAAGCTGCTGTGCAGAAACTGTTTGAAGTCGAAGTCGAAGTCGTTAACACCCTGGTAGTTAAAGGGAAAGTTAAACGTCACGGACAGCGTATCGGTCGTCGTAGCGACTGGAAAAAAGCTTACGTCACCCTGAAGGAAGGCCAGAATCTGGACTTCGTCGGCGGCGCTGAGTAAGTCGGAGGAGTAATACAATGGCAGTTGTTAAATGTAAACCGACATCTCCGGGTCGTCGCCACGTTGTTAAAGTGGTCAACCCAGAGCTGCACAAGGGCAAACCTTTTGCTCCGCTGGTTGAAAAAAACAGCAAATCCGGTGGTCGTAACAACAATGGCCGTATCACCACTCGTCACATCGGTGGTGGTCACAAGCAGGCTTATCGTATTGTTGACTTCAAACGCAACAAAGACGGTATCCCGGCAGTTGTTGAACGTCTTGAGTACGATCCGAACCGCTCCGCGAACATCGCGCTGGTTCTGTACAAAGACGGTGAACGCCGTTACATCCTGGCCCCTAAAGGCCTGAAAGCTGGCGACCAGATTCAGTCTGGCGTTGATGCTGCAATCAAAGCAGGTAACACCCTGCCGATGCGCAATATCCCGGTTGGTTCTACCGTTCATAACGTAGAAATGAAACCAGGTAAAGGCGGTCAGCTGGCACGTTCCGCTGGTACTTACGTTCAGATCGTTGCTCGTGATGGTGCTTATGTCACCCTGCGTCTGCGTTCTGGTGAAATGCGTAAAGTCGAAGCAGACTGCCGTGCAACTCTGGGCGAAGTTGGCAATGCTGAGCATATGCTGCGCGTTCTGGGTAAAGCAGGTGCTGCACGCTGGCGTGGTGTTCGTCCTACCGTTCGCGGTACTGCGATGAACCCAGTCGACCACCCACATGGTGGTGGTGAAGGTCGTAACTTTGGTAAGCACCCGGTAACTCCGTGGGGCGTTCAGACCAAAGGTAAGAAGACCCGCAGCAACAAGCGTACTGATAAATTCATCGTACGTCGCCGTAGCAAATAATTTTAGAGGATAAGCCATGCCACGTTCTCTCAAGAAAGGTCCTTTTATTGACCTGCACTTGCTGAAGAAGGTAGAGAAAGCGGTGGAAAGCGGAGACAAGAAGCCCCTGCGCACTTGGTCCCGTCGTTCAACGATCTTTCCTAACATGATCGGTTTGACCATCGCTGTCCATAATGGTCGTCAGCACGTTCCGGTATTTGTTTCCGACGAAATGGTCGGTCACAAACTGGGTGAATTCGCACCGACTCGTACTTATCGCGGCCACGCTGCTGATAAAAAAGCGAAGAAGAAATAAGGTAGGAGGAAGAGATGGAAACTTTAGCTCAACATCGCCATGCTCGTTCTTCTGCTCAGAAGGTTCGCCTTGTTGCAGACCTGATTCGCGGTAAGAAAGTGTCGCAGGCTCTGGATATTCTGACCTACACCAATAAGAAAGCGGCTGTACTGGTTAAGAAAGTCCTGGAATCTGCCATTGCTAACGCTGAACACAACGATGGCGCTGACATTGACGATCTGAAAGTTACGAAAATTTTCGTAGACGAAGGCCCGAGCATGAAGCGCATTATGCCGCGTGCAAAAGGTCGTGCAGATCGCATCCTGAAGCGCACCAGCCACATTACTGTGGTTGTGTCCGATCGCTGAGACTCTGGAGACTAGCAATGGGTCAGAAAGTACATCCTAATGGTATTCGCCTGGGTATTGTAAAACCATGGAACTCAACCTGGTTTGCGAACACCAAAGAATTCGCTGACAACCTGGACAGCGATTTTAAAGTACGTCAGTACCTGACTAAGGAACTGGCTAAAGCGTCTGTATCTCGTATCGTTATCGAGCGTCCGGCTAAGAGCATCCGTGTGACCATTCACACCGCTCGCCCGGGTATCGTTATCGGTAAGAAAGGCGAAGACGTAGAAAAACTGCGCAAAGTCGTAGCGGATATTGCTGGCGTTCCTGCTCAGATCAATATCGCCGAAGTGCGTAAGCCTGAACTGGACGCAAAATTGGTTGCTGACAGCATCACTTCTCAGCTGGAACGTCGCGTTATGTTCCGTCGTGCTATGAAGCGTGCTGTACAGAACGCAATGCGTCTGGGCGCTAAAGGTATCAAAGTTGAAGTTAGCGGCCGTCTGGGCGGCGCGGAAATCGCACGTACCGAATGGTACCGCGAAGGTCGCGTACCTCTGCACACTCTGCGTGCTGACATCGACTACAACACCTCTGAAGCGCACACCACTTACGGTGTAATCGGCGTTAAAGTGTGGATCTTCAAAGGCGAGATCCTGGGTGGTATGGCTGCTGTTGAACAACCGGAAAAACCGGCTGCTCAACCTAAAAAGCAGCAGCGTAAAGGCCGTAAATAAGGAGCGTCGCTGATGTTACAACCAAAGCGTACAAAATTCCGTAAAATGCACAAAGGCCGTAACCGCGGTCTGGCTGCTGGCGCGGATGTTAGCTTCGGCAGCTTCGGTCTGAAAGCTGTTGGCCGTGGTCGTCTGACTGCCCGTCAGATCGAAGCAGCACGTCGTGCTATGACCCGTGCAGTTAAGCGTCAAGGTAAGATCTGGATCCGTGTATTCCCGGACAAACCGATCACTGAAAAGCCGCTGGCAGTGCGTATGGGTAAAGGTAAAGGTAACGTGGAGTATTGGGTTGCCTTGATTCAGCCGGGTAAAGTCCTGTATGAAATGGACGGCGTACCGGAAGAGCTGGCCCGTGAAGCATTCAAGCTGGCAGCAGCGAAACTGCCGATTAAAACCACCTTTGTAACTAAGACGGTGATGTAATGAAAGCAAAAGAGCTGCGTGAGAAGAGTGTTGAAGAGCTGAACACCGAGCTGCTGAATCTGCTGCGTGAGCAGTTCAACCTGCGTATGCAGGCTGCAAGTGGCCAGCTGCAACAGTCTCACCTGTTGAAGCAAGTGCGTCGTGACGTCGCACGCGTTAAGACTTTACTGACTGAGAAGGCGGGTGCGTAATGACCGATAAAATCCGTACTCTGCAAGGTCGCGTTGTTAGCGATAAAATGGAGAAATCCATCGTTGTTGCTATCGAACGTTTTGTGAAACACCCGATCTACGGTAAATTCATTAAGCGTACGACCAAACTGCACGTACATGACGAGAACAACGAATGCGGTACTGGTGACGTGGTTGAAATCCGCGAATGCCGTCCGCTGTCCAAGACTAAGTCCTGGACGCTGGTTCGCGTTGTAGAGAAAGCCGTTCTGTAATACAGTAGGCATTCTCAACGAATAAACGGCTCAGCGATGAGCCGTTTATTTTTTCTACCCATATCGTTGAAGCGGTGTTATAATGCCGCGCCCCCGATATGGGGCTTTTTTAACGACCTGATTTTCGGGTCTCAGTAGTAGTTGACATTAGCGGAGCACTAAAATGATCCAAGAACAGACTATGCTGAACGTCGCCGACAACTCCGGTGCACGTCGCGTAATGTGTATCAAGGTTCTGGGTGGCTCGCACCGTCGCTACGCAGGCGTCGGCGATATCATCAAGATCACCATCAAGGAAGCAATTCCGCGTGGTAAGGTCAAAAAAGGTGATGTGCTGAAGGCGGTAGTGGTGCGCACCAAGAAGGGTGTTCGTCGCCCGGACGGTTCTGTCATTCGCTTCGATGGTAATGCATGCGTTATTTTAAACAATAACAGCGAGCAACCTATCGGTACGCGTATTTTTGGGCCGGTAACTCGTGAACTTCGTAACGAGAAGTTCATGAAAATTATCTCTCTGGCACCAGAAGTACTCTAAGGAGCGAATCATGGCAGCGAAGATCCGTCGTGATGACGAAGTTATCGTGTTAACCGGTAAAGATAAAGGTAAACGCGGTAAAGTTAAGAATGTCCTGTCTTCCGGCAAGGTCATTGTTGAAGGTATCAACCTGGTTAAGAAACATCAGAAGCCGGTTCCGGCCCTGAACCAACCAGGCGGCATCGTAGAGAAAGAAGCAGCTATTCAGATCTCTAACCTTGCTATCTTCAACGCGGCAACCGGCAAGGCTGACCGTGTAGGCTTTAGATTCGAAGACGGCAAAAAAGTCCGTTTCTTCAAATCTAACAGCGAAACTATCAAGTAATTTGGAGTAGTACGATGGCGAAACTGCATGATTACTACAAAGACGAAGTAGTCGCTAAACTCATGACTGAGTTTAACTACAATTCTGTCATGCAAGTCCCTCGGGTCGAGAAGATCACCCTGAACATGGGTGTTGGTGAAGCGATCGCTGACAAGAAACTGCTGGATAACGCAGCAGCTGACCTGACAGCAATCTCCGGTCAAAAACCGCTGATCACCAAAGCACGCAAATCAGTTGCAGGCTTCAAAATCCGTCAGGGCTATCCGATCGGCTGTAAAGTAACTCTGCGTGGCGAACGCATGTGGGAGTTCTTTGAGCGCCTGATCACTATTGCTGTTCCACGTATCCGTGACTTCCGTGGCTTGTCCGCTAAGTCTTTCGACGGTCGTGGTAACTACAGCATGGGTGTCCGTGAGCAGATCATCTTCCCAGAAATCGACTACGATAAAGTCGACCGCGTGCGTGGTTTGGATATTACCATTACCACTACTGCGAAATCTGACGAAGAAGGCCGTGCTCTGCTGGCTGCCTTTGACTTCCCGTTCCGCAAGTAAGGTAGGGTTACTGAATGGCTAAGCAATCAATGAAAGCACGCGAAGTAAAGCGCGTAGCTTTAGCTGATAAGTACTTCGCAAAACGCGCTGAACTGAAAGCTATTATCTCTGATGTGAACGCGACCGACGAAGATCGTTGGAACGCAGTTCTCAAGCTGCAGTCTCTGCCGCGTGATTCCAGCCCGTCCCGTCAGCGTAACCGCTGCCGTCAAACAGGTCGTCCGCATGGCTATGTGGGCAAGTTCGGGTTGAGCCGTATCAAACTGCGTGAAGCCGCCATGCGCGGTGAAGTACCAGGCTTGAAAAAGGCTAGCTGGTAATTACCAATTGAATCACGGGAGTAAAGACAGATGAGCATGCAAGATCCGATCGCGGATATGCTGACCCGTATCCGTAACGGTCAGGCCGCGAATAAAGCTGCGGTCACCATGCCTTCCTCCAAGCTGAAAGTGGCAATTGCCAACGTGCTGAAGGAAGAAGGTTTTATTGAAGATTTTAAAGTTGAAGGCGACACCAAGCCGGAACTGGAACTTACTCTCAAGTATTTCCAGGGTAAAGCTGTTGTAGAAAGCATTCAGCGTGTCAGTCGCCCAGGTCTGCGCATTTATAAGCGTAAAGACGAGCTGCCGAAAGTTATGGCTGGCATGGGTATCGCAGTTGTTTCTACCTCTAAAGGTGTTATGACTGATCGTGCAGCGCGCCAGGCTGGTCTTGGTGGCGAAATTATCTGCTACGTAGCCTAATCGGAGGAAAAAATGTCTCGTGTTGCTAAAGCACCGGTCGTTATTCCTGCCGGCGTTGATGTAAAAATCAACGGTCAGGTTATTACGATCAAAGGTAAAAACGGCGAGCTGACTCGTACTCTCAACGATGCTGTTGCAGTAAATCATGCAGATAATGCACTGACCTTCGGTCCGCGTGATGGTTACGCTGATGGATGGGCTCAGGCTGGTACCGCGCGTGCCCTGCTGAATGCAATGGTTGTCGGTGTTACCGAAGGCTTCACTAAGAAGCTGCAGCTGGTTGGTGTAGGTTATCGTGCAGCGGTTAAAGGGAATGTAGTAAACCTGGCTTTAGGTTTCTCTCACCCAGTTGACCATCAGCTGCCTGCGGGAATCACTGCAGAATGTCCGTCTCAGACTGAAATCGTGCTGAAAGGCGCTGATAAACAGCTGATCGGTCAGGTTGCAGCAGATCTGCGCGCCTACCGTCGTCCTGAGCCTTATAAAGGCAAGGGTGTTCGTTACGCCGACGAAGTCGTGCGTACCAAAGAGGCTAAGAAGAAGTAAGGTAACACTATGGATAAGAAATCTGCTCGTATCCGTCGTGCGACCCGCGCACGCCGCAAGCTCCAGGAGCTGGGTGCAACTCGCCTGGTGGTACATCGTACCCCGCGTCATATTTACGCACAGGTAATTGCACCGAACGGTTCTGAAGTTCTGGTAGCTGCTTCTACTGTAGAAAAAGCTATCGCTGAACAATTGAAGTACACCGGTAACAAAGACGCTGCTGCAGCTGTAGGTAAAGCTGTTGCTGAACGCGCTCTGGAAAAAGGCATCAAAGATGTTTCTTTTGACCGTTCCGGGTTCCAATATCATGGTCGTGTCCAGGCACTGGCAGATGCTGCCCGTGAAGCTGGCCTTCAGTTCTAAGGTAGAGGTGTAAGATGGCTCACATCGAAAAACAAGCTGGCGAACTGCAGGAAAAGCTGATCGCGGTTAACCGCGTATCTAAAACCGTTAAAGGTGGTCGTATTTTCTCCTTCACAGCTCTGACTGTAGTTGGTGATGGTAACGGTCGCGTTGGTTTTGGTTACGGTAAAGCGCGTGAAGTTCCAGCAGCGATCCAGAAAGCGATGGAAAAAGCCCGTCGCAATATGATTAACGTCGCGCTGAACCACGGCACCCTGCAGCACCCGGTTAAGGGTACTCACACGGGTTCTCGTGTATTCATGCAGCCGGCTTCCGAAGGTACCGGTATCATCGCCGGTGGTGCAATGCGCGCCGTTCTGGAAGTCGCTGGAGTTCGTAACGTTCTGGCTAAAGCGTATGGTTCTACTAACCCGATTAACGTGGTTCGTGCAACTATCGATGGCCTGGAAAATATGAAATCTCCGGAAATGGTCGCTGCCAAGCGTGGTAAATCCGTTGAAGAAATTCTGGGGAAATAAACCATGGCAAAGACTATTAAAATTACTCAAACCCGCAGTGCAATCGGTCGTCTGCCGAAACACAAGGCAACGCTGCTTGGCCTGGGTCTGCGTCGTATTGGTCACACCGTAGAGCGCGAGGATACTCCTGCTGTTCGTGGTATGGTCAACGCGGTTTCCTTCATGGTTAAAGTTGAGGAGTAAGAGATGCGTTTAAATACTCTGTCTCCGGCCGAAGGCTCTAAAAAAGCGGCTCGCCGCCTGGGTCGTGGTATCGGTTCTGGCCTCGGTAAAACCGGTGGTCGTGGTCACAAAGGTCAGAAGTCTCGTTCTGGCGGTGGCGTACGTCGCGGTTTCGAGGGTGGTCAGATGCCTCTGTACCGTCGTCTGCCGAAATTCGGCTTCACTTCACGTAAAGCAGCGATTACAGCCGAAGTTCGTCTGTCTGACCTGGCTAAAGTTGAAGGCGGTGTTGTAGACCTGAACACGCTGAAAGCAGCTAACATTATCGGTATCCAGATCGAGTTCGCGAAAGTGATCCTGGCTGGTGAAGTCACTACTCCGGTAACTGTTCGTGGCCTGCGTGTTACTAAAGGCGCTCGTGCTGCTATCGAAGCTGCTGGCGGTAAAATCGAGGAATAAGTAGCAGATGGCTAAACAACCGGGATTAGATTTTCAAAGTGCCAAAGGTGGCTTAGGCGAGCTGAAACGCAGACTGCTGTTTGTAATCGGCGCGCTGATTGTGTTCCGTATTGGCTCTTTCATTCCGATCCCTGGTATTGATGCCGCTGTACTTGCCAAACTGCTTGAGCAACAGCGAGGCACCATCATTGAAATGTTTAACATGTTCTCTGGTGGTGCTCTCAGCCGTGCTTCTATCTTTGCTCTGGGGATCATGCCGTATATTTCGGCGTCGATCATTATCCAGCTGCTGACGGTGGTTCATCCAACGCTGGCAGAAATTAAGAAAGAAGGGGAGTCTGGTCGTCGTAAGATCAGCCAGTACACCCGCTACGGTACTCTGGTGCTGGCAATATTCCAGTCGATCGGTATTGCTACCGGTCTGCCGAATATGCCTGGTATGCAGGGCTTGGTGATGAACCCAGGCTTTGCATTCTATTTCACCGCTGTTGTAAGTCTGGTTACAGGGACGATGTTCCTGATGTGGTTGGGTGAACAGATTACTGAACGTGGTATCGGCAACGGTATCTCAATCATTATCTTCGCCGGTATTGTAGCGGGACTCCCGCCAGCCATTGCCCATACTATCGAGCAAGCGCGTCAAGGCGACCTGCACTTCCTCGTGTTGCTGTTGGTTGCAGTATTAGTATTCGCAGTGACGTTCTTTGTTGTATTTGTTGAGCGTGGTCAACGCCGCATTGTGGTAAACTACGCGAAACGTCAGCAAGGTCGTCGTGTCTATGCTGCACAGAGCACACATTTACCGCTGAAAGTGAATATGGCGGGGGTAATCCCGGCAATCTTCGCTTCCAGTATTATTCTGTTCCCGGCGACCATCGCGTCATGGTTCGGGGGCGGGACTGGTTGGAACTGGCTGACAACAATTTCGCTGTATTTGCAGCCTGGGCAACCGCTTTATGTGTTACTCTATGCGTCTGCAATCATATTCTTCTGTTTCTTCTACACGGCGTTGGTTTTCAACCCGCGTGAAACAGCAGATAACCTGAAGAAGTCCGGTGCATTTGTACCAGGAATTCGTCCGGGAGAGCAAACGGCGAAGTATATCGATAAAGTAATGACTCGCCTGACTTTGGTTGGTGCGCTCTACATTACCTTTATCTGCCTGATCCCGGAGTTCATGCGTGATGCAATGAAAGTACCGTTCTACTTCGGTGGGACCTCACTGCTTATCGTTGTTGTCGTGATTATGGACTTTATGGCTCAAGTGCAAACTCTGATGATGTCAAGTCAGTACGAGTCTGCATTGAAGAAGGCGAATCTGAAAGGCTACGGCCGTTAACAGTCGCCCGAGAAGTTACGGAGAGTAAAAATGAAAGTTCGTGCTTCCGTCAAGAAATTATGCCGTAACTGCAAAATCGTTAAGCGTGATGGTGTCATCCGTGTGATTTGCAGTGCCGAGCCGAAGCATAAACAGCGCCAAGGCTGATTTATTCGCATATTTTTCTTGCAAAGTTGGGTTGAGCTGGCTAGATTAGCCAGCCAATCTTTTGTATGTCTGTGCGTTTCCATTTGAGTATCCTGAAAACGGGCTTTTCAGCATGGTGCGTACATATTAAATAGTAGGAGTGCATAGTGGCCCGTATAGCAGGCATTAACATTCCTGATCAGAAACATGCTGTGATCGCATTAACTTCGATCTACGGCGTCGGCAAGACCCGTTCTAAAGCCATTCTGGCTGCCGCGGGTATCGCTGAAGATGTTAAGATCAGTGAGCTGTCTGAAGAACAAATCGACACGCTGCGTGACGAAGTTGCCAAATTTGTCGTTGAAGGTGATCTGCGCCGTGAAGTTAGCATGAGCATCAAGCGCCTTATGGACCTTGGTTGCTATCGCGGTTTGCGTCATCGTCGTGGTCTCCCGGTTCGCGGTCAGCGTACCAAGACCAACGCACGTACCCGTAAGGGTCCGCGCAAACCGATCAAGAAATAATCGGGGTGATTGAATAATGGCAAAGGCACCAATTCGTGCACGTAAACGTGTAAGAAAACAAGTCTCTGACGGCGTGGCTCATATCCATGCTTCTTTTAACAACACCATCGTTACCATTACTGATCGTCAGGGTAACGCACTGGGTTGGGCAACAGCCGGTGGTTCCGGTTTCCGTGGTTCTCGCAAATCCACTCCGTTTGCAGCTCAGGTTGCAGCAGAGCGTTGCGCTGAAGCCGTAAAAGAATACGGTATCAAGAATCTGGAAGTTATGGTCAAAGGACCGGGTCCAGGTCGCGAATCTACTGTTCGTGCTCTGAACGCCGCTGGTTTCCGCATCACTAATATTACTGATGTGACTCCGATCCCTCATAACGGTTGTCGTCCGCCGAAAAAACGTCGCGTATAACGCTGTCGTTTCTAGGATTGTTGGAGAAAGAAAATGGCAAGATATTTGGGTCCTAAGCTCAAGCTGAGCCGTCGTGAGGGCACTGACTTATTCCTTAAGTCTGGCGTTCGCGCGATCGATACCAAGTGTAAAATTGAACAAGCTCCTGGCCAGCACGGTGCGCGTAAACCGCGTCTGTCTGACTATGGTGTGCAGTTGCGTGAAAAGCAAAAAGTTCGCCGTATCTACGGTGTGCTGGAGCGTCAGTTCCGTAACTACTACAAAGAAGCAGCACGTCTGAAAGGCAACACCGGTGAAAACCTGTTGGGTCTGCTGGAAGGTCGTCTGGACAACGTTGTATACCGTATGGGCTTCGGTGCCACTCGTGCAGAAGCACGTCAGCTGGTCAGCCATAAAGCAATTATGGTAAACGGTCGTGTTGTTAACATCGCTTCTTATCAGGTTAGTCCGAATGACGTTGTTAGCATTCGTGAGAAAGCGAAGAAGCAGTCTCGCGTGAAAGCCGCTCTGGAGCTGGCTGAGCAGCGTGAAAAGCCAACCTGGCTGGAAGTTGATGCTGGCAAGATGGAAGGTACGTTCAAGCGTAAGCCGGAGCGTTCTGATCTGTCTGCGGACATTAACGAACACCTGATCGTCGAGCTTTACTCCAAGTAAAGCTTAGTACCAAAGAGAGGACACAATGCAGGGTTCTGTGACAGAGTTTCTAAAACCGCGCCTGGTAGATATCGAGCAAGTGAGTTCGACGCACGCCAAGGTGACCCTTGAGCCTTTAGAGCGTGGCTTTGGCCATACTTTGGGTAACGCACTGCGCCGTATTCTGCTCTCATCGATGCCGGGTTGCGCGGTGACCGAGGTTGAGATTGATGGTGTACTACATGAGTACAGCACCAAAGAAGGCGTTCAGGAAGATATCCTGGAAATCCTGCTCAACCTGAAAGGGCTGGCGGTGAGAGTTCAGGGTAAAGATGATGTTATTCTTACCTTGAATAAATCTGGCATTGGCCCTGTGACTGCAGCCGACATTACCCATGATGGTGATGTCGAAATCGTCAAGCCACAGCACGTGATCTGCCACCTGACCGATGAGAATGCATCTATTAGCATGCGTATCAAAGTTCAGCGCGGTCGTGGTTATGTGCCGGCTTCTACCCGAATTCATTCGGAAGAAGATGAGCGCCCAATCGGCCGTCTGCTGGTCGACGCATGCTACAGCCCTGTAGAGCGTATTGCCTACAATGTTGAAGCAGCGCGTGTAGAACAGCGTACCGACCTGGACAAGCTGGTCATCGAAATGGAAACCAACGGCACAATCGATCCTGAAGAGGCGATTCGTCGTGCGGCTACCATTCTGGCTGAACAACTGGAAGCTTTCGTTGATTTACGTGATGTACGTCAGCCGGAAGTTAAAGAAGAGAAACCAGAATTCGATCCGATCCTGCTGCGCCCTGTTGACGATCTGGAATTGACTGTCCGCTCTGCTAACTGCCTCAAAGCAGAAGCTATCCACTATATCGGTGATCTGGTACAGCGTACTGAGGTTGAGCTTCTTAAGACGCCTAACCTTGGTAAAAAATCTCTTACCGAGATTAAAGACGTGCTGGCTTCCCGTGGACTGTCTCTGGGCATGCGCCTGGAAAACTGGCCACCGGCAAGCATCGCTGACGAGTAACCGGATCACAGGTTAAGGTTTTACTGAGAAGGATAAGGTCATGCGCCATCGTAAGAGTGGTCGTCAACTGAACCGCAACAGCAGCCATCGCCAGGCTATGTTCCGCAATATGGCAGGTTCACTGGTTCGTCATGAAATCATCAAGACGACTCTGCCGAAAGCGAAAGAGCTGCGTCGCGTAGTTGAGCCGCTGATTACTCTTGCCAAGACTGATAGCGTAGCTAATCGTCGTCTGGCATTCGCCCGTACTCGTGATAACGAGATCGTGGCAAAACTGTTTAACGAACTGGGCCCGCGTTTCGCGAGCCGCGCCGGTGGTTACACTCGCATTCTGAAGTGTGGTTTCCGTGCAGGCGACAACGCGCCGATGGCATACATCGAGCTGGTTGATCGTTCAGAGAAAACAGAAGCTGCTGCAGAGTAATCTGTAGTAACGTAAAAAAACCCGCCTCGGCGGGTTTTTTTATATCCGTCATATCCCCACTTATCTACAATATCTGTACTCTTTTTGTTCATCCCCTGGAGTGTTGTATGTGGTTACTGGACCAGTGGGCAGAGCGCCATATTATTGATGCACAATCTAAAGGTGAGTTTGATGATTTACCGGGAACTGGTGAACCGCTGACTCTTGACGATGACACCCATGTCCCGCCTGAACTCCGAGCTGGATACCGTTTATTAAAAAATGCAGGTTGCCTTCCTCCTGAGCTCGAGCAACGCAGAGAAGCAATACAGCTGCTTGAAATACTCGCGGGGATCCGCAAAGATGATCCAAGTTATCCGGAGGTGAGCCGAAGACTGTCGTTGCTGGAACTTAAACTTCGGCAGGCTGGACTCAGTACCGAGTTTTTGCGCGGTGACTACGCAGATAAGCTGCTAAAAAAGATCAACGATGAATAGCGGAGAGAGCATGTACCGAATTGGTGAAATAGCGAAACTGGCTGACGTGACGCCAGATACTATCCGCTACTATGAAAAGCAGCAGATGATGGAGCATGAAGTGCGTACTGAAGGCGGATTTCGCCTCTATACAGAAAGCGATCTTCAGCGCCTGAAGTTTATTCGTTATGCCCGCCAGCTTGGTTTCACTCTGGAGTCGATCCGCGAATTGCTTTCGATCCGTGTTGATCCCGAACACCATACCTGTCAGGAATCAAAAGGGATCGTCCAGGAAAGACTGCAAGAAGTCGAAGCACGTATTGCCGAACTTCAGACGATGCAGCGGTCTCTGCAGCGATTGAATGATGCATGCTGCGGCAAGGCACACAGCAGCGTGTACTGCTCTATTCTTGAAGCTCTTGAGCAAGGCGCCAGTGGAACAACATCAGGCTGTTGATTTCTTGAACTGCCGGGTCTACACTCGCGGCGTAAATTACTACAAACTGGAGATATTATGAGTCGTTATCAGCACACCAAAGGGCAGATAAAGGACAACGCCATTGAGGCGCTTCTGCATGACCCACTGTTCAGACAGCGCGTTGAGAAAAATAAGAAAGGGAAAGGAAGTTATCTACGTAAAGGCAAACATGGCAATCGGGGTAACTGGGAGGCCAGTGGCAAGAAAGTAATTAACTTTTTTACCACTGGCCTTCTTGTTTCAGTGAGTGTTTAAGAGCGGTTATTCTGTTCTTTCAGCAGGTCACGAATTTCACTCAGTAATACTTCTTCTTTCGATGGAGCTGGCGGTGCTGCTGGCTCCTCCGCTTTTTTACGGTTCAGTTTGTTGATCAGTTTGATTGCCATAAAGATAGCAAACGCAACAATAATGAAATCGAAGACATTCTGAATAAATACACCGTAATGCATGACCACGGCAGGGATGTCTCCCTGTGCATCACGTAGCGTTAAAGCAAACTGTTTAAAATCAATCCCACCAATTAACAACCCCAGTGGCGGCATGATGATATCGGCAACCAGTGATGAAACAATCTTACCGAATGCCGCACCAATAATGACACCCACTGCCAAATCGACAACATTCCCGCGCATCGCGAATTCGCGAAACTCTTTAATAATGCTCATTTTATTCTCCCTATGCAGCTGACGTTTATAAGTTTAACAAATGTTTAGGCAATTTCCATTTATGTATTGCCGAAAGGAAGATTTATTAGACCATGAAATATAAAGGGAAATAAAAAGGGCGCTGTATTAGCGCCCAAATTATTACAGGAAGAAAGGACTTGGCTGGAATAGCCGCTCGACGTCGGTAATAAACTTTTTATCTGTCAGGAACATAATTACGTGATCGCCCTGCTCAATGCGCAGGTTATCGTTGGCAATCATCACATCATTACCACGCACAACGGCGCCAATAATGGTTCCAGGGGGAAGTTTAATTTCATCAATTGAACGTCCCACAACCCGAGATGTTGTTTCATCCCCGTGTGCGACGGCTTCAATGGCTTCCGCGACGCCACGGCGTAGTGAAGAAACACCGACAATGTCAGCTTTACGTACGTGACTGAGCAGCGCGGAGATGGTCGCCTGCTGCGGTGAAATAGCAATATCGATCACGCTACCTTGCACCAGATCGACGTATGCTCTGCGTTGGATTAACACCATCACTTTCTTGGCACCCATCCGTTTGGCAAGCATCGCCGACATGATATTCGCTTCATCATCGTTGGTCACTGCGATGAACAGATCAACTTGATCGATATGTTCTTCGGCCAGTAACTCTTGATCCGAAGCATCACCAAAAAAGACGATCGTATTTTGCAGTTTCTCTGCAAGTTCGGATGCTCGCTGTTGATTACGTTCGATCAGTTTGACGCTGTAATCTTTTTCCAGACGACGTGCAAGACCCGCTCCGATATTACCGCCGCCTACTAACATAATGCGTTTGTACGGTTTTTCCAGACGCTGCAGTTCACTCATTACGGCGCGAATATGCTGTGATGCCGCAATAAAGAAGACTTCATCACCCGCTTCAACGATCGTAGAACCTTGTGGACGGATTGGTCGGTCATGACGGAAAATCGCCGCAACGCGGGTATCGATGTGCGGCATATGTTCACGCATTGTTGACAGCGCATTACCGATAAGCGGCCCGCCGTAATAGGCTTTTACTACTGCCAGACTGACTTTACCTTCGGCAAAATTCACCACCTGTAATGCACCCGGATATTCAATCAGTCGATAAATGCTATCGATAACCAGTTGCTCCGGCGCAATCAGGTGATCGATAGGTACCGCATCGGATTGGAATAGCTTGTCCGCATCACGAACATAATCCGGTGAACGAATACGGGCGATGCGATTAGGCGTATTAAACAGTGAATAAGCTACCTGGCAGGCAACCATATTTGTTTCATCTGAGCTGGTTACGGCAACCAGCATATCGGCATCGTCGGCCCCAGCTTCACGCAGTACGCGAGGATGTGAACCGTGCCCTTGCACGACGCGGAGATCAAACTTGTCCTGCAGGCTGCGCAGACGTTCACCATTGGTATCGACTACCGTGATATCGTTGTTCTCTCCGACCAGGTTTTCAGCCAGCGTACCGCCAACTTGCCCTGCGCCCAGAATGATAATTTTCATCAGTCGCGACCCGTTATCTCATCACTTTTTGATTAGCTTAGCGTAAAAGAAGCCATCGCCATCTTCCGCACCCGGTAAATTCTGACGTCCGGGTTTTTCCGGCGTACCGGTTTCGCTTAATACCGCATCCGGCGTGCGTGCCAGGAAGGCGGTAATTTGCTGCTGGTTTTCTTCTGGCAGGATAGAGCACGTTGCATAAACCAGCGTGCCGCCAGGTTTAAGATGTAACCAGGTTGCATTCAGGATCTCGGCCTGCAACTGCGCAAGTTCGGCAATATCCCGGTCGCGACGCAGCCATTTGATGTCTGGATGGCGACGAATAACGCCGGTGGCAGAACACGGAGCATCCAGCAAAATACGGTCAAACTGTTGCTCGCCACACCATTGTTGCGGATATCGACCATCACCCTGTTTTGCGGTTGCCTTCATGCCCAGACGTTTCAGATTGTCGTAAACGCGCGATAAGCGTTTTTCATCCACATCGACGGCCATGACGTTAGCTTGCGGAGCAACTTCCAGAATGTGCGTCGTTTTACCGCCCGGCGCGCAGCATAGGTCGAGAATCTGCTCCCCATCTTTCGGCAGCAGGTATTTAACGCACCCCTGAGCAGAAGCATCCTGAACGGTGACCCAACCTTCGTCAAAACCAGGGAGGGCGTGAACTGGGGCCGGTGTTTCCAGACGCACTGCATCCGGGTAGTCTGGATGCGGGAAACCGGTTAATCCCGCTGCGGTAAGCAGGTCTATCCAGGCGTCGCGAGTATGGTGATTACGATTGACGCGTAGCCACATCGGAGGTCGCTGGTTATTGGCTTCAAGAATAGCTTCCCACTGCTGCGGATACGCACTCTTAATACGTTTCACCAGCCAGGAGGGGTGTAAGAAGCGCAAATCGCTTTGCGCAAACTCGGCCAGCAGTTCATCCTGACGGCGTTGAAACTGGCGCAACACGCCGTTGATCAGCCCTTTCAGTTGCGGACGCTTAATGACAACCGCGCCTTCGACTGTCTCAGCCAGCGCGGCGTGTGCTGGAATACGAGTATGCAGAAGTTGGTAGAAGCCCACCATGATCAGGTAGTGTACGGTGCGCTGTTTGCCCGTCATTGGACGTTCCATGAGTTGCTGGATCATCCATTCCAGTTGAGAGAGTGTACGCAATACGCCGAAGCAAAGTTCCTGCAACAGCGCTTTGTCTTTATCAGCAACTTTTTGCTGCATGGCGGGCAGCACGTTGCTTAATGACTGTCCTTTTTCGACAACCTGTTCGACGGCTTGGGCCGCCATACTGCGTAAATTAAGATGTTTTTTCATAAGCGCAAAAATAAAAATGCCCGGAAACACCGGGCTTAAAGAGATGAACCGTCAGACCAGGCGGTTACCGGGTACAAACCATTCCCGGCGTGAATTAAGCAGATCCTGCGCGCTCATGGCTTTTTTACCTGCAGGCTGCAAAGAGACGAGATTCAGGATGCCGTCACCCGTGGCGACCTGAATACCCTGCTTTGTTGCCTCCAGAATGGTGCCTGGCGCAGCCTGGGTGTTTTCCGCAATAACCGAAGCTTGCCAGACTTTCACTGGTTGACCGTCGATTTCAAGCCAGCTCATTGGCCATGGGTTAAAGGCGCGGATGCAGCGTTCCAATTGAACAGCCGAAAGCGACCAGTCGATACGGGCCTCTTCTTTGCTGAGTTTTTCTGCATGCGTAACCAGTGATTCATCTTGTACCACCGGTTTTATTGTGCCGGCAGCCAGCTGTTTTAGCGTTTCAATCAGCCCCTGCGGCCCCAAATCTGCCAGCTTATCGTATAACGAACCGCTGGTATCTTCTGCCGTAATCGGGCAAGACAGCTTAAGCAGCATATCTCCGGTGTCGAGGCCAACATCCATCTGCATGATGGTTACACCTGTTTCGGTGTCACCTGCCCACAGTGAGCGCTGGATCGGTGCTGCACCACGCCAGCGTGGAAGCAGGGAGCCGTGAACGTTGATACAACCCAGACGCGGCATTTCCAGTACGGTTTTTGGCAGAATCAGGCCATATGCCACCACCACCATCACGTCTGCGCGTAAATCAGCAACCAGCTGCTGGTTTTCCTGAGGGCGAAGAGAGACAGGTTGGAAAACCGGTATCCCTTTTTCTTCCGCCAGCACTTTGACCGGGCTGGGCATCAGCTTTTTACCGCGTCCCGCCGGGCGGTCCGGTTGGGTAAACACGCCAACGACGTTGTGTCCAGAAGACAACAGCGCGTCGAGATGACGCGCTGCAAAGTCAGGTGTACCCGCAAAAATAATACGTAGTGAGTCTGACACGTTGATTCTTGTCCTTAAGCTCGGGCGTTCAGGCGGTCGAGTTTTTCAACTTTCTGACGAATGCGTTGTTGCTTCAACGGAGACAGATAATCGATAAACAGTTTACCGACGAGGTGATCCATTTCATGTTGAATGCAGATAGCCAGCAGGCCATCGGCTTCCAGTTCAAAAGATTTGCCGTTGCGATCGAGCGCACGAATTTTTACTTTCTCTGCGCGTGGTACTAACGCACGCTGTTCAGGAATAGATAGGCAGCCTTCTTCAATGCCGGTTTCGCCGTCTTTTTCCAGCAGCTCTGGGTTAATGAGAACCAACTGCTCGTCGCGGTTTTCAGAGACATCAATAACGATGATGCGCTGATGAATATCAACCTGTGTTGCTGCCAGACCGATACCTTCTTCGGCATACATCGTTTCGAACATATCATCAACGATGCGCTGAATTTCTGCATTCACTTCTTCGACCGGTTTTGCGACTTTGCGAAGGCGCTCGTCCGGAATATGTAACACTTGCAAAACTGACATAGTTATCCAGAGTTGTGTTCAGGAGTTGAAAAGATTATTACCTCTATTCTAGACAAAACCCCCTCTGATTGACAGCATCAGTGACCAATCGCAAAGATTGCCAGGACTGCTTGTGGCAGGGGGACAAGGATGACCCAAATCGAAATTTGGCTACGTTTAGCGCAAGTGAATGAACTGTATGGTGATGAGATGGTGCGCATTGCCCACTGGCTCAATACTCAACCGTCGATTAGCAACGCGGTACTCCTGCAGGCAGGATTCTCTCCGCGGCAGGCAAGGCGCTTTTTAACCTTTTCGGATCTGACGCTGGAAAAAACGTTGCGCTGGCTTGAACAGCCTAACCACCATTTTGTGGTTGCCGACAGCGAGCATTACCCGCCACAGCTCCGTGCGATTGAGGATTATCCTGGGGTGCTTTTTGTCGCAGGAAATCCCGCATGTCTTCGCTCGTTCCAGGTGGCCGTTGTCGGCAGCAGACAGCACTCCTGGTATGGCGAACGCTGGGGGCGATTGTTTTGTGAAAAGCTTGCAGCATGTGGTGTGACGATCACCAGCGGTCTGGCCCGGGGAATTGATGGCGTGGCACACAGTGCTGCGATAAACCGACAAGGCACAAGTATTGCGGTGCTGGGAAATGGACTTGAGACCATTCACCCACGACAGCATATCCGTCTTGCTCAGCGACTGATTGAGGCAGGTGGTGCACTGGTGTCTGAGTTCCCATTAGATACGCTCCCTTTGCCACGCAATTTTCCCCGACGAAATCGCATTATCAGTGGTCTAAGTAAAGGTGTACTGGTCGTCGAAGCTGCACAGCGTAGCGGGTCACTGGTTACTGCTCGCTGTGCACTGGAACAAGGGCGGGAGGTGTTTGCTTTACCAGGGCCGATTGGGAGCCCGGGAAGTGAAGGCCCGCATTGGCTAATTCAGCAGGGAGCCATGCTTGTGACGACACCAGAGGAAATTCTTGAAAATTTGCAATATGGGCTGCAATGGTTGCCAGATGAACCTGAAAAATCAATTTATTCGCCAGATCACGAAGAGGTGGCATTGCCATTTCCGGAGCTCCTGGCTAACGTAGGAGATGAGGTAACACCTGTTGACGTCGTCGCTGAACGTGCCGGCCAACCTGTGCCAGAGGTAGTGGCTCAACTGCTCGAACTGGAGTTAGCAGGGTGGATCGCAGCTGTACCCGGCGGCTATGTCCGATTGAGGAGGGCATGCCATGTTCGACGTACTAATGTATTTGTTTGAGACATATATCCATAACGAAGCTGAGCTGCGTGTGGATCAGGACAAACTGGAACGGGATCTTACCGACGCTGGTTTTGATCGTGAAGACATTTACAACGCGTTACTTTGGCTGGAAAAGCTTGCTGACTATCAGGATGGCCTTGCTGAACCAATGCAACTGGCATCTGACCCTCTTTCTATACGTATTTATACTGCGGAAGAGTGCGATCGACTGGATGCAAGCTGTAGAGGATTCCTGCTATTCCTGGAGCAGATTCAGGTGCTAAACCTCGAAACGCGAGAAATGGTCATTGAGCGTGTACTCGCGCTGGATACGGCAGAGTTCGATCTGGAAGATCTTAAGTGGGTAATCCTGATGGTGCTATTCAACATTCCAGGTTGTGAAAATGCCTATCAGCAAATGGAAGAATTACTCTTTGAAGTGAATGAAGGTATGCTGCACTAATCAATCTTCATTCAGTATGAGTTGTTATGGCTAAATCAGCACTGTTCACGGTGCGTAAAAATGAGCCCTGCCCACAATGCGGGGCTGAATTGGTTATTCGTTCCGGGAAACACGGTCCGTTTCTCGGTTGTTCACACTATCCAGAATGCGATTACATCCGTCCGCTGAAATCTTCCGCGGACGGACATATTGTCAAAGTTCTGGAGGGTAAGCTTTGTCCTGCATGTGGCGCTGAGCTGGTGCTGAGACAGGGACGATTCGGTATGTTCATTGGATGCAGTGACTATCCTGCGTGCGATCACACCGAGCTCATCGACAAGCCTGATGAAACAGCAATAGTCTGTCCTCAATGCCAGACTGGTCATCTTGTCCAGCGGCGTTCCCGTTATGGCAAAACCTTCTACTCCTGCGATCGCTATCCGGAGTGCCAGTTTGTCATTAACTTCAAACCGTTATCCGGAGAATGTCCTGAGTGTCATTATCCGCTTCTCATCGAAAAGAAAACCGCACAGGGTGTGAAGCATTTCTGTGCCAGTAAACAATGTGGAAAGCCGATTTCGGCGGAATAAAAAAGTGAATAATAACCTGCCCACAGACGCTATCGCTGCGGCGATAGCGGTTCTGAAACAAGAAAAAGTCATCGCCTATCCAACTGAAGCTGTTTTCGGTGTCGGTTGCGATCCCGACAGCGAAACGGCTGTTACCCGTCTGTTAGAGTTAAAACAACGCCCAGTCGATAAAGGTTTAATTTTGATTGCGGCAAGCTTTGACCAGCTTAAACCCTATATCGACGATAGCATGCTCACCGAGGCCCAACGTGAGGCTGTGTTCGCCCGCTGGCCAGGGCCTGTTACTTTCGTTTTCCCGGCGCCCGCGACTACGCCTCGTTGGTTGACCGGTCGTTTTGACTCGCTGGCCGTGCGTGTCACCGATCATCCGCTGGTGGTTGCATTGTGCCAGACTTATGGCAAACCATTGGTCTCTACCAGTGCTAATCTGAGTGGCTTACCGCCTTGCAGAACGGTTGAGGAAGTCCGTGCGCAGTTTGGTACAGACTTTCCTGTGGTTGAGGGGGAGACCGGAGGCCGTTTGAATCCTTCGGAGATCCGTGATGCTCTGACGGGTGAACAGTTTCGACAGGGGTAATATGAAAGAAGCCTATGCTGTTTTTGGTAATCCGATAGCGCACAGTAAATCGCCCTTTATTCATCAGCAATTTGCAGAGCAGTTGAAGATTGATCATTCCTATGGGCGTGTACTGGCGCCCATCAATGATTTTGTGAATACGCTGAACGCTTTTTTTGCTGAGGGCGGGAAAGGGGCAAATGTCACTGTGCCTTTTAAAGAAGAGGCGTTTGCACGTGCTGATGAACTAACGGAGCGGGCATCGCTTGCTGGAGCGGTCAACACCCTTAAACGGCTGGAGGATGGGCGTTTACTGGGAGACAACACGGATGGTATCGGCTTATTAAGCGATCTTGAGCGTTTATCTTTCATTCATACCGGATCGCGAGTTCTGCTGATTGGTGCGGGTGGTGCATCCCGTGGAGTTTTATTACCTCTTCTTTCTATGGATTGTGCGGTGACTATTGTTAACCGTACCGCTTCGCGCGCTGAAGAACTGGCACAAATTTTCTACCACACCGGCAGCGTGCAGGCGGTGGGAATGGACGATCTTGATAATTGCAGTTTTGATTTGATCATCAATGCCACATCCAGCGGAATGAGCGGTGAGATACCAGCTATTCCAGCATCTCTTATCCACCCTTCGGTTTATTGTTATGACATGTTTTATCAGAAAGGGAACACACCGTTTCTTTCCTGGTGTGTTTCGCATGGGGCGAAACATTATGCCGATGGCCTGGGGATGCTGGTGGGGCAGGCTGCGCATGCAGTTTTACTTTGGCATGGCGTTTTGCCACAGGTGGAGCCTGTCATAAAAAGCATGCAACAGGAATTGTCGGCATGAATCAGGCGATCCAGTTTCCCGATCGGGAAGAATGGCGCACGGATGTTAACGCCGTTGTGTTTCCGGCGATGGTTCATGGTATGCAGTTAACATGTGCCATATCTGGAGAGATTATGGCGTCCCGCTTTGGCGGCGACACGCCTGAGCAGTGGTTGGAAATATTTCAACAGCATCGCTGGGATCTGGAAGAAGAAGCTGAAGCATTGATCCAGGCCCAGCAGGAAGATGCTCAAGGTTGGGTGTGGTTACTCTGACTTAAATACTCGTCTTTCCACTTAACATAGTTGTTAGCTGAATATTGTAAGCCTGCTTTCTCTTCATCGCTTAATGGACGGATTTGCTTAACCGGGCTTCCCAGGTACAGATATCCGCTTTCCAGGCGTTTGTTTTGTGGAACCAGGCTACCAGCCCCAATCATAACGTCGTCTTCTACGACTACGCCATCCAGCAGAATCGATCCCATGCCGACTAATACACGGTTGCCAATGATACAGCCGTGTAGCATGACTTTATGACCAACCGTAACGTCCTCACCCACGATCAGTGGATTACCTTGCGGATTAGACGTGGATTTATGCGTGACATGGAGAACGCTGCCGTCCTGGATGTTTGTACGGGCACCAATTTGTACATAGTTAACGTCGCCACGAATGGCAACCAGTGGCCAAATTCCGACATCATCAGCTAAACGAGCATCACCAATGACGACACTACTGGTGTCGATCATCACGCGATTTCCGATCTGTGGGAAAAGATCCTTATAAGGACGCAGTACATCAGACATGTTTACCTCAACGAAAATAGAGCAGTAATGAAGACTTTGGTTGGATTATTGAGACTGTGCAAGTGGTTTAGCTATCAAAAATCAGTCAAATTGCGCAGGAATGTAGCGAAAGGAGTGAAAAACAAGCATTCAGAAAAAAAGATCCAAAAAATACTTGTGCTAAAAAATGGGATCCCTATAATGCGCCTCCATCGACACGGCGGATGTGAATCACTTCACGCAAACAGCCGGTTCGGTTGAAGAGAAAAACCTGAAAATGAGGGTTGACTCTGAAAGAGGAAAGCGTAATATACGCCACCTCGCGACAGAGCGCTAAAGCGCGTCGCAACTGCTCTTTAACAATTTATCAGACAATCTGTGTGGGCACTCGAAGATACGGATTCTTAACGTCGCAAGACGAAAAATGAATACCAAGTCTCTGAGTGAACATACGTAATTCATTACGAAGTTTAATTCACGAGCATCAAACTTAAATTGAAGAGTTTGATCATGGCTCAGATTGAACGCTGGCGGCAGGCCTAACACATGCAAGTCGAACGGTAGCACAGAGGAGCTTGCTCCTTGGGTGACGAGTGGCGGACGGGTGAGTAATGTCTGGGAAACTGCCCGATGGAGGGGGATAACTACTGGAAACGG